>JBJOEZ010000036.1:0-43017 GCA_046048995.1 Verrucomicrobiota bacterium | reverse complement strand
TACAGGGCTTGGGGAAATTCTGGGATGTCCTTTCCCGGGGCGATGCCCCGGGCTGGATTACTTCGCCCCGTTGGGGCTTGGGATGCCCCGCGTCATCCCACCTCGCTGGCGGCCTCGGCGCTCCCCAGGTGCCGGGCCTGGCGCTTGGGGGCCAGCGACCGGGCAAGGGACCGTGGCGGCGCCGTCACGCCGTGCGCGCGCAGGAACTCCGGCACATCGTGGCGTCCCGGGCGCACCCAGTCCCGCCCCAGGGCCTCCGCCGCCGCCCGCGCCTCCACGCCCGTCACCTCCGTCAGGTGCCGGAACAGGAACTCCGCCAACCGCGGCAGCGCAATGCTGTCCGTGCGCCCAACCCCCGCATGGAGCCACTCGCTGAACCGCCGGAACGCCGCAAACGGCGAGCCTCCCGCGGTCCACAGCAGTGGCGTCGATTCCACGAAGTTCCCGCTGTTGGCCACCAGGTCCCAGTAGCGCGCAAACCGCCGCAGTCCCTGCAGGGTCGGGAAATCCAACAGCCGGGTGGAGAGGACCTCGTAGGGCGGATGCGGGTTGTAGCGCATGTCCCAGTCCCCGTCGTGCCGGATGATGGGGGTGCCCCGCAGCCGCTTCAGGATCCCCACCTGGATCTCCTGCGGCCCCAGGGCCAGCAGGCGGTCAAACCCGGCGCCAAAGCTCTCCAGGCTCTCCCCCGGCAGCCCCGCGATGAGGTCGGCGTGGATGTGGACGCCCGTGTGCGCGCGGAGGAACCGGAAGTTCTCTTCCAGCCGGCGCACGTCCTGGCGCCGTGAAATCAGCCGGCACACGTCGTCGTTCAGCGTCTGGACGCCCACCTCGAATTGGAGCGCCCCGGGTGGGAACCGGGCGATGACCTCGCGGAGGGGCTCCGGCAGCCGGTCCGGGATCATCTCGAAGTGCAGGAACAGCCCCGGCCGCCAGCGTTCGAGGAAGAACTCGAGCAGGGCCCTGCTGAAGCGGAGATCGAGGTTGAACGTGCGATCGACAAACTTGAACTGGCGCGCCCCCCGGTCCAGCAGCCGCTGCAGCGCCGGCAACAGCCGCTCCAGCGGCACCTGGCGCACCGGCACGTCGAGCGAACTCAGGCAGAACTCGCACGAGAAGGGGCACCCGCGCGAGGCCTCCACATAGAGCACCCGGTGCGCCAGGTCGGAGTCCGTGTAAAGGTCGTAGGGCAGGGCCAGCTGCGGGAAGTCCGGGAGGGGGGCGGCGATGACCTTGTCCGCCGGCCGTTCCCCGTCCAGCAGCCGGCGGCAAAGCGCGGCAAAGGCCAGGTCGCCCTCGCCGGTGATCACGTGGTCCGCCAGCCGGACGATTTCCTGCCGGTCCGTCTCGTAACTGACCTCGGGTCCGCCCAGGACGACAAGCAGGTCGGGGCGGATGCGCTTGAGGGCGGCGACGACCTCGGTGGTCTCGGCGGTGTTCCAGATGTAGACCCCGAGTCCGACGATGCGGGGTTGTTGGGCGAGCAGGGCCTCCGCGATGTCGAGCGGACGCTGGTTGATGTCGAATTCGGCCAACCCGGCCCGGTCCCGCAGGTCGCCCAGGTTCGCGAGCAGGTAGCGCAGCCCGAACGAGGCGTGCACGTGCTTCGCGTTGAGGGTGGCCAGGACGATGTCAGGCATGCGGTGGCAGACCGGCGCATCCTAGGGCAGGGGAGGCCCGCTGCCCAGCATGGGGAGCAGCGGAAGGGTGTCCCCGACCAGAGGCTCAGCCCGCTCACCCGGGCAGCGATAAAATTGGTCTTCCGGGCTAAAGGGTTTCCGGCAAGTGCCGATCCGACGTGCAGTGCAATGGAATGCTATGAACGACGCGATCCTGAAAACCGACAGCCTGCGGGTTGAGTTCCGGACCCGCGACGCGCGCCAGCCGGTCAAGGTGGCCCTGGAAGGCCTCACGCTGGCCGTCCGTCCCGGCGAGGTCTTCGGCTTCCTCGGCCCCAATGGCGCCGGGAAAACGACGACCATGAACGTCCTCCTCGGCTTCGTGAACGCCACCGCCGGCGAGGCCTCCCTCTTCGGCGTCAATGTGCGCGAGCCCATCGCCCGCCAGCGCATCGGCTACCTGCCGGAGCAGACCTACTACTACAAGTTCCTCACCGCCGAGGAGATCCTCCGCTTCTACGGGAAGATTTTCCGCATCCCGCGCGCCGAGCTGGACCGCCGCATCGATGCAGTCCTCCGGCTGGTCGAGCTGGACCACGCCCGCCGGCGCCCGCTCCGGACCTATTCCAAGGGCATGCAGCAGCGGGTCGGCCTCGCCCAGGCCCTCATCAACAATCCCGATCTCCTCATCCTCGACGAACCCACCAGCGGCCTCGACCCCATCGGCCGCATGAAGGTTCGCGAAATCATCCAGCGCCTCCGCAACGAGGGCCGCACCGTCTTTTTCTCCTCCCACGAGCTTGGCGAGGTCGAGACCGTCTGCGACCGCGTCGCCATCCTCCATCAAGGCCGTTTGCAGGCCGAGGGCCGCGTCGCGGACCTCCTCCAGCAGCACGGCCGCCAGAACCTCGAGCAGGTCTTCCTCAAACTCATTGGCTACCATGAATCCAGCGAATCCGCTCTCTCTCGCGCAGCTGCCTGACGCCGTCGCCCCCGCCGCAACGGGGCCCGGCACCCTCGTCAACGTCAGCGCCATCGCCGGCGTCTCCCTCCGGGAGCTCGCCCGGCGCAAGGACTTCTACGTCCTCTTCGTCCTCACCGCCCTCATCACCCTCGTCATGGGCTCGGTGAACGTCTTCAACCAGGACGGCATCGTCCGCTACCTCAAGGAGTTCTGCCTCTTCCTTATCTGGGCCTCGTCCCTCGTCATCACCGTCACCGCCACCGCCCGCCAGCTCCCCGCCGAGCGCGAGAACCGCACGCTCTTCCCCCTCCTGGCCAAGCCGGTCACCCGTTCGGAGGTCGTCACCGGCAAATTCCTCGGCTGCTGGATCGCCTCCGGCATCGCGCTCCTGGTCTTCTACACCTTCTTCGGCCTTATGGCCGCGATCCAGGAACGACATTGGCCCGTCGCCCACCATCTCCAGGCCCTCACCCTCCACTGGGCGGCCCTGGGCATCGTCGGCGCCATGGCCATGCTCGGCTCGGTCGTCTTCGCCGCCCCCTCGTCCAATAACACCATCACCCTCGTCGTGGCTGCCGCCATCCTCTACCTCGGCGGCCACCTCAACAAGGTCGCCCTCCGCCTCACCGAGCCCGGCCAAACCATCCTGCAGGCCGTCTACTTCACGCTGCCCCACCTCGAGTGGTTCGACCTGCGCAGCCTCATCGTCCATGAGGGTGCCCTCGTGCCCTGGACAGTCTGGGCCGCCGCCCTTGCCTACGCCGGCGCCTACACCGCCTTCTTCCTCGCCATCGCCTGCCTCCTCTTCCGCCGCAAGGCGGTCAACTGACCCCCGGCCATGGCTGCGAATCTCCTCCCGCTCGCCTTCCTCGGGTCCACCGCCCTCAGCCTGTCCACGGTCATCGGGCCCTGGTTCCTCACCTGGCCCGGCCACAACGCCCGGACTGACAGCGTCGTGCAAACCGTCCTCGGCGATGCGCGTCGGCTCTTCGGCGGCCACTTCTACGCCAAAGCCGACGCCTACTTCCACAACGGGTACTATCCGTCCATCTTTGACACCACCGATCCCCACCAGGGCGCCCACCTCGCCGCCGGCCTCCGCGGCACCCCCGCCGATGACCACGCCGGGCATGAGGAGGAGGACTTCCTCGGCCGCCCGCGCGACTGGATCGAGGCCTTCGGCCGCCACTTCTTCCAGTCCCGTCATTCCCATCTGGGTGGCGGGCACGCCCACGACCACGATCACGACTGCAAACTCTGTGCTGACCAGCCGGACCATGACCATGCCGGTCACGGCGGGCATGGCGCGGGCCGCCGGGTGGCGGACGAGCGGGAGATGCTCCCGTGGCTCAAGCTCTCGGTCGCCCTCGACCCGCACCGCATTGAGACCTACGTGGTGACCGCCTACTGGCTGCGCACAGGCCTGCAGAAGGTCAACGAGGCCGAGCAGTTCCTGCGCGAGGGCCTGCGCCAGAATCCGGGCAACGCGGAGATTCTTTTTGAAATCGGCCGCATCCAGGCGGAGGACCGCAAGGACACGGTGCGGGCGCGCAACATCTGGGAGCTGGCCTTGAAGAACTGGCTGCAGCTGGAGGAGGCCCGGAAACAGGACTCAATCTTCCTGGGAGCGCAGGTTCTTGGGCAGTTGGCCAGGCTGGAGGAGGCCGCCGGCAACCACGGCCGCGCCATCGAGCATCTCACCGTGCTCCGGACCCTGTCCCCCAATCCCCAGTCGATCCAGAAGTGGATCGACGAGATTCAGGCCAAGGCCGCCCCGGCCGTCCCCGCCGTCCGCTAGGCCGGCGTGATCCGGAAGTTCCGCATCATCCCCATGTCCTCGTGCTCGAGGATGTGGCAGTGGTAAAGGTAGAGGCCGGGATAACGGGAAAACTGGATCTGTGTGCGGACCTTCTCCCCGGGCAGGATCAGCACGGTGTCCACCCACCCGTCGTCGTTCAACCCCTCACGCAGGCTGTTCTTCGCCGAGCCGCCCGTGCGGGACACCACGCGGAACTGCGGCCCGTGCACGTGCATCGGATGCGCCATGGCCATGCCCATGGGGTTCGGCTGGTTTTCAAACTCCCAAATCCACGTGGACCCCGCCTTCACCGTCTCCTCCTCCGCCACGTCCTGCATGTCAAACGTGCGCCCGTCGAGGAACCACGTCATGCGCATGAAGTTGAGCGGCACCGGCCGCACCTTCGCCTTGGGTTGCGGCCGGTAATCGTGGCGCGAGAGGACCTCGGGCAGCCGCCTCTCCGGCGCCCGGCGGCTCGAGACCTTCAAGGTCATCAACTCCAGCTCCGCCCCCTGCCGCACCGGCGAACTCTCCTCCATCATCCCCATCCGCCCCGCGTCCTCGACCGGGAACTCCCGGCTGACCAGCTTCAGCCGGGCCCCGGATCGGCGGTCGGACAAATCCACCCACACGTCCGCCCGCTGCCCCGGACCCAGCACCAGGGACGGCTGGCGCCGCGCCTTCTCCAGCAACCCGCCGTCCCCGCCCAGCAGGGTCATGGGCGTCCGGTCGCTCCACGCCAGCTTGTAAATCCGCCCATTGGACCCGTTCAGCAGGCGCACGCGGCAGGCCCCCCGATCCACCGTGTAGGTGGGGCTCAGCTGCCCGTTCACCAGCATCCGGTCGCCCAACCAGCCGTTCATCACTTCCATCATCTGCCCCATGCCGCCCATCCCCATGCCGCGTCCGCCCATGCCGCGCCCGCGGCCGGGCCCCCGCTCGACCTCCGCCGCCCCGCCCTCGCCCGAGCCCCCGGCATAAACCCACTGGTTTTTGGAATCCAACCGGCGATCCTGCAGCACGCACAGCACCTCATTCCCGCCCGCGGGCAGGGCCAGGGCCTCCTCCTCCGGGTCGGACACAAGCAGCAGCCCGGCCAGGCCCTGGTAGACCTGCGCCGCCGTGCGCATGTGCGGGTGCGGATGATACCAGTAGGTGCCGGCGCGGTTGGTCACCTCGAAGTCGTAGACATACGATTGTCCGTGGCCCACCGCGAAGCGGGGGTGTCCATCGGCCGCCTCCGGGACATCCAGCCCGTGCCAGTGCACGATGGAGGGTTCGCCGAGGTCGTTCCGGAAATGAATCCTCACGCGCTGGCCGCGCCGCAGGCGCAGCACCGGGCCAAGGTAGGAATCAGGCAGGCTCTGGATCGCCTCGGCCGGGCCGCGCCGCACCTTGCCCGTGAACCGCCACACGCGCGTCGCCTGGCCGCGAGTCAAGGTTGCCTCGCCCGGCGCAGCAATCAGGTCCAGTTCCACGTCGGGCTCCGGTCCGGATGGGCTCCCCGCCCCGACCGGTTCGGCGCCCAGGGCCTGGCCCAGGGACACCCTGCCCGCCAGCCCCGCCAGCGCGGAAAGTCCAAGCACCTGCAATGCGGCACGCCGAGGGATTTTCATGGCTTTGAAAATAGGAAGAAGCGGCCCCTGTGCAACGCCCAACTTTCGCTCCCTGCCCCGCTGCTCAACCGTAGAAATGCCCCAACTCGCGCAGCGAGGCGTAATCGCGCGGGCGCTCAGGGGTCGCGCGGCCGAGGATGACATGGTCGAGGATCTCGATCTTGAGCAGCTGCCCGGCGCGGATGAGGTCGCGCGTGACGCGGATGTCGGCCTCGGACGGGGTGGGGTCGCCGCTGGGATGGTTGTGGACGAGGACGAGGGCGGCGGCGTTGGCCAGGATGGCGGCGCGGAAGACGTCGCGCGCATGGACGAGGACGGTGTCGAGGGTGCCCTGCGACAGGGTCTCGACACGGAGGAGGCGGCGGCGCGTGTTGAGGAGGACGACGCGGAAGGTTTCGCTCGCGCTGTGGCGGTGGTCCTCGCGGAGCAGGGCGGCGATGCTTTCCGGGTTGTCGAGCAGGGGCGCCTCGGGGCGGCGTTCCGCGGCCATGCGGCGGGCGAGGGTGAAGGCGGCCTTTAGCGTGGCCGCCTTGTCGGGCCCGATGCCCTTGATGCGGCGGAGTTCCTCCAGCGGCGCGCCCGCCAGGCGGTCGAGCGACCCGAAGCGCCCCAGCAACTGCTCGGCGACATGCAGGGCGGAATGCCCGCGCAGGCCGGTGCGCAGCAGGATGGCAAGGAGGTGCGCGGAGGGCAGGTGCTCGGCGCCCTGGCTCAGGAGCATCTCGCGCGGACGTTCGTGGGCAGGCAGATCCTGGATCCGGACCGGGTCATTCACACTCATTGGCGGGGAGAGTCATGCCAGAGGCCCGCGCCGCGTGCAAGCGGCGGGAGCGAGGATGCTTCGCCCCCGGTGCCCCTGGCAGATGGCCGCGCCGCCCGGCGTGGCCGGCCTGTCCTACAGCACTTCCGCCAACTGGCTCTCCAGGTGGAGGGCGCGGTCGCGGGTCACCCGCAGGTGGGCCCCGCCGGCATTGAGGATGGTGATGGTGCCAGTGCCTTCCCGATTGTTGATGGCGTTGATGGCCTTGCGCTCCTGGTCCCGGAACTTCAGCCAGGCCTCCTGGGCCGCCTGCACGGCCAGGCTTTCCTCCCGCGGGAGCGCCGCCCGCAGCTCCTTCAGGTTGCGATTCATCTCCAGCTCCCATTGCCGGGACGCCTGGCTGTAGCACTCGGCCATGCCCATCGTGCTTTCAGCCCGCTCCAGGTTCCGGTCCAGCAGTCCGTCGAGCGGGTGCGGCATGCCGCCCAGCACGCGCAATCGCCCGCCCGTGGCGTCATCCACCAACTGCAGGCCTTCCGCCACCGTGTAACGCAGGGTCAACGCCCGGCCTTTCTTCCATTGTTCCACCTGTTTCCAGGTCAGCTTGCCGTAGTGCACCTGCAGCTTGCGGCCGTCCGTGAGCCAAATCATCGAGGGGTCATGGTTCTCCTGGTAACGCACGGACTCCCGGTGGTCCCAGCGGAGGCGCTGCCCCTGCTCGGCTGCCTTCACCAGGGCCGTTCCCCCTGGCAGGGTCATCAGGAAAAGCACCAACGACAGGCATCGGAAGGAAAAGCGTCGTCGATCCATGCGCACCATTTGCCAGCGGGCCCCGGCCGCGTCAAGCGAACGCCGGGCTCACCGCGCGCGGAACGCCCAGAGATGCGCCCGGGTGCGCAGGTATAGCGTGGTCTCATCCAGGGCCGGCGTGACCGCCCCGGGCTCGCCTACCTCGTGCTGGTGCACGCGCTCAAAGGTCCGGCCCGCCCGCACCACCGTCAGCACCCCCGGTTGCGACACGAGGAACAGATGCCCGCCGCCCAGGACGGGGGAGGCGTTGTAATCACCGCCTGCGCCGAGGCGCTCCTGGTAGAGCAGGCGCCCGTCCTCCGCGTTCACCGCCGCCAGCACCCCGCCGTTGCGGGCCAGGTAGAGGATGCCCTCATGGAAGAGCGGCGAGGGCACCTCGGGGACGGCGCGGTTCAGTTCCCACGCCGTGTGGGTCTGGGTCGCGTCGCCACGGCCGCCGGGCCGCAGCGCCACCAGGCGTGGCCGGAACGGGCGCGATCCCATGTTGGCGGTGAACTCCTCGCGCGTCCAGAAGCCGTCCCGATCCTTGTCCGTGCCGTCAAAGATGCGTCCCTGCTGCGCCTGGCGCCGATCGGGCGCCGCGGGAAGGGGGATGCCAAAGCCGGGATGGGACGGCGGCAGTTCCGGCCGCAGCGGGAAGGTGAAGTGTCCGGTGGCCTCGCCGCGCGCGATGCGCCCGTCGCCGTCCCGGTCAAAGGCCAGCATGGCCTGCCACAGCGGGTCTGGGTCGGGCTTTTCATCCGCCTGCCCGCCCATGGCGCTCGCCACGTAGGCGCGGTCGCCGCCGAACACGGGGGTGGCCACCGTTTCCCGGGCGAACCCCGTCACAAACCACTTCTCCACCCCCGTGGCCGGGTCGTAGGCGCAGACCCGGCCGCTGCCCAGCACGATCAGTTCGTCGCCTTCCCGCTGGCGCCAGAGCGCGGGCGTGGCCCAGCCACTCCGGTGCAAGGGACGCGGGGTTTCCCAGGCCACCTCGCCGGTGGCCCGGCGCAGGGCCAGCAGGCGCGACTGGCTGAGCTTGCTGCCCGGAAGGTTGGCGTCGTTGTCCAGCACCAGGAGGACGAGGTCGCGGTGAAGGATGGGCGAGGAGGCGGACCCGTAGAGGCTGCGCGGGGTCGGGATGGGATGGCGCCAGAGCTCGCGTCCCTCCGGATCGTAGGCCAGCACGCCGAACGTGCCGAAGTAGACAACCACGCCGGCGGCATCCGCGCAGGGTGTGGGGGTGGCCGGACTGTTCACCTCGTGCACCGGCTCCAGCGTCGCGGCCGGCGCTTCCCGCCGCCAGCGCAACCGTCCGTCCGAGGCATCCCAGGCCAGCGTCACCAGACGTCCCTGTTCCACCCCCGTCAGGTAAACACGGCCCCCTGCCAGCACCGGCGAGGACAACCCGGCTGGGGCCGGGCTTTTCCAGGCGAGAGAGTTGGACCCGGGCAGCGTGCTGACACGGTGGATGGGCGCGATCCCGGAACCGTCCGGCCCGCGGAACTGCCCCCAGGGAACGGTTGGGGCGGGGGCGGCGGGGCTGGCGGCGGCCGTGAGCAGGGCGGCCGCCATGGCGGCGGCCGTGGCGAACCGGCGTGCGAAGGACGGCAGTGCGTGCATGGAGGCGGGTGCCGGCCAGGCCGCCGGGGTGGCAGGGTGGCCGGGCCGGGTCAGACCGCCCCGATCTCGGGGTTCTCCATGAACGCGTAGCAGATCATGTGGCAGATGCCCATCTGCGCGTCCTCGACCCGGCCGTAGTGCGTGGAATCAATGACGATCGGGGTGTCGGCGATCTCGGCCATGCGGCCGCGCTTGGCGCCCACGAGGGCGATGGTGCGCAGGCCGTTGTCCTTGGCCCACTGCAGGGCCTTGACGGCGTTGGGGGAATTGCCGCTCACGCTGATGCCCAGCACGAGATCGCCGGGGCGCCCGTAGTTCATGAGCTGGCGCACGAAGACCTCGTCGTAGGCGTAGTCGTTCCCGAGGGCGGTCATCCAGCTGACGTTGTCGTTGAGCGAGAGCACGCGGAAACGGCGCTGGAGCTTGTCCGAGGAGCCCTTGCCCAGGTCGGTGGCGAAATGGGAGGCGTTGGAGGCGCTGCCGCCGTTGCCGAGCACGAAGATCTGCCGGTCCTCACGCAGGGCCTGGCGGAACTGCTCGATGACTCCCTGCACCGCCGCCACGGGGATGGAGTCGAGGGCGGCCTTCTGGGCCTGCACATAGCTGGTGATCCAAGCGTTCACGGCCAACACCATGGCCCAACTCAGGCCGGAAAGGTAGCGGGAAAACACGGGCCCGGCCCCGGGCCGGGGCGGGAGTGGGGGTGCCTCAGGGGGTGGCTTCCGGGGCGGGGGTTTCCAGTTCGGGCGCCTTCGGCGGCTTCGGGAACCACCGGGCCCGATCAGCGGCCGCCCCGAGGGCGGTGCGGCCGCATCGCCGCACCAGGCTCTTGTAGAACAGGTCGGCGGCGGCCGGGTCGCTGCGGATCCACCGGCCGGCCTCGTAGAGGATGCGCGCCGTCTCGTCCGTGTTGTCCGGCAGCAGGCGGGCCGCTTCCCAGGCCAGGGAGGCCGCGCTGTAGCCGGCCTGCCAGAGGAAGTCCGCCTCGGCGCCCAGGCTTGGCCGGGCGGTGGTCGTGCGGCCGCTCTCGCTGAAGCCCATGCCGTTGGTCTGGGCAAACTGCGCGGCGGCAAAGAGGACGCGCGCCCGGTCGGCCGGGGATTGACCGGGCAACACGGCCCCGCGCAGGCGCCGGGCGGCCTCATGGGCGGTCGCCCGGCCCACCGCCCGGTAATGCCAGCGTTCCTCCGGTTGGACGCCATGGGCCTTGGCCCGCCGCAGTTCCTCCCCCGTGGACGGAATCCCGTTGGTGAGCATGGCCGTGCGCACCTCCACGCTGACCCCCGCCTCAAAATCACCCGAGTAGACGCGCCAGTCCGGCTCAACCTCGGTCCCGATCAACTCCATCCCGTGCCGGCGGAGCAGCCGGGCGGTCTCCAGCAGGCCGAGGGCTTGCTCTTGTGCGTCGCGCCCCGGCGGCCCGGCCGTCTGCCGGGCCGCCAGGAACCGCGCCAGCAGCGGCTGCCAGGCTGCCGGGAAATAGCGCCGGGCCTGCTCCCACTGGCCCGCCCGGGCCAGCCGGCGGCCAAGCAGGTGGCGGATCCGATCGGCGGACCCGAACTCCTCCTGCGCCTGCCGCGCTCCCGCGAGGAGGACCTTCTCGTCGCGGGTGGCCGGGTCGGGATGGGGCGCCGTCCGTGTCGTGGACGCCGGCCAGGTGCGATCCACGTAGGCCTGCAGTTCCTCGAGCGTCAACACCCGCTCCGCCACGTAGGCCGCATCCATCCAGTAGCCTTTCGCGGAATGCAGGAGGGCGTCGAGCGCCTCAATGAACTGGCGCCGCGCCATCTGGGCCACCGCGAGGTTGGCCCGCACCGCCTCGCCCATCGAGGCGTTCTCATCCTCGCGCATGTAAACCTGCAGTTCCCCGGCGAGGCCAGGCGGGGCCGGGCGGTTCGTGGATCCGGGCGTCACGGGAAAATGCCGGGCCACGGCCGCCAACAGCGCCGACGCCTCCTCCAGCTTGCCGTCGCGCAGCAGGAGCTTGGCTTCCAGCCACTGGGTCACCGGCGTGCTCGGCGCGCGCGCCAGCCAGCGCCGGGCCCGGTCCATCTCGCCCACCTGGTAACAGGCCAGGGCCAGATCCTCCGCCGCCGCCACGTCCTTCACGCCCGCCTCCTCCACGGCTTCCAACCACCGCCGCGCGGGCAGCTCCAGGGTATGCCAGCCGGCCGGCGGCGCGGGCACCACGGAGAGCTTGCCGGCGGCCGCCTTCCAGAGCTGCAGCGACCGCTCCTTGATGGGTCCGTCCACGTCAATCTCCGCCAGGGCATGGCCGCAGGCCAGCACGTAGGCCGTCACCAGGCGCTGGGCGCGCGGATGGCGGGCCATGGCGGTGAGCCGGCGCGACGGGCCTTCCATGGCCTGGCGGGCCACGTAGCGCAGCGACAGGAACGCCGTGGGTTCCCCGGCGGCGGCCTGCTCGAGGTAAAGATCGGTGGCCTCGGGCAGCCGCGCCGCGCGGCACAGCAGCCGGGCCTCGTAACCAAGGCTCGCCACCGCAAGCCCGCAGGAATCCGCATACCCGGCGTCGGCCAGCGCGCGGACCTGCCGCAGGAAACCCAGTGCCCGGTCCCGATCCTCCTCCTCCCAGCTTCGCCCCAGCATGTAGGCGGCCCAGGTCGACTTATAACGGCGCTCCGTTGGCGGCCGCCGCAGCAGCTGCGCCCAGGCGGCGCGCGCCCCGGCCAAGTCTCCCTGGTGCCAGGCCACCGCGCCCCGCAGGTAATCGGCAAACTCCCCCGGCAACCCCGGCGTCACCTGCGGGACGGATCCCGGGCTGACCCTCGGCCCATGGTCCGGGGAGGGGCGCAGTCGGTCATTGGCCCACCCGCCCGGGGTTGCGTCCTTCCGGCCGGCCGGACCCGGCGCGGCCTCGCCCAGCTTGAGTCGCTCCACCCGGTGTGCCGCCAGGATGCGTTCCCGGTCCGGCCCCGCCAACATGGTCCGTTCCAAGGCCCGGCCCAGATCGGCCATCTCCGCCTCCACCGTGGCCCGGCTGTGGCTGAATGTATCCTTGTCCCAACCGCCCGGCTGCAGCCCGGAACCCGAGTGGTGCGCCTGGCGCCGCGTCGGCACCAACTGCAGGCGCCGCACCTGCTCCTCAAACCGGGCGGAGGGGGCGGCCAAGGCAGTGGCCAGCGGATCCGCCAGCACCCAATTGGGAAAGTCAGGCCCGCACGATCCGAGGGGACGGATCGATCCCGCCAGCAGGACACAGGTGAACAAGGCCGTCCACCCCCGCCGGCCGCCGCGCCGCGCGCCACCTTCAATGCAGTTCAAGGATTACTTCCCTTTCCTGGTCCAATCGCACCCAGCACACCGTCCGGATCTCGCCGGCGCGCAGGCGATGAAAGCCCGGCCCGCTCTGGCAACGCAAGCCTGCGCCATCCTCCGCCAGGTCGAATCCCCCCAGCGCATCGCTGGCCAGCCGCCGGCCGCCCGTCCAGCGCAGGTCGATCCGGACCGGCCCCGTGTGATCCGCCGTGCCGACGTTGGACAGGTCCACCTCCACCAGCCCGGGCTGGGGCCGTCGCACCTGCGCATGGAGCTCGGCCTGCGGCACGCGTCCGGCCATGACCACCTCCAGCGTCCGCATGGCCCAGTTCATCCGGTCGCCCGCCACCGGCAGGCGATACCAAATCACTCCCTCCATCCCATGCGGGCGGGCTTGGGTCCAGGCCTGGATCAGGTCGGCCATGGCCGCCGGATCCGCCCGCACCTCCCGCACGGTCGCGCCGGCCGGCCAGCCCGGGGCCGGCCCCTCCGCGGCCAGGCCCAGAAACCGTCCGTCCGCCCCGAAGCCCGCCTGGTAACCGTAGGTGGGCAGGGCCACCCGGAAGGGCCGCCCCAGCCGGGCCGCCCGTTCCACCGCCGACCGGGCCGCCGCCGGATCGCAGAGGACGAGCGGCGCCCCCGCGCCGGACGGCCGCTCCAGCGAATGCACCTGCAGCACAAACCCGTCCGCCGCGCGCACCAGCGGGCCCATGGCCGGCCGCTTCAGCCAGGCCGGCAGGGCCGTCAAGACGAGGGGGCAAGGCGCCACCGCCTGCCTGAGCGCACCCACCCAGCGGGCGTAGCCGTCCAGCTTGGTTTCCGCGCAGTCGAAATCGACCTGGAACTCGCTCACCGCCACCCCGTTTGACGCCGCTTCCCGCATCAGGGATCCGGCCAGCGTGACGAGCGCCCGCGCGCGCGCGTCGTCCGCGGCAAAGGGGCCCGGAAACGTCCCGATGCGCAGGGCCAGGCCGAGGGGCCGGCCGGTCGCGCGCAGGAGGTCGTGCGGCAGGTCGGCGCGGGTGACCTGCGGTTCGCCCCGGTCCCAGCGGACCTCCGCCGCCAGCACAACCAGGCGGGTGAGCCCGCTCGTGTGCCCGGACACTGCCGCGGCCACCGCGGGGGTCCACGCGCGCTGCCAGACGTAGGCCTCCTGCGGGAAGGGGCCGGACACGCGGGGGACGGGGCGCGGGCGGAGGAACCCGGCGAGGGCGGCGAGGACGGCCAGCGTGCCCAGGAGGGCGAGCGCGAGGGCGCGACGGCGCCGGGGGCTCATGGGGGGAGGGTCGCGCGGCGGCGGGCGGCCCAGCGTTTGACGAGTTCATCGACGATGACGCCGCCGAGGATGACGGTGCCGATGATGGCGAACTCGATGTGGTCGGGGAGCCAGTCGACGAGGGTGATCATGTTGCGGAGCACCTGCATGAGGGCGGCGCCGATGATGACGCCGAGGATGGTGCCCTGCCCGCCGCGCAGGCTGCAGCCGCCGAGGACGGCGGCCGCGATGGCGTAGAGTTCGTAGAAGTTGCCGAAATCGACCGGCTGCGCGGAATTGACGTCGAGGACGAAGAGGGTGCCGCCGAGGCCGGCCATGGCGGCGCTGAGGACGTAGGCGAGGATGACGAGGCGGCGGGTGGGGATGCCGCTGTAGCGGGCGGCCTCCTCGTTGCGGCCGAGGGCGAGCAGGTGCCGGCCGTGGACGGTCTGGTTGAGGAACACGGCGGCGAGGGCGGCGAGGAGGGCCAGGATGAGGCAGGGCACGGGCAGGCCGAACCCCGGCAGGAGCGGGATTTCGCCCGTGGCCAGCCAGCGAAGGGCCTTGTAGCCGTTGCCGAAGCCCATGGTCTGGTCGCTGGTGAACCCGCGGGTGGCGCCCCGGTAGATGAGCAGGCCGCAGAGGGTGACGACGAAGGGTTGGAGGCGCAGGCTGGTGATGAGCCAGCCATGGAGGAAGCCAAGGGCGAGGGTGACCAGGGCGACCACGGCAAGGGCGGCCGGGAGGGGCAGGCCTTGGGCGGTCAGGAGCCAGGGCAGCCCGACCCCGACCAGGCAGACGACCGAGCCGATGGAGAGATCGATGCCGCCGGTGATGATGACAAAGGCGACCCCGATGCTGAGGATGCCGAACAGGGCGGTGCGGCGGACGAGGTTCTCGAGGTTGTAGGGGGTGAGGAACCGGTCGCTCATCAGCGCCGTGGCGACGCAGACGAAGACGAGCAGGCCGAGGATGCCAAGCAGCTTTTTCATGGGTCACCGGCGCGGGGTCAGGCGGCGGCGGCGCCTCCCGTCGCCAGGTGCATCACGGCCTCCTCGCTCAATTGATTGCGGCGCAGTTCGCCGGCCAGCCGGCCCTCGTGCATGACGAGGGCGCGGTCGCTCAGGCCCAGCACCTCCTCCATCTCGCTGGACACGAACAGCACGGCCACGCCGCGCCGGGCGAGGTCGTCGAGGATGGCGTAGATCTCCGCCTTGGCGCCCACGTCCACACCCCGTGTCGGCTCGTCGAGGAGGAGCACGCGCGGCTCGAGGGCCAGCCACTTGCCCAGCACCACCTTCTGCTGGTTCCCGCCGGAGAGGAACTGGACCACCTGCCGGTCATCCGGGGTCTTCACCCCCAGCTGGCGGATCAGGCGGGCGCTCAGGTCGCGTTCGTGCCGGCGCGAAAGGAACCCGTGCCGCTGGTCGCGCTCGAGGCTGGCCAGGCTGAGGTTTTCGCGTACGGCCATGCCGAGGAGGAGCCCCTGCTGCTTGCGGTCCTCGGGCACGAGGGCAAGCCCGGAGCGGATGGCGTCGCGGGGCGAGCGAATTGTCCGGGGCTGGCCCTGCACGAAGAGTTCGCCGCCGGCGGCGGGCACCACGCCGAAGAGGGACTGCAGGACCTCCGTGCGGCCCGCCCCGACCAGGCCGGCGATCCCGACCACCTCCCCGGCCCGCACCTCGAAGTCGAGCGGGTGGGCGGGGTGCGCGGCCGTGCGCAGGCCGCGCACGGCCAGGGCGGGCGGGGCCGGGGCCGCGCCGGGCGGCGGGGCGGCGGCGGCACCGTGAGAGCGCTGGTAAAACTGGGAGACGTCGCGTCCCACCATCAGCCGGACCATGGCCGCGTGGGTGATGGCGGTGTCGCGGAGTTCGCCCGCGTTTTCCCCGTCGCGCAGGACGACGACGCGATGGGCCAGTTCGCGAACCTCGCCGAGCCGATGGGAGATGTAAATGATGCTGACCCCGGCGCGGCTGAGTTCGCGGATGACGCGGAAGAGGGCGGCGGCCTCGTGGCCGGTCAGGCTGGAGGTGGGCTCATCCATGATGAGGACGCGGGCCTGCACGGAGAGGGCCTTGGCGATCTCGACCATCTGCTGCCGGCCGATGGGCAGTTGGTGCACGGGGGTGGCGGGGTCGAGATCGAGCCCCACCCGGTCCAGGCAGCGGCGGGCCTCCTCCCGGATGCGGGCGTGGTCGATGAAGCCGAGGCGGCGGGGCTCGCGTCCGAGGAAGATGTTGGCCCCGACGTCGAGGTTGTCGGCCAGGTTGAGCTCCTGGTGGATGAGCGCGATGCCGTGCCGGAGGGCGGCCGGCACCGAACCCAGGTGCGCGGGCTGGCCGTCGATGCGGATTTCCCCGGCGTCCGGGCTTTGCACACCGGCCAGGATCTTCATCAGCGTGCTTTTGCCCGCCCCGTTCTCGCCAATCACGGCCAGCACCTCGCCGCGCCCCAGGGTCAGGTTGACCCCGCGCAGGGCCCGCACGCCGGGGAAACTCCGGGTCAGGCCGCGGGCCTCAAGGATCGGGGCATCGACAGTCACGGTGATGCGGCGGAGTGTTCCACAGGCGCGCTTCGGCTGTCCATCCCGGGGCGGCGCGGTCCCCGGACCTGGACAAAGAAAAACCCGGCCCCTATGCGGGACCGGGTAAGGGATGGGAAAGGTCGGATTACTGCTGCTTCTTGCGGGGGGCCTTTTCACCGCCGGCCTTGGGGGCGGCGTCCTTGGTGGCCTTCTCCCACTTCGAGAACTGCTCGGCCGTGAGGATTTCCTTCATCTTGGCGGTGTATTCCTCGCGGGCCTTGGTGGCGGCAGCCTGCTTCTCCTCGCGGGAACCGGTGCCGGAACGGACTTCCTGCATCTTTTCCTGCATGGATTTCTGGGCGGCCTTCACCTTTTCCTTCTGCGCGTCGTCGAGGTTCAGATCCTTGAGGACATTGGCGCGGGGTTTGTCGCCGCCGGGGGCATCCTTGCCGGGCTTGTCGGCGCCGAGGGCGGGCAGGGTGAGGGCGCTGGCGAGCGCCAGCGCGGTGAGGAGGGTGCGATAGTTGAGTTTCATGAGACTGTGAGTCGTGTTGGCTTCGTTGATGGTTTGTTTGGCGCTGGCCGGTCCGGACCGGATGCCGTTCCCGGCAGCGACGAAGCCATGACGCGCAGGGACGGGGGGACGTTACAGACGAAGTGGCCGGAGGCCAGATTTGTTTGGCCGGGTTGGTTCAGGGCTCCGGCTCGAGGCGCAGCCGGTAGAACCGCGCGCGCAGGCCGGCAGGCGGGGCGTCGGTGTAACTCATGCTGGGTTGGAAGGCCGCCAACGGGGGTCCCAGCGGGGTCCAGAGCGGGGCGGCCGGGCCGGCCGGGAGGTTGGTGGACCAGTGCAGCGTGTAGCGGGCGCCGGGCGCCGCCTCCCAGCTCAGAGCGAGGCCGGGGCCGACCGGGGTGATGGCGAGGAGGCGTCCGGGTCGGGAGGCGGGATTGGCCGCGTCATGTCCGCCCTCAGCTTCGCTGGTGTCGAAGTAGCCGTCGCCATCCCGGTCCAGGGCCAGCCGGACTCCCGATCCCTGGGGAACCAGGGTGGCGGTGAACTCCCGGCCGGGACCCGCCAGCGCCGCGATCGTGGCCAGGGCCGGGACGGTTTCGCCGTGGCGATCCGACTGGAAATCCCCGGTGGTGCGGCGCAGGAGCCAGTGGCGTGGGGTGCCATCGACCGGCCCGCGCACCACCAGTTCGACGCGGCTGTTGGTGCGCAGCGCCAGGGCATGCATGTCGGCCAGCAGCGGGGGCATGGCGGGCGTGGACCAGGTGACCTGCCTTCCGGCGGCGGCGGGCACATCCTGGCTGGGCCCGCTGGGGTTGGGGGAAAGATCGGACCCTGAGAAACAGAGCATGAAGGCGACGAGGTTGGCGATGGCCTGGTCATCGGTGGCGCGATCCGGGAAGCCCTCCACGAGGAAGGTGGTGAGGGTGTCGACTGTGCCGTCGTGCATGTAGCCGAACCCGGAACGGCCCCCGGGATCCTGCCCGTCCATCCCGACCTTCTCGGCCAGGCTGCGCAGCTGGGAGGACTTGAAGGCCCCCTGGTTGCCGCTGCGGAGCAGGTTCAGCAGGGTGGTGCCCAGGATGTCCCGGCCTTGGTTGAGGCCGTGGCAGACGCGGCAATCGCTCCCGGAGAACACCTGCCAACCGGCCTGCGCATTCCCGGGGGGCAGGGGATGGCGGGGTCCGCCGCCCGCCGGGGCCAGGCCGTAATGACCGGGCAGGGGCAGGGCCGTGGGCAGGCTGTTGGAGAAGGTGCGGCGGAAGTTGGGCGGGAAATAGGTGCTGGCGAGGAGCGCCTTGAACTCGGCCAACTCGTTGGTGGTCAGCTCGGCCGGCGCCGACTGCAGGGTGGTGAAGGTGTGGTTGAACTCCTCAAGGTTCCGCTTGTCCCCCCGCCAGTGCAGCGGCTGCTGGACCAGGGTTCGCCCGTTGTGGTTGGTCGGCGTGATGATGTCCTGCAGGGTCTGGGTCATCATCGGGCCCTTCATCGGGTGAAAGACATTGTTGAGATTGGTGGACAGGGAGCCCGCGGGGTTGCCGAGATCCCAGGCCAGGCGGTCCCAGCGCGCATCGACGTGGCAGGAGGCGCACGAGACATGGCCCAGGCCGCTGGTGCGGCGGGTGTCGTAAAGGTGCCGGCGCCCGCGCTGCAGGATGGGCGGGGTGGGATCAAAGACAGGGACGTTGGTCACGACCGTGAGGGCGGCGGTGTCGACCACGGACAGCGAGGAGGAGAACCGGTTCCACACGTAGAGCCGCCCGCGCGGCTCGTCGAGGGCCAGGCCGGTCGGGCCCTCCCCGAGTTCCACGGGTTCCGGCCGCGCACGGGTGCCGTCGGCCTGCAGGACGACGAGGTTGCGCGAGCCCATGCCGGTGACGTAGGCGCGGGTGCCGTCGGCCGTCCACACGATCCCCCGCGGGTCGCCCAGGGACAGGGCGCGGCCGGACTCGGACAGGGTGCGGGTGACGTAATCGAGATGGGGATTGAGGTCGCGCCGGCGATGGGTGCGGGTGACGGGATCGACCAGGGCCAGGCGCACCTCGAGGAACACCCCGTTGAGGACCGGCTCGAACCGCCGTTCGTTGAAGGCCTCGGTGCCGACCACGGCGATCTCCCCCGAGACGGGGTTCACGCCGAGGGCCATGCAGATGTTCATCAGCCGCTGCGCATAGCTGACCTCGAGGGTGGCGGTGTCAAGGATTGCCAGGTCGCGATCGGGCAGATCCCAGCCGGGCACGCGGCCCGACAGGGCGGCGTTGGTGCCGGAGACCCATTCGGTCCAGTCCGCCCCGTTGTCGTCGAGCCAGCGTCCGGCGTTGTTTCTCCGCACGAGATGGGCCACGCGGGGCGGGGGATTGGTGAGGGCCAGCGCCGGGGAGAAGCCCGACCCGGCGTTGGGCGGCGGGTTCTGTCCGCCATAGGGCCCGGAGGGGTCATCGACCGGCCCCGGCGGCGGCGCGTCCGTGATCGTGCTCAGCCGCTGGCCCAGCACGGTGGTCCCGTTGCCGGACTCGAAGATGGCAGCATAGACCCTGCTTCCGTCCGGACTGGCGGCCAGCGCGGTGGGCCGGTCCCCGGCGATGGCGAGGGTGGCCACGGGCAGGCGGGTGACGGGATCGATGACCTGGATGGCATTGGTGCGCGCGCAGGACACCCAGGCGCGCCGCGGTGTCCCCGCGAAAACGACGTCGGCCGGGCCGGCCGGGGTGTCGAGGGTGGCCACCACCCGGCGGGCCGCCACGTCGATGATGCTGATCGAGGAGGAGATGTGGTTGACCACCCAGAGTTCGTTCGAACTGGCGAAGCGGGCGGTGACCGGGTCCAGCCCGACCGGCACGCTGCCCGACGGCACCGGCTGGCCGGAGGCCACGTCAAAAAACTCGACCCGGTTGTCCGGCAGGTTGCAGAGCGCCAGGGTGCGGCCGTCGGGCCCGAGATCCAGCGGATGCACCGGGGCCGTCTCGAAATTGATGAAGGGAGGGACGTTGGCGGGCGCGGACCCCGCCAGCAGCAGCCAGAGCACCAGCCAGCCGCGCAGGATCCAGCGTCCCCTGGCGGGGTGGCGCGGGCAGGATGGCGTGGCGGCGGGCGAGTTCACGATACGACGGTCGAACCCGGGATTGGGGCGATGGCTAGTCTGCCGGGACGGGCGGGAAAGTCAAACCCCCTCGCCCGGGCGCGGGGAGTGCTTGGGCGGGTGAATGAGTTAGTGAGTGGACGCGGGCATGGTGGACGCGGCAGAGTCTGCGGTCATGAAGCGTGGCCTTGCCCTTGGCCTGGGTGGCGGTGTGCTGTTCGTACTCCTGCTCCTCGTCGTCCCCTTGCCCGCGCGCCCGGCAGACCCTGCGCCGGCCCCCGGCCAGAACCCGGCCCCGGCGGCTTCCGCCAATCCCGGGCCGGCGGCCAAGCCCCCACCGGGGGTGGCGGCGGCCCAGGCGCTTTCAACCCTTACCGGCGTGGCCATCTCGCCCCTGCTGGGGGTCAGCGCCGTGGGCGCCTGGAAGTACTTCCAGACCGCGGAGCCCCAGCGGGCCCGGCTGCCGTGGTTCGCCCGGCCATGGTTCTGGGTGACCGGCCTGGTGCTGGTCGGCCTGGTCTTCCTCAAGGACGTGCTCGGGACAGCCACGCCCGCCGCCCTCAAGCGTCCCTTCGACCTGCTCGAGCTGTTCGAGAACAAGGTGAGCGCGCTGCTCGCCGCCGGGCTGTTCGTCCCCATCATCGCCTCCGTGTTCGGCGACCTGCCGCAGGGCGCCGGTCTGGCCCGCGAGTTGGGCCTGGCCGCCCTTGACGCCGGCACCCTCCTCAACGCCCTGGCCATCCCGGTGGCCATCGCGGCGTTCCTCGTCGTCTGGATGCTCTCCCACGTGGTGAACGTCCTCATCCTGCTCAGCCCCTTCAGCGCGGTGGACGCCGTCCTCAAGTCCGCGCGTCTCCTGCTCCTCGCCCTCGTCGCCGGCAGTGCCGTGATCAACCCGTGGCTCGGCGCCGCCGTCGCCCTCGTGGTCATCCTCGTCGCAATCCTGCTCGCCGGATGGTCGATGCGACTGATCGTCTTCGGGACGGTCTTCGCGTGGGATTTTGCCTCGCTGCGCCGGCATCGGACCACGCCGGTGCGCGAGCATCAGGCCAGCCGGGTGTTCACCGCGCGCCGGATCGGGTCGCTCCCGGTGCGGACCTGCGGCCGCCTGCGCCGTGACGACGAGGGCCGGTTGGTGCTGGAACATCGCCCCTGGCTGGTGGGGGCGCGCCGCGCCGTGGTGCTGCCCGTGGGCGAGTATTGGGTGAGCCGGGGCCTGGTGTATCCGGAGATCGTGCACCGGCACGAGGGATTGATCCGCACCCTGATGTATGTGCCCCCCCGTTTTGCCGGGCATGAAGATGAACTGGCCCGGGCGCACGGCCTGGCGGGGGTGCAGGACAGCGGCACCCTGCGTGGAATGAAGGCCCTCTGGAACTGGCTGCGCGGCTGGTTCACGCCCCTGCCGGCGCCGGCGGGGGCCGGGACGCCTTGAACCGGATGCGTGGCGGAGCGGGGCAGCCTACTCCGTCCTGGTCACGCGCAGGTCGTCGTAGCGGATGGCCGTGCCGGCGTAGGGATTGCCCCAGATGCTGGGGCGGCCGGCCGGGGTCTCGGCGGTTTCGACGACTGAGATCGGCCAGTCCTTGGGTTCCGGGTCGCCCTGCTTCCAGGCCCGGCCCTCGATGCGGTATTCCCCTTCCTTCACCTTGCGGCTTTGCAGTCGGAGGAGCGTCCACGAACCGGAGGTCCAGGCGAGGGGCGCGTTGGTGACCACCTCGTCGCCCTTGTAGAGTTCGATCAGTTTCTTGGCCGGGGAGACCTGCAGGCGGTGGCCGCCGACGCCGTTGAGCCCGACGGCGAAGGTGGGGAAGCGGCGTCCCTTGCCGGTGCCCATGACGCGCGCCTGGATGGAAAGGCCGGATGCCTCGGAAGGGCCGAGCAGGATGCCGAAGGTCTCGAGGGGCGCGCCGGGCAGCTCGATGAATTTATTGCCGGCCTCCTCCTTGACCGCGAACCCGCCGTCGAGGACCAGCATGTCGTCGGGCACCTTGTCGAGGGCCGCGGACTCGAAGGTGTTCTCGTAAACCGGCTTCGCCTCGGCGGCGTGGAGGCCCGGGGCGCCGGCCAGGGCGGCGGCCACGAGGCCGGCGGCGGCGCGGCGGAGAAGGCGGGGGGTAGGGCACAGCGATGTCTTCATGCGGGTGGGTTCGAGTTGAAAAGTCATTCCGGGCGGAGCGCCTGCAGGAGGCGTCCGCGCATGGCGAGGCGTGCGGCCAGCCAGGTCCAGAGCAGGCCGCTGAACAGCACCCCGGCGAGGGTGGCCCCGAGGGCGAGGGCATGGACGCGCGCGCCGGGTGCGAGCAGGACGGGCAGCACGGCGGCCAGGGCGGACAGGACGCCGACGGCCAGGCCGAGGCCGAGCAGGCCCGCGTGTTCGCTGAGGACGAGGCGGCGCAGCGACGGCCGCCGGAATCCGACGGCCTGCAGGAGCCCGAACTCGCTCCGGCGCTCCAGCGCGTTGCGCAGGACCACCACGCCGAGCCCCGCGCTGCCCAGGAGCAGGCCAAGGCCGCCCAGGACCTGGAAGGTGTTCAGGTAGGTGTTCTGCACGGCGTTGAACGCATCGAGCCGCCGGGTCGCGGGGGTCAGTTCCAGCCCGGCGTCCTGCAGGGCGCGGGACAACTCGGCGGCGGCCTTTTCCCGCCCGGCGGCGGCCATGTTCGACGGGGTGTCGATCAAAAAGATTCGATGCCCGGCCTCGCCCGGGAACCGGCGCAGGAAGGCGGCCTCGTCGATGATCAGGTTGCCTTGCAGGATGGAATTGGCCACGCCCGCCACCAGCCGGACCTTGAACGGCCGTCCCCGCTCGTCCACGTAGTCGATGGTATCCCCGAGCTTCCTGCCCAGCGCCCACTGGATGGAGGCCGCGTCGCCGATGGCGGGGATTTCATCAGGGGCCCCGTTGGTGGCGAGCAGGAGGGCCCAGCCTGCGTCGGCAGCGCGGCCCTGCTCGACGCGGGCGAAGGTGAAGGCGCCCCGGGCGGCCAGCAGGGCCGGGTTCACCCCGAGCAGGCGCGGCTGCTGCGCGCGGTTCAGGTTCAGGCAACTGGCCTCGTCGCCTTCCCGCACCCGGAACGGCACCACGGCCACTCCTGGCAGCAGGGCGTCGTCCAACCCGTAAAACTCCCGGCCCTCGGCCGTGTTCAGGTCGCGCACAATCGGCAGCGCCGACTCGCCCCACCACGTGAACCCGCCCGTGCCGGACCCCCGCCGGCCGGCGTCACGGTCCGCGTCCAGCCGGTTGGCCCCGACCGCCACCACCAGGAAGCTCCCACAGGCCAGCAGGGCCGCACTGGCCAGGCTGCGTTGGCGCCGCCGCGCGCACCCCCGCAAGCCCAGCCCGGCCAGCGTCAACCGCCGCCCGGCCTCGCGCCGCTCCAGCTGCGTCAGCAAGAGCGCCACCCCCGCCAGCCCCGCCACCAGCAGGAGCGCCCCCGCCCCGAAAAACAGCTCCGGCGACGCCCCGTCGCGCCGCGACAACGCCCAGCCAATCAAGCCCAGCGCCGCCGCGCCCGCCCCGGCCGCCACCCACCGGGCGGTTCCGCCCCGTCCCGCGCCTGTCGGTGCCGGCTCCAACCCTGCGCCACCAGCCAACAACTCCCGCGCGGGTCGGCGCGCCTGGCGCCGCAACACCACCGCAATGGTCACCGCGCTGACCGCCACGGCGGCCACCAGACCGATCGCGAGGGTCGGGCCGGTGACATGAAAAGCCAGGGGATTGCCGCCCACCGCGTCCCGCCACAGGGTGGTCAACAGGAGGACCATTCCCTGGGCGTAGAGCAGGCCCCCGGCCACGCCCAGCACCCCGCCGAGGAAGGCCACCGCCACCCCCTCGCGCAGCAGCAGCCCGCGCACGCGCCGCGGGGTGAAGCCCAGGGCCAGGAGCGTGCCCGTCTCGGCCATGCGCTGCTCCAGGCCAAACTGGAACAGCAAGGACATCAGGATCAACGCCGCCACGATCAGGAAAAAACTGAACCCCAGGAACAACCCGCCGAAGTCCTGCGCCTGGGCCGCCCCCGCCAGCGCCTGCGCGCGCACCGGCGCGAAGCGCAGGTCCAGCACGGCCGGGTCGATCCGGGCGACCAGCTCCCGCGCGGTGGTGTCGCGGAAGGCGGCCGGATCCGTGCCGGCCGGCACCGGGAAACGGACGGCCGTGAGGTTCCCGAACCGGTTGCCCCAGAGGGCCTGTCCGGCCGCCAGGCTCACGAAGGCCTTGGGTGTGCCCCGATGATCCTTCCAATACTGCTCGTCCTGGTCGCGAATCTTGTGCACGAGCGGGAAGCCCGCGTCCCACTCGTGCGTGCTCTCCGCCTTGGCCAGCCCCGGGAACTCCGGCATCAGGCTGCGGTCCGCATGCACCCCGGCCAGCGGGACCACGGCCCGGATGCGGAACCGGTTCGTGCGCTCGACCAGGCGCGCGCCGGATTCAGCCAGGAAATAGGCCAGGTCCACCGTGTCCCCCGCCTTCACCCGCAGGTCGTCCGCCAGCCATTGGTTCACCACGATTTCGTCGTCGCGCAAATCAGGCGGCGTCCACGGCGCCCCGGCGGCGCAGACCATGGAATAGGGTGTGCGGTGGGTGCCGGCGGCGATCTGGTTCACGAGGTAAGTGAGGACCGGGCGGGCGGGGGCCGCCTGCTGGCCCAGGGCGGCGACGGCCGGTGGATCAAGGAAGATGCGGGGCGAGATGAGTTCGACCTCGGCCGCGCCGTCGCGCTGCAGGACGCGCAACTCGAGGCCGAGGTCGGCGGGGGTGACGGCTTTCCGGAGGCGCGCCGCCAGATCGAGGCCGGTCCCGGCCGAACCCGGCGGGGCGGCGGCGAGGATCACGTTGGCCTTGCCGGCCAGCCCGGCGGCCGCGGCGAGTTGGGCGTGGTTCACGAAGGCGTTGAGCGGCGGGGCGCCCCCGGCCTGCAGGCTGAAGTTGCCGAGGTCCCCGGCCGGGAGGATTCCCTCGACCTGCAGGCGCAGGGCGACGCTGGCGTCGCTCTGCGGCGTGATGGGCACATCGCGCGAGAGGGCGGTGGGCTTATGCACGCGCAGCACGAGGTCATCGCCGGGCTTGGCGTTGAGCTGCGCGGCCAGCGCGTCGTTGAGCCAGACCTTCCCGCGGTCAACCCGCTCGGGCAGCCCGAGCACCTGCACGTGGTTGGCCCGGGCGGTCCGGTCCTGGCGGGCCGCCGTGCCGGGCAGGCGGAGCAGGGCCCACAGGCGGGCGTCGCTGCCTTCCGCCAGCCGCCCGGCCAGGTCCTGGGTGAAAAAACGATCGTGGGGGGCGAGCGCGGATTCCGCCGGGCCCAGGCGCTGCAGCGCCTGATCGCGCAGGCTGCCGCGGACGGAATCCCCGACCACCAGGGCCCCGATGAGGGCGGCGCTGCCCACCGCCGCGCCCAGGAAAACGCCCAAGTGCCCGCGCCAATGGTGGCGCAGGCTGCGGACCAGGAGGGTGCGCGGCGTCATCGAGGGCAAGACTAGGCGTTGGACCGCCAAAGTAAACCCAAGCAAGTGAGCGGGTGGGCGGGTGGGCGGCATTGCGCGGCGGGAGGGGCTTGCCTAGGATCGGGGGCATGCGCACGGCGTTGAAGGAATGGGCGGTGGTGGTGGATGCCCTGGGGCGCGGGGAACAAATCGTGATCCTGCGCAAGGGCGGCATTCTCGAGAAACGGGATGGCTTCCAGGTGGAACACCCGTCCTTCCTGCTGTTCCCCACCCTGTTCCACCAGCAGCGCGAGTCGGTGATCCCGTCGGCCCAGGTCCGCTACGATCAAATGGTCCGCCAACTGCCCCCGCCGGACCGGGTGCGCATCGAGTTCCTGGCCGAGGTGGCGCACGCGCGCCGGCTCGACACCCTGTCCGCCGCGGAATCTCTCCGCGGGCAGCATGTGTGGACCAATGCCGTCATCGCGAGCCGCTACGACTGGGGCCAGGCGAGGAACATCCATGCGCTCGCCCTCCGCGTGCATCGCCTGCCGCATCCGCTGGAGCTGCCGGTCCTCCCCCAGTACGGCGGGTGCACCTCCTGGATTGAGCTGGAGCAGGATCTGCCCGTGGCCGGCGCCCAGCCGGTGCTGGACCAGGCCGCCTTCGACCACAAGCTCCAGCAGATGCTCTCCGCGCTGAATTCATGATGCCGCCCAGGCGCCTCCCCCCGATGAGTCCGCATCCATTGCGCCCGCACGGGCGGTGCCCATGATGTCGACCGGTTCCATCCTTCTCCTCGCCGCGGTGGCCGGAGCCCTGCTGGCCCTCATGATTCTGGCCGCCGCCCTGCGCGTGGTGCGGTTCTGGATCAAGGCGCTGCTGGCGGTCCTTGCGTTTGGGCTCCTCCTGCCGTCCGGCGGCCTCATCGTGGCATTGCATCCCGAGTGGATCGATGGCCGCCTCCGGACCTACCGCGCCTTCTATGCGAACATCGAGGTGGGCATGGACCGTGCCGCGGTGTTCCGCCTGCTGGAACGGCAGTATCCGGCGGCGGGGCCGCGCGCCCGGCCGAAACTCGTGGTGGATGAACCGGGCCGGCTGGGTTTTTTCATGAACCCGGAAAGGAGCCCGGAACCCAACTGCGAGGGGATTTTCCTCACCCTGACAAACGGGCGCGTGGCGCGGAAGGAATACTCCGCGGACTGAGCCGGCCGACGCGGGGTGAAGGGGGCGCGCCGGTTTTGCGCCAAGCGGCTTGCCACGGGGTCCCGCGCCGGGTTAAGCAGGGGGTGCCATGGACTCCAAGGAGGCGTTAGTGGCCCTGAACATGATCGATCATGTGGGCCCCATTCGTTTGCGACAGCTGCTGGATGTGTTTGGGGATCCCCCATCCATCCTCCGCGCCGGCCGGGCACGCCTGGAGGCGGTGCCCGGGATTGGGCCGGACACGGCGGCGGCCATCGCGGGCTGGGAGAAGGGCATCGACCTCGCGGCCGAACTGCGGCGCATCGCGGAGTATGGCTGCCACATCCTGACCCAGGCCGACCCGGATTACCCGCCGTTGTTGCGGGAGATTTATGACCCGCCGGTCGTGTTGTATGTGAAGGGCTCGCTGCGGGCGGCGGACAAGAATGGCGTGGCCCTGGTGGGGTCGCGCCTGACGACCTCGTATGGGCTGGAAGTGGCGCGGCGGCTGGCCTACCAGCTGGCGTATGCGGGGGTGACGGTGGTGAGCGGGGGGGCGCGGGGCATCGACACGGCGGCGCATCACGGGGCGTTGAGCGCGCAGGGGCGGACGGTGGCCATTTTGGGCACGGGCATCGACCGGGTGTTTCCGCCCGAGAACCGCGAGTTGTTCGAGCGCATCGCCGCGCAGGGGGCGGTGGCGACGCAGTTCGCGTTTCGCCGGCCCGCGGACAGGCAGACCTTTCCCATCCGGAACCGGATCGTGGCCGGGATGACCCTGGGCACGGTGGTGGTGGAGGCGAACCTGACCAGCGGCGCGCTGATCACGGCGCATTTTGCGGCCGACTACGGGCGGCAGGTGTTCGCCGTGCCCGGCCCCATCAGTTCCCCGCGCAGCAAGGGTTGCCACGAGTTGATCAAGAAGGGCGCGAAGCTGTGCGAGGGCCTGGAGGACATCCTCGGCGAGTTCGAGTATCTGTTCCCGCCCAGCCAGCGGCCGCCCGGGCCGGCCGAGACCGGGCGCCTGCCGGCCGTCGAACTGCCCGCGCCGGAACAGCAGGTTCTCGCGGCCCTTCCCCCGGGGGAGGAACGCACCGTCGACGGCCTGATCCGCCAGACCGGCCTGCCCAGCAGCGCGGTGGCCGTGGCCCTGTTCAGCCTGGAAATGAAGCGTCTCGTCCGCCAGTTGCCGGGCCGGGTCTATCTGCGCCAGGAGGAAAAAGCCCCGTAGCCGGCCGGGTACCCAAAGGAGCAGGCCGGGCGCGCACAATTTTCTTCCCGCGCGCCGGTGCCCTCTGCTAGTCCACCTTGCACGCGTCCCTGACGGACGCCGAATCCAACCAAAACCACACACCTCCCCATGCTCCAACGCCTGTTCCTCCTCGTCCTCGGCGCCGCGTTCGTGGCGACCGGCACCGTCCGGGCCGCCGATGCCGCCCCTGACACCAACCGCTGGGAAAGCGTCGCCTCGCTCGGCCTCACGCTCACCCGCGGCAACAGCGAAACCTTCCTCGGCACCATCGGCGTGAACAGCCAGCGCAAGTGGACCCGCGACGAGGTGTTCCTGGGCGCCAATGCCGGTTACGGCGAGAACACGGTGACCGACGACGGCACGGGCGAGGAGGACACCACCACGACGGACAAATACGCCAAGGCCTTCGGCCAGTACAACCACCTGTTCAGCCCCCATCTCTATGGCGGTCTGCGCGCGGATGCCCAGTATGATGCCGTGGCCGGCGTCGATTACCGTGTCACCCTGAGCCCCCTGCTCGGTTATTACCTGATCAAGAACGAGACCACGCTGCTCGGCTTTGAAATCGGTCCCGGTCTGGTTGCAGAAAACCTGGCCGACCAGAAGTCCGACCAGTATATCACCCTGCGCCTCGCCCAGCGTTTCGAGCACAAGTTCAGTGACAAGGGCAAGGTCTGGCAATCCGCCGAATACCTCCCCCGCTTCGAGGATTTCGGCGACTACGTGCTCAACGCCGAGATTGGCGCCTCCGCCGCCATCACCAAGACCATCGAACTGCGCGTCGTGCTGCAGGACACCTACCGCAGTGAGCCGCCCCAGGGCCGCGAGAACAACGACCTGAAGATCATCGCGGGCGTCGGCTACCGCTTCTAAGGCGGTCCCGCCCTCACCGCCCCGCCCCCGCGCCGGCGCCGGCCCGAAACCATTCCACGGCTTCGGCCAGCGCCCGGCGCGGCGGGGTCTGCGGCAGCCCCAGTTCGCCCACCGCCTTCGCCGGGCTGAACCACCGCCGCCCGGCCGCCATCCGCACCCCCGCCAGCGGCGCCCGCGGACACCGCCCCGTCCACCACGCCGCCCCTTCCCCCGCCACCGCCGCCAGCCACGCCACCGCGTAGGGCACCCGCAGGGTCGGCGCCGGCTTCCCCGTCAGTTCCGCCAGCACCGCCAGGGTCTCCTGCAGCGTCCAGTTCCCCTCCGCGCAGCCCAATAGGTAGCGCTCCCCCACCCGCCCGCGCTCCGCCGCCAGCACATGGCCCTCCGCCACGTCGGCCACGTGCACCCAGTTGAATCCCGTGTCCAGGTAGCCCGGCAGCCGGCCGGCCAGGAAATCCCGAATCAACGCCCCCGTCGGGGTCGGCCGCACGTCGCGCGGCCCCACCGGCGCCGACGGGTTCACCACCACCACCGGCGCCCCCCGCGCGGCCAGGTCCAGGGCCACCCGCTCAGCCTCCCACTTGGAACGCTGGTAGGCACAGCCCAGTTCCGACCAGGCCGCCGGCCGGGTCTCGTCCCCCGGCACCCAGCGGCCCCCCACGCGCCGCGCCGGGCTCAGGCAAGCCACGCTGCTGGTGTGCACCAGCCGCCGGCAACCCGCCGCCCAGGCCGCCTCCAGGACATGCCGGGTTCCATCCACGTTGGCCGCGTAGAGGGGACGGTAATCCGGCAGCCACAGGTGATAGCTCGCGGCCACGTGAAAACACCAGTCGCAGCCGCGCAACCCCTGCGCGAGCGCGGCCCGGTCGGCCAGGTCGCCCCGCACCGGTTCATACTCCGCCCCGGCCAGGCCCCGCAGGTCGGCCCCCGGCCGGAGCAGCGCGCGCACGGCATGGCCGCGCGCGTTGAGCGCATGGACCAGGTTCGCGCCGATGAATCCCGACGCGCCGGTGACAAAGCATCGCATGGCGGACTGGGGCCGCGCGCGCTCCCGGGCGCGCGCAAACCCGGGCCAAGGCTAAAGCCGAAGGCTTTCCCGGCCGATTAAAAATCCGTGATGAACGCCCGGCCCGGGCAGTCCCGGGCGGCCGGTTGCCATGCTGCACCAAACCAAAACCCGCCGGAAGCTGACGCGCCGCGAACAACGCGACCTCGATATCGAGATCGGTTTCATGGAGGGCGTCGTGCGCCGGGACCCCGAGTGCGCCGAGGCATGGCTGGTCCTCACCGAGGACTACGTCCGCCGCAGCCGCCAGGAGGAGGGCCTGCGCGCGGCGGAGACGCTGGCCCGCCTGCACCCGGATGACCCCGCGGTGTTCTACAACCTCGCCTGCGGCTATTCCCTCGCCCGCCGAATCGAGCCCAGCCTGGCCGCCATCTCCAAGGCCATCGCCATGGGGTTCTCGGACTTCAAATGGCTGCTCAAGGATCCCGACCTGGGCAACCTCCGCAAGGATCCCAACTTCAAGAAGGTCTGGGGCAAAATTCGCCCCGTCAGGATGGCCTGAGGTCGGTGGCGGGTTTACTTCCCGGCGGAAACCGGCCAGTCTGGCCGTGATGACCTCGCTGTCCCGGCACCGCCTGCGTCCGTTCCCCGGCGTCGCCCTGCTTGCCGTCCTGCTGCTGGCCGGCCCGGGGCCCGCCCGGTTGGCCGCCCAGTTGCCGGCGGCCCGCCTCGACCATGTGTTCCCTCCGGGTGGCCCCCGCGGCGGCACCACCGAGGTCGCCGTGGCCGGCGCCGACCTCGACGAACCTCTCCGCCTCCACTTTACCCACCCGGGCATCACCGCCCGGCCCCTCGAGGGCGGCGGCCCCCGCTTCCAGGTCCGCATCGGATCCCAAGTCCCGCCCGGACCCCACGAGGTCCGCTTCGTCGGCCGGTTCGGCATCTCCAATCCCCGCATCTTCGTCGTCGGCCAGGGCCCCGAGTTCTCCGCCCCCGCCACCAACATCTCCCCCGCCCAAGCCTTCGACCTCCCCCCGGGCGCCACCGTCAGCGGGCAGGCCGCCGCCAACACCGTCGCCTGGTACCGGTTCTCCGCCAAGGCCGGCCAACGCCTCCTCATCGAATGCCTCGCCGAGGAAATCGATTCGCGCCTGGACGCCACCCTCGTGCTGGCCGGGCCGGATGGCGCGGAACAAACGCGCAACCGGCACACCGGCCTGCTGGACTTCACCGCGCCCGCGACCGGCACCTGGCTGGTCGGCGTGGCCGACTTCCTTTACCGGGGCGGCCCTGACTATTTCTACCGGCTGTCCCTCTCCACCGCGCCCCGCGTGGATCATGTTTTCCCGCCCGCCCTCCTGCCCGGCACCACCACCAATGTCACCGTCTTCGGCCGGCTGCTCCCGGGCGGACGGCCTTCCGGCGTCCGCCTGCCCGACGGGACGGTGCTGGAACAGTTGAGCGTGCCGGTGACCGCCCCGGCCGATGGATCCCGGCTCGATGCCGGGCTGCTGGTGCGGTCCGGGGAGGCCGCGTTGGACGCCTTCGAGCACCAGGTGACCGGGCCCCGCGGGGTTTCCAACCCGTTCCGGATCGGCCTCGCCTCCGCCCCGGTCGTGCTCGAGGCCGCCACCAACAGCCCCACCGCCCCCCAGCGCGTCCCCATCCCCTGCGAGGTGGCCGGGCAGTTCTTCCCCGCCGGCGATGCCGACGCCTTCACCTTCGAGGCAAAGAAGGGGGACGCCCTCTGGATCGAGGTGGTGTCCGCCCGCCTCGGCCTGCCCACCGACCCGCTGGTCGTCGTGCAACGACTCACGCGCGACGAGGCCGGCGCCGCCAAGGCGGTCGAGGTCCTCGAACTGCAGGACTCGGACACCAACGTCGGCGACCGCGAGTTCAACACCGCCTCGCGCGATCCCGCCGGGCGCTTCGAGGCCCCCGAGACCGGCCTCTACCAGGTCATCGTCCGCGACCTCTTCGGCGGCACCGTGGCCAGCCCCCGTCATGTGTATCGCCTGGCCCTGCGCCCGCCCGCGCCCGACTTCCGCCTCGTGGCCATGACCGTCGTGCCCAAGGCCAAGGCCGATGCCAAGAACATCGACCTCGGCGTCCCCCTCCTGCGCCGCGGCGACGCCATTCCCGTCCGCGTCATGGCCCTGCGCCGCGACGGCTTCAGCGGCCCCATCGAGCTCGCCCTCGAGGATGCGCCGCCCGGGTTCCTGTTTCCCGGCGATCGCCTCGAGGGCGGCCGCAACGCCCAGTCCATCGTCCTCGCCAGCGCCACCAACGCCCCCTTCCACGCCGGCCCCGTCCGCCTCGTGGGCCGCGCCCGGATCGGCGATCGCGACCTCATGCGCGAGGCCCGCGGCGGCACCCTGGTCTTTTCCGTCCCGACCACCGACACCGAACGCGCCCGCGCCCGCGTCGCCCGGGCCTTCACGGTCGGGCTCACCGACCGCGAGGCCGCCCCCATCACCGTCGCCCCCGCCACCAACCGCCTCTGGGAAGTGCCCGCCGGCGGCAAGTTGCCGATCCCCTTCACCGTCACCCGCCGCGGCGAATTCAACGCCGCCTTCAAGCTCAAGCCCGCCGGCCCCGGCAACGCGGACGCCTTCAAGGAAATCGAGGTGGACCCCAAGGCCACCAACCTCACGCTGACCCTCGACCTGGCCGCCCTCAAGCTCGGGGAAGGTCTCCACACGTTCACCCTCCAGGGCTCCACCACCGGCAAATACCGCAACAATCCCGAGGGCGCCGCCGCCGCCGAGGCCGCGGTCAAAGCCGCCGACCAGTCCATCGCGTCCGCCGAGGCCGCCCTCAAAAAAGCCGGCCCTGCTGTCGCCCAGGCCACCCAGGCCGTCACCGCCGCCGCCACCGCCGCCAAGGCCGCCGCCGAAAAGTCCGCCCAGGCCCGCCGGGCCGCCGAGGCCAGCCCCGCCGATGAAGCCCTCAAGGCCGCCGCCACCGCCGCGGACAAGACCGCGCGCGCCGCCGCCGCCCAGGTCACCCAGGCGACCACCGCCCAGGCCGCCGCCGAGCAGGCCCGCGCCACTGCCGAGGCCGCCGTCAAGGCCGCCAAGTCCGCCAAGGACACCGCCGCCGCCCAGGCCAAGCAGCTGAACGAGCGCGCCAAGCCCAGGGATGTCACCGTCCAGCTCCACGCCCAGCCTGTCCGCGTTCGGGTTCTGCCGCCCGCCAAGGCCGCCAAATGAAGACCCCGCCGGCCGCGCGCCGCCAAGGCGAGGGGAATCATGAATAGGAGGCGGGGGTAGCACAGTCTCGACCCGGTCCCGTGAACGTGTCTCAATCCCCTCCTCGCATGAAACGCGTGCCCTTGGTCCTCGCGGCCCTCGCGGCCCTGGCCGCCCTCCTCGCCCCCTCCTGTCCGGGTGCCGCGGAAACCCCGGCCGCCCCCGTGGCCGGCCTGCCCGTGGCCGAGTTGCGGCGCGAGACCGCGGTCGATTTCGAGAAGGAAATCCTCCCGCTCTTCAAGTCCAGCTGCCTCGCCTGCCACAACACCACCCAGGCCAAGGGTGGCCTGAACCTCGAAACCCCCAAGCTCATCCTCCAGGGCGGCGACAATGGCGCCGGGGTCGTCCCCGGCCAGCCCGCCCGCAGCCTGCTCTGGCAGGCCGCCGCCCACCTCGACCCCGATCTCAGCATGCCCCCCAAGGGCAACAAGGCCAACGCCCCCAACCTCCAGCCCGCCCAGCTCGCCTTGCTCAAGCTCTGGATCGAGCAGGGCGCCAAGGGCGAGGTGCGCGGGGTCACCCCGGTTGCCTGGCTCGACCAGCCGCCGCCGCTCGAACCCACCCTCGCCGTCGCCCTCACCGCCGACGGCCAATACGCCGCGGCCGGCCGCGGCAACCGCATCGAGGTCTACCATGTGCCGTCCCGTCAATGGCGCCTGCGCCTGTCCGACCCCGGCCTCGCCGGCGGCTTCACCAACGCCGCCCACCGCGACCTCGTCAATGCCCTCGCCTTCAATGCCGACGGCACCCTCCTCGCCTCGGCCGGCTTCGGCGAGGTCAAGCTCTGGAGCCGCCCCCGCAACGTCCAGCTCGCCGCCCCTGATCTCGGCGATCTGCCCCGCGCCGCCGCCCTCGCCCTCAGCCCTGACCGCCGCCTGCTCGCCACGCCCGGGCCCGCCCATGCCATCGCCCTCCGTGACGCCGCCACCGGCCGCCTCCTCCGCTCCCTCGCCGGCCATTCCAATGAGCTGGTGGCCCTGCGCTTTTCCCCCGGCGGCGACCGCCTTGCCTCCGCGGCCGCCGACGGCACGGTCCGCACCTGGATCACCGCCGATGGCCAGCCCCTCGACACGGTCTCGCTCCCCGCGCGGGCTGTGGCGTGGCTGGACGGCCAGCGGCTGGCCCTCGGGGCGGCCGACGGTTCCCTCCACCTGCTCCAGGCGCCCCGCACGCCAGGTGAGGCGATCGGGTCGCGCCTCGTGCGCACGCCAATCGCCGGCCAGACCAACGCGGTGCTCGCCCTCGCCACGGAGCCCGACGGAACCCGTCTCTGGGTGGGCGGGGCCGACGGCCGGGTGCGCCTGGTGCAACCGCAGGACGGCAAGGTGCTGCGCGTGTTGACCAACGCGGCCCAGGCGCCGGTTGTGGCCCTGGCTGTGCGCCCGGACGGACAACGGGTGGCCGCGGCCGGCACCAACGGGATGGGCCGCCTCTGGCAGGCCACCAATGGCGCCCTCGTGGCGGAGTTCAAGGGCGACCGCTACGCCGACGAGCGCGTGGCCGAGACGGCGCGCGCGCTGGCCGTGGCCAAGGGCACCGTGGAGTTCAACGAGAAGGCCCGCGAGGCGGCGGTGGCCGAGGACAAGAAACAGTCCGCGCGCGTGGCCAAGGCCGCCGAGACCAACGCGGCCAACGAGAAGCTCTTCGCCGAACGCAAGAAGGCCGCCGCTGATGCCCAGGCGGTCCACGCCAAGGCGGAAAAGGATTTGGCCGCGCTGCTGGACGACATCGCGAAGACCGCCGCCGCCTATGAAAAGGCCGACCACGAGGCCAGGGAGGCCACCGCCCGGGCGAAGGCCATGGCCGGCCGCGTGGCCGAGGCGCGTCTCGCCGCGGAGCGGGCCGCGTCAGCCCAGGCTGATTCCGACAGGATCGCGGCCGACGCCGGCGCGGTCGCCACGCGGAGCAAGGCGACCGCCGTGGCCGACCTCACGCCCGAGGCCAAGGCGGCCGCCCAGCGCATCGTCGAGGATGCCGCCGCCGTGGCGGCCAAGACCCGCTCGCTCGCCGAGGCGGTCGGCGCCGATGCCGCCATGAAACGCAAGGCGGCTGCCGAGGCCGGGGCCGCCGCCGAGAAGGCCGTCGAGGAGGTGGCCGCCCTCGCCTTTGCCGCCGGGCAGCTGAAGCCGGGCCACGACAAGACCCTCGCCGAGGCCCCGGGGAAGCGGAAGGACGCCACCAATGCGGTCGAGGCTGCCGCCAAGGCGTTGTCCGGGGCCAAGTCCGAGCTGCAAAAGATCGAGACGCGTGCGGGTGTGACTGGCCATGAGCTGGAACTTGCCCGCAAGGCCGCCCAGCGCGCCTCCAACGAGGTCGTGCGCGCCAAGGCCCAGGTGGAGGCGGCCCAGGCCGACCAGCGCCGGGCGGAGTCCGACCTCGAGGCCTACCGCCTGGCCGCCGCCGCCCGTCGCCCGATCGAGACCCTCGCCTTCTCGCCCGACGGCCGCACCCTGGCCTCCGCCGGCGAGGACCGGGAGGTCCGCCTCTGGAGCGCCGAGACGGGCGCGCCCTTCGAGGTCCTGCGCGGCCACACGGGCGCGGTCCATGCCGTGGTGTTCCTTGGCAACAGCATCGTCCTGTCCGCCGGGGCCGGGCCCCGGGCGATCGCGTGGGATCTCAACCCGGCCTGGACCCTCGTCCGCACCCTCGGCACCGGCGACGCCGGATCCCCCCTGCACGACCGCGTCAATGCCGTCGACTTCAGCCCCGACGGCCGCCAGCTCGCCGCCGCCGCCGGTGAACCCACCCGCGGCGGCCAGGTCACTCTCTGGGATCCCGCCGATGGGCGCCTCCTGCACAGCCACACCAACGTTCATAGCGATGCCGTCCTTTCCGTGGATTTCTCCCCGGACGGCCGATTCCTCGCCTCCGCCGCCGCGGACCGTTTCGTGCGGGTGACGGAGCTGGCCACGGGCAGGGTGGTGAAGGCCTTCGAGGGCCACACCAGCTACGTGCTCGGCGTGGCTTGGAAACGCGACAGCCGCACCCTGGCCAGCGCCGGCGCCGACAAGGTGATCAAGGTCTGGGACTTCGTCTCCGGCGAGCGCCGCAAGAACATCGAGGGCGCCGAGAAGGAGGTCACCGCGATCAGCTTCGTGGGCGCCACCGGCGAGGCCGTGGCCGCCTCCGGTGACAGCCAGGTCCGGCTCGTCCGCGAAAACGGCGAGAAGGTCCGCTCCTACGAGGGCGCCTCCGACTTCATGAACACCGTGGCCGTCACCCCCGACGGACTGACGGTGGTGGCCGGCAGCCAGGACGGCACCGTGCACGTGTGGGACGGCAGCTCCGGCGCCAAGGTCGCCTCGTTCGCACCCGCCAAATAACCCGCCGCCGCATGCCGCCCCGGATGTCCCCCGGCCATCACCCCGCCTGTCCGGCCGCGCCCGGCGCGCCTGGCGCGGGTTCCCCGTGGGTCTGGCTCCTCGTGGCCGTGTTCCTCGCCGGCTGCGCCGGCCCGGCCCCGCGTTCGTCTCCCGCCGAGGCCGCCGCCGCCGGTCTGCCCACCACCAACGCGCTCGAGGCCCTCGTCGCCGCCGCCCACGAATCGATCGTCACCATCACCCCCCTCGACCGCGAGGGCCGCGACAACGGCGTGGGCGCGGGGTTCATCATCGACCCCGAGGGCCTCATCGCCACCAGCCTCCATGTCATCGGCGAGGCCCGGCCCATGCGGGTCACCCTCGCCGACGGCCGCCGTCTGGAGGTGACGGAGGTGCTGGCGTCGGATCGCCAGTTCGACCTCGCCATCCTCCGCGTGGCCACCCGGGCACGCCTGCCCGCCCTCAAGCTGGGCGATTCCGCGCGCCTCGCCCAGGGCGCCCCGGTCGTCGCGCTCGGCAATCCCCTCGGCCTCCGCCACAGCGTCGTGCAGGGCGTCGTCTCCGCCCGGCGCGAGTTCGAGGGGGTCGAGATGATCCAACTGGCCATTCCGCTGGAGCCCGGCAACAGCGGCGGCCCCCTCCTCGACCTGCGCGGCCGCGTGCAGGGCGTGCTCACCCTCAAGTCCGCCCTCACGCCCAACCTCGGCTTCGCCATGCCGGTCAACCTGCTCAAGACGCTCATCGACCGCCCCAACCCGGTCAGCATGGAGCGCTGGCTCAACCTCGGCACGCTCGACCCGCGCGAATGGAGCGCCGTCTTCGGCGCCCGCTGGAGCCGCAAGGCGGGCCGCATCGCCGTCGAGGGCGCCGGGGAGGGTTTCGGCGGGCGCGCCCTCTGCCTCTCCCGCGAGATTCCCCCGGCCGCCCCCTTCGAGCTCGAGGTGCAGGTGAAGCTCGATGACGAGGCCGGAGCCGCCGGACTCGCCTTCGGCGCCGATGGCGGGCCGCTCCACTTCGGCTTCTATCCCACCAGCGGCAACCTTCGCCTCACCCGCTTCAACGGTCCCAATGTCTTCGCGTGGCAGATCCTGCGCGAGGTCAACAGCCCCCATTACCGTCCCGGCGACTGGAACACCCTGCGGGTGCGGGTCGAGGACGACCGGGTCCGCTGCTTCGTGAATGGTCATCCGGCCTGCGAGGCCGAGGTGGAGGCGGCCGACTTCGCCGGGAACCAGGTCGGCCTGGCCAAGTTCCGCGAGACCCGCGCCGAGTTCCGCGGGTTCCGCGTTGGCACCAACCTCGTGGCCCCCGCCGCCGCGGCCGTGCTCGACCCCTCCGTGGCCGCCCAAGTCGAGGCGCTGACCGGTGCGCCGGAGGCCAGCCTCATGGACGCCCTGCGCGCACGCCCCGAGGCTGCCCGGGGCTTCCTTGAGGGCCGCGCCCGCCAGCTCGACCGCGGCGCCGCCCGGCTCCGCGCCCTCGCCGCGCAGGTCCATGAGCAGGCCGTCGGCGCGGAGTTGGTCCGCGTCCTCGCGGAACCGGAGGAGCGCATCGACCTCGCCCTGGCCGCCCTCCTGGTGGCGCGGCTCGACAATCCCGACCTCGACCCCGAACCGTATCGGCGGCAGTTGCGCGAGATGGCCGGGGCGTTGCAGGCCCGCCTGCCCGCCGGCGCCCCGGCCGCCGACCGGGTCGAGGCGCTGCGCCGGTTCCTGTTCACCGAGAACGGCTTTCACGGCAGCCGCTCGGACTTCTACAACCGGGCCAACAGCTACCTCGATCGCGTGCTGGATGATCGCGAGGGCCTGCCGATCACCCTGGCCATCCTTTTCCTCGAGCTGGCCCGCGCCACCGGGATCGACGGGGTGAGTGGACTGCCTTTGCCGGGCCATTTCATGGTGCGGTTCCAGCCCGCCGACGGTCCCGGCCAGATTCTCGACGTGTTCAACGGGGGCCGGGTGGTCACCCTCGGGGAGGCCCAGGAGATTGTGGCGGGTGCCACCGGCGAGGGGTTCACCGAGGACAACCTCCGGCCGGCGGGCAAGCGCGACATCATCGTGCGCATGCTGCGCAATCTGCTCGGGATCGCCGAGCGCGGCGGCCAGCCGTCCGACCGTCTTCGTTACCTCGACACCCTCCTGCTCCTCGACCCCGACAACGCCCTCGACCGCCTGGCCCGGGCCCGCCTGCAGCTGCAGCTGCTCGACATCCCGGCCGCCAAGGCGGATCTGAAATGGATCCTCGACCGACGCCCTCCCGGCATCGACGCCGACCGCCTCGCCGAGCTCTACCGGTCGTTGTAACGCCCTCCGCAGCAGCCCCGCAGCAGCCCCGTAGCAGCCCCGTAGCAGCGGACGTCAGTCCGCTGGTTCGACCCAGCCCGCAGACGCCGGCTGCCACCCACGCCCCGCAGCAGCGGACGTGGGTTCGCTGGACGCCCCAGGCCCAAGGTTCCAGCGAGTGAATGTCCTGGGATGAAGGCAGGGCAGGGGATCAGCGGACTCACGTCCGCTGCTGCGGGGCATTGCCAACGGGTTCGTGCGGCCGCACCATGCGGCCCATGGAAAACGCGGATCCGTTGGATGAACTGCTGACCTGCCGGCTCGACTTTGGGCGGAGGCAGGTCGAGCCGTGCACCATCGTGATCTTCGGCGCCAGCGGCGACCTCACCTCGCGCAAGCTGATCCCCGCCCTCTACCACCTCCACGCCACCCGCCAGCTGCCGGACCCGGTCCGCGTCGTCGGCGTGGCCCGGCGCGAGAAAACCAGCGAGGCCTGGCGGGAGGAACTCAAGGCGGCGGTGCAACAGTTCTCCCGGACGCGCCGGGTGGATGAGAAGCTCTGGGCCGGGTTCGCCGCCAACCTGGTCTATTGCCAGGGCGACTTCGGTGATGCGGCCGCCTACACGCGGCTGGCGGACCTGCTGCGGGGGTTCGGCCATGAAGGCCTGCAGCGCAACCTGCTGCTCTACCTGGCCACGGCGCCGGACCAGTTTGCCGAGGTGACGGAGCACCTGTCCCGCGCGCAGCTCCTGCGGCGCGACGGCACCGGGGCGGGCTGGCAACGGCTGGTCGTCGAGAAACCCTTCGGCGAGGACCTGGCCTCCGCGCAGAGGCTGAACGGCGACCTGACCCGGTTCGCGCATGAGAAACAGATCTTCCGCATCGACCATTACCTGGGGAAGGAAACGGTGCAGAACATCCTGATGTTCCGCTTCTCCAACGCCATCTTTGAGCCGCTCTGGTCGCGCGACCTGGTGGACCACGTCCAGATTACGGTGAGCGAGAAGATTGGGGTGGGGTCGCGGGCCGGGTATTATGAGCAGGCCGGCGCGCTGCGCGACATGGTGCAGAACCACCTCCTGCAGGTGATGGCGCTGATCGCGATGGAACCCCCGGTGTCGCTCGAGGCCGAGGCGGTGCGCGACGAGAAGGTGAAGCTGCTCAAGTCGATCCGCATCCCCGACAACATCAACGCCACCGTGGTGCGCGGCCAGTACACGGAGGGCGAGGTCGAGGGCCAGGCCCGGGCGGCTTACCGCCAGGAACCGCGGGTGCGGCCGGGATCAAACGTGGAGACCTTTGTGGCCGCGCGCTTCCTGGTCGACAACTGGCGGTGGTCGGGCGTGCCGTTCTACCTGCGCACGGGCAAGAACCTCGCCCTGAGCGCGAGCGAGGTGCGGGTGCAGTTCCGGCGGACGCCGAACGTGCTGTTCGCCGCCCAGTGCGGCACCAACCTGGACGCCAACGCCATCACCCTCCGCCTCCAGCCCAACGAGGGCATCACCCTGCGGTTCAACGGCAAGGAGCCGGGCACCCTGATCAAGATCCGGCCCGTGCGCATGCACTTCAGCTACGACGCGGAGTTCAGCGCCTACACGCCCGAGGCCTACGAGCGGCTGCTGCTGGACGCCATCCTCGGCGACGCCACCCTGTTCATCCGGCGCGACGAGGTGGAGACGGCCTGGGGCATCGTGGATCCGATCCGCGCGGCGTGGGCCGAGCAACCTCTGGGCCCCGATGATTTCTACGCGGCCGGGACCTGGGGACCCAAGGCGGCCGACGACCTCTTCGGCAGCACCGGGCGGGCTTGGCGGAATCCGCAGCCGGCGAGTTGAGTCGGCGGGGATTGACCGGGTCACGCCCGGCCGGTTCAATCGGCATTGGTCCCGCCATGAATCCCTCGTTCCTGCCCTGCCGTGTGCTGGTGGTTGCCGCTGCCCTGCTGGCGGCGGCGGCGCCGCCGGCCGGCGGGGGGGAGGCGGATCGGTGGCGGCCTTTCCTGGAGCGCCACTGTGTCGAGTGCCACGATCGCGAGGTGGCCAAGGGCGGCCTCAACCTGGCCGACCTGAGCTTCGACCCCACCCACGGCACCAACTTCGCGCGCTGGGTGCTGGTCCATGACCGTTCCGCCGGCGGCGAGATGCCCCCGGCCAAGAAACCCCGCCCCACGGCCGCCGAGCTGGGGGAATTTGCCGCCGGGCTCTCGAACGCGTTGGCCACGGCCGAGCGGGAACGCCTGGCCGGGGAAGGGAGGGCCACCCGGCGCCGCCTCAACCGCTACGAATACGAGCATGTCCTGCGCGACCTGCTGGCCACCCCGTGGCTGCAGCTGCGCGACGCGCTGCCGGAGGACGGCGAGGCGTTCCGCTTCAACAAGGTTGGTGACGCCCTCGATGTCTCCCACGTGCAGATGGCCCGTTACCTGGGCGCGGCGGAGAAGGCCCTGCGCGATGCCATGGCGCCCCAGGCCGCGCGCCCGCCGGTCACCGTGACGCGCCATTACGCCCGCGAACAGCCCAGCTATGCCGGGGCCATGAAGTTCTCCGTGTTCAACACCGCCCCGGAGCGCGCCACCTTCCCGGTGCTGGGCTTCGCCGGCGAACCGGCTGTGCGCCGCGGCGACGCCCCCATCACGGTCGGCGACAAGGATCCCGTGCGCCGCGAACTCGAGGGCATGGGCGTGGTGGCCAGCGCCTACGAACCCATCGAGCCCAAGTTCAACGCGTTCCGCGCCCCGGTCTCCGCCCGCTACCGGCTGCGTTTCAACGCCCACACCGTCTGGGTCGGCCCGGGCAAGAGCAACCGCTGGTACATCCCGGACCTCGACAACGTCAGCCGCGGCCGCCGCGACGAGCCGGTCACCATCACGGCCGAGACACCCCCGCGCCTGCTCCGGCACCTCGGCGATTTCGATGTCACGCCCGATCCCGCCGTGCACGAGCTTGAGGTCCACCTGTTGGCGGGGGAGATCATCCGGCCGGACGCCGGCCGCCTGTTCCGATCCCGGCCCGGGGCCGGACGCTGGCAGAATCCGCTGGCCGAAACCAACGGCCAGCCGGGCGTGGTCTTTCGCTGGATGGAAGTGGAGGGGCCACTCTACGAAAGCTGGCCGCCCCCGGGCCACCAGCGGCTCTTTGGCAACCTGCCGCTGGCCGATCGCGCCGCCGCCGCCGCCAAGGCGGAACCCGCCTCCGCCCCGCGCGCGGCGGAGAGCGGCGGGCGTCGTCGCCCGGCCCCGGTGCCGCGAGTGGCCGGCGTGGACGTGATCTCCACCAACCCGATGGGCGACGCCGGGCGGTTGCTGGCCGGGTTCCTGCGCCAGGCCTACCGCGGGACCTACGACGAGAGGGCCGAGCTGGACCGTTTCCTCCCCGTGATACGGGAGGCCCTGGCCAAGGGTGGCACGTTCACCGATGCCATGATCGCGGGCTACACGGCCGTGCTGTGCTCGCCCGCGTTCCTGGGCGTCGAGGAGAAGCCCGGACGGCTCGACGACGAGGCGCTGGCCGCGCGGCTGTCGTTCTTCCTCTGGAACACGGCCCCGGACGACGAACTCCGACGGTTGGCGATCCGCGGCGCCCTTGGCCGGCCTGAAATCCTGCGGGCGCAGACCGACCGGCTGCTGGCCGACCCGCGCGCGCGGCGCTTTGTCGATGGCTTCCTCGATTACTGGCTCGACCTGCGGCGCCTCAACGCCACCTCGCCGGATGCTGTGTTGTATCCGGACTATTACCTCGACGACCTGCTGGTGGAATCGGCGCTGGCGGAGACGCAGCTCTTCTTCGCCGAATTGCTGCGGGACGACCTGCCGGTGCGCCATCTGGTCGCGTCGGACTTCGCCATGCTGAACGAGCGGTTGTCGCGGCACTACGGCCTGCCGCCGGTGACGGGGGTGGCCCTGCGCCGGACGCCCCTGCCCTCGGACAGCGTGCGCGGCGGACTCCTGACCCAGGCCGCCGTGCTCAAGGTCACCGCCAACGGGACCACCACCTCGCCCGTCCTCCGCGGGGCCTGGGTCATGGAACGCATCCTCGGCCAGAAACCGCCGCCGCCGCCCCCCAGCGTCCCCGCCGTCGAGCCCGACATCCGCGGCGCCACCACCATCCGCCAGCAGCTCGAGAAGCATCGCACCGTGGAATCCTGCGGGGCCTGCCACGCCCGCATCGACCCGCCGGGGTTCGCCCTGGAGAACTTCGACGTGCTCGGCGGCTGGCGGGAGCGCTACCGGTCCGAGACGGGCGGCGAGCCCGTGCGCGGGCTGGCCAAGAGCGGGCAGAAGTTCACCTTCCACCTCGCCCTCCCGGTCGATGCCAGCGGCGAACTGGCTGATGGACGCCGCTTCCAGGACATCCGGGAATTCAAGCAGCTGCTCCTGGCTGATGAACGCGGCCTGGCCCGCAACCTCGCCCGGCAATTGGCCGTGTATGCCACGGGCGCCCCGGTGCGGTTCAGCGACCGGGCGGCCATTGAGGCGTTGCTCGACCGGGCGCGGACCCGCGACTACGGCGTCCGCACCCTCGTGCACGAACTCGTGCAGGGCGACCTGTTCCGCAGGAAATAACCCCGGCGCGCGGGCCTCCGGCCCGCTTAGCCCGGGCTGGCCTCCC
>JBJOEZ010000035.1:0-45328 GCA_046048995.1 Verrucomicrobiota bacterium | reverse complement strand
CGGGGTGGCAGGTGGTGGGGTGGGCGGACGCGATTGCCTACGTGGCGGGCCGCCTGACGGAACTGCGTGCCGCGGCGGGGCCGGACAGCATTGGGGTGCTGGGCTCGGCGCGCGGCACCAACGAGGAGAATTACCTGGCCCAGAAGTTCGCCCGGGTGGTGCTGGGGACCAACAACGTGGACTGCTGCGCGCGGGTCTGTCATGCGCCCACGGCGGCCGGCATGAAGCAGACGCTGGGCACGGGGGCGGCGACGAACTCCTTTGACGACATTGAGCGCGCGCATGCCTTCCTGATTTGCGGGTGCAACCCCACGGAGAACCACCCCATCGTCGGGGCGCGCATCAAGCAGGCTGTCCGGCATGGGGCCCGGCTGATCGTGGTGGATCCGCGGGACACGGAGTTGGCGCGGATGGCGGACGTGCACCTGGCGTTGCGGCCGGGGACGAACGTTCCGCTGCTGCACGCCCTGGCGCACGTGATGGTGGCGGAAGGCCTGGTGGACCCGGAGGCGTTGCGCGACCGGGTGGCGGGGTATGAGGAGTTTCGGGGCTTTATCGCGGCTTGGACGCCGGAGCGGGCGGAGGGGGTGACGGGGGTGCCGGCCGAGCGGATCCGGGCGGCGGCTCGCCTGTATGCCGGGGCGCGGCCGGCCATGTGTTTCCACGGGTTGGGCATGACCGAGCATGTGCAGGGGACGGAGGGCGTGATGACGCTGGTGAACCTGGCCTTGTTGACGGGGAATTTTGGGCGGCCGGGTTCGGGCATCAATCCGTTGCGCGGGCAGAACAACGTGCAGGGTTCGGCGCACATGGGCTGCGAGCCGGGGCACCTGACGGGGTTTGTGCCGCTGGACCAGGGGCGGGACGCCTTCAGTGCGGCATGGGGTTCCCCGGTGCCGGCGCGGGCGGGGCTGAACCTGATGCAGATGATGGACGCGGCCTTGGCGGAGGGCGCGGGTTCGGCACGCCTGCGGGCCCTGTGGGCCATTGGGTATGACGTGGCCTTGACCAATCCGAACACGGCGGTCACCCGGGAGGCCCTGGGTCGGCTGGACCTGGTGGTGGTGCAGGATTTGTTCCTGAACGAGCTGGCGCGCGAGTTCGGGCATGTGTTTTTGCCGGCGTGCAGTTCGTTTGAGAAGGACGGCACCTTCATGAACTCGGAGCGCCGGGTGCAGCGGGTGCGGCGGGCCCTGCCGCCGGCGGGCGGGTCGAGGGCGGACTGGGAGATCCTGTGCGAGGTGGCGCGGGCGATGGGGGCCGGGGAGGCGTTTGCGTTCGCGTCGGCCGAGGCGGTCTGGGAGGAGGTGCGGCGGGTGTGGAAGGCGGGGGCGGGCATCAGCTATGAGCGGCTGGAGCGGGGGGGGCTGCAATGGCCGTGCCCGGCGCCGGAGCATCCGGGGACGGCGATTCTGCACACCGGGGGTTTCCCGCACGGGCCGCGCGCGGCGCTGCAGTGCGTGGAGTTTGCGGCCACCGGGGAGGTGTCCTCGGGGGAGTATCCCTTCCTGCTGACCACGGGCCGGACCCTCTACCAGTTCAATGCGGGGACCATGACCATGCGGACACCGAATGCGGGCCTGCGCGGGGCGGACACCCTGGACATGAGCCCGGGGGACGCGGCGCGCCTGGGGTTGCGCGACGGCCAATCCGTGCGGGTGCGCAGCCGGCATGGGGACGCGGTGTTGCCGTTGCGGGTGGATGAGCGGGTGAAGGCGGGGGAGTTGTTCGCCACATTCCACGCGGCGGAGGTGTTTTTAAACCGGCTGACCAGCCCGCAGCGCGACCGGGTGGTGTTGACGCCGGAGTACAAGGTGGTCGCGGTGACGGTGGAAAGGGCCTGAGTCCATGGCGGAAATGTTTGGCTTTGATTGTTACTCGCCGCGGGAGATTGCCGCGCGGGTGGAGAACGTGGGGGTGACCAAGGCGGGCCTGCCCTGGCTGAGCCAGCTGGCGCTGGGGGTGCTGGCGGGGGCCTTCATCGGGCTCGGCGCGATGTTTTACACCGTGGTGGTTTCCGACCCGGGCCTGGGGTTTGCCGCCGCGCGGGTCTTGGGCGGCCTGGTGTTTTCCCTTGGCCTCATCCTGGTGGTGCTGGCCGGGGCGGAGCTGTTCACGGGCAACAACCTGCTTGTGATGGCCTGGGTGTCCGGCCGGATCCCGGCCGGGCGCCTCCTGGGCCACCTGGGATTGATCTATGCGGCGAACCTGGCGGGGGCGGCGGGATTGGCTGCGCTGGTGGCGTGGTCGGGGCACGGCCAGATGAACGGCGGGGCGGTGGGGCAGGCCATGATGAAGCTGGCCGCGGCCAAGTGTGCGCTGCCATTCGGGGAGGCGTTCCTGAAGGGGGTGCTCTGCAACCTGCTGGTCTGCCTGGCGGTCTGGGTGGCCCTGGCGGGGCGGACCGTGACCGACAAGGTGCTGGCCATCGTGTTCCCGATCACGGCCTTTGTGGCCTGCGGCTACGAACACTGCGTGGCCAACATGTATTTCATCCCGCTGGGCTGGTGGCTCGGGGCCGAGGGCGTGACCTGCGCGCGCTTTGTCGCCAACCTGGTGCCCGTGACCTTGGGGAACCTGGTGGGCGGCGCGGGGATGGTCGGCCTGGTTTACTGGGTCATCTACCGGCGCGGGGCTGCGCTGGAAAAACCCGCGGGCCCCGCCTGAGGCGCCCCGGCGGGGCGTGGACCGGGGGAGGTGGGTCAGGGAGGCAGGACGACACCCTGCCCGCGCAGATGCTTGTGGCAGGTGACGCAGCTGACCGTGAGTTGAAAGTAGGCGACGGTGGCGGCGTCCGCGTTTTCGTCCTTGGCCGCCTTGAGGAGGGCGTCCGTCTGCCGGCGGAGGTCTGCGGTCAAGCGCTCATACTCCGCGGTGTGGCGGATGCGCCAGCTGACCTCGCGGGTGAGGGCGGCGAGCTTTTGCGCGTTGGTGGCGAGCAGGGGGAAGTTCTCCATGGTGATGCCCTCGAGGATGCCCTGGGTGTAGTGGAGCTTGAAGCGCATGACGCTGCGGTCGCGCCCGATGGCGTCGCGTTCGGGGGGCTGGACCTGGCTGTTGCTGGGCAGGACCGACAGGCTGAGCAGCACAAGCGCGGTGAGCGCGAGGGCCAGCAGGAGGGTGCGGGACACGGACGGACGCGGGGCGGCGTTCATGGGGACAGTGAACATGGGGTGGCCGGCGTGGGCTCTCCCTTGTTTGTCCAGAGTCGGCCAAGCCTTGGCCTGGCCCCGTCGGGGGCGGGGCGGGCGGGGGTGCTTACGGCTGGCGGGTGGTGAACTTCCCCTGTTGCTCGTCGTAGTGGATCTTGGTGAGCCCGCGGTGCCGGGCGATGTCGTCGAGGAAGGCGGCGATCAGGCGCTGGAGGTTCGTTTTCTCCTGTTCAATGAACCAGCCGAAGATGGGAAGGGTGAGGAGGAGCATCCAGAGCCAGGGCTGTTCCCGACCGACCACGCCGATGATGAGCAGGATGAAGCCGAGGGAGGACCAGAAGGCGACCATGGCCCAGAGCGACCATGAGGCCTGCAGCCGGCAGCGGAACAGGCGTTTGTCCTCGGCATGGTCCTCGGTGGCGGTGGCCAACTGGAGGTGGGTCCAGCGGCTGCCAAAGATTTCGATGTCCCAGCCGCTCCACCCGTTGTCGGTCTTGCTGGGCCAGCCCTGCTGGTCGAGGCGTTCGACGAGGCCCTGAATCCAGTCGATGCGGCTGATGCGGTGGTCGCCCCAGTAATAGACCCGGTCGGTGGCGGTGCCGGGTCCGGGCAGGGCGCGGAGGCGTTCCTCGGCGGTGGCTGGGCGCGGGGCATGGGTGAGGCGTCCCTGATAGCGGGCCCAGCCGCGGGTGATGGGCTGCAGGAAGAAGAGAAGCGCCACCAAGGGGCGGGACCACCAACGCTGGCGGTCACGGGGCAGTTCGGCCTGCCAGGCGGTGGCGATGCAGACGCCGAGGGAGAGGAGGACGCTGGCCAGGCCGACGGGCAGGAGGAAGGGGAAGGGGACGGAGAGGGTGAGGAGGGGGAGATTGACGAGGACGTGATATTCGAGGGAGGTGCAGAGCATCAGGGTCCAGGCCGGCCCGGCGGTGTAGAGGGTCTGGAAGAGGCCGGTGCCGAAGACGCCGTGGTAGATGATGGATCGGCCGAGGACGAGGCCGAATTTGCCGGCGGTGTAGATGCGGCCGCGCCAGAGCCCGTGGCCGAGGGTGTTGAAGTACTCCGGGTGCTTGCGCACGAGGAGGGCCTCGGCCTCGCCGTAGCCGCGTTGCTGGCGCAGGTAGGCGCCGAGGGTGGACCGGCGGTAGTGCCAGACGAAGCCGGCGGGGCTGAACCCGATCGTGTGGCCCCGCTGCTGGATGCGCCAGCAGACATCGACGTCGTCCCCCGCGCGGCGGAACTGGGGATCGAACCCGCCGATCTCATCGAGCGCCCACTTGTGGAAGGCCATGTTGCAGCCCGGGATATGCTCCGCCTCGCGGTCGTTGAGCATGACATGGGCGGGGCCGCCCGGGGAGACGAGGACGGCGGCGGCCACCGGGGAGTCGTCCGGGGGAAGGAAGTTGTGGCCGCCGATGCCGGCAAAGCCCCCGGCCAGCAGGTCGCCGACGAGGTAATGCAGCCAGTCCTCGTCCGCCCGGCAGTCGGAGTCGGTGAAGGCGATGATGTCGCCGGTGGCGGCGGCGATGCCGGTGTTGCGGGCGACGGAGAGGCCATGGTTGGGATGGCGCAGGTAGCGGATCGGGCGCGGGGGCGGGCCGGATTCCGGGCCGGGGGCCGGCTCGAGGTAGGGGGCGACGAGGTCGGGGGTGGCGTCGGTGGAGCCATCATCGACGAGGATGACCTCGTAGTCCGGGTAGTTCAGCCGCGTGAGGGAATCGAGGCAGGCCTTGAGGGTGCGCTCGCCGTTGTAGGACGCGACGACGATCGACACGCGGGGCGTGCGGGGCAGGGGGAAGCGGGGGGCGAGGGCGTAGGCCTGCTGGACGGCCGCGAAAGCCGGCTTGGGCCGGCGGTCGCGCGTGGTCAGGCCCATGGTCCAGTCCTCGATGGCCCGTCCGTGCACGAACCAGTCGTCGGTGAAGCTGAACACGATGGTGCCGGCCAGGCCGGCGCGGAAGCCCGCCTCGATTTGCCAGGCCAGCGCCTCGGCCTGGGCGGCCTCCCCCTCGCGGGTGGTGTCGAGGCCGAACTCGCCCAGCAGGAGCGGTTGGGCGTCGGCCTGCATCTGCAGGCGGGCCAGGTAGTTCTCAAAGGGCCGGCGATGGTGGAGGTAGACGTTGAAGCAGTGGAAATCGACGTTGCGCGGGCGCAGGAACTCGGTGGGGGGGAAGTTGCAGAAGGTGAACAGCGCCGCAGGATCCTCGGCCCGGCCGACCTCGATGAGTTCCTCCAGGAAGGCCGTCACCTCCCGGGCGCCGCTCCAGCGGACGATGTCGGCGGGGATTTCGTTGACCACGCTGAAGGCAAAGACGGCGGGGTGCCCGGCGCAGGCGCGCACCCCCTCGCGCACCGCGGTGATGGCCTCCTGGCGGGTGAAGGGGGAATCGAGGAAGCAGAGGGACTTGCGCCAGGGAATGTCGATGAACAGACGCAGCCCCTGGCTGGCGGCGAGGTCGAGGAACCAGCGCGGGGGCACGTGGTAGAGCCGGGCCACGTTCACCCCCAACTCCCGCAGCAGCGCAAAATCGGCGGCCGTCCGCGCGGGGTCGGCGAAGGGCTCCCGGCCGTCATGTGGCGCGAACGGGCCATAGGTCACGCCCTTCACGGCGAACTTCCGCCCGCCGGCGCGGAAGAACTTTCCATCCACGCGCGCGCGGGGCAGGGGGGCGGGGACGTCAGCCATGAACCGGGGCAATTGGCGGGGGCCGCCGTGCGGGAGGCAAGCGCAAAAGACCCGGGAAAAGTGAGTGGGTGAGCGGGTTGGTGGGTTGGCGAATGGGCCTGCATGACCCGCCACGGGCCTCCGGCGGATGGCATTCGCCCATTCGCCAACCCGCTCACCCACTCGGTTTTCCCGGGCTTGCCAGTCCGGCCGCGATTTGGCAGTTTTCGCGCCCCATGAATCCCGTGACCGTTTGGCCGGCCTGACCCTGTTTGACCCCTCTTTTTCGCCATCCCATGAACACCGTCTCCCAACTCAAGACCGTAACCAAGAATGTGGCCCGCATTGTTGAGGCCGAACTGGGCGCCACGGGCGGCCTGCTGCGGCTGGCGCCCTGCTGGGTGCCCCGGTCCTTCCTGCAGCCGGGCAAGCGCCTGAAGCTGCATCCGGACGACCTTTACGCCTACGGGTTGCACCGGGGCGGCATCGATGAGCGCTGGTTTGCCTCGACCACGCCGGCGGCCAACGAGAACCGCACCCCGGACGAGGGCCTGAGCTACTGCGTGGTGGGCAAGCATCGCTTCACGCTCCAGCAGGCGGTGGCCGAGTGCGGGGCGACGCTGATTGGGAAGAAAATCTGGGGCAAGTACCGCAAGTGGCCGGTCTACTCCAAGTTCTTCGACAACATGGGGCCGATCCCGCACCACATGCACCAGAGCGCCAAGCAGGCCAGGCTGGTGGGCCAGGAGGGCAAGCCCGAGAGCTACTACTTCCCGCCGCAGCACAACAACGTGGGAAACAACTTCCCCTACACCTTCATGGGGCTGGAGCCGGGGACGACCAAGGCGCAGGTCCGCCGTTGCCTGGAGAACTGGAACCAGGGTGACAACGGCATCCTGGACCTGAGCCGGGCTTACCGGCTGAAGCCGGGCACCGGCTGGCTCATTCCCCCCTGCATCCTGCATGCGCCGGGGTCCCTGTGCACCTATGAACCCCAGTGGGGCAGCGACGTGTTCGGGATGTACCAGAGCCTGGTGGAGGGCCGCATGGTCCCGTGGGACCTGCTGGTCAAGGACATGCCCAAGAGCCGGCATCGCGACCTGGACTTCATCGTCGACCAGCTCGACTGGGCGGGGAACACGGACGAGAACTTCAAGGACAACCATTACCTTGAGCCCGTGCCGGTGGCCGACACGCGCAAGCAGGGTTTCGTGGACCGCTGGATTGTCTACGGCAAGATTGATGGCGAGCAGCTGTTCACGGCCAAGGAACTGACGGTGAACCCCGGCGTGCAGTGCACCATCCGGGACAACGGCGCCTATGGCCTCATCTGCGTGCAGGGCACCGGCAAGATCAACGGCCAGCCCCTCAACTCGCCGAAGCTGATCCGGTTCCATGAACTGACCGAGGATGAGTATTTCTGCACCGAGGACGGCGCGCGCGGGGGCGTGACCTTTGAGAACACGAGCGAGACCGAGCCGCTGGTGGTGCTGCGTTACTTTGGCCCCGAGGTGAACCCGGACGCGCCGGCCATGGGCGCCTACCGGAAGAACAAGTTCAACTGAGCCTGGGTCGCGCCGGCAGCCCGGCCGCGGCCCCCTCCGGCGTGGATGCCCTTGTCAGCCTCGCGGAGCAGGAGCGGCAGCTCCTGGCGGAGCTGGATGGCCTGCCCGATGCGCCGGCCCGGTTCGCCTGGCTGGTCGAACGGGCCCGGCGCGGGCCTGCGCTCCCTCCCGAGTGCCGCACCGAGGCCCATCGGGTGCCGGGCTGCCTGGCCCGGCTCTGGGTGGTGCCCGAGTTCCGGGAGGGACGCTGCCATTTCCGGTCCGAGTCCGATTCCCTGGTGGTGAAGGCCGTGGCGGGCCTCCTCTGCGACTTCTACAGCGCGCGATCCCCGGCGGAAATTGTGGCCCACCCCCCGGGATTCCTTGGTTCGCTGGGGCTGGCGCACCTGCTCACGGCCAGCCGCCGCACGGGGTTGCTGCGCGCGTGGGACTTCATCCGCGCCTTTGCCGGGTCCCACCTGCCGGCGCAGCCATGAGCCATGCGGCTTTTCGACGCGCACAACCACCTGCAGGACGAGCGCCTGGCCCCCCATTGGCCCGGGTTGCTGGAGGCCTGCGCCGCCGAGGGCGTCGTGCGTCAGGTGGTCAACGGGGCGGCGGAGTCGGACTGGCCCCAGGTGCTGGAGTTGGCCCGGCGCCATCCGCAGGTGCTGCCCTCGTTTGGCTATCACCCGTGGCATGTCCACGAGCGGACGGCGGACTGGCAGCGGCACCTCGTCCACTTCCTTGACCAGGTGCCCTCCGCCGTGGGGGAGATTGGGCTGGATCGCTGGAAGGAGGGCCTGGACCTGGTGGCGCAGGAGGAGGTGTTTGTCTGGCAGTGGCGCCTCGCCGCGGAGCGGCAGGTGCCCGCGAGCATCCATTGCCTGCAGGCCTGGGGCCGGATGCTCGAGATCCTGCAGCGCGAGCCGCGGCCGTCGTGCGGGTTCCTGCTGCATTCCTACGGCGGACCGGCGGAGATGATTCGGCCGCTGGCCCGGTTGGGCGCCTATTTCTCCTTCCCGGGATACTTTTTGCATGAGCGGAAGGCCCGGCAGCGGGAGACATTCCGGCAGGTGCCGTGGGAGCGGTTGCTGGTGGAGACCGATGCGCCGGACCAGTTGCCGCCTGCCTCCCGGATGCCGCATGCGCTGGCGGGTCCGGGCGGGGTGGCGCTCAACCATCCGGCCAACCTGCGGGCGATTCACGAGGGACTGGCGGCGGTGCGGGGCGAGGCGCCGGCCGTCCTGGCGCGGCAGTTGGAGGAGAACTTTCATCGGCTGTTTGCGCCGGTGCTGGCCCGGATGCCGGCCCTTTGACCCTCGGCGGCGGGGGTGCGGCGGGGGTGGGTAAAACGAAGGCGGGGCTGGCTTGCGCCAGCCCCGCCGTGAACCGGGACCCGGGGGGAACCGGGCCTGGAAGGGATGCGGCTTAGTATTCCATGCCGCCGGGGCCGTGGCCCGCGGGGGCGGCCGGCTTCTCCTTCTCGGGCACCTCGGTGATGAGGCACTCGGTGGTGAGGAGCAGGCCCGCGATGGAGGAGGCGTTCTGGAGGGCGGTGCGGGTGACCTTCTTGGGGTCGACCACGCCGGCCTTGACGAGGTCCTCGTAGTCGCCGGTGGCGGCATTGAAGCCCTCGTTGCCCTTGCGCTTCTTGACCTCCATGACGACGACGGACCCCTCGTAGCCGCCGTTGAGGGCGAGCCACTTGGTGGGGTACTCGATGGCACGACGGACGATCTCGATGCCGATTTGCTCGTCATGGTTGGAGCCCTTGACGGCCTCGATGGCGGGGAGGCAGCGCAGGAGCGCGACGCCGCCGCCGGGGACGATGCCTTCCTCGACCGCCGCGCGGGTGGCGTGGAGGGCGTCCTCGACGCGGGCCTTCTTTTCCTTCATCTCGGTCTCGGTGGCCGCGCCGACATTGATGACGGCAACGCCGCCGGCGAGCTTGGCCAGGCGCTCCTGGAGCTTCTCGCGGTCGTAGTCGCTGGTGGTCTCCTCGATCTGGCGGCGGATCTGGTTGACCCGGCCCTGGATGTCGGAGCTCTTGCCGTAGCCTTCGACGATGGTGGTGTTTTCCTTCTCCACCACGACGCTCTTGGCGCGGCCGAGGTCGTTCAGCTCGAGGCTTTCGAGCTTGACCCCGATGTCCTCGCTGATGAAGCGGCCGCCGGTGAGGATGGCGATGTCCTCGCACATGGCCTTGCGGCGATCACCGAAGCCCGGGGCCTTGACGGCGCAGACATTGATGGTGCCGCGGAGCTTGTTGACGACGAGGGTGGCGAGGGCTTCGCCTTCGACTTCCTCGGCGATGATGAGGAGGGGCTTGCCGGTGCGGGCGACCTTCTCGAGGACCGGGAGGAGGTCCTTGAGGTTGCTGATCTTCTTCTCGAAGTTCAGGATGTAGGCGTCCTCGAGCTTGCACTCCATGGACTCCGTGTTGGTGACGAAGTAGGGGGAGAGGTAGCCCTTGTCGAACTGCATGCCCTCGACCACGTCGAGCGTGGTGTCGATGGACTTGGCTTCCTCGACGGTGATGGTGCCGTCCTTGCCGACCTTGTCCATGGCGTCGGCGATGATTTCGCCGATCTGGTTGTCCCAGTTGGCGGACACGGTGGCGACCTGCTTGATCTCCTCCTTGTCCTTGACCTTCTTGGCGATCTTGTTGAGGTGCTCGATGGCGGCTTCGACGGCCTTGCTGATGCCGCGCTGGATGCCGATCGGGTTGGCCCCGCTGGTCACGTGCTTGAGGCCCTCGCGGAAGATGGCCTCGGCCAGGACGGTGGCGGTGGTGGTGCCGTCGCCGGCGGCGTCGCTGGTCTTGGAAGCGACCTCGCGGACCATCTGGGCGCCCATGTTTTCATAGGGGTTCTCGAGCTCGATCTCCTTGGCCACGGTGACGCCGTCCTTGGTCACGGTGGGGGATCCGTATTTCTTGTCGAGGACCACGTTGCGGCCCTTGGGGCCGAGGGTGGCGGTGACGGCGCGGGCGAGCTGGGAGACGCCCTTGAGGAGTTGCTGACGAGCGCTCTCGTCGAAGAGGAGTTGCTTGGCTGCCATAGGAACTAAGTATGCTTTCTTGGTTGGGGGTTGGGGTGATCAGTCGAGGACGGCAATCAGGTCGTCGGAGTTGAAAATCTTGTACTCCTTGCCATCGACCTTGATTTCGGTGCCGCCATACTTGCTCACGAGCACGCGGTCGCCGACCTTCACTTCGAAGGCGACCTTCTTGCCGTTCTCGTCGGTTTTCCCGGTGCCGAGGGCGCGGACGATGCCCTCGGTGGGCTTTTCCTTGGCGGAATCGGGGATGATGATTCCGCCCTTCTTGACTTCCTTCTCTTCGGCCGGTTCCACGAGGACCCGGTCGCCCAGGGGCTTGAGGTTGATGCTAGGCATGTTGCGTTGCTGGTTGCTGTTGTGGTGTTTGGTTTTTGATTGCGGTTGAATCAAATCCCGCCGCAACCCGCGGCGGGAAAAAAAGTGGTGGGGGGCTGCGGCGTGGATTGGACGGTCAGCTCTTTTTCTCGTCCACGACCTCGGCGTCGATGATGGGGCCGTCGCCCTTGCCTGGGCCGCCCTGGCCTTCCGGGCCGGGGGAAGTCCCGGCGCCGGGCGCGCCCTTGGCGGCCTGCGCCTTCTCGGCGGCGGCCTTGTAGAGGATTTCGGAGAACTTCTGCCAGGCCTCGTTCAGCTTGTCGGTGGCGGCCTTGAGGGCGGCCGAGTCGCTGCCCTTGAGGGCCTCCTTGACCCCGTTGACGGCGGCCTCGATCTGGGCCTTGTCGTCGCCGGAGATCTTGTCGGCGTTCTCGCGCAGGAGTTTCTCGGTGCGATAGACCTGGTTGTCGGCCTCGTTGCGCAGTTCAACCTCCTCGCGCTGCTTCTTGTCCTCGTCGGCGTGGGCTTCGGCATCCTTGCGCATGCGCTCGACCTCGTCCTTGGACAGGCCGCTGGAGGCCGTGATGGTGATCTTCTGTTCCTTGCCGGTGCCGAGATCCTTGGCCGAGACGTTGAGGATGCCGTTGGCGTCGATATCGAAGGTGACCTCGATCTGGGGCACGCCGCGGGGGGCGGGCGGGATGTCGGTCAGGTTGAACTTGCCAATGGTCTTGTTGTCGCGGCTGAACTGGCGCTCGCCCTGCAGGACGTGGATTTCGACGCCGGGCTGGCTGTCGCTGGCGGTGGAGAAGATTTCCGACTTCCGGGTTGGGATGGTCGTGTTGCGCTCGATCAGTCGGGTGAAGACGCCGCCGAGGGTCTCGATGCCGAGCGAGAGCGGGGTGACGTCCAGCAGCAGGACGTCCTTGACGTCGCCCTTGAGGACGCCGCCCTGGATGGCGGCGCCGATGGCGACCACCTCGTCCGGGTTGACGCCCTGGTGGGGCGGCTTGTTGACGAGGGAACGGGCCGTCTCGACCACGCGGGGCATGCGGGTCATGCCGCCGACCAGCACGAGCTCGTCAATCTGGTCCGCGCCGACGCCGGCGTCCTTGAGACAGTTGCGGGTGGGGGTGACCGTGCGCTCGAAGAGCTGGTCGCAGAGCTGCTCCATCTTGGCCCGCGTCATCTTGAGCGAGATGTGCTTGGGGCCGGAGGCGTCCGCCGTGATAAAGGGCAGGTTGATGTCGTATTGCTGCGAGGAGCTGAGGGCAATCTTGGCCTTTTCCGCCTCCTCCTTGATGCGCTGGAGGGCGTCGGGCTGCTTGCGCAGGTCCATGCCCTGCTCGCGCTTGAACTCGTCGAGGATGAAATCCATCAGGTGGTTGTCCCAGTCGTCGCCACCCAGGTGGGTGTCGCCGTTGGTGGCCTTCACCTCGAAGACGCCGTCACCGATCTCCAGCACGCTGATGTCGAAGGTGCCGCCGCCGAGGTCGTAGACGGCGATCTTTTCGTCCTTCTTCTTGTCGAGGCCGTAGGCCAGCGAGGCGGCCGTGGGCTCGTTGATGATGCGCAGGACCTCCAGGCCGGCGATCTTGCCTGCGTCCTTGGTGGCCTGGCGCTGGGAGTCGTTGAAATAGGCCGGCACCGTGATGACGGCCTGGGTGATCTTCTCGCCGAGGCGCATCTCGGCGTCCGCCTTGAGCTTGCTGAGGATCATGGCGGAAATTTCCGGCGGGCTGAACGCCTTCGGTTTGCCCTCCACCTCCACTTCGATATGGGCGTCCCCATTGGACGCGCGCACCACCTTGTAGGGGACGCGCTTCACCTCCTCCTGCACCTCATCGAACTTGCGTCCCATGAAACGCTTCACCGAGTAAATCGTGTTGCGAGGGTTCGTGACCGCCTGCCGCTTGGCGGCGTCGCCGACAATCCGCTCCCCCGTCTTCGTAAACGCCACGACCGAGGGGGTCGTGCGCTTGCCCTCCGAGTTCTCCAGCACCAGCGGTTCGGAACCATCCATCACCGCCATGCAGGAGTTCGTGGTCCCCAAATCAATTCCCAATACTTTGGCCATAAAATCTTGTTGGTTATTCCGGACGCAACACTTCAAGCAGGCCCCTTGCCATGGCTGAGCAATTTTACAAAGCCCTAATGAGCAAATGGTTGTGGGATTTATAGGCCGCCCAGATTCAGTCCGAAAGGCGCCGGATTGCGCCATGCTGGCGCAGTTTGTGCCCACCTTGGCACAGGTGGTGCCCACCTTGGCGTGATGGGGCCATGCCGCCGCTAGTCGGTGAGGGGAGCGAGTTGGGAGCGGATGAGGTTTTGCAGGAAGGAGAGTTCGAAGGTGGAGAGGCCGGCCTGGGCCGGGTGGACGGAGAAGGCGGTGTGCCAGACGTCGGAGCTGGGGCGGTAGCCCAGCTGGGAGCGGAGGCGTTGTTCGAGGTCGGGGAGGTGGCCGGCGCCATAGAAGATGCCGATGGAATCGCGGCGCCGGGCGGTCTGGAGTTCGAACCGGAGGTCATCGATGACGACCTTGTTGCGTTCCTGGATGAGCACCTCGAGGAGCTTTTGGAGGTCGGGCGGCACGCCGCGGAGGCGGGAGGGATCGGCCTTCATGGCACCGAGGACCTCGATGAGGGCGAGCTTGGACATGGCCTGCAGCTTGGTGCTGCCGCCGATGAACTGGAACACGCCCCGCATGACGGCGCCGAACGCGGAGCTGCCGTCCATGGCGCGCAGGAGCTCCTGGAAGGCGTTGTTCTCGTCGTCGCCCCCGGGTTGCCCGGTTCGCTGGGTTGGGGCGGCGGGGCGCTGGCGCATCAGGGCCTGGATCTCCACGATCGACAGGTCGCTGTTGAAGAAATTGGTCCGGTCGCAACGGATGGCCTGCAGCTGGAAGACCAGGCCGAGGGAACGGGCCATGGTGGCTTGGAGGCCATCATCGGGCCCGGCGGGGGCGGGGGTGTTGGCGGCCGGCGGGGGGAGGGTGGAGGGCAGGCGACCCTGCTTGGGCCGGCGGGCGGCGCGGGGGTGTTGGCCGACGCCCTCGTAGAGGACAAGGGTTTGGGTGTCCAGTTGGCGTTGCAGTCCGGCGTAGTAATTGGACTCGCCGATGTGGGAGGCGCCGATGAGCCAGACGGCGGGTCCGTTGCCGCGGGCGGGCACGAACTTGCGGGCGGCGACCTGGAGTTCGATGGCGCCGTTTTCCGGTCGGGCGATGCGGAGGTAGGGCTGGGACGAGGACTGCTGGGGGGGTGGGCTGGCGGTGGGGATCCCTGGGGGTGAGGAGCAGCCGAGCAGGCAGAGCAGGGCGGCCAACGGGATGGCCACGCGGCCCAGTTGGGCCGGGGCCCGGGGCGGAGCGGGGGGCTGGGGCATGGGGTGGGCGGGCGGCCTAGCCGCCAATGCAACTCATGGTGCGGTCCGGTTGGACGAAGTCGGGTTGGCCGATGCGGTGTCCGGGTTCCTTGCCGGCGACGATGGTGTGGAGGAGCGCGGCCAGGTCTTCGTCGGAGGCGCCCTCGCGGAGGCGGTCGCGCAGGTTGTGCTCGGTGACGCTGAAGAGGCAGGTGCGGATCTTGCCGTCGGCGGTCAGGCGGATGCGGTTGCAGTGGCCGCAGAAGGGTTCGCTGACGGGGGCGATGATGCCGATTTCGCCGCGGCCGTCGGGGAAGGCCCAGCGGCGGGCGGTTTCGGCGGGATGGCTGGGGGCCAGCGGGCGGAGGTCGAAGCGCGCCTGCAGGCGGGCGAGAATTTCGCGGCCGGGCACGACCAGGTCGCGCAGCCAGGTGCGGCCGGAGTCGAGGGGCATGAACTCGATGAAGCGCAGGGCCAGATCCTCCGCGTGGCCGAAGGCGGCGAGGTCCTCGATTTCGTGGTCATTGAGGTCGCGGATGATGACGGCGTTGACCTTGACCGGGTGGAGGCCGAGTTGGCGGGCGAGGGTGATGGCGGAGAGGACCCCGGAGAGGCCGTCGCGGCCGGTGATTTTGCGGAAGTTGGCGGGCTGGAGCGAATCGAGGCTGAAACTGATCCGGCGGAGGCCGGCGGCGTGGAGGGCGGCGGCTTTTTGCGGGAACAGGAACCCGTTGCTGGTGAGGGCGAGGTCACGCAGTCCCTCGATGCGGCTGAGGCGGGCGACGAGGTGTTCGAGTTCCTGGCGCAGGAGGGGTTCCCCGCCGGTGAGGCGGACCTTCTCGATGCCGAGGCGGACGAAGAGGCGGACGAGCCGCTCGATTTCCTCGAAGCGGAGGATTTGGGCGCGGGGCGCCCATTGGCGGGCGATGGGCTTCGACTCGGGGAGGTTGGCCCAGCGGCCGCGGTAGAACTGGTGGGCGGCCTCGGTCTCGGGCAGGCAGTAGAGGCAGCGGAAATTGCAGCGGTCCGTGACGCTGACCCGGAGGTCGCGCAGGATGCGGCCGTGGGAGTCAATGAGGCGCCCGCTGCGGTTCATCGTCATAAACGTGGCGCAGGCAGGGCGCGGCGTCACGCCCGCAGGCGGGCGGGGCTGCGGCTAGCGGCGCGCCGGGGGGTTGGTGGTGACCGTGGCGCCGCCGTCCTGCTTGAGCTCGACGTTGAGGCTGAAATTGGTGGGCCGCGCGGTGGCGGGACCGCGGGACATGAGTTGTTCGGCGCCCTTGCGATCCTGGCTGCCGTAGATGCCGGCGCGGAGCCATTCCAGGCGCCGGGCCACGGTGAGTTCCTCCTTCAGCTTGGCCACCTGGGCACGGAGCACGGAGAGGTCGTTGAACTGGCGCTCCAACTCGGCCTTCTCGGCCTGCAGGCGCTTCAGTTCCTTGAGCAGGAACTCCCGGTCGCCCTCGGAGGCGGTCAGGCGTCGCTCGGTGTCGGTGATTTGCTTGCCCAGCTTGTCGATGGCGGCGGTGAGGTCATCCATCTTGGCGGTCAGCTGGTTGGTCTGGGTGGTGAGCTGGGCGATCTGGGCGTCCTTCTTCTCGATCTCGACGCGGGCGGCCTCGGCGGCGGCCTGCATCTCGCTCTTGGTCTTGGCCAGTTCCGCGTTGATCTTGGCGAGGTGGTTGGAGGTGTCGCTCAGTTCGGCCGTCTTGCCGGTGAGCTTCTCCTGGAGATACATCGAGAGGCGTTCCTTTTCATCACGCTCGGCCTCGGTCTTGGTGACCTGGTTGGAGAGGGTGGTGATGCGGACCTCGTCGCCCTGTTTCACCTCGACCGCCGACTTGTGGCGGACGACCAGTGCGACACCCAGACCCGCGCTCACAAGAACCAGCAAAGCGATGAGGACTTTCATGGGGCGGGAAGATGCGGCGGGGCCGGGCGGATTGCAAGCCCGACCTCCCTCGCACCGCGTGCCTTGCTTTCGCGGCGTTCACCCCTAAATTGCCTTCATGCAACTGCCGAGCGAAGTGCCGGTGATGACGCTGCCCAGCGCCACCCTCTTTCCGCAGGCCCTGCTTCCCCTTTACATCTTCGAACCCCGCTATCGGCACATGCTGGCCGACATGCTGCAGGGCCAGCGGATGTTCAGTGTGGCCATGCAGAAGCCCGGCCTGACCCGGGAGGCCCCCTGCAGCGTGGCCGGGTTGGGCCTCATCCGGGTCTCCGTCGATCATGAGGATGGCACTTCCCACCTGATCCTCCAGGGCCTTGCCCGTGTGGAGTTGGTCGGCACCGTCCAGACGCGGCCCTACCGCGTGGCCCAAATCCGGGCGCTGGCCCCGGCGGTGATGGACAACCTGCACATTGATGCCCTGCTCGCGAAGGTGCACGAGTTGGTGGAGCAGCGCCTGCAGTATGGGCCTTTTCCCTTCCCCTTTTCCACCTTCCAGAAGCCGCCTGCGGGCGGCAAGAAGGGGGGCAAGTCCGGCAAGAGTGCCGCCGCCCACACGTTTTCCCCCCGGGAAATCCTGGAGTACCTGCACGCCCTGCCCGACGCGGAGCAGGTGGCGGATCTGGTCTCCTGCGCCCTTTTGCCCGGGGCGGTGGAGCGGCAGACCATCCTGGAGACGGTGCCCCTGGAAGACCGGTTGCGGCACCTGGTGCAGTTCCTGGGCGAGGAGGTTCGCCGCTGCCGCGAGGATTCCTCCAAATGAGCACGCCGCCCGCCCAACCGTCCGCCGACCGCGTCGCCCATCATGCCGACCTCTTCGCCGAGTTGGTGGTTCAGCATGCCAACATGGCCTTAATCTTTTGCGGCGCGGTGCCCCATCCGGAAACCGGCCAGCCCAGCCCGGATTTGGAGGCAGCCCGCCTCTTCATCGATCGCCTGGAAATGCTGCAGGCCAAGACGCGCGGCAACGTGGGGGCGGAGGAGGCCGGGTTGCTGGCGCAAAGCCTGGCCGCCGCACGCATGGCCTTTGTGCAGGCGGTGGCCCAGGCGGAAAAGCCAGCGCCGGAAGCCGCCCCGGCGCCCGCGGCTGAAGAGCCGGCCCCGGCTCCGACGCCGGCCTCCCCATCCGAGGGGGAGAGCCGCAAGAAGTTCGTCAAGAAGTACTGACCCTTCCCCCGAGGCCTGGCTTGGCTGCGAGGTTGTCTTCCGCATGGCTCCGTGGCTGGCGGAGGATTCCCGCCGGTGGACAGCGCCCCTTGGCGTTGGGTCGGGGTGATCTGGGCAAAAAAAGGCCGGCACATGGTCGTGCCGGCGGGGGGGGAGGGAAAGCGGCGCCTTACTTGGCGGCCGGCGCTGGCGTGGGAGCCGGCGCTGGCGTGGGGGCCGGAGCGGGGGTGTTGGTGGCCTTGGGGGCGGTGAGCGTGAGGTTGGTCAGGTTGGTGTCGATGGTGGCGACGGGGGCCGGGGCGGGCGGGGGAGTGAGGGCCTCGCGTTCGGCCTTGGAGAGCTTGGAGCGGAGGTCGCCGGACTTGGCGCGGGCGTTGTGCCCGTAGAGGACCCAGATGGAGATGACGAGGACGAAGAACACGCCGCTGGTCCACTTGGTCAGCTTGGTGAGCATGTTGCCGCTGCCGGGTCCGAAGAGCGCGTCGGTGGTGCCGCTGCCGAAGGCCTGGCCGAGGCCGGCCTCCTTCTTGGGCAGTTGGACGAGGACGAGCAGGCAGAGGAACAGGCAGGTGAGGACCAGCACGAAGGTGAGGAGCCAGATGAGGATGCTCATGGTAGTGGGGATGTCGTCAGTTCAGATGGAATTCTTGATGATGTCGGCGAAGGAGCGGTCCTCGAGGGAGGCGCCGCCGACGAGGGCGCCATCGACGTCGGGTTGGCTCATCAACTCGCGGGCGTTGGAGGGCTTCACGCTGCCGCCGTATTGGATGCGGACCTTGCGGGCGGTGGCGTCATCGAAGAGCTGGGCGATGAGGCCGCGGATGTAGGCGTGGGCTTCCTGGGCCTGCTGGGCGGTGGCGGTGCGGCCGGTGCCGATGGCCCAGACGGGCTCGTAGGCGACGACGGTTTCCTCCGCCTGCTGCTTGGAGAGGCCGGCGAGGCCGCCGCGGACGTGGGCCTGGAGGACTTTTTCCATCTGGCCCGACTCGCGTTCGGCGAGGGTTTCGCCCACGCAGAGGATGGGCTTGAGGGAGGCGGCGTGGGCGGCGTGGACCTTCCGGTTGATGAGTTCGTCGCTTTCCTTCTGGAATTGGCGGCGCTCGGAGTGGCCGAGAATGACGTAGCGGACGGAGAACTCCTTGAGCATGCCGGCGGCGATTTCACCGGTGAAGGCCCCGTAACCCTGCTCGCTCATGTTCTGGGCGCCGAGGCGGATGTTGGAGTTCAGGATGGCCTTGGAGACCTCGGCGAGGGCGGTGAAGGGGGGACAGACGACGATGTCGATTTCCTTGATTTCGCGGCATTCGCGCTTGATGCCGTTCACGAGGTCCGAGGCCTCGGCGACGGTCTTGTTGCTCTTCCAGTTGCCGGCGATGATGAGCTTGCGTTCTTTGTCCACAGGGCAGGGGGGTTGTCGGGTCGGAGAGGGGTTGGGCTCAGTGTTCGGAGAGGGCGGCCACGCCGGGGAGTTCGGTGCCCTCGAGAAACTCGAGGCTGGCACCGCCGCCGGTGCTCATGAAGGTGACCTGGCCGCCGAGGCCGGCCTTCTTGAGGGCCTTCACGCTGTCGCCGCCGCCGATGATGCTCTTGGCGCCGTTTTGCCGGGTGGCATCCACGACGGCCTGGGCGACGGCGTTGGTGCCGGCGGCGAAGCGCTTGTCCTCGAAGATGCCCATGGGGCCGTTCCACAGGATGGTCTTGGCGCCGGCGATTTCGGCGGCGTAGGCGGCCGAGGTGTTGGCCCCGATATCGACGCCCTCGGCGTCATCCGGGATGTCGGGGTTGGTGTTGGGGCGGGGGTTTTGCAGGTCGAGCACCGGGCGGCCCTTTTTGTCGAGCTTGGCGGTGGGGACGGGGGTGACGATGGTGTTGTCGACCGGGAGCAGGAACTTGACGCCGCGCTGGCGGGCCTTTTCGAGGGCGGCGAGGGCGACGCTGGCGCAATCCTTCTCGACGAGGGATTTGCCGACCTTGCGGCCTTGGGCCAGCTTGAAGGTGTAGGCCATGGCGCCGCCGATGAGGAGGGTGTCGGCCTTCTCAAGGAGGCGGTCGATGACCTTGATTTTGTCGGAGACCTTGGCGCCGCCGAGGATGACGACGAAGGGGCGGGCGGGATTTTCGAGTTCGTCGCCGAGGAATTTCAGTTCGCGCTCCATGAGGAGCCCGGCGGCGCAGCGGCCGCCGCGCCGGGCGACGACGCGGGCGACGCCCTCGGTGGAGGCGTGGGCGCGGTGGGCGGCGCCGAAGGCGTCATTGACGTAGACATCGGCGAGCCGGGCGAGTTTTTCGGCGAAGGCGGGGTCGTTGGCCTCCTCCTCGTTGTAATAGCGGACGTTTTCCAGGAGGAGGACGTCGCCGTCCTTGAGGGCGGCCGCGGTTTTCTCGGCCTTGTCGCCGATGCAGTCATCGACGAAGGCGACCGGGCGGGCGAGGAGTTCGGCCAGTTTTTCCGCGACCGGGCGGAGGGACATGGAGGGTTCCCGGGTGCCCTTGGGGCGGCCGAGGTGGGCGGCGAGGATGAGGCGGCCTCCCTTTTGGATCAGGAGTTCCAGGGTGGGCAGCGTTTCCCGGATGCGGGTGTCATCGTTGATGACCATGCGACCGCCCTGGTCCTCCATGGGTACGTTGTAGTCCACGCGCAGGAAGACACGTTGGCCACGAACCTCGAGGTCTCGGACGGTCAATTTCGCCATAAACAGAGGGGGGGGAGGATAGCCACGGAGCCGGATGAGTCAAAGGAATTGCGAGCCGCCCGGGCTTGTCTGCGGGGCTTGGAACCCTTGGAAAAGCCCGTGTTACGGGGTTTTCGGGCGAGCGGAGGGGCTGTTGGCGGGGGCCGGCGGGGGCCGGGGGCAGCGGATCAAGGTGGGGCGGAGGTCGCGGGGACCGTCCCGCCGGGCCCAGCCGTTGTTGTCCGTGATCAGCCAGATGGCGTCCCGTTCCACAGCCAGTCCCTCCATGAGTCCGGCCGGCATGGCCTTCCGGTAGCCCAGGGATTCCTCGGCGGCCTCATAATCATATTCCGCCAGCACGGCATGGGTGGCGGGGTTGATTTCCAGGACCACCTGGTGCTGGCGGCAGAGCACCCACAGACGATCCTCAAACCAGCAGAGGTCGGAATAATGGGTTCCCAACAGGCTGCCCTTCCATGGCCTGGGCTGGAAGACCTCCACGACGGCGAGGGATTTGAGATCCACGACGACGATGCCCGGGGCGGTTCGCTCGTTGGCCACGTAGAGGCGGCCGCCCCCCACGGCAATGCCCTCGAAGGAGGCGTTGCGGTCATCCTTGCTGAAAAAGCGCGCCGCGGGGCCCCAGTCGATTTCCAGCAACTCCGCGGGCCCATCCCCCGGGCTTAAGCGCAGCACCCAGCGCTGGGCCTCGTCGCAGATATAGGTTCGACCCTGCTCGTCCCGGGCCAACCCCTCCAGGTCATAGCCATGGCGGCGTCGGTTGGCCAAGGCAGCCAGGCGGCCCGGGGCAAGGAACTCCGGGGATGGCTCCAGGCGGGTTTGTGTGGCGTCCGCCGGGCCGGAGACGACAAAGGCTTCCGGGCGCAGGTTGTTGACCGTGAGAAAACGGTCCCCGCCGAGGGCGAGCAGGGCTGAGGTGTCGATGCGCCGGTCGTCGGGGGTGTTGACCACCAGGACGCGGTCCGCCTTGAGCACGTGCCGGGGCCAGGTCACGTCTTCCCCGCCAGCGGGAGTCAGGCAGCCACCGCCCAGGAGGGCCGCCAGAAGGGCCCAGGGGACGGGGCGGCCGCGATGGGGAAGGGAGGTCAGGCTCAGGGAATCTTCATCAGGTCAGCCTGGGTCCACGAGTCGTTGCGGGTCTCGGTGGTTTGGCGGACCTGTTTGACCGTGGCGGCGCTGACCGGGGGGTAGTTGTGACCCCAGTCACGGCGAATGTAGGTGAGGACATCGGCGATTTGGTCATCGGGGAGGACGCCCAGCCCTGGCATGTCCATTTCGTAGTCCTCGCCGCTGACCTTGATTTTGCCGCGCAGCCCCTGGAGGAGGATGCGGATGAGCCGTTGGTCGGAGAAACCGACCCATTCCGAGCCGGCGAGGGGCGGGGCGAGACCGGGCTGGCCTTGGCCACGGTCCTGATGGCAGGCCAGGCAGACCTGCTCATAAACCGCCCGGCCGGAGTCGAAGTGTTTTTTCTCGGCGGGGGAGAGGGCGAGGGTGGTGGCGGCAGTGGCCTTGGGGGTGTCGCGGCGGGTGAGGAGGTAGGAAGCCATGTCACGGGCCAGTGGGGTTGAGGCCTGCTTGGACATGGAGGCCAGCAGGCCGAGGGCCTGGGGCAGGGCGCGGTTCTGGGCCAGGGTCAGGGCCAGTTGGGCCTGCACCTCGGCGGCCGGGTCCTTGGCCAGCTTGAGGACGGGTTCGCGCAGGGGAGCGACGCTGTTGGTGGGGTGGATGCGCGGCTCGGCCAGGCGGAGGCCGGCGGTGCGCACCTTGGGATGGGGGTCAGCCAGGGCGGCTTGGATGTCGGCGTCGGCGAGCTGTTGCATGCCCTCGAGCGTCCAGAGCGCGTGCAGCCGGGTGATGGGCGAGGGGGTGGAGGAGGCGAGTTGGCGCAGGGCGGGCACGGTGGCGGCGTCGCCGCGCTCGACCAGCAGGCGCTGGGCGGTGTCGCGCCACCAGCCGCTGCGGTGGGAGAGGGCCTGGACGAGGTCGGTGGAGGATGCTTTGGCGAGGGCGGGGCGGTTGCGGCGGGGGGCATCCGGGCCGGTGATGCGCCAGATTCGTCCGCGGTTGACCACGTTTTCGAGCCCGCGTTCCTCGGCCTGGGTGCGGAGGTAGGTGGTGAGGTAGACGCGGTGCTGGATGATGCCGCGGTACATGTCGATCACGTAGAGGGCGCCGTCGGGGCCTTCGAGGACGTTGACGGGGCGGAAGAGTTCGTCGGTGGAAGTGAGGAACTCCGATTGTTTGTAGGCGTTGCGGGCGGAGACGAGGCCGTTGGATTCGGAAAGGGTCGCGCGGCGGACGAGGTTGCCGGCGGGTTCACAGACGAACGCGCTGCCCCGGGCCGCCTCGGGGAGGGCGTCGCCGCGGTAGATCAGCGTGCCACAGGCGGCGGTGAACTTGGCCAGGGTGCCGTCGGGGCGGAGCGTGTCCGGTTGGTAACCGCGGTTGACGCCCGGATTGACGCGGGCGGGCCAGACGCTCTGGTCCTTGGCCACGGGCACACTGAGGCCGGGCGATTTTCCGGAGAACCCGGCGAAGTAGTGAGGCGGAAGCGCGTCTCCGCGGAGGAAATCGCTGTTGGAGGTGTAGTAGAGGCGGCCGAAGTCATCCATGGCCTGGCCCCATTGCACGCGCTGGGGGGCGGGTTCGCGTTCCCAGCGCCCGGCCCGATGGCGGTAGCGCCAGGGGTGGTAGAGGGAGTAGATCCAATTGTCCATCGACAGGAGCAGGGAATTGGCGGTGTGTTCGGGGTTGATGCGGCTGCCGAAGTCGGAAGCGACCTGGACGCGCGGGCCCGGTTGGTCGCCTTGGACGGGATAGAACCAGAGGTTGGGAGGTTCCCCGACGAGCACGCCGCCCTGGACATGCAGGAGGGCCCGGGGCATGACGAGGCCGTCCAAAAACACCTTGCGCGTTTCGGCCCGGCCGTCGCCGTCCTGGTCCTCCAGGATGATGATGCGGCCGTTCTTCTGGTCTTCGCCGATGCCATCGGCATCCGGCATGTAGCCAACCATTTCGACCACCCAGAGGCGGCCGTCCGGGTCAAACTGGGCGACCACGGGGTTGTCGAGCAGGGGTTCGGCGGCGACGAGTTCGATGCGGTGGCCTGGTTGGAGCTTGAACGATTGGAGAGCCTGTTCGGGCTTGAGCGGCGGCGAGGGGGGGATTTTTTCCTTCGGCACGCGTGCGACTTGGACTTCGCCTTTCTTGTCGCCGTTCTGGGCGGAAGCCGTGGCGGGGAGCAGCGCCAGGCAGAGAGCCGGCAGGAGGCACCACGAGGGAAACTTCATGAGCATCAAGGGTTTGAATGTTGCCAATGGGCGATTTCGACGGGGTGGCGGCCGGTTCTATTCTGCACAGTTGCGCGGCCGTCTGTCCGCCAGACTGGAGCAAAAGATGGGGAGGGGACCCCGGCAGGGCAAGGGATTTCCGGGCTTTTTCAGCAGGCTGGCAGGGCACAAGGAGGAAGGACTTCCTCGGTTTGCCGACCTCCTTGGACTTTCGGATGGTGGAGCCGAGGGGATTCGAACCCCTGACCCCCACAATGCCATTGTGGTGCTCTACCAACTGAGCTACGACCCCATCCGAAAACGGGATCGACACCGTAGAGAACCCGGCGGCGGTTTGTCAAAAGCTATTTGCAAGGCACCGGATGAACTGTATGTGCCGGACGCGGGGGAGGAAGTCGTCGGGTTGGCGTGCCCGGGGTCGATTCCCGCGAGGATGCCGCGGTGAGGTCGCCGCCATGGCAAAAAGGGGCACGACCCATTTCCTTCGCCAATGCCGCTTGGCCCGCTGGCATCGGGGCTAGCGGGGTGGTTTCCGCGCTGGGCGGGTGAGGGAAATATCGGCTGAAGCCGGGCGGTGGCGGCCATTGTTCTGGTATGAAGCCGAGTTGCAGCACGGCCTGCCTGGCGGGGGAGGGTGCCTTGGGGAGGGTTGGGGGGCCGGGTTGGACTCTGGAAACCGCTTGGCAGGTGTTGGGGGGCGTTTCTAGTTTGGCCGGCATGCATCCGATGCGGAGCGTGGGGATTTATGCGCTGGTGGTGTTTGTGGGCGGGGCCTTGGCGGGGCCCTGGCTTTACTGGCTGGCGCGGTGGTTGGGTGAGGCGGTGCCGGACTGGCGGGAGTTGGGGGAGAAACCCTTCAACCGCTATGTGCTGCGCAGCATGATGCTGTTGGCGGTGGCGGGACTGTGGCCGCTGTTGCGCAGCCTTGGGGCGCGGTCGTGGACGGAGTTGGGTTTGTCGCCGTGGCACGGGCAGGCGCGGCGATTCCTGCATGGGTTGACGCTGGGATTTGCCTCCCTGGCCGCGGTGGCGTTGCTGGGGGTGCTTTCGGGTTCCCGGGTGCTGGATGGCGGGTGGATGGGCGGGTGGTGGTCCCGGTTGCCGGGCATTGCGGCGACGGCGCTGGTGATTGGGGCCTTGGAGGAAATGCTCTACCGGGGAGCGATCTATGGGGGGATGCGCCGGTCCCAACCTTGGCCCCGCGCGCTGGCGGTGAGCAGCGCCATCTATGCCGCCGCGCATTTCCTGCGCAGCGCCCCCTCGCCGGCGGAAGTGCATTGGTGGTCGGGGTTGGGGCAGTTGCTCCGGATGGCGGAGGGGTTCAGCCGCCTGGACGTGCTGCTGCCCGGGATTGTTTCCCTGTGGCTGGCCGGCATGGTTTTGGGCCTGGCGTATGAGCGCACGGGGAGCCTGTATTTTTCGATCGGTCTCCATGTGGGCTGGGTGTTCTGGCTGCGGTCCTATGGATACATGACTGATCGACGGGCGGGGGCGGCGGAGTGGCTCTGGGGTTCCGGGAAGCTTTACGACGGCTGCATCGCGCTGGTGGCGCTCCTGGTGGCGGGGTGGGTGGTGCAACAGGTGGGTCGCCCGAGGACGGGCGGCTGGCCGCGGGAACATGCGGGCCCGGTGGCGTGAACTGGCCCGCGCCGTCCGTGAGGCGGCGCTGGGATTGATTTATCCCGAGGCCTGCCAGGCCTGCGGGGCGGCCCGGGCGACGGCGGTGGAGGGGTATGTGTGCGCGGAATGCTGCCGGAGCCTGCGCTTCCTGCGGGGGCCCTGCTGTGAGCGGTGCGGGCTGCCCTTCCCCGGGCAGATGGACACGGCGTTCACCTGCAGCAATTGCCGCGGGGCCGGGTTGCAGTTCAGCCGGGCACGATCCGTGATTGCCGCCCAAGGGATCGCGCTGGACCTGATTCACCGCTACAAATACGCCAATGCCCGCTGGGTGGAGCCCCTGCTGGTCCGGTTGCTGGTGGAGGCGGCCGCGCCTGTGCTGGTGCGGGAGGGGTGGGATTTGCTGGTGCCGGTCCCGCTGCATCCGTTGAAGCAGGCGGAGCGGGAGTTCAACCAGGCCGAGCGGTTGGCCCGGGCGCTGGCGCGGGCGACGGGTGTGCCTTGGGACGCGGGACTGGTGCGGCGGGTCGAGGCCACGCGCACCCAGACGCGGCTCTCCCGGAAGGGGCGCGCGGACAACGTGCGGGGGGCGTTTGCCGCGGTGCCGGGGCGCTCCTGTGCGGGTCGGCGGGTGGCCTTGATTGATGACGTGCTCACGACCGGGGCCACGACCAGCGCCTGCGCGGGGGTGTTGCGGCGGTCCGGGGCGGTGGATGTTTGTGTGTGGACGCTGGCCCGGGGTTTGTTACACTGAGCCCAGTTCAGCTATGTCCACCACCTCGTTCACCAAGAAGTCCCTCGGCTTCGACGTGGAACCTGCGGTCACGCCCCCCCCGCCTCAACCCGGCACTTCGCTGGTCCGCAAACCGCGCATGGGGGGCAAATCGCGCAAGAAGGAGATCCCGCAGGGCCTTTGGACCAAGTGCCCGGAGTGCGAGTCGATGGTCTTCGACAAGGAACTGGACGAAAACCTGAAGGTCTGCCCGAAGTGCAACCATCACTTCCGGATTGGGGCCCGGGAACGCATCCATTCGCTGGTGGAGACCTGTTCCTTCGAGGAGATGGACGCGGGGATGACCAGCGTGGACATCCTGAAGTTCACCGGGGTGGCCTCCTACACGAACAAGCTGGAAGCCTACCGCCGCAACACGTCCCTCAAGGACGCGGTCATCACCGGGATTGGCCGCATCGGACCCCATCGGGCGGCGCTCGGGGTCATGGATTTTGGATTCCTGGGCGGCTCCATGGGCTCGGTGGTGGGCGAGAAACTGACCCGCCTGGTCGAGGCCGCCACGGACCGCGGCCTGCCGGTCATCATCATTTCCACCAGCGGCGGGGCCCGCATGTATGAGGGCATGTTCAGCCTGATGCAGATGGCCAAGACCTGCGGTGCCCTCGCCTACCATGCCAAGGCCCGGCTGCCTTACATCAGCATCCTGACCGATCCCACGACGGCGGGGGTCATGGCCAGTTACGCCAGTGTGGGCGACCTGATTATTGCGGAACCCGGTGCGATGATTGGTTTTGCCGGCCCCCGCGTGATCAAGGACACCACCCAGGCGGAACTCCCCCCCGGCTTCCAGACGGCCGAGTTCCTCCTCGAACACGGGCTGATTGACGCCATTGTGTCCCGCAAGGAGATGAAGGAACGGTTGGTCAGCTACCTCGATTTCCTTACGGCCGGCCGCTCTGAATCCGCTGGTTCCTGACCCCGCGGTTCGGCCTGCCCATGTCTCCCTGGACGTCCCCCTTGGTCCACGGCAGGCGACTTCTGCGCCCCCTTCTCATCCTGCTGCCCGGCCTGCTCGCGTGGGTCGCCCCCTGCGGAGCGGTCGAGGATGGCGTGCTGCGGGTGCGGGTCGTGGGCGATGAGATTCGGGTCGAGGGCCAGCGTTCGGACGCCCCGGTGCACCTGCTGGAACTGCCGCCCTGGCAACCGGCCTTGACCGTGGAATCCACCGGCGTGGTGGCGCGGGTGCAGGATGGGCCGGGCTTCCGGTTGGCCTTCCCGCGTTTCGCCGGGGAACGGGACCGTCTCTACTCCAGCTTCGTGCTGGCGGCCGAGGGGCCGGGCGGCACCTTCCAAGCCGTGGGAACCAACCGCTACGTGGAAGGCGCCGCCTCGGTGTCCCGCCATCGCGAGCCATTCCCCATGGCGCGCAGCATCAAGGGCCTGCAGGTCGAAATCGTCGAGGATGCCCTCGCCCTGGGCATCCAGCACGGCTCGTTCAACGTCAACCTGACCGGGTTGGTGGATCTCAAGGGTGCGTCCAACAGTTTCCCGTGGCCGGTGGACGGCCGCCCGGTCCATTTCCGCCGCGGGGCGGTGGAGGCGCTGGATCGCCAGGTCAAGCGGCTGTCGGATGCCGGGGTGACCGTTTACCTGATCCTGCTCACCTACGCCTCGGGCGATCCGGCCTTGAACCGCGTGATGCTGCACCCGGCCTATGACCCGGCGGCGCCGAACCGCCTGGGCGCCTTCAACACCAGCACGCCGGAAGGGGTGCGCCATTTCAGGGCCTGCCTTGAGTTCCTGGCCGATCGCTATCATCGGCCCGGGGCCCCGCACGGGCGCGCCGCGGGCTACATCCTGGGCAACGAGGTGAACAGCCACTGGTTCTGGAGCAACCGCGGCCGGGTGGGGATGCGGGAGTTCACCGAGGACCACCTGCGGGCCGCCCGCCTGGCCCATACCGCCCTGCGCACCGTTTCCTCCTCGGCCCGACTCTACCTGTCGCTCGAGCATCACTGGAACATCCGCTACCCTGGCGGGAACAATCTGCAGGCCTTCCCGGGGCGCGCTTTCCTCGACCACTTCGCCCGGCGCGCGAGGGAACAGGGCGACTTCGACTGGCACGTGGCCTTCCATCCCTACCCGGAAAACCTCTTCGAGCCGCGGTCGTGGCGCGACAAGTCGGCGACCACCAACGTGCTGACCACCCCGCGCATCACCTTCAAGAACATTGAGTTGCTCCCCCGCTACCTGCGCCAGCCCGAGTTCCTGTTCGAGGGCCAGCCGCGGCGTGTCATCCTCAGCGAGCAGGGCTTCCACACCCCCGACGGTCCCGAGGGCGAACTGCGGCAGGCGGCTGGCTACGCCTATGCCTGGCAGAAGATCTCCGCCGCGAAGGGCATCGACAGCTTCATCCTCCATCGCCACGTGGACCATCCCGACGAAGGCGGGCTCCATCTCGGCCTCTGGCGGCGCGCCGGCGGGAATGGCGCACCCTCCGAGAAGAAGCGCATCTACGAGGTCTTCCGGCAGGCGGACACGCCCGGATGGGAAAAGGCCTTCGAGTTCGCCCTGCCCGTCATCGGCATTCCCGCGTGGGATGCCCTCCCCTAGCCGGCACGCGCCGTGCCGCCCCTACTTCCGCGAGAGCAGGAACGCCAGCAGGTCCCGGAACTCCCCCACGCTCAGGCCTCGTTCCAGGCCCTCCGGCATGAGCGAGACCTTCGACTGCGTGTGCGCGGCGATGTCCGCGCCCGGCACAACCACCGCCTGCCCGTCCATGGTGGCCAGCGTGACGCCGCCCTCCGCGATCTGCGCCAGCAGCAGGCCCGTCCAGGAGCGGCCATCGCGGGTTTCCACCGTGTGGGCGACAAACTGGGGCGGGATGTCGCGCGACGGTTCCAGGATGGATCGAACCAGTTTCTCGCGGTCCGCTCCGCGCGCAATGGTTGAGAGATCCGGGCCGAGCCGCCCGCCGCGATCCTCCACGCGATGGCATCGCCCGCACCCGGCGTGGGCGCTGAAGAACACGCGTTGCCCCCGCTCCGCGCTGCCTGCCACCGACAGGGCGTCGCGCCATTGACCCGCGTTCTGCGGCCGCGCCGGCCCGGCCAAGGCCAGGGCGTGGGCCAGTTCCTCCCGCAGCGTTTCGTCCACCGGTGGGCGGCGGGATTCCAGGATCGCTCGCAACGCCTTTTGCACGCCCGGTTCCGCGCCGCTCGGCCGCAGGGCCCGGGTGGCCGCCAGGCGAACCTCCGGGTCTCGGTCGTCCAGCAACCGCACCAGCGCGCGGGTGGAGGCGGACCCGGTTCCGGCCAGGGCGGCGACGGCCTCGGCCCGCAGGAAGGGCACCTGGCGGTCGTCGCCGGCAAGGCGGCGAAGCAGGTCAAGCGCCGGGGCGTTGGTGGTGCCGGCGAGGGCCTGGATGGCTTGTGCTCGCGCCGGGGCCGGGGTCTTCGCCCAGGGCGCGCGCAGCAGGGCCACGGCCCGGGTCGGGTCCAGGGTCTCGGTGAAGGCAAAGGTGGCCAAACCGGACTGTCCCGGGGTCGTTCCCCCGGCGGCCTTGGCGAGGATTTGCGCGGTGGCCGCATGCGCACGCAGCAGTGCGGGGGGCACCGGCCCGGAGGTCAGCGCGGCGGGCAACTGGTTGGTCAGCGGGACGAGGGATTCCTCCCCGGCCCAGATCACCGCCATCAGGCGGACCCTGGGATCCGGGTCGGCCAGGCGGGGGGCGATCGCGGCGGCCGGGTTGGTGATGGCGGCGCGGCGGAGGGCGAGCAGTCCGCCGAGGCGCACGGCGGGGGCGGGATGGGTGAGCGCTGACCAGGCGAGTTGCTGGCCCCGGGACCGCGCCAGGGCGCTGACCGCGGCGGAAACCAGGAAGGGGTCCCCGTCCTGCACGGCCGCCAGCGCGCGCGGGCCGTCCGCGCCGTGGCTGGTCTCCAGCAGGCGGCGGAGTTGTTGCCGTTCCGCGTTGGGCTTGGCGATGAAGGCCTGCCCCGGCCGGGGTTGCCCCGTGGCCGGGCCCAGCCGCCAGACCCGGCCGCGGCCGTGCACGTTGTAGCTGGCATCCACCCAGTCGGTGAGGAACACGGTGCCATCCGCGGCCGTGGCCAGGCCGATGGGACGGAAGTCCTCGCCGCCTTCCACCAGCACCTCGCGCTCGGCCACGAGGGATGCGCCGAAGGGGCGCGGCCGGCAGACCTCCACGCGATGATCCCAGCCGGCGGTGACGAGGACGGCCTCGCGATAGGAGGAGGGCAGGGCGGTGGTGTCGCAGGGCAGGACGGCGGAGGATCCCTCGCCCACGGCCCCGGCCATGGGAAGCGTGCCGGGCAGTTCGCCGTTCCAGGCCTGGAACGGATGCAGGCCCTGGCGGCCGAAGCGGAACTTGTAGCCGTAGTCTCCGCCGGGAATGACATCGAGCAGGCGGTTGGGCGGGCGCGAGTCCGCGTCGTTGTCCACGGCCAGGAGAAACTCGCGCCCGTGGAAGGCGAGGCCGAAGGGATTCCAGAAACCGGAGGCGACCCGTTCCAAGCGCGAGCCGTCGGGACGGCAGCGGAAAACAAAGCCGCCCTCGCGGTCGCTCTCCGCGCGTCCATCGGTGCCGCGCAGCGTGAACCGCTCGCCCAGATTCTCGCCCAGGCCGACATAAATCCAACCATCCGGCGAGAAGGCCAGGCCCCCGATGCCGTTGTGCGGGTAGGTGCCGGGCGTATCCATCACCAGCAGATCGACCCGACGCTCGGCCACGCCGTCCCCATCCCGGTCCTCGAGCCGGACCAGCCCGTTGCGGTGGGTGGCATGCAACTGGCCGTCCGGGCCGAAGGCCAGGTTCATGCCGTGGTGGAGTCCCTCGTGGAACACGGTGATGCGGTCCGCGCGCCCGTCGCCGTCGGCATCCTCAAGCCGCTTGAGGCGGTCCACCTTCGGTCCGGGATAATCCGCCTTGGGAAAGTGGGTGTGGGATTCCAGCACGTAAACCCGGCCGCGTGCGTCCACCGCGATGCCGATGGGGGTCACCACCTCCGGTTCGGAGGCGAAGAGGCGCAGGGCCATCCGCGCATCCCGCACCGTTGGCGGTGCCGGGTCCGCCGCGTGGGTGTGGGTCAGGAGGGTGAGGCAGGCGCCCAGCCAGGCAGAGACCAGCCGCGGGGATGGCATGGCGGCAGCGTGCGCTGGACGGAGGCGGAAGTCCATGCTGCAGGCGGGCGCCCGGGGGACGCCCGGAGCTGCGGCGCGTCATTCCCCGCATTTGCCCCACCCCGGCAGGGCGGCGGCCTGCCGGATCCAGTCCGCCATCTGCGCCTCATCCCACTCCCCCTCGCGCAGGTCGATCCAGCGCGCGTCCTTGCCGGTGCCGCCGGGCGGCGCGGGTCGCAGCGAGGCGCCCATGAAAAAGCTCACCTTCACGTAGTGTGTGAAGGTATGGAAACCGAGGAACCAGCCCCGGCCGACGAGGCCGTAGAACGGGGAGTTCCACCGGACCGCCTTGTGCACGTCCGGCACGGTCCGGACGATGAGGTGGTCCAAGCGGCGCCCGAGGTCGCCCTTCCAACCAGGCAGGGCGGCGAAGTAGGCCTGCACCGGGGCGTCGCCGTCCGCCTTGGCAATCTGGGGATTGCCGCCGGAGAGGAGGACAGGCTGGGTGGCGCGGGGGCGGGTCTTCCTGGGCTTCATGGGTGTCTCCGTCGCTGCTGGGACCACGCCCAGAGCCGCCCCAGCCCCATGTTGAGCAAGAGCAGGGTGAGGAGGACGGCAGCGGCCAGTCCGGCCTGCGCGAGTGCGTGGCGGACGTTGAAGTCCTCGTGCGGCCCGCGGGTGGTGGCGGCGATGGGGACGCCGATGACGAAGGCCAGCAGCAGCATCGAGTGGATGAGTTGGAAGGTCTTCTTCATCGCGCCGGAGTCATCCGCCGCAGTGCACGCTTGGGCAGAGGTTGTGGTAACGCTAGCGGGAAGGACGGGAACCCGGGGTTCGGCGGCGCCCCGGGCCGGGGGGCTGGGTTGCAGCGCAAGCCGGGTGGCTCCGAAGGGCCTGCTGTTTCCGGAGGAACGTCGTTGCCTTCGCTTTGACGGCGGAACGCCGGTTGGACTGTTGCCGGGTGGCGAAGGTCAGCACGTTCTCTGGAGCGGGCCGTCCGGCATAGAGGGATTGCAGGGCCTTCAGGACATGGCTGAGCGCCACCTGGCGGCATTCCGGTGTTTGGTAGTTGCCATCCTCGACCTGCAGAAGCTCCCGGACAATGCGGTCCATCCACTGGGGCTTGGCCCGTGCGATCTGGACGGCGCCCATGATCGCATTGGCAGCCGTGATGAGGTTGGGGCCTCCCATGGGCCGGAAGTATTGGTCGAGCCAGCCGTCGAGTTGGTTGCTGGAATCGACTTTTGCCAGATCGGCGAGGATGCGGAGGGCGGCCCACTGGAAAAGGTTGTTCGCGCTGTCCAGCAACCCGGCGATCTGCTGGAACGAAGGATAAAGCAGATCTGGCCTTGTTTCGCCCAGCAGGCGGAGGGCCTTGAGGGAGCCATACCGGATGTTCGCTTCCGCCGACTCAAGGCCGCCGAATACTTCCGGGAGCAAGGCCGGATTGCGGGCAACTCGCCCCACCAGCGCCTCCACGTTCAGGCGTGGCCGGGTTGCCTGCGGGCGGCTGCGCGTTCCACTCATGGGGGATGGGATGCAGAACCCTTACCGGGCCTTGCCGGCCTGCTGCGCGGCGATCCAGGCATCGACGGTGCGCTCGACGATGTGGAGGGGGACGGCGCCGGTCTGCAGCACGGTGTCGTTGAAGTCGCGCAGGTCGAAGCGGTCGCCGAGGGCGCGGGTGGCCTTGGCGCGCAGTGCCTGCATCTTGATCTCGCCCACCTTGTAGGCAAGGGCCTGGCCGGGCCAGGAGATGTAGCGGTCCACCTCGTTGATCACGTCGAGCTCGGACTTGGCGGCGTGGGCGAGGAAGAAGTCAATGGCCTGCTGGCGGCTCCAGCGCAGGTGATGGATGCCGGTGTCGACGACCAGGCGCACGGCCCGCCACATCTCGTAGGTGAGTTGGCCGAACTTGGCATACGGATCCTCGTAGAGCCCCATGTCGTCGCCGAGGCTTTCCGCGTAGAGGGCCCAGCCCTCGATGTAGGCGGTGTAGGCGCGTTCCCCGCCGTAGCGGCGGAACGGCGGCAGTTCCCCCTGCTCGAAGGCGACGGCGAACTGGAAATGGTGTCCCGGGCAGGCCTCGTGCAGGGTCAGCGCCATCATCTCCCACTTGGGCCGCGTCTCGGGCTTGTAGAGGTTGACGAAGTAACTCCCCGCGCGCGAGCCGTCGGCCGCCAGCACGCGGTAGTAGGCCGTGGTGGTGTCGGGCGCGATGGCGTCCGGGATGGGCTCGACCCCGTAGGGGGCCCGGGGAATGCGCCGGGAGATCTTCACGAGGAGCGGGTCCACCTGCTTGGCCACGGCGCGGTAGGTTTGCAGCAGTTCCTCCGGCGTGCGGCAATAGAAGCGCGGGTCGGTGCGGAGGAACTGGAAGAACTCCGCCCGCGTGCCGCGGAACCCGACCTTGTCCATGATGCCCTGCATCGCGGCCGCGATCCGCTTGACCTCGGACTGGCCGAGGTCATGGATGGCCTGCGGGGTAAGGTCGGTGGTGGTGAACTTCCGGCAGAGGAAGGCGTAGGCCTCGGCCCCGCCGGGCACCTGCCACGCGCCCACCCCGTCCAGGCAGGCGGGCAGGTATTCGTTGGTGAAGAAGGCGGAGAGACGCCCGTAGGCCGGCAGGACCTCCGCCGCCACCGCGGCCCGCCCGGCCGCGGCCAAGCGCGCGCGGTCGGCCGCCGGGATGGCCGCGGGGAAATGGGTGAACGGCTTGTAGAACGGGCTGGCCTCCGGGGTCGCCGTCAACTGCTTGGCAATCTGCCCCGGCACCCGCTGCATGGTCACCTTGGGTTGCACCCGGCCCCGGCGGATGCCCTCGCGCAGCAGGGCGATGGTCTGGTCCAGGTAGGGACCGAACCGCTGCAGGCGTCCAACCCAGTCCTCATAGTCCTGGACCGTGGCAAAGCGCAGGGCGTCGGCCATGTCGCTGACCGTTTGGATGCCCTCGCGCTGGTTGAGGGCAAAGAGGTGCCAGCCATGTCCGTAATCCTCCAGGCCCAGTCGGGTTTCATACTCGAGCAGGTCGAAGTTGAGCTGGTCCGCCGGGGCCAGGCGGTCGCGCCGGATGCCCTGGAGGCGGCGGAGGGTGTTGCTGCCGTGAGCTTGGCGGGACGCGAAGGCGGCCAAGGACAGGTCCGGCCAGCGGGCGTTCCAACGCCGGTCGCCCAGCTGGGAAGCCCAGTCCGGGGCCTGTTCCATCGTGTAATCCCACTCCTCGGTCAGCAGGGCCTGGAAGGCCCGGGTGTCCCGGTTGGGCGCCGCCAGGCAGGGAAGGGGGAGGGAAAGGGCCGGCAGGCCCAGCACAAGGAGAATCCACAAGCGGTGCGCCATGACTGCAGACTAGGCGGGGCAGGGCGGCAAGGGAAGCCCAAGGGCGGACCGGATCGGGGCGCAGACAGCCACCCGGAATGCTTGATTTGCAGTGGTTTGTGCGATTAATTAGTCAGGTTAAAGCCCACCTCCCATGCCTTTCCGCCCAGCCTGTCCCCTGCCCGCGTGGCTTGCCGTCGTGTTTTTCCTGTGGGGGATGTGGGCGCCCCCGTCCGTCCGTGCCCAAGCCACCAACGGGGTGCTGCGCGAGGTTTACAGCGGGCCGGGTGGGTCGGCCATTTCCGACCTGACCAACGCGGCGATTTTCCCGAGCAGCCCGACGGCGGAGTTCATCGAACCCTTGTTCGAGGCCCCGGTGGATTGGTCGGACAACTACGGCACCCGCATGCGGGCCCTGGTGACGGCGCCGGTCACGGGCAACTACATCTTCTGGACCTGCAGCGATGACCAGAGCGCGGTTTACCTGAGCACGGACGAGAACCCTGCGACGCGCCGGTTGATCTGCGCGGAACCGCAATGGGCGGGGTCGCGCGACTGGGAGGGTTCCCTGGATCGGCGCAACGGCACGGCGTTTTTCCCGGCGATGAACCCCAGCCTGCCGGCCAATCGATCCGATTACGCCTACGGAACCATCACCTTGACCGCCGGGCAGCGCTACTACATTGAGGCGCTGCAGAAGGAGGGTGGCGGCGGGGACAACCTGGCGGTGGGCTGGACCCTGCCGGACGGAACCCACGAACGGCCCATCCCGGGGAACCGGCTGGTCCCCTACGGTCTGGGGCCGCCGATCATGGCGCAGCAGCCGACGAACTTCACCACGATCGAGGGCGGCAGCGCGGCCTTCTCCGTCCGGCTCCAGCGCATGATCGGCGCCGTCTTCCAGTGGCGGCGCAACGGGGTTGTCCTGCCGGGCGAGACCAATGCCAATTACCTCCTCCCCCTCGCCACCCTGGCCGATCATGGCGCCGTCTTCTCCTGTTCCATCACCAACTCCCTCGGGGGACTCAACAGCGCCGGCGCCATCCTCACGGTCCTGGCCGACACCAACCGGCCGACGCTCAACACCGTGGGCAACCTGGGTGAGCCCCAGGTGGTGTTCGTGGTCTTTTCCGAGCCGGTGGAGGCCGTCTCCGCCACCAACGCCGCCAATTACGCCGTCACGGGCGGGGCCACGGCGGTCAGCGTCGTGCGCGCTGCCTTCGGGCCTGATGCCCGCACCATCCTGCTCACCACCACCCCGCTGGCGTCCGGGGTCACCTACACCCTCATCGTCAACAATGTCCGCGACCGCGCGACCACTCCCAACGCCATCCTGCCCAATTCCAGCCGCACCTTCTCCCTGCAGGTGCGGCCGCTGGAAATCAACCTGACCGGCCTCTCCCGCGAACCCCTTGGGCCCTCCACCCGCCGCCACGGGGTGGTCGTCTCCGAGGTCATGTACCACCCCACCAACCGCGCCGACGGTCGCAACCTGGAGTTTGTCGAGGTCTACAACAGCCAGGCCTGGTTCCAGGAAATCGGCGGCTGGCGCCTGTCCGGCGCCATCGACTACGTCTTCCCCTCCAACACCGTGCTGCCCAGCCGCAGCTTCCTGGTGGTCGCCGCCAACCCGGCCGATCTCCGCGCCGTCTACCCCGGCCTGGCCGCCACCAACGTCTTCGGCCCCTTCCTCGGCTCCAACGGCCTCCAGAACAGCTCGGGCACCCTCCGCCTGCGCAACGCGCAGGATGCCGTCGTGTTCGAGATGAACTACTCGGGCGAGCCGCCGTTCCCGGCGCAGGCCGACGGGGGCGGCCATTCGCTCGTGCTGGTCCGGGCCAGCTACGGGGAGCGGGACCCGCGGGCCTGGGCCGCCAGCGACCTGGTGGGCGGCAACCCCGGCCAGCCCGACCCCGGCGGCGGCAACACCTACCGCAACATCCTCATCAACGAGATCCTCGCCCACACGGACCCGCCCCGGCAGGACTACATCGAGCTGTTCAACCACGGCACCGCCGCATTCAACGTGAACGGGATGATCCTGACCGACGACCCCAACACCAACAAATGCGTCATCTCCACCAACCTGGTGCCCAGCACCATCATCCCGGCCCGGGGCTTCCTTGTGCTGACCGAGGCCCAGTTGGGCTTCAGCCTGGCGGCCGGCGGTGAGACCGTTTTTCTGAAGATTCCCGCCGGCCAGCGCGTGACCGACGCGGTGCGGTTCGGCGCGCAGGCCCGGGACGTGCCGGTGGGACGCTGGCCGGACGGGGCCTCCAGCTGGTCGCGCCTCTCCGCCCTCACCCCGGGCACCAACAATCCCGTGCCGCGGATGGCTGACGTGGTCCTGAACGAGGTGTTTTACAATCCGCCCAGCGGGGACAGCGCGGACGAGTTCATCGAGCTGCACAACCGCTCGACCAACGCGGTGGACCTCGGGGGATGGCGCCTGCGCGAGGCGGTGTCCTACAACTTCCCGCCCGGCACCGTGCTTGCCCCGGGCGGCTACCTGGCCGTGGCGGCCAACGTGGCGCGCCTGCGCTCCAATCATGCCGGCCTGACCCTGGCCAACAGCGTGGGGGACTACACCGGCACGCTGGGCAACGGGGGCGAGCGGATCGAGTTGCGCAAGCCGGAGGAATCCGTGGGCACCAACTCCCTCGGCCAGCTGCGCACGAACATGGTCCATGTGACCGTCGATGAGGTGAGCTACGGGACCGGCGGGCGCTGGGGGCGCTGGTCGGACGGCGGGGGCAGCAGCCTTGAGCTGCGCGATGCCCGGGGCGACCGGCGCCTGGCGCCCAACTGGGCGGACAGCGACGAGTCGGACAAGAGCCCGTGGGTGACGGTGGAGGCGACCGGGGTGATGGACCATGGCTGGGCCGACGCCTACCAGTTGCATGTCACCCTGCTGGGGGCGGGGGAGGCCCTCATTGACAACGTGGAGGTCATCCCGGCGGGTGGCACGAACCTGGTTGGCAACGGCACCTTCGAGTCCGGCACGGCCGGCTGGGTTTTCCAGGGCAACCACAACGACACGACGTGGGAACCCGGGACCGGCTTTGCCAGCGGTCGTTCCCTGCGCCTGCGCGCCACCGGGCGCGGCGATCCCGGGTCCAACCGGGTCCGCACCCAGTTGCCCTACACCCTGGCGCCGGGCACCGTGGTGACGCTGCGCGCCAAGGTGCGCTGGATCCAGGGCAACCCCAACGTGCTGCTGCGCCTGCGCGGCAACTGGATGGAGGCGCTGGGCTACACGCTGGCCGCCGCCAACCTTGGGACCCCCGGGGCGCGCAACAGCCGCGCCCCCGCGGGCGGCAACGCGGGCCCCGCCATCACGGACGTGAAGCATGAGCCGCCCCTCCCGGCGGCCGGGCAGGCCGTCCTCGTCCTGGCCCGCGTGGCCGATCCCGACGGCCTGGCCTACCTGAGCGTGCAGTATCGCCTGGATCCCTCCACCACCTTCACCGCCCTGGCCATGACGAACAACGGGGGCGGCGTCTATTCGGCCGTCCTCCCCGGCCAGGCCGCCGGCGCGGTCGCCGCCTTCCACATCGCCGCGCTGGACAACCATCCCTCGCCGGGCTCCAGCACCTTCCCGGAGGACGCCCCGCAGCGGGAGTGCGTGGTGCGCTGGGGGGACAACGTCATCCCGGGCACGCTGGGCACCTACCGGATGTGGGTCACGCAGACCAACGTCCACCGGTGGGTCACGCAGGAAAAGATGAGCAACAAGCCCAAGGACACGACGTTTGTCTACGGCACCAACCGCGTGGTCTACAACGCCGGCTCGTGGTTCCACGGCAGTCCCTACCACTCCCCCAGCTACGACACCCCCACGGGCGCCCAGTGCGACTATGACATGCTGTTCCCGGACGATGAGCCGCTGCTGGGCGAGACGGACATCAGCCTGTTCACGCCGGGTAACGGGTGCTGCGACGGCACCGCGCAGGCCGAGACGCACGGCTACTGGTTCGGCAACCAGTTCGGGCTTCCCTTCCTCTACACGCGCCCGGTCTTTGTCTACTTCAACGGGGTCCGCCGGGCGGCCTCGGTCTACTACGACATGCAGCAGCCCAACGGGGATTTCCTCGAGCAATGGTTCCCCGACGACGCCAACGGCGACCTGCACAAGATCATGCTCGGCTTCGAATTCGGCGACCAGGGCTACGGGGCCAGCGAACCGGGCTACGCCGTCATCGGGGCGCTCCTCAGCCGCTTCACGACCACCGGCGGCGCCTACAAGCACGCCCGCTACCGCTCCACCCTGCCCCTGCGCTCGGTGTCCCCCCGGGAGCAGAACGACTACACCAACCTGTTTTTCATGATTGAACAGGTCAACACCCCGGCCCCGATCGGAAGCGAGGCCTACACGACCACCCTGCAGGCCATCACGGATGTCGAGCGCTGGTTCAAGGTGCACATCACGCAGCATCTCTACAACAACTGGGACAGCTTCTCCTACGGCGGCGGCCAGAACGCCTTCACCTACAAGCCGCAGACCGGGCCGTGGCAGCTGTTCCTCTGGGACGTGGACTTTGCCTTCGGCGGCGCGCCGACCGACGGCAACCTGTTCGGCATCGGCGGGGCCGACCATGGCCCGCGCAACGACCACCCGCCCTTCACCCGCATCTATTGGCAGGGGCTCATCGAGGCGGCCAACGGCATGCTGACCGCCGGCCGCTCGGACTCCATCCTCGACGCGCGCTACAACGGCATGGTGGCGGGCGGTGCGGCCGTGGGCAGCCCGGCCGGGATCAAGTCGTTCATCGCGGAGCGCCGCAGTTTCATCCTCGGCCAGATCGCCGCCAACCAATCGCCCTTCACCCTCACCTCCAACGGGGGCGCCGACTTCACCACCAACCGCAACCTCATCACGCTGTCCGGCACCGCCCCGCTCGAGGTGCGCACCCTGCTCATCAACGGCCAGGCCTATCCCGTCACCTGGACCTCGGTCAGCAACTGGGTGGCCCGCGTGCCGCTCGTCAGCGGCACCAACACGCTCGTCCTCACCGGCCTCACGTCCCAGGGCGCTCCCGTGGCCGGGGTCAACGCCACCCTGCGCGTCACCTACACCGGCGCCGACGAGTCCCCCGCCGACAAGGTGGTCCTCAACGAGATCATGTACCACCCGCCGTTCGCCGGCGCCGACTACATCGAGCTCCTCAACACCTCCCTCTCCAACGCCTTCGACCTCTCCGGCTGCCGGCTCGAGGGGGTCGACCTGACCTTCCCCAACGGCACCGTCATCGAGCCCCAGCAATACCTCGTGCTGGCCAGCGACCGATCCGTCTTCGGGGAGACCTACGGCACCGCCATTCCCGTCGCGGCCGAGTTTCCCGGGACGCTCGACAACGGCGGGGAGACCCTCACCCTGCTTTCCGCCGGGCCCAATCCCGTCATCCTGGACCAGGTCACCTACGACGATGACCTGCCCTGGCCCGCCAGCGCCGATGGCCAGGGTCCCTCGCTGCAGCTCGTCGATCCCGCCCGCGACAACAACCGGGTCGCCAACTGGGCCGCGGTCAACACGAGCAACACCAACGCCCCCCAGGTCCTCGTCACCCTCGACAAGGTCTGGCGCATGAACACCAACAGCGACCTGTCCGCTGTCAATTGGATGGCCCCGGCCTACAGCGACACCGCCTGGCCCTCCGGCGCCGGGCTCCTCTACAACGAGGCCGCCGCCCTGCCCGGGCCCAAGAACACCCTGCTGCCCCTCGGCCGCCTGGCTGTTTACCTGCGCACGCGCTTCACCCTCCAGGGCAGCCCCGCCGGGGCCTCCCTCAAGCTCTCCACCGTGCTCGACGACGGCGCCGTCATTTATCTCAACGGCCAGGAAATCTTCCGGCAGCACATGCCCGCCGGCACGGTCGGTTACGCGACCCTGGCCAACGTCGGCGTCGGCGACGCCACCCTGACCGGACCCTTCATCCTCCCCGGGTCCGCCCTGGTGCCGGGGGAAAACGTGCTCGCCGTCGAGGTCCACCAGAGCAGCGGCACCAGCAGCGACATCGTCTTTGGCATGACCCTCGAGACGAGCTACGACACGGTCACCCGCTACACCCCGGGCGCCGTCAATTCCCTCCGCGCCAACCTCCCGGCCTTCCCCACCGTCTGGCTCAATGAACTGCTGGCCACCAATGTCACGGCCGGCACCAACGGCATCGCCGACCGCTTCGGCGAACGTGATCCCTGGGTCGAGATCTACAACGGCGGCACCGGCACGGTTTCGCTGGCCGGCTTCCACCTGTCCGACAACTTCACCAACCTGGCCCGCTGGAGCTTCCCGCCCCAGGCCGCTGTCGGGCCCCGGCAGTTCCTCGTGGTCTGGCTCGATGGCGAGACCAACGAGTCCAGCGCCACCGAGTTCCACGCCGGATTCCGGCCCGTCCCCGGTGCCGGCACCCTGGTCCTCAGCCACGGCTCGAATGCCCCGGCGCTCCTCGATTACTTCAACTACGTCATCCCGTCCCCCACCCGGTCCTTCGGGTCCTACCCCGACGGGGCGGTGAGCGGGCGCCGCTCCCTCGCGGTCGTCACGCCCGGCGCCACCAACAACCCCTCCACGCCCCCGGTCGATGTCCGCATCAATGAATGGATGGCCGACAACTTCTTCACCCTCGATGACCCCGCCGAGGCGGGCCTGAATTACGAGGATTGGTTCGAGCTCTACAACCCGGGCACCAACTGGGTGGACCTGACCGGTTGCTACCTCAGCGACACCCTGACCAACACGACCCACTGGGCCGTGCCCGCCGGCACCGCCATTCCGCCCCGCGGTTACCTCTTGGTGTGGGCCGACGGGGAGCCGCAGCAAAACAGCGACTACGGCGGGGATCTGCACGCGCCGTTCTCCCTCTCCGCGGGCGGGGAGGCCATCGCCCTCTTTGCCGCGGACGGCCAGGTCATCGACGCGGTCGTCTTCGGGCCGCAGGTCACCGACCTCAGCCAGGGCCGCATCCCGGATGGCGCCGCCACGGTCCAGACCTTCACCAACCCCACCCCGCGCGCGGCCAACGTGGTCGCCGGGGCCAACACGGCGCCCCTGCTGGATGCCATTCCCAACCGCACCCACAGCGAGGGGGTGCTGCTGCAGTTCACGGTGGCGGCCTCCGATCCGGACCAACCCGCCCAGGCGCTGGCCTTCTCCCTCGACCCCGGCGCCCCGGCCGGGGCGTCCATCCACCCCGCCACCGGCGTCTTCTCCTGGACGCCCGTCGAGGCGCAGGGGCCCGGTTCCTATTCCATCACCGTCCGCGTGACAGACAACGGGGTGCCCGCCCTCAGCGCCACCCGCTCGTTCGTCGTGACGGTCAATGAGGTGAACAACACCCCGGTCCTCGCCGCCCAGTTGAGCCGCAACGTGCCCGAGGGCGGCCTCATCCTCATCACCAATACGGCCATCGACTCCGACACGCCCGCCCAGCGCCTGACCTTCAGCCTGGAGCCCGGCACGCCCACCAACGCGGTCATCAACCCCACCAACGGCGTGTTTTCGTGGGTGCCCACCGAGGCGCAGGGCCCGGGCAACTACAGCATCGGGGTCCGGGTGACGGATGACGGCACGCCGCCGCTCAGCGACATGAAGGCCCTCTCCATTTACGTGAGCGAGGTGAACCAGCCCCCGGTCCTGAACTTTGCCACCCCCCGCCTGGTCCATGCCGGCAGCCTCCTGGCCTTCACCGCGTCCGTCACGGATCCCGACCTCCCCGCCCAGCTCATCCAGTTCAGCCTCGACCCCGGCAGCCCGCCCGGCGCCACCATCGATCCTGCCACCGGGGCCTTCGCGTGGACGCCGACCGCAGCCGAGGCGGGCACCAACGCCATCACCGTGCGGGCCACCGATACCGCCGCGCCCTCCGCCTCCGGCACCCGCCTCCTGACGGTCATCGTTTCCCCCACGCTTGAGGCCTCGCTCACCCGGGTCGGGAGCCAGGTGCGCATCAGTTTCCCCACCGTGCTCGGGCGCTCCTACCGCGTCGAATACAAGCAGAACCTCGGGGACGCCACCTGGCTGCTCCTGGCCCCGGCCGTCACCGCCACCGGGCCAACCCTCAGCTTCCTCGACAACCTCGGGCCGGGCACGGCGCGCTACTATCGCGTGGTGCAGGCGCCCTGAGTCCGGCCGGATTCAATCCTCGTCCAGGCCCGGCATCCCGCGCAGCGCCGCCCCGACCTCCTCCGGGCCCAGGGTGGCCAGGCCAGCCCGGCCGGAAAGGAGCCGCACCTGCGGTCCGCGCGGCGCCCAGACGCCGGCCGCCGTCGGGCCCCAGAGGGCGAGGGTGGGAACGCCCACGGCCGCCGCCAGGTGCGTGATGCCGGAGTCATGGCCCAGGAACGCCGCGCTGCCGGCCAGGCGCCGCGCGACCTCCACCAGCGGTTGTCCGGACAATTGCTCAACCCGGCCCGCCGGCAGCGGTCCTGCCAGGCGCCCCAGACGCTCGCCCTCCGCCTCCCCGCCCACCAAGAGGAAGCGATGGCTGGTCCTCTGCACCAACCGGTCCAGCAGGACGGCCCAATGCGCTTCCGGCCAGTTCTTGCGCTCGCTCCCGCTGCCCGGATGAAAGGCCAGGGTGCGGGGCTTGGGAACGGGTGCCGCCACGGGCAGTGAAAGCCGGGGGACAGGATCGGCGGCAACGATGGCCAGGCGTTCCAACGGCTCAAGCAGCACCTCGGTGGCGTGCCGGTCCGCGGTGTCATCGGGCCGGTGGGGTCCCGGGATGAACTGGGCGCGCGAGCAGCGGGCGACATTGGCCTGGAAGATGCCGTCCGGGTCGTAGAGGTAGGACAGGATGATGGCGAACCCGGCGAAGTAATCGCGCAGGGCCGGGTCGAGGTCGCCGTCCCGGGCGAAGAACCCGGCGAGGGCCCGGCTTTCGATGGGCCGGGCGGCATCGGCCAGGCCGCCCGCCACGGCCAGTTGGGCGACCTGGGGATAGCCGAGCACCTCCAGGCGCGTGCCGGGGAATTGCCCGCGCAGGGCGGCCAGCACGGGCAGGGTCAGGATGAAGTCGCCGATGGCGCCGCCGCGGATGACCAGGATCTGGTTGCGGGGGGCGGCCACGGCGGCGGGTTGAGCCGGCGCCTTCAGGCGGCGCGGAACGCCGTGAAGGCCAGGGCCAGCACCAGCAGCCCGAAGGCCACCTGCAGCCCGCAAAGCAGCCGCGTCCGTCCCTCGCTGGCCGTGCCCCACTGGATGAGGTCGCGCAGGCGCCACGGGGACACCGTGAACCACATCCCGGCCAGCACGAGCACGTAGGCCCAGCTCACGATGACCAGCCGCCAGTCCGTCTGCACGTCCCGGGCGGTGTCCACCATCAGCTTGGCCGCCAGCAGGTAGAGCGCGGCCAGGCCGCGCACGGGCAGGTAGTCGCGCACAAACAGGCAGGTGCCCACCCCCACCGCGCCGAAGACGAGGTAGAGCAGCTTCTTCAGGTGCATGAAGTCCTGGTTGGTTTCCAGGCTCACGTAATGAATGAACCAGACCGTGGCCAGCAGCGTGAGAATCCAGCCCACGGGCGTATGGCGGGGGAACCGCCGGGCCAGGCCGGCGTAGGTGGTGGGGCTCAGCACGCCAAGCAGGTTCGGCAGGGTGACCAGCAGGCCAAGGCCGGCCGCCAGGGTCGAGAGTTTCATCACAAGCATGGTGGGAACAAGGTCGGGGCGGCGCTCAATCCATCAGGATGGCCGGGTCGCCGTGGAGGGTGAAGGAACCGGCGCGGGTGATCTGCACGTCCATGAGCTGGCCCCGGTGCCGGTCGGAGCCCTCAAACACCACAATCTTGTTGCAGCGGGTCCGGCCCATCAGGCGCGCCGGGTTCTTCCGGCTGGGACCTTCGACGAGGATTTGCCGGCGCTGCCCGACCAGCGCCTCGTAATGACGGGCGCCCCGCGCGTTGACCGCCTCCAGCAGGCGCGCGTGCCGCTCCTCCTTGACCTCGTCCGGCAACTGCCCCGGCAGGCCGGCCGCCGGGGTGTCCCGGCGCGGGCTGTACTTGAACAGGAAGGCGTTGTCGTAGTCCGCCGCCGCCACCAGGGAGAGCGTCTCCTCGAAATCCTCCTCCGTCTCGCCCGGAAACCCCACGATGAGGTCCGTGGTGACCCCCATGTCCGGGCGGGCCGTCCGCAGGCGCTCGATGATGCCGAGGTAACGCTCGCGGGTGTAGCCGCGATGCATCGCCTTCAGCATGCGGTCGCTCCCGCTCTGGGCGGGCAGATGGGCGCTCTCCACCAGCTTGGGCAGGCGGACGTAGGCCTCAATCAGGTCCTCGCCATAGCCCTTGGGATGCGGGCTGGTAAAACGGATGCGCTCGATGCCCTCGACCTCATGCACGGCCTCCAGCAACTGGACGAAGGCGCTCCGGCCGTCCCGGACCGGCAAATCGCGTTTGCCGTAGCTGGTCACGATCTGGCCGAGCAGGGTGATCTCCTTGACGCCGCGCGCGGCCAGTTCGCGGCATTCGGACAGGATGTCAGGGATGGGCCGGCTGCGCTCGGCCCCGCGGGTCATGGGCACGATGCAGAAGGTGCAGTGCTGGTTGCAGCCCTGCATGATGCTGACAAAGGCGGTCACCGCCTGGGTCTCGCCCCCGCCCAGCAGATGTTCCCGGATGCGGGACTCGCTGCCGGGTTCCTCCCCGACGTCCACCACCTGCTGCCGCCGGCCGGCCACCAGGTCATCGATGTATTCCGCCGCCCGGTGCGCCTTCTGCGTGCCGAGGACCAGGTCCACGTCCGGCAGCCGATCCACCAGTTCGCGGCCGCGGCTCTGGGCCATGCAGCCGAGGAACCCCAGGATCTGCCCCGGCCGCTCCTTGCGGGCCTGCCCGGCCAGGGCGGCCATCTTGCCCAGGGCCTTCTGCTCGGCCATGTCCCGCACGCTGCAGGTGTTCAGCAGCACCACGTCCGCCACCTGCTCCGAGTTGGCCAGGGTGTAGCCCTTGGCCACGAGCTGCGCCGCGACCGCCTCGCTGTCGCGCTCGTTCATCTGGCATCCATAGGTCTTGATGAAGACACTCGGCATGGCTCGAGAATGGCGCGGACGCTACTTGAGCCGGTGCATCAGGGGAAGGCAAAAGCCCGGGGGAATTGACGGTTCCACGGGTGAGCGAGTAAGCGAGTGATCCGGCCCGTAGCAGCGGATGTAGCAGCGGATGTAGCAGCGGACGTCAGTCCGCTGAGGCCCGGCGTGAGGGTGCGGTTCTGCGATGCGCCGCGGACGTAGCAGCGGACGTCAGTCCGCTGAGGCCGGCGTGAGGGTGCGGGTCTGCGAGGCGCAGCGGATGTAGCAGCGGACGTCAGTCCGCTGAGGC
>JBJOEZ010000034.1:0-47954 GCA_046048995.1 Verrucomicrobiota bacterium | reverse complement strand
ACCGACAACCTCCGCGCCGCCATGCAGGAATGGTGGGAAGCCCACCGCCTCGCCCAAGCCCAGCTCGCCTGAGCCCCCCTCCACCGTAGCAGCCCGCGTCCGCGGGCTGAGCCCTCCCCCTCAACCCGCTCACGCGGGTTGCTACATGCCCCCGTAGCAGCCCGCGTGCGCGGGCTGACCCCTCCCCCTCAACCCGCTCACGCGGGTTGCTACATGCCCCCCGTAGCAGCCCGCGTGCGCGGGCTGACCCCTCCCCTCAACCCGCTCACGCGGGTTGCTACATGCCCTCCGCAGCAGCCCGCGTGCGCGGGCTGAGCCCATGGTGGGTCCCTTGACACCCCCCCCTTCACCCGTATAGTCCCGCCGCCATGCAACCAGTCTCCGCGCGGACCGAGTCGGCCCCCGCCGATCCGCGCCTGAACGCCCTCAAGGAATTTCACTCCGCCGGTCGCGGCTATTGGTCCGATGTCCCCGACCGCGACTGGAACGACTGGCGCTGGCAGCTCAAGCACCGCATCACCTCGCTGGCCCAGCTCGAGCGCTTCCTGCCCACCCTCTCCCCCGAGGAACGCGCCGGCACCGCCCTTTCCGACAGCAAGCTGGCCCTCGGCATCACGCCCTACTTCTTCAACCTGATCGATCCGGCCGACGAACTCTGCCCCGTCCGCCGCCAGGTCATCCCCCGCATCGAGGAAACCGAAACCGCCCCCTGGGAACTGGCGGATCCCTGCGGCGAGGACGGCCACTCCCCCGTCCCCGGCCTCGTCCACCGCTACCCCGACCGCGTCCTCTTCCTCGTCACCGACCGCTGCGCCAGCTACTGCCGCTATTGCACCCGCTCGCGCCTGGTCAGCAACGCCAGCGGCTACGATTTTCATCCCGACTTCGACCGCCAGCTGGCCTACATCGCCGACCACCCCGAAATCCGCGACGTCCTCCTCAGCGGCGGGGATCCCCTGCTCTTCAGCGACGAGAAACTCGAGTATCTCCTCAGCCGCCTGCGCGCCATCCGCCACGTCGAGTTCGTCCGCATCGGGTCCCGCATCCCCCTCTTCCTGCCCCAGCGCATCACCCCGGAACTGTGCGCCATGCTCCGCCAGTTCCACCCGCTCTTCGTCAGCGTCCACACCAACCACCCCCGCGAACTCACCACCGAGGCCCGCGACGCCCTCGGCCGCCTCGCCGATGCCGGCATCCCCCTCGGCAACCAGTCCGTCCTCCTCCGCCACGTCAACGACGACCCCATCGTCCTCCGCGCCCTCGTCCAGAAACTCCTCCTCTGCCGCGTCAAGCCCTACTACGTCTACCAGTGCGACCTCATCAGCGGGTCCGCCCACCTCCGGACCAGCGTCCGCCAGGGGCTTACCCTCATGAAGTCCCTCCGCGGCCACACCACCGGCTACGCCATCCCCCAATACGTCATCGATGCCCCCGGCGGCGGCGGCAAGGTGCCCGTCAACCCGGACTACGTGGTCAGCCGCAACGGCGACCGCGTCGTCCTCCGCAACTTCGAGGGACGCCTCTTCGAATACCCCGAGGCCCGCGACGGCCAGCCGCTCTTCAAGCCGTCCGAGGACTTCTGCCCCCCGGAACTGGTTTGACCCCCGGCGGCAGCTCCCCGCTGCCCGCCCCCTCCGCCCGATCCGCCGGCGGCCCGCCCCGCTCCGTCCTCCCCTGTTCGCGGGGATGAAAGCGGCGGTGCACCTCCCGCAGCCGGCTCCCGCCCACGTGGGTGTAAATCTCCGTCGTCCCGATGCTGGCATGCCCCAGCAGTTCCTGGATCACCCGCAAATCGGCCCCGTTCTCCAGCAGGTGCGTGGCAAAGCTGTGCCGCAGCATGTGCGGGGTCACGTTCCGCTCCAGCCCCGCCTCGGCCGCCCGCCGCTTGATCCGCCGCCACAGGCTCACCCGGTTGAAGGCCGCCCCCCGCCCGGTCAGGAACACCACCCCCGTCGACCGCGGCGTGACCAGCCGCGGCCGCCCCGCCTCCAGGTAACGGCGCAGCGCCCCCACCGCCGCCCGCCCCACCGGGATGGCCCGCTCCTTGTTGCCCTTCCCAATCACCGTGATAAACCCCGCCTCCAACTGCAGCTGCTCCAGCCGCAGGTGGCATAGCTCCGAGATGCGCAGCCCGCAGGCATAGGCCAGCTCCAGCACCGCCTGGTCCCCCAGTCCCTCCGGCGTCTCCGGCGCGCGCGGCCGCAACAGCCGCTCCATCTCGTCCCGGGTCAAATCCTTGGGCAACCGCTGCCAGCGGCGCGGCAGGGTCAGCTGCGCCGCCACGTTGACCGGCAGCAACCCCTCGTTCTCCGCAAACCGGTAAAAGGCCCGGAAGGCCGCCACCTTCAGGTGCACCGTCGCGCCCGACAGCCGGCGTCCGCTCCCCGCCGCCGCATGCCGCGGCAACCGCGCCCGCTCGGCCTGCAGGAAATCCATCAGGTGCGACAACTCCACCGCCCGCCAGTCCCGCAGCCCCCGCTCCTCCGCCCAGCGCACAAACTGCCCCAGCAGGCTGAAGTAGGTGGCCTGCGACGGCTCCGCCAGCCCGCGCTCGTTGCGCAGGTGCTGGATGAAATCCTCAAGCAGGGCCTGCACAACGCCAAAACCCCCTCAATCGCCCCGGCCGGGGCGCACCACCGGCGCCGGATGATGCGGCCGCCCGGCCGCCCGCGCCCGCGCCACCTCGGCACGCAACCGGCGCACCGCCTCCAGCCGCTCCGCCAAACAGCCCCGCAACTCCCCGTCCTCCATCCGGAAATACCGGTCCATCCGGGCCAAAAACATGTCGACCTGCCCCGCCGCCGCCCGCGCCCGCGCCTCCGCCGGCGCCGCCGTCTCCACCAACACCAGCCCGCCGGACCCCCGCTCCGCCCGCCAATGCGTGCGCCCCACCCGGCCACACCACGCCGCCAACTCCCGCACCCACTCCTCCCGCCCCGGCGCCGCCACGAACAATCCATGGCTCCGATCCGGCGCCACCGGCACCAACGCCCACGGCGTCAACGCCAGCAGACGCGGCCAACCCGCCCAGTCCTCAAAGTGTTCCTGGTAAAAGCCCCCGTTGTCGTGCCGCTCGGCCCGCAACTGCGCCGCCGCCAGCACCGCCGGCTCGTCCAACCCCGCGTCCAGCAGGATGCAGTGCGTCCCAAACAGGGCCTCCGTCACCCACCGCCCGCCCCCCATCAGCTCCGCCTGGTTCCCCGGCAGCGCCCAGCGCGCAAACGGCGTCGATTCCTCGTCCCGCAGCGGATCCCACACATCCTCCTCGTCCAGCGGCGCCGGCAGATGCCACAGGCCCGGCTTGCTTCCCGTCAGGTGCGCCACCTTCGCCATCAACTCCCCATCCAGCGCCGTCAACAGATGCGGCAACCCCGCCACCACCGGGTCCGGCACGGAAAAAAACAGCCCGGCCGACAACGGTTCGCTCACGGCGCCAGCCTCCTCCCCGTCAGCCGCTCATACGCCTCCAGATACTTGGCGCTCGTCCTCGCCACCACCTCCGGCGGCAGGGCCGGCGCCGGGGGCGTCTTGTCCCAGGCCAGCGTCTCCAGGTAATCCCGCACAAATTGCTTGTCGAAACTCGGCTGCCCCCGCCCCTCCGCATACTCCGACGCCGGCCAAAACCGCGACGAATCGGGCGTCAACACCTCGTCAATCAGGATCAGCTCCCCGTCAAAGATCCCAAACTCAAACTTGGTGTCCGCAATGATTATCCCCCGCTCGCTCGCATAGGCCGCCGCGTCCCGATACAGCCGCAGGCTGCAGTCGCGGGCCTTCGCGGCCACGTCCGCCCCCACCAACCGCTCCGCCTCCGCATAGGGGATGTTCTCGTCATGCCCCGTCTCCGCCTTGGTCGCCGGCGTGAAAATGGGCTCGGGCAGCCGCGCGGACTCCCGCAACCCGCCCGGCAACGGCACCCCGCACACGGTGCGCGTCTTCTGGTACTCCTTCCAGCCGCTCCCCGCCAGGTAGCCCCGCACCACACACTCGATGGCCAGCGGCCTGGCCTTCTTCACCCGCATGCTCCGCCGCGCCAACTGCCCCGCCCAGGGCTGCAACACGGCCGGCAGGGGATCGTCCGGCCCCGCCAACAGGTGGTTCGGCATCCAACCCGCCGAACGCTGGAACCAGAAATGCGACAGCTGCGTCAGCACCTCCCCCTTGCGTGGAATCCCGTTCGGCATCACGCAGTCAAAGGCGCTGATCCGATCGGTCGCCACCAACAGATAGGCGTCCCCAAGGTCAAAGATCTCCCGCACCTTCCCCGACCGCAGCTTGGTCAACCCCGGCAGGTTCAGGGTCAGAATCGGCTCTGGCGTCATCCCCGCCACTCTGCGCCGGACCGGGAAAACCGGAAAGGAGGAAAGTGACCGTCGAATGCGAGGGCTGCCCGGTCGATGTTCCAACCCGGGATTCGATCCCGGGGTTTCCACCGCCGCTCCTTTCCCCCTTTCCGCTGCCCGCGTTTCCCCCTAGTCTCGCCGGCCGTGAAAGTCACCCTGAACTGGCTGAAACAATACGTCGATTTCGACTGGTCCCCCGAGACCCTCGCCGAGCGCCTCACCCTGCTCGGCCTCGAGGTCGAGGGCATGCACAAGGTCGGCGGCGAGTTCGAGGGCGTGGTCGTCGCCCAGGTCCTGACCCGCGACAAGGTCCCCGGCTCGGACAAGCTCTCGGTCTGCAAGGTCCACGACGGCACCACCGAGCGCACCATCATCTGCGGCGCCCAAAATCATCAGCCCGGCCACAAGGTCCCCCTCATCCTCCCCAACTATTCCCTCCCCCTGAAACCGGGCGAGAAGGAGCCCTTCGTCATCAAGGAACGCAAGGTCTTCGGCATCACCAGCCAGGGCATGATGTGTTCCCCGCAGGAACTCGGCCTGCCCGAGGCCGTCGATGGCCTGCTCCTCCTCCCGGACAACGCCCGGGTCGGCCAACCCTTCGCCGAATACCTCGGACGCGCCGGCAGCGACGTGGTCTACGACCTCGAGATCACGCCCAACCGCCCCGACCTCAACAGCGTCATCGGCATCGCCCGCGAAATCAGCGCCCTCACCGGCCACCCCCTCCGCCTCCCCGCGGTCACCCTCGCCTCCGGCCCCGCCTCCGCCGCCGGTGAAACCCCCGGCACCGGCGTGGACAGCCACGTGGCGGTCCGCGTGGAGGCCGCCGACCTCTGCCCCCGCTACACCGCGCGCGTCCTCACCGGCGTCCGCATCGGCCCCAGCCCCGACTGGCTCCGCGCGACCCTCGAGAAGGTCGGCCTCCGCAGCATCAACAATGTCGTCGACGTCACCAACTACGTGATGCTCGAGACCGGCCAACCGCTGCATGCCTTCGACTACGAGTTGCTCGACCCCGGCCGCGGCAAACCCACCCTCGTCGTCCGCCGCGCCGCCGCCGGCGAGACGTTCACCACCCTCGACGGCCAGGAACGCAGCCTCACCCACGAGATGCTCCTCATCGCCGACGAGGCCAAGGGCATCGCCCTGGCCGGCATCATGGGCGGCCAGAACACCGAGATCCGCCCCGCCACCCGCACCGTGCTCGTCGAGAGCGCCTGGTTCGCCCCGGCCAACATCCGCCGCACCAGCAAGGCCCTCGGCCTCCGCAGCGAGTCCAGCCACCGCTTTGAGCGCGGCGCCGACCCCGGCATCACCGAGTGGGCCAGCCGCCGCTGCGCCCAGCTCATCCTCCAGATCGCCGGCGGCCAGCTCGCCCCGGGCGTCATCGACGCCTGCGCCGTGCCCGCCCAACCCCGCGAAGTCACCCTCCGCCACGAGAAGATCGCCCAACTCCTCGGCATCGAGCTCCCCGCCGAAACCTGCGCCAGCCACCTGGCACGGCTCGGACTCGAGCCCGCCGCCGCCCCCGGCGCCTTCCGCATCCCCTCCTGGCGCGTCGATCTCAAGGCCGAGATCGACCTGATCGAGGAAATCGCCCGCCTGCACGGCGTCGACAAAATCCCCAGCACCCCGCCCCGCGGCGCCATCGGGGCGCACCCCTTCGACTCCGTCTACGACCACATCGCCGAGGCCCGGCGCCTCCTCGCCGCCCTCGGCCTCAACGAGGCCCAAGGCCAGACGCTGGTCGGGCATGCCACCTGCCCCGACCCCAACGCCGCCGTCCGGCTGGCCAACCCGCTCAGCGCCGACATGGACGCGCTCCGGCCCAGCCTGCTGCCCGGCCTGCTCGCCATCCTCGGCCACAACGCCAGCCGCCAAAACCACGACGTGGCCCTGTTCGAAATCGGGCGCGTCTTCCAGCACGTGGACGGACGCCTGAAGGAGGAACGCCGCCTCGCCATCGCCCTGACCGGCGCCCGCGCGCCGGCCTTCTGGACCGGCGAGGGCCGCGACGCCTGCTTTGATGCCCAGGATCTCAAGGGCCTGCTCGAGGAGTTCCTCGACCAGTTCGGCCTGCGCGGCGTCGGCTGGGTCCGGCGCGAACAGCCGGCCGGCTTCTTCGTGGAATCCGCCGCCATCCAGCTCGGCGGCAAGCTGCCCCTCGGCGAACTCGGCCAACTCCAGCCCCTCCTGGCCCGGCGCCACGACCTGCGCGACCCCGTGTTCCTCGCCGAGCTCAGCCTTGACCAACTCCTGGCCCGCCGGAACCCCGCCCGCTCCTTCAAGCCCCTTCCCCAGCACCCCGCCATCCGCCGGGACGTCGCCATGCTGGTCGCCGAATCCGTCACCCACGACGCCGTGCTCGGCGCGGTGCGCCAGGCCAAGCCCGCCAACCTCGAGTCGGTGGAGCTGTTCGACGTGTTCCGCGGCAAGAACATCCCCGCCGGACAAAAAAGCCTCGCCTACGCCTTCACCTACCGCCACGCGGAACGCACCCTCACCGACGCCGAGGTCAACGCCGCCCACGACCAGTTGCTCGCCCGCTTCCGCCAGGCCCTCCAGGCCACCCTGCGCGACAGCTGAACGCCCCACCCACCCCGGCCCCCGCCCACCCCCGGCGGGCACCCTCCCCGGCCTCAGATCCCGAGGTTCGAGAGGGTGCTGCAGAGGGAGTTCACCACCTGCACCAGGCGGGGATGCGACTCCTCAAAGCCCCGCACGGACGAGGACAGGCCCTTCAGGGAAAGGTCCACCAGTTCCTGGTTCGGCTGCTCCCGCGTCGCCTCATGGGTCGAGACCGCGGTGAACCCCGCAATGCTCCGGGCCTGCTCGGCATGGGTGCCGGACAACCCGGCCACCTCGGACTTCAGCGAGGCCAGCAGCGCCAGCAATTCCGCGCGGCTGCCGCTGTCCATGCTGCCGGCGTGGCGAAGACGTTCCTCAATTTGGGCAATGGTGTCTTGAATCATGGCTGGGTCGGTGGGGCCGCCGACGCCGGGTCATCCCCCGGACCGCCACCGGCCGCTCACCTCGGACGCATCCTGCCCGGACCCGCGGCCGCTGCCTAGCCTGCCGTTGTCCTTTCGGCGCCGGGGATTGGCCCCCTCGCCCCTTCGCTGCGCGGTCTGCTTCCAGTTTGAAGTCGCCAGCGCACCGGATCGTCTGGCAAAGTGCTCATGAATCGTCCCATGAACACCCGAGGCAACGCCGCGTCCGCCCTGGCCCTGGCCGGGATCCTTTTCCTTCCTCTCGCCCAGCCCGTTTTCGCCGCCGCGGCCCCGGGCGATGTGCAATGGCACCGCGACATCCGCCCGCTCCTCTCGGACAACTGCTTCGCCTGCCACGGGGCCGACGGCAACGCCCGCAAGGCCGGGCTTCGCCTGGACACCAAGGAAGGCCTCTTCGAGGGCACGGCCAAGCGCGAGCCGGCGGTCGTCCCCGGCAACCTCGCCAAAAGCACCCTCTGGCAGCGCGTCATCTCCCAGGACCCGGACGACATCATGCCGCCCCCGGAATCCCACAAGACCCTCAAGCCGGAGCAAAAGGAGATCTTCCGGAAATGGATCCTGGCCGGCGCCCCCTGGCAGGGCCACTGGGCCTTCATCAAGGCGGAACGCCCGGCCGTGCCGGATGCCAGCCGCCTCAAGGGGCTGCCCTCCTCGTTCAAGATTCGCAACCCCATTGATGTCTTCGTCGGGGCGAAGCTCCGCGCCAACGGCCTCACCCCCAACGGCGAGGCCGACCGCCGCACCCTCGCCCGCCGCCTGGCCCTGGACCTGACCGGCCTGCCCCCCACGCCCGCGCAGGTCGAGGCCTTCGTCAACGACCGCTCCCCTGACGCCTACGACAAGCTGGTCCGGCAGTTCCTGGCCTCCCCCCACTGGGGCGAGCACCGCGCCCGCTACTGGCTCGACGCCGCCCGCTACGCCGACACCCACGGGCTGCACTTCGACAACTACCGCGAGATGTGGCCCTACCGCGACTGGGTCATCCAGGCCTTCAACTCGAACATGCGGTTCAATGTCTTCACCCTGAAGCAAATCGCCGGCGACCTCCTCCCCGACCCCACCCGGGACGACCTCGTGGCCACCGGGTTCCACCGCTGCAACATGACCACCAACGAGGGCGGCACCATCGACGAGGAAAACGAGGCCAACTACGCCAACGACCGCGTCAGCACCACCTCCTGGGTCTGGCTGGGCCTCACCGCCAACTGCGCGGCCTGCCACGACCACAAGTTCGATCCCATCTCCCAGAAGGACTTCTATTCCATGGAAGCCTTCTTCCGGAACACCGAGCAACCTCCCAAGGACGGCAACTCCAAGGATTCCCGGCCCAACATCCTCGTGCCCCAGTCCCCGGCCGAGGCCGCCCGCTGGGACGCCCTCCCGGCCGAACTCACCAAGGCCAAGCAGCAAATCGACGAACGCCGCGCCCAGGCCAAGCCCGACTTCACCAACTGGCTGGCCAAGACCTCCACCGGGGAACTGGCCAAGGACATCCCCAGCCGCGGACTCGCCCTCCACGTCCCCCTGCACACGAAGACCTCCAACGCCGTCCCCACCGCCGCCGGCGCGGTCGCCTCCCTCCCCATCGCCAAGGACGCGGAATGGTCGGACGGCGAACTCGGCCCCGCCCTCGTCCTCAAGAAGGACGCCACCCTCAACCTCGGCAACCAGGGCGACTTCGAGAAAACCAACGCCTTCAGCTACGGCGGCTACGTCCGCGTCAGCAAATCCGCCAACGCCGCCATCCTCGCCCGCATGGACGTCGACCAGGCCTTCCGCGGCTGGGACCTCTACCAGAACGAGCGCAAGTTCGGGGTCCACATCGCGCACAACTGGCCCGAGGACGCCATCAAGGTGTCCACCCGCAACGACGTCGTGAAGGAAAAGGCCTGGCAACACGTGTTCGTCACCTACGACGGCTCCGGCAAGGCCAAGGGCGTGAAGATCTTCGTCGATGGCGCGGAGGTGCCCGTGCGGGTCGACAAGGACGCCCTCAAGGGGTCCATCCGCACCCAGGCCCCCCTCCTCGCCGGCCAGCGCAGCAAGGAACACGTCCTCGAGCGCGGCCGCGTCCAGGACCTCCGCGTCTACCAGCGCAAACTCGCCGAGAAGGAGGTCGCCAGCCTCGCCAGCGCCGTCCGCATCCAGTCCTTCCTCGCCCTCCCCGCCAGCCAGCGCACCAAGGAACAGGAGGACTCGGTCTTCAACTACTGGATCAGCTCCCGCGATCCCCTCTACCTCGAGCGCACCCGCCAGCACGCCGCCCTCAAGGCCGAGCAGGACGGCATCCGCGAGCGCAACCCCGTCACCCACATCCAGCGCGAGAAAACCAACTCCATGCCCATGGCCCGCATCCTCTTCCGCGGCCAATACGACAAACCCCAGGACAAGGTCACCGCCGCCACCTTCTCCGCCCTGCCCCCCCTCGCCAAGGACGCCCCCCGCAACCGCCTCGGCCTCGGCCAGTGGCTCACCCAACCCGACAACCCCCTCACCGCCCGCGTCACCGTCAACCGCTTCTGGGCCGAGTTGTTCGGGGTCGGCCTCGTCAAGACGGCCGAAGACTTCGGCCTCGCCGGCGAAACCCCCGCCAACCAGGAACTCCTCGACTGGCTCGCCGTCGAGTTCGAGCAAAGCGGCTGGGACATCAAGCACCTCTTCACCCTCATGGTCTCCTCCTCCACCTACCGCCAAAGCGCCGAGGTCACCCAGGCCAAGCTGGAGAAGGATCCCCAGAACCGCCTGCTCAGCCGCGGCCCCCGCTTCCGCATGGACGCCGAGATGGTCCGCGACTACGCCCTCGCCGCCAGCGGCCTGCTCGCCCCGAAAATCGGCGGGGCCAGCGTCAAGCCCTACCAACCCGACGGGGTCTGGGAACCCGTCGCCATGCCGGAGAGCAACACCAAGAAATACAAGCGCGACACCGGCGAGGCCCTCTACCGCCGCAGCCTCTACACCTTCTGGAAACGCGCCGCCCCCCCGGCCACCATGGACATCTTCAACGCCCCCAGCCGCGAGGTCTGCACCGTCCGCCGCGAACGCACCAACACCCCCCTCCAGGCCCTCGCCACCCTCAACGATCCCCAGTTCGTCGAGGCCGCCCGCGTCCTCGCCGAACGCGCTCTCGCCCGCGCCCGCAAACCCGAGGAGGCCCTCGACATCATGGGCGAACAAATCCTCCTCCGCCCCCTCTCCAGCCGCGAAACCGACATCGTCCGCCGCACCTGGAAGGAAATGCAGTCCTTCTTCGAACAGGAACCCGCCGCGGCCAGGGAACTCCTCGCCACCGGCGAGTCCAAGCCCGCCGGCGACCTGCCCGCCCCCCAGCTCGCCGCCCTCACCCTCGTGGCCAACCAGCTCATGAACCTCGACGAGTCCCTCAACAAGTGAGGCCAGGACCGCCCCCGCCGCCCCCCCCACCCCCCGCCGCATCGTTTTATGAGCCCCCTCAGTGAGTTCACCCAGCTCGAGACCCGCCGGCAGTTCTTCGCCCGCGGCCGCAACGCCCTCGGCTACGCCGCCCTCGCCTCGCTCCTCGGCCCCAACCTCCGCCTCTGGGGCGACTCCGCCCAGGGCGGCCCGCCCGCCCTCCCCCACTTCCCCGCCCGGGTGAAGAACATCATCTACCTGCACATGGTCGGCGGCCCGTCCCAGATGGACCTCTTCGACTACAAGCCGGTCATGCAGGATTGGTACGACAAGGACCTGCCCGATTCGGTCCGCCGCGGCCAGCGCCTGACCACCATGACCTCCGGCCAGAAGCGCTTCCCCATCGCCCCCAGCAAGTACAAGTTCAGCCCCACCGGGAAGAACGGGTTCATGATGAACACCGAGCTCCTTCCCATGACGGCCAAATGCGTCGATGACATGGCCTTCATCCGCTCCATGCACACCGAGGCCATCAACCATGAGCCCGCCATCTGCCACATGCAGACCGGCAACATGGTCTCCGGCCGCCCCTGCATCGGCTCCTGGGTCAGCTACGGCCTCGGCTCCCTCAACCAAAACCTCCCCACCTTCGTCGTCCTCGTCGCCGAGCCCACCAACAAGGAACAAATCCAGGCCATCAGCGCCCGCCTCTGGTCCAGCGGCTTCCTCTCCGGCGAGCACGCCGGCGTCTCCTTCCGCAGCCAGGGCGACCCCATCCTCTTCATCAACAACCCCTCCGGCGTCCCCTCCAGCCTCCGCCGCAAACAGCTCGACGGCCTCCGCGCCCTCAATGAGCTGGCCTACAAGAAGGTCGGCGACCCCGAGACCCACACCCGCATCCAGCAATACGAGATGGCCTTCCGCATGCAGGCCAGCGTCCCGGAGCTCATGGAGGTGCAACAGGAATCCGCCGCCACCTACCAGCTCTACGGTGACAGCGTCAAAAAACCCGGCTCCTTCGCCTACACCTGCCTCCTCGCCCGCCGCCTCGTCGAGCGCGGGGTCCGCTTCGTCCAGGTCTACCTCAACAACTGGGACCACCACTCCAACGTCAATGCCCGGCTCCCCTCGCAGTGCCGCGACATCGACCAGGCCACCTACGCCCTCATCAACGATCTCAAGTCCCGCGGCATGCTCGACAGCACCCTCATCATCTGGGGCGGCGAATTCGGCCGCACCATCTACAGCCAGGGCGGCCTCTCCCGCGACAACTACGGACGCGACCATCACCCCCGCTGCTTCACCATGTGGCTGGCCGGCGGCGGCATCCGGGGCGGCACCGTCTACGGCCAAACTGACGAGTTCAGCTACAACATCGTCGAAAATCCCGTCCACGTCCGCGACCTCCACGCCACCCTCCTCCACCAACTCGGCATCGACCACCGCCGCTTCACCCACAAATGGCAGGGTAGCGACATGCGCCTCACCGGCGTCGAGGCCGAAGCCCAGGTCGTCAAAGGCATCCTCGCGTAGCCGCTGCCACCGTAGCAGCCGACGTAAGTCGGCTGTCCAAGACTCGCTCCCCCCCAGCGGACTGACGTCCGCTGCCACCGTAGCAGCCGACGTAAGTCGGCTGTCCAAGACTCGTTCCCCCTCAGCGGACTGACGTCCGCTGCGACCCGACTACCGCCTACGCGGCCGGCGCCGGGCGCCGGCTGAGCCAACCGGCCATCCAGGTCTCCGCCACCAGCAACCCCAGCACCACCACCAACAGCCAGCGCCACAGCTTCTGCTGCTGCTCCAGTTCGGTGTCCCGCAGACGCCGCTCCTGCTCCGGCGACGCCTTCACCACCGGCGCCGGCGGCTTCAGCGGCACGCCCAACCGCTCCAACGTCTCCGTCTGCCACGGACCCGTCCGGCTCTCCGCCGCGTCCAGGTTCACCGCAAACCGCTGCGTGGCCGTCGCTGAAACCAGCGTGTAGACGCCCGGCAACGCCGTGTCCGCCAGGGCCGCCACCGCCCCCGGCCGCACCTCCACGCCGTCCGGTCGCCGCACCACCATCCGGGCCGCCTCGTTGGTCGGCCCCAGCGGCACCGGGTCGCCCACCGTCACCACCGCGGGGGCCGCCGAGGCCGCCCCCGCCAGTTCCAGCAGCGAATACAGGAGCGGCACAAACTTCGTCGACAACGCCAACTGGCTGTCCGCCGGATGCCAGCCCGCCGTCAGGACAAGCAGGCTCCCCCGGCCCACGGGGAATTGCACCAGGGCCGGGCTGCCGTCATCAAACCCCGCCACCACCCGCGCGCCCGGCAGGCCGTTGGTGTCGAGGCGGCGATGTTTCCAGAAATGGATCTTGGTGAAGTCGCTGTAGCGCGGGTCCGCAAACGGCGCGAACAACGGATGGGTGAAATCAATCTGCCCCAGCAGGGCATGACGCCCGCCCGCCTCCGCCATGGTCACCGTCCCCACCCCCAGCAGGGTCGCCAGGGCCGGACCCATCCCGGCGTCGCGCAGCACCAGGAGGCCGGTCCGCCCGGACGCCAACCGCTCGCGCACCGCCCGCGCCACCTCCGGCGACGGGGACTCGCCCAGCACCCAGAGCACCGCGTCCGCCGCCTCCGCGGGCGGCAACGGGCCGGTCGCCGGCCGCGCCGTCACCCGGGCCGCCTGCCGCCGGGTCTGCTGCAACGCCCGGTTCACGTAAAACAGCAGCTGCCCCGGGTCCGCCACGTCATCCCGTCCCAAATACAGCACCGGCACCTCCACCGGCGCCGGGACGGCCACGTGCGCCGTGTTGTCGAACTCCTCCTCATCCCCCCGCAGCACCAAAGCCCCCGTCGCCAAACCCGCCGGCGCCCGCGGCGCCGCCACCACCCGGCTCTGCCCGGCCGGCACATAGACATCCACCGGCGCCCCCGCCTCCTCCCGGCTCCCGGGCTGGCGCCAGCCCAGTTGGAACTGCTCGCGCCGCGAGGTCGCGGCGTTGCTCACCCGCACCCGCACCACCGCCTCACCCTCCGCCCCCGCCTCGCCGCCCCCGTCCGACAACAACTGCAGACCGGCATTGGTCGGGTGCTTCGCCGCCAGGGTCTCCAGCACCACCTCCACCCCGCGCGGCCAGTCAAAACCCTGCAGGCCGTCCAGGTGCGCTCCTTCCTGCCCGTCGCTGATGACCACAATCTTCCGCGCGGCAAAGGCGCCGGGACCGGCCCGGCCGGGCTGTTCCTCCAGCAACTGCGCCGCGTTCAGCAGCGCGCGGCCGAGATGCGTGCCCGCCCAGCCCGGGGTCACCCCGTCCAGGCGCGCGGCCGCCAGCGCGGCCCGCTCGCCCGCGGGCAGCCGGTCCCAGTCCTCAAAGCTCACCAGCGTCCGCGAAGCCCGGTCAAAGGCCACCAGGGCCACCGAATCCTCCGGGCGCGTCTCCCGCAGCACCCGCGCCGCCCGCGCCTTCGCCTCCGCCCACAACCCGTCGCGCCGCAGGCTGGCGCTCGTGTCCACCATCACCACCCACCGCCGGCCCGCCCCCGCCCCCGGGTCCGCCGCCGTCGGCTTCTGCAGGAACGGCCGCGCAAACCCCAGCGCCAGCAACCCCAGCACCAGGCAGCGCAACACCAGCAAAAGCCAATGCTCCAGCCGGCTCCGCCGCGTCATCCGCGGCGGGGTCGGCCGCAGGAACATCAGGGAACTGAAGGGTATCTTCTCCCGCGAGGTGCGCCGAATCAGGTGAAAGACGATCGGGGCCGCCACCGCCAGCGCACCCAGCAGGAACAATGGAGCCAAAAAGCTCATGGAACTCTCGGACTGTCGCCGCCTGCCCGCCCCGGCGCCAGCCCAAAGCAGCCCCTCCTTCGTAGCATCCCGCGTGAGCGGGATGTTCGGCCATACCCTTCAGCGGACTCACGTCCGCTGCTACGCCCCCGTAGCATCCCGCGTGAGCGGGATGTTCGGTCATACCCTTCAGCGGACTCACGTCCGCTGCTACGCCCCACGTAGCATCCCGCGTGAGCGGGATGTTCGGTCATGCTCTTCAGCGGACTCACGTCCGCTGCGACGCCCCCGTAGCATCCCGCGTGAGCGGGATGTTCGGCCATGCCCTTCAGCGGACTTACGTCCGCTGCGACGCCCCCGTAGCATCCCATCACGGTTTCGGCTCCGGGGGGGCATCCCCAATCCCCCGCATCCACGCGCTCAGCCGGCCCTGCAGGTCCGCCTGCACCTCCCGCACCGCCGCCTCGCCATACACGTTGCGCCGCTCGCCGGGGTCGTGGCGGAGATCATAGAGCTCGTTGCGGCCGTTCGGACGGTAGTCGCGGACCAGTTTCCAGTCCTCCGTCCGCACCATGCGCAGCGCCGCCCGACCGCCATGGTGGAGGTCATACTGGCCAAACAACTCCCGGCGCGGCGTGTAGGGTTCCCCGCGGAGCAGCGGCGAGAAATCCCGCCCCTCCTGCCGCCAGTCCCCGGGCGACTTCAGGCCCAGCATGGACGGCACGGTTGCCCAGAAATCCAGGTTGCAGACGGTCTCCCGATATTCCGTGCCGCCCCGCACCACCCCGGGCCACCGCAGGATCAGCGGGACGCGCAGGCTCTCCTCGAACAGGTTCGGACGCTGCCGGCCCCGGCCATTGCCCTCCGCCGTGATCAGGTGCCCGTTGCCCTTCATGTGCATCCCGTGGTGCCCAATCATGTAGCCGTTGTCGCTCGTGAAAATCACGATCGTCCGGTCCGCCACCTTCAGCGTCTCCAATCGGTCCAGCAGCCGGCCCACGCTCCGGTCGACCGCATGGAGGGCGGCGTAATACTGCCGGGTCCAGTTCTTCACCTGCGCGGCATTCAGGCCCGGGAAATCCGGGATGGCCGGATCCAAGTCCCGGAACGGCGCGTTGTCCTCCTCCGCCACCGGCGCATACGGCGCGTGCGGCTCCCGGTAATGGACCATGAGCAGGAACGGCCGGCTCGCGTTGGTCCCCAGGAAACCCAGCGCCGCGTCCGTCACCACGTCCGCGCTGAAACCCTCCACGGTCCTGACCTGGCCGCCCACCTCCAGCTGCGGGTTGCGCGCGCCATAGGCGCCGCCCAGCCCGCCCATGAAGGAATCAAAGCCAAACCGGGTCGGATGAAACTGCGGTTGCTCCCCCAGATGCCACTTCCCGGCCAGCCCGGTCGCATAACCGGCCTGCTGCAGGATCCGCGGCCAGGTTGAGGAACCCACGGGCAAGCCGAGCCCGGCCTTGGCCTCCTGCGGGTTGATCCAGTCGGTAATCCCGACCTGGGTGCCATGCCGGCCGGTCAGGAAGGACGCCCGGCTGGGCGAACACACCGGGGTGACCACGAAGGAATTCAGGAACCGCCCCCCCTCGCGGGCCAGCCGATCCAAGTGCGGCGTGCGCGAGTCCCGGTTGCCATAGCATCCCAGCGCCCACGCGGACAGGTCATCCGTGACCACGCACAGGACATTGGGACGCGGGACGGCCGGGGCCGCCGGGACGGAAGCCGGGAGCACGGTCAGCACGGCCAGGCCGGCGGACCACAGGATCCCGCGGCGGAGCCAGCGGGCCAGGCGCGGGAGGTTCATGGGAGGGACGGGTCAGGCGCGCAACCGGACGAGCAGGTCCTTGCTTTCGACCGTGTCGCCCAGCGCGACGTGGAGGGATTCCACCACGCCATCGACCGGGGCATAGACGGTGGTCTGCATCTTCATGGCCTCCATCATGAGGAGGCGCTCGCCCTTGGCGACCTTCTGGCCGACGCTGACGGCGATGCTGGCGACGAGGCCGGGGATGGGGGCGCCGACCTGCAGGGGATCGCCGAGGTCCGCCGGCTGCCGGGGCTTGGCCTTGGGCGCCACGCCGCGGTCCAGGATGAAGGCCTCGCGCTTCATGCCGTTCAGCTCAAACACCACCGTGCGGCGGCCGTCCTTGTCCGGCTCGCTCAGGTTGACGAACTTGATGAAGAGGGTCTTGCCCTCCTCGATGTTCACGCTCACCTCGTCGCCCGGGCGCAGCCCGTAGAAGAAGGCCGGGGTGGGCAGCACGCTCACGTCGCTGTATTCCCGCTGGTGCCGCGCAAACTCGGCGAACACCTGCGGGTACATCAGGTGCGAATAGACATCGTCGTCGGTCGCCTCGCGCCGCAGCTTCTCGGACAGCTCGCGCCGGACCTTGCCGAGATCGACCGCCGGGGCGGACGGACGCCCGCCGTCGCGGCCCTTGGCGCGGCGGTAACGCTGGCGGACCTCCTTGAACTTCTTCTCGCCGAGCACCACCCGCTGGACGTCCTCGGGAAACCCGCCCGGGGGCCAGCCCAGCCCGCCGGACAGCATGTCAATCACGCTCTCGGGGAACCCGATGGTGCCGGGCTCCAGGTTGACCACGTCGGCCGGCCGGATGCCGCGGCTGAAGAGGAACAGGGCCATGTCGCCCACCACCTTGCTGCTCGGGGTCACCTTGACAATGTCGCCAAACAGCTGGTTCACCTCCGCATAGGTGCGCGCGATCTCGGGCCAGCGATGGCTCACGCCCATGCTGGCGGCCTGCTCCTTGAGGTTCGTGTACTGGCCGCCCGGCATCTCGTGCAGGTAGACCTCGGTGCTGCCCGTGCGCGGCGCGGTGTCGAACGGCGCGTAGTAGTCCCGCACGCGCTCCCAGTAGTCGCCAAACTCGTCCAGCGCGCCCAGATCCAGCTTGGTGTCGCGCGACTGGTGCTGCAGGGCCGCCACCACGGCGTTCAGGTTGGGCTGGCTGGTCGAGCCGCTCATCGAGGACACCGCCAGGTCCACCACGTCCACCCCGGCCTCGCCCGCCTCCAAAATCGCCGCCGTCTGCCCGCCCGCCGTGTCGTGCGTGTGGAAGTGCACCGGGATGCCCACCTCGTTCTTCAGCGCCTTGACCAGCTTGCGCGCCGCGTAGGGCCGGCACAGGCCCGCCATGTCCTTGATGGCCAGGAAATGCGCCCCCATCCGCTCCAGCTCGCGCGCCAGCTTCACGTAATACTTCAGCGTGTACTTGTCGCGCTTCGGGTCCAGGATGTCCCCCGTGTAGCAAACCGCCGCCTCGCACACCGCATGGGTCTCCTGCACCGCCTCCATCGCCGCGCGCAGGTTCGGCAGGTAGTTCAGCGAGTCAAAGATGCGGAAGATGTCCATCCCGCTGGCCGCCGCGTGCTTCACGAAGCCGGTCACCACGTTGTCCGGGTAGTTCGAGTAGCCCACCGCGTTGCTGCCCCGGAAGAGCATCTGGAAACAGATGTTCGGGATGCGCGCCCGCAGCTGGCGCAGGCGTTCCCACGGATCCTCGCTCAGGAACCGCATGGCCGTGTCAAAGGTCGCCCCACCCCACATCTCCAGCGAGAACAACCCCGTCTCCGCCGAGCCCAGCCGCCGCGCCAGCGCGTCCGCCACCGCCAGCATGTCGCACGTCCGCACCCGCGTCGCCATCAGCGACTGGTGCGCGTCCCGGAAGGTCGTGTCGGTCACCAGCAGCCGCCGCTGGTCCAGGGCCCACTGCGCGAACTTCTTCGCCCCCAGCTCCAGCAACAGCTGCCGCGTGCCCGCCGGCGGGGCCTGCCGCGCATCGGTCCCCGGCGCCTCCGCCGGCACGAACGCCCGCGCCGGCTTGTGCCCCTTGGCGTGCGGGTTGCCGTTCACGATCACGTTGCCCAGGAAGTTCAGCAGCTTGGTCGCGCGATCCCGCCGCGGCTTGAAGGCAAACAGCTCGGGCGTGGTGTCAATCAGCGTCGTGGTCGCCTGCCCGGCCCGGAACGTGTCGTTGGCAATCACGTTTTCCAGGAACGGGATGTTGGTCTTCACCCCGCGGATGCGGAACTCGGCCAGGGCCCGCCGCACCCGGTCCATCGCCATCGGATACGTCTGCCCGCTGGCCGTCACCTTCACCAGCATCGAGTCATAGAACGGCGTGATGACCGACCCCGAGAACCCCTGCGCGCCGTCCAGCCGGATGCCAAAGCCGCCCGGGGACCGGTAGGCCAGAATCTTGCCGTAGTCCGGCATGAACTTGTTCTCCGGATCCTCCGTGGTCACCCGGCACTGGATGGCGTAGCCGTTGCGCGGCACCTGGTTCTGCACCGGCATGGCCACCTCCGACCCGTGCAACGGGTGCCCCTGCGCAATCAGGATCTGCGCCCGCACCAGGTCGAGGCCGGTGATCACCTCGGTGACCGTGTGCTCCACCTGGATGCGCGGGTTCATCTCGATGAAGAACCACTCGTGCTTGTCCAGGTCGTAGAGGAACTCGATGGTGCCGGCGTTGTCGTAGCGCACCGACCGCGCCATGCGGGCCGCCGCGTCGCACAGCTCGCGGATGACATGGTCGGGCAGCCCGAAGCTCGGGGCCACCTCAATGACCTTCTGGTGCCGGCGCTGCACCGAGCAGTCGCGCTCGTGCAGGTGAATCACGTTCCCGTGCCGGTCACCCAGGATCTGCACCTCGATGTGCTTGGCCCGCGGGATGTACTTCTCCAGGAATACCGCCGGGTTGCCAAAGGCCCGCCCCGCCTCGGCCTGCGCCTCGTCCAGCAGGTCCGACAGCTCGCTGCCCTTGTGCACCACCCGCATCCCGCGCCCACCCCCGCCAAACGCCGCCTTGATGATCAGCGGAAACCCAATCTGCCGCGCCGCCTTCAGGGCGTCGTCCCGATCCGTGATCGGCTCCTCCGTCCCCGGCAACGTCGGCACCTCAATCTTCTGCGCCAACGCCCGCGCCGCCGTCTTGTCCCCCATCATCTCGAGCAGCTCCGGCCGCGGCCCCACAAAGGTGATCCCCGCCGCCGCGCACGCCTTGGCAAACCCCGCGTTCTCGCTCAGGAACCCGTAGCCGGGGTGAATCGCGTCCACCCCCTTCTCCTTCGCCACCGCAATGATCCCCTCGATGTCCAGGTAGGCCGCCACCGGCCCGCGCCCCTGTCCAATCAGGTAGGCCTCGTCCGCCTTGAACCGGTGCATGGCAAACCGATCCTCCTGCGCATAGATCGCCACCGTGCGCTGCCCCAGCTCCGTCGCGGCGCGAAAGATGCGCACCGCAATCTCGGAACGGTTCGCGGCCAGCAGCTTCCGGATCGGCCGAAGGTCGGAGGGAACCCCCTCGGCCAGGCCCGGGGACGCTTCTTCAGTACGGCGGGAGACAGTCATAGGATGCAGCGGAATGTCGGCGAAACAATCCGCCGATTTATAAGTGGCCGCCCCATGGGTGTCCACCTTTGCCCGCACGGTTTGTCCGGGTTTGCCCGCACACCCGCCCGGCTTGGCCCCAGGCCCCACCGGGGCGAGGTAATCCCTGTTGCCCCCACCGCGCGCCCCGGGCAGGGTAGCGGCGGCATGACCGCGTCGCCCCGCTCCCACGCCCCGCCCCTCGCCATCGCGCTGGGGGATCCCGCCGGCATCGGGCCCGAGGTCACCCTCAAGGCCCTGGCCGCCATGGCCCCGGCCGATGACCAGCGCTACCTGCTCGTGGGGGACGCCGACCTGCTCCGCTCCCTCAACGCCCAGCTCGGGCTGCACCTCGACCTCCAGCCCGCCGCCGACACCCCGCCGGCCCACCGGCTCCGGATCGTCTCCCCCCCGCTCCCGCCCGCCCCGCCGGCCGAACTCCGCACCCCCCACTCCGCCGCCGCCGCCCGGGCCGCCCTCGCGTGGCTCCGCCATGGCGCCGACCTCTGCCTGCGCGGCGAAGCCGCCGGCCTCGTCACCGCCCCCGTCAACAAGGAGTCCATCATCCGGTCCGGGGAGAAGGACTTCGTCGGCCAGACCGAACTGCTCTCCGCCCAAGCCGGCGCCCCGCGCACGGCCATGATGCTCCTCGGCTGCGACGACCGCCAACGCTGGCTGCGCGTGGCCCTCGCCACCACCCACGTCCCCATCGCCCGGGTCGCCCAGAGCCTCACCCGCCCGAAAATCGAGCTGGCCATCGCCCTGGCCGCCCAGGCCTGCCGCGACCTCGGCCTGCCACGCCAGCGCGTCGCCGTCTGCGGCCTCAACCCCCACGCCGGTGAGGGCGGCCAAATCGGCACCGAGGAACTCACCACCATCCAGCCCGCCGTTGAGGCGATGCGCCAGCAGGGCCTCGACGTGACCGGCCCACTGGCCGCCGACACGCTCTTCCACCAGGCCTTCCGCGGGGACTACGACGCCGTCGTCGCCATGTATCACGACCAGGGGCTCGTCCCGCTCAAGCTGATCGGGTTCGACAGCGGCGTGAACTGGACGCTGGGCCTGCCCTTTGTCCGCACCTCGCCCGACCACGGCACCGCCTACGACATCGCCGGCCGCCACGTGGCCAGCCCCTCCAGCATGATGGCCGCCCTCCAGCTGGCCCGGCAGCTGGCCGGGTAGGGCCCGTCGCGCTGCGACGAGCCTGGTTCGCCCCGCGACAACCCGGCTGCGCCCCCGAAAATCCTTCGTTTGCCCCCGACCCCGTGGTTGAATATCGGTCCTGTCTGATGAACGCCGCCACTGGTTCCCACCTGAAGGACCTGGACTACTCCGTGGTGCAGCAATGCATGCACTGCGGCCTGTGCCTGCCCACCTGCCCGACCTACGACGCGACCCAACTGGAGCGGCACAGTCCGCGCGGGCGGATCTCGCTGATGCGGGCGATTGCGGATGGGCGGCTGGAGGCGACGCCGACCTTTGCGGAGGAAATGTATTTCTGCCTGGGCTGCCTGGCCTGCATGACGGCCTGCCCGGCCGGCGTGAATTACGCGGAACTCTTCGAGCGCGCCCGGGCGGAAGCGGAGCAAAGCGGCGTGCTCGACTCGCCCAAGCGCAGCCTCATCCGCGGCTTCACGCTGCGCTGGCTGTTCATGGACCTGGGCCGCCTGCAGCTGATCGGCCGCGCCCTGCGCCTCTACCAGCGGCTGGGCCTGCAGGGGTTCCTCCGGCGCAGCGGCCTGCTCCGGCTCCTGCCCAAACGGCTGCAGGAACTGGAGGCCATGACCCCCACCGTGCAGCCGGCCTTCTCCGCGGATCTCATCGCACCGGTCACCCCGGCCGTCGGACCGCGCCGCCACCGGGTCGCCCTGCTGACCGGCTGCGCGCAGGACCTCATCTTCAGCGACGTGAACCGCGACACCGCCGAGGTGCTGGCGTGGGCCGGCTGCGAGGTGATCACCCCCCCGGAACAGGCGTGCTGCGGCTCCCTCCATGCCCACAATGGCGAGTGGGAACTGGCCCAGCAACTGGCCCGGCGGAACCTCGACCAGTTCCCGCCCGACCAGTTCGACGCCATCATCAGCAACGCCGGCGGCTGCGGTTCCCACCTCAAGCATTACGCCACCCTGCTGGCCGACGACCATGTCTACCGGGACCGCGCCGCGGCCTGGGACCGCAAGGTGAAGGACATCCATGAATGGCTGGCCGCCATCGGCTTCCAGGCGCCGGCGCCCGCCACGGGCGCGCCGGCCGGAGCCCCGACCGTCGCCACCTACCACGAAAGCTGCCACCTCTGCCACGGCCAGAAGGTCAGCAGCCAGCCCCGGCAACTGTTGAAGTCCGTCCCCGGCCTGAAACTCGTCGAGCTTCCGGAGGCCAATTGGTGCTGCGGCAGCGCGGGCATCTACAACCTGACCCAGCCGGAAATGGCCGGGCAACTCCTCGACCGCAAGATGGGCCACCTGCGCTCCACCGGCGCCACCGTGGTGGCCACCGGCAACGCGGGCTGCCTGCTGCAGCTCGTCAACGGCGCCCGCCAGGAGGGCCTGCCGCTCCGCGTGGTCCACCCGGTCACCCTCCTCGCCGAGGCGTGCCGCCAGGCCGGCCCCACCCCGCCCCAGTAGGCCCACCTCCCCGGTGACCGGCGAAACAGGACGTTGCGGACGCCCCATTCCCTGTGGTGCGGGGCCACCCATAGTCGGTTCGCTCTCCCTTCGCTCTCCCTTCGCTCTCCCTCCGCTCTCCCTCCGCTCTTCCTGGCTGTCCCAAACGGTGAAAGTCGGCGCCGGTCCCCGGCCGGGCTCCCTTCATCAGCACCCGTTTGAATCGGGCGGCTCAGGCAGTGACAGTGCGGTGCCGGACCCCGGAGGGCCTGCTTGTTTTGATATTGTGCGACGGGAGCTTTCGGGTATGGATTCCGCAACGCGTGAGAGGGCTGCCGCGCCGCACCCGGCCAGGTCCCCCATCCGATGCAACGGAACCCGCCATGCAGTGGAGCAAGCTAAGATCCCAGGTCGAGGAACTCTTCGCGGACAGCGTGCAGGGACGTGTCCGGCTGCATTCCACCAAATACCGCCGGCTGCACGACCAGGAGGGACGCGCCTGGATCACCCTCGATGGCGAGGAGATCCTCAATATGCCGAACCTCTTCGAGTGGCTGTACCAGCGCCGGAAACGGGCCGAGGAACTGGCTGGCCCCCACAACGAGCCCTGCTTCTGGGAAGACCAAGCCGCCTCACAGCTTCGGCAGGAGTCGTTTTTTTGTCAGGGTGACCTTGGGGAGGCCATGTTCGCCTACCTCCACCTGTCCATCGACGACATCCTGGCCTCGGACAACGCGCTGATCCGCGCCATCGGGATGCTGGACCGGAGGCTCGGCAAGCGCCGGTTGCCCGACTTGGGCAGGTCCGTCAACCATCCGCTGGTCCGCCTCCTCTACGTCTTTCGCTGCGAGGCGGAGGGCATCAAGACCCTGCGCCTCCTGGGCTGAGCCTGGTGCGGCGCGGCGCGGCTGTCCTCCACGCCATCCCGGCCGTGCGCCGGTCACCCCTCCTGTCCGGCCCGCGCAAACGTCTCCGCCAGGGCCACCGCCTTGAGCATGGCCTTCGACTTGTTCACGGTTTCCTCGTACTCGGCCTCGGGCGTGGAATCGTTCACCCAGCCGCCGCCCGCCTGCACGTAGGCCCGGCCGCCCTTCAGGAGCGCCGTGCGGATGGTGATGCAGCAGTCGAGGTTCCCGTTGAAGCTGAAGTAGCCCACGCAGCCGCCGTAGGGCCCGCGCGTCGTCCCCTCCAGCTCCGAGATGATCTGCATGGCGCGGATCTTGGGCGCGCCGCTGAGCGTCCCGGCCGGGAAGGTGGCCCGCATGAGGTCATAGGGCGACTTGTCGGCCGAGAGCCGGCCCTCCACCTGGGACACGATGTGCATCACGTGGCTGTAGCGCTCGACGACCATGAGGTCGCGCACCTGCACGCTCCCGAAATCGCAGACCCGCCCGAGGTCGTTGCGGGCCAGGTCGACCAGCATGACATGCTCGGCGCGCTCCTTGGGGTCGGCCAGCAGTTCCTTCTCCAAGGCCAGGTCCTCCTCCGGGGTGCGACCCCGGCGGCGGGTGCCGGCAATGGGGCGGATTTCCACCGCGCCATGCTCGCAGCGCACATGGATCTCGGGCGAGGCGCCGACCAGCGCGAACCCCTCCAGCTCCAGCAGGAACATGTAGGGGGAGGGATTAATGCTGCGGGCGGCCCGGTAGACGTCGATGGGCTGGGCGGAGACGGGCGTGCTGAAGCGCTGGGAGCCGACCACCTGGATGATGTCGCCGGCCGTGATGTATTCCTTGGCCTTGGCCACGTTGGCGAAGAACTTCTCCTTCGTGACGTTGGACTCGAAGGGGACGCCGGGCACCTCCTGCGGGAGGGAGACGGGGGTGTATTGCACCGGCTGCTCGAGCAGGGAAACGAGGCGGTCGATCTCGGCGGTGGCATTCTCGTAGGCCTCGGCCGGGGAGGCAGCCTCGTCGAGCACGGCATTGACGAGCACGGTCAGGGTCTGGGCAACGCGGTCGAAGATGAGCAGCTCGTCCGCGATGAGGAAGACCATGGTCGGGGTCTGCAGCTCGTCGTGGGGCGGCCGGGGGACGACCGGTTCCACGTCGTGGATGAACTCGTAGCCGATGAACCCGACGGCGCCGCCGGTGAAGCGCGGGAGGCCGGGCACGGGGACGGGCCGGTAGCGGCGGAGGACGGACTCGACCACCTCGAGGCCGTCGCGGACGCATTGGCTGCAGTCGGGCTGGGGTTCGCGGGGGATGGCGAACTTGTCGACCACGCGGCCGTTCTCCAGGACCTCGATGCGGCCGCCCTGCTGGCGGATGACGGCGCGCGGGTTGCACCCGACGAAGGAATAGCGCCCGAGATGTTCCCCGCCCTCGACGGACTCGAAGAGGAACGATTCGCCCTGGCCGCGGATTTTCCGGTAGGCGGAGAGGGGGGTCTCGAAGTCGGCCAGGAGCCGGCGCGTGACGGGGATCAGGTTCCCTTGGGCGGCCAGCTGCTGGAACTCTTCCAGGGTGGGCGAATACATGGGGACGTTGTAACCGGTGGCCCGCGGCCAGTGCAATGCCACCGTGCGCCCGTAGCAACCCGCGTGAGCGGGTTGAGCCGTGGGGACAGCGGATGGACGGACGCTGCCAGGTTCGGTAGCAACCCGCGTGAGCGGGTTGATGAGGAGTCTTCGACCCGCTCACGCGGGTTGCTACGGATCAGTGGCGGCGGCGGCGCCAGAGGGACAGGCCGCTGTAGAGGAAGACCGCGCCCGCGTAGCCGAGCATGCCTGCGCCGGTGGCAAAGCCCCAGAACTGGCCGCCGCTGAAGAGAACCAGCCCCAGGCCCACGAGGGCGAACAGGAAGGTCTGCCCGAAGAGGGAGAGGAACACCAGGCTGCGCGGGGTCACGGCCAGCCGGTCGGCGATGAAGGCCTGGTAATCCTCCTCGCCCATCGAACGCATGAGCCAGGCCCACTCGAAGTTGCGCGCGGCGACCAACAGGCTGGTCGTGCTGATGATGACCGCCGGCAGCGGCCAGAGGGCAAAGCCCAGGCAGGTCACCACGTTGACCAGCAGGCTGCCCCGCCAGCCCAGCCGGCGCATGATCGGGTTGGCCTCCAGCCGCAGGTTCGGCGTGGCCACCAGCGTGCTCAGGAGATCCATCCCCCGGCCCAACGCCAGCAGGCCCAGGAACAGGAAATAATCCCGGCTCCCAAATGCAACGGCGTGTTCCATCAGCCGCGCCCGGGATAGATGTCGCCGGGCTTCTTCAGCTGCGGCTCGGCAATCGACACCGCGGCCCCCGCGGGCCCCACCGACCGGAAAAAGCAGCTCTTGTAACCCTCATGACAGGCCGCGCCCGCCTGCTCCACCTGGATCAACAGGGTGTCCCCGTCGCAGTCAAAGGCCACGTCCTTCACCGTCTGCGTGTGCCCGCTCTCCTCCCCCTTCATCCAGAACTTCTGCCGGGACCGGCTCCAGAAGTGGGTCTTGCCCGTGGCCAGCGTCTTCTCCAGCGAGGCCCGGTTCATCCACGCCATCATCAGCACCCGGCCGGTCGAGGCCTCCTGGACAATGGCCGGGATCAAGCCGTCCGCCGTCCACTTCAGCTGGTCCAAAAAACTCATGGGCGGAGTCTGCCGGGGGGGAGCCGGGGCGAACAAACACAAATTGCAGCGGCGCGCGGGCCTCGGGCCCGCTTATCGTGGAGTGGGGGCAAGGGGGACGCCATGGGGAAAAAGGACCCAAGGGAGGGGCGGACGGGATAAGCGGGCCCGAGGCCCGCGCGCCGAATGCCGGGCTTGCCAGCTAGGAATCCGTCGCTACAGTCCGCGGCCACGGGTGGTCCATCGCCCATCGGGAATTGCCAAGAAAGGGGCAGACACCAGGCCGCCTGGCTGGCTAGGGTGACGTCGTAAGAGAGAACAATCCAACACGCTTATGGAAACACACTTCAACGAAATCGAAAACGCCCACAGCACCTTGGCCCGCGAACGCGTGCTGGCCGACCTGCGCACGTTGGCCCGGGACTCGGAGGACCTGCTCAAGGCCACCGCCGGGGATGTCAGCGAGAAGGCCAAGGAAGCCCGCCAGCGTGTGCTGTCCGCCCTCGAGAAGGCCCGCCTGACCTGCGACGACCTCCAGGAGGAGACCATGGCCCGCGCCCGCGCGGCCGCCAAGAAGGCCGACACCGTCATCCGCGACCATCCCTACGAATCCATCGGCATCTCGTTCGGCGTCGGCCTGCTCATCGGCGTCCTCGTCGGCCGCCGCTAAGCCGTCATGGAAGGCGGCGAACACAAGGCCGGCTGGCTCGATCCCCTGCGCCGGATGGGTGATTCCATCCTCGCGCTGGTCCAGAACCGCTTCGAACTGGCCGGGGTCGAGTTGCAGGAGGAAAAGCTCCGGACGCTCAGCCTGCTGGTCTGGCTGTCTGCCGCCATCGCGCTGGGCACCGCCGGGCTGCTGCTCGGCCTGGGTGCCCTCGCCCTCTTCCTCTGGGCCAAGGCCGGCTACGCCGGCCTCGTCGGCCTGGCCCTGGTCACCCTCGCCGCCGCCGGCGGCATCCTGCAGTCCATTCGCCGCCGCCTGTTCACCGGGCCCATGCCCTTCGCCGGCACCGTGGCGGAATTCAAGAAGGACCGCGACTGCCTCCGCCCCAAGCCATGAACTCCCGCGCCCTGCACGAACTGGCGGAACGCAAGCGCCTCCTGGTGGCCGAGGCCGAGCTGCACCGCAGCCTGATCCAGGCCGAGGTGACCCGCTGCCACGCCCGCCTCGAAACCGCCCGCGAGGGCATGCGCGTGGGCGGACCCTGGCTCGCGGCCGGCAGCGCCCTCGGCGGCATCCTCCTCGCCCGCAAATGGCGCAACCTCACCAGCGTCCTCCCCACCGCCCTCCCCAGCCTCCTCGCGGCCTGGCGCTGGTATAAAAAGTTCCGCGAACAATAGGGCGCACGTCGGCGCCGCCTGGCTGTCCGCCCCAGCCCCGGTTCCCCATGGACACCTCCCATCCCCTGACCTCGACCGCCTTCGAGCTTCCGGGGTATCGCGTGGTTCGCTCCCTCGGCGTCGTCCGCGGCATCGTGGTCCGCTCCCGCTCCATCGTCGGGAATATCGGCGCCAGCATCCAAAGCCTCTTCGGCGGCAACATCACCCTCTACACCTCCCTCTGCGAGCAGGCCCGCAACGACGCCTTCCAGCAGATGCTGCAGCACGCCGGCCAACTCGGCGCCAATGCCGTCATCGGGGTCCGCTACGACGCCACCGAGATCGGCGCCGGCATCACCGAGGTGCTCTGCTACGGCACCGCGGTCGAGGTGGTCCCCGCCGGCTGAACCCGGCCCCGCGCCCCCAGGCTCAAGGCAGGCCCAGCCGCAGCACGCGGTAAAAGCGGCCCGGCCAGCCAGCCACCTTGTCCTCCAACGTGCCCATGGCCCCCTCCGCCGGATGCTCCGGCGCCAGGATTTCCCAGCCGCGGCCTTCCAGGCCGTCGCGGAACTCGACCTGATAAAGCTGGCCGGCCTGCGCAGGCCACCGCAGCCGGGCCAGGCCGTAATCGACCTCGATGGCGAGGCCGGCCACCGGCTGCAGGAGCGAACCCGGGTTGTCCGGCAGGAGCCTCGGCAACGGGGTGGTGCCGCGCTGGCGGGCCACGATCTCCGGCGCGGTGAGCGCAGCGCCAAACACGGCGACCTCGTCGAGCAGGCCGCGGAACATGCGGTCCTGGGCACCGGTGCGGGCGGGCAGATTGACATGCCCGAAGCTCAGGGCGCCGACATTCGGGCCGACCGCGCCGGCGGCATAGGTGCGAGTGACGTCGAGGGCTGCATCCGCCGTCGCGCTGCCGAAGTAATAGCGGACCTGGCCGGACGGGAGGGTGGAATCGTAGGTCACGGCAAAGAACCGCCAGTTGCCTGCGGCGGCCGTGCTGCTGGCCGGGATGCGGCCGGCGGAACTGCGGGCGGCGCTGTTGGGGAACGCATTGACGCCCAGGTCCAGGCTGCCGTCATTGCGGTAAACAAGGTCGATGCCATGGGCGCCGCTCACGTAGTTGCGCGCGATGCGGTTGCCCCCGCTGCCGGTGGAGGCGCTGCGGTTGTTGAGCCAGCCGGTGATGGTGAAGCGCGGCAGGTTGCCCAGCCCGGCGAGGGCGCCGGGACTGTCGATGCCGTAGTTGCCGACGGTGGTGCCGAAGTCGACCGCGCTGGCCCCGCCCACCCCCGGGGGTGTGTTGGGGGTCCATGCCGGGACGGGCGTGGTGCGGTTGAACACCCCGCCCAGGCTGCCCGCATTGGCCGTGGCGGTGCCCGCATTCTCGTTCAGGCGCAGGTGGACCAGCGGCACCGGCTGGATGAGCACATCATTATCGGAAAGCACCACGGTCGCGGTGGAGGGAATGCCGATGCCGTAGGCGGAGGAGGCCACCAGGCTCAGCGTCACCGTTTCCGGGTCATAGAAGGCGTCATCCGTCGGGACGATGGTGAGGTCAACAAAAGAGGATCCCGCCGGGATGACCGCGGAGGCGGGCCTCGCCTGGTAATCGACCCCGTTCACGGCCGTGCCGTTCCAGAGCAGGCTGACGGTGAGCGGCGCTGCGGTGGCGCCGCTGCGCGTGAGGCGGAAGGTTCCGGTGTCCGTGCCCGGCTCGGCGGCCGCGGCATCGATGGCCACCACGTTCACCACGGGACGATCACGCTGCACGGTCACCAGATCGGCGGGGGACAACACCGTGTCGAAGATGGCCACCTGGTCGATCAGGCCCCGGAACATGCGGTCCATGGACCCCAACCGCGCGGGCGGATTGACGGCGCCGATGGTGAGAATGCCAACGTTCGGGCCCACCGGCCCGGCCGTCACGCTGACCGCCCGGTCGAACGTCGCGTTGGCCGTGGGGGAACCAAAGTAATAGCGCACTTGGTCCCTTGCCAGGGTGGCGTCGTAGGTCACGGCAAAGAACCGCCAGTTGCCAGCCGCCGCGCTGCTGCTGGTCGGGATGCGACCGGAGGAACTGCGCGCCGAGCTGTTCGGAAAGGCGTTGATGCCCAGGTCCAGGCTGCCGTCGCTGCGGTAAACCAGATCGACCCCATGCCCCCCGCTCGTAAACCAACGGACCACCCGGTTGCCCCCGCTGCCCGTGCTGCTGCTCCGGTTGTTGACCCAACCAGTGATGGTGAACCGCAGCAGGTTGCCCAACCCGGTCAGCACCCCCACCGAATCCACCCCGTAGTTGCCCGGGGTCGTCCCATAGTCGAGGGCGGAACCAAAGCCGGGCGGCGCATTGACCGTCCACGCGGGGATGGGCACGGAACGCACCAGGCTCCCCCCCAAGGTCCCGCCGTTGGCGGCATACACCCCGCCGTTCTCGTTGAAATCCAACCGGACCAGCGCGGGCAGCCCCGGGGGCGGAACCGGGGTCACCGTCACTGTAAACGTGCAGGCGTTGGTGTTGCCGGCCGCATCCGTGGCCGTGCACATCACCACCGTCGCGCCCGCCGGAAAGCTGGATCCCGACGGAGGGACACAGGCCACCGTCGGCGCCGGGGCACAGGTGTCGGTCGCCCCCGGCACCGCGTAGGTCACCACCGTCGTCCCCACGGCCAGGTTGGGCGGACACGGCCCGATGGCCGGCGGCTCCACGTCGTTGACCGTCACCGTGAAACTGCAGGCGTTGGTGTTGCCGCTCGTGTCCGTGGCGGTGCACACCACGGTCGTCGTCCCCTTGGCAAATGAACTCCCGCTCGCCGGCACACAGGCAATGGTCGCCTCCGGCAGGTTGTCGGACACCGTGGCGGTGAAAGTCACATTGCTCGCACACCCGCCCCCCGGGGTCGCGACGATGATGGCGGCCGGACAATGGGCCACCGGCGGCTCCGCGTCGCTGGCCAGCACGGTGAGGGTGGCCCCCGGGCTCAGGGCCGTCCCCTGGGGATTGCTGGCGCGCACCGAATACACCCCGCTGTCACCCAGCCCCAGGTTGACCAGGGTCAGGTGACCGTTCGTGGCGCCGCTAATGGGATTGCCATCCTTGCGCCACTGGTAGGCGAGCGGCGCGGACCCCAGCGCATAGGCCGACAACGTCGCCGAGCGGCCGACGAGGGCCTGGCGATCCTCCGGCATCACCGTGAACACCGGCGCCCCTTCATAGAGGCCGGCCACCTGGCACCCGAAGTTGATCGCCGGCTGACCCGGCGCCGGTGCCCGCAACTCCCACGTTCCCCCAGGAGCCGAGCGCTCCCAGTAGTCGTCGTAGGTCTGCCCAATGGACGGAATCCGGTAGAGATCCAGCCCCGCCGCCTGCAGGCCTCCCGCCCCGGAAGTCAGCCCCTGGAACTGCACCGCCCAGGTGAAGCTGCGCGGCACGGACACGCTGAGGCCGGCATAGCTGATCACGCTCCCCGACGGCCCGGTCGCCGGGATCGGGTAGTATCCGCTGTCGTAGAGGAGGGTCCCCGGCACCCCGCCCGGCCCGTCATTCGCATAGAACCGCAGGGCAATGGACACGTTGCCATTCGTGAAGTCCGGGCCATGGCCAAAAAACTCGTAGAGGAAGTTCGTGACCACATGGGACGTGCCGTTGCCGGCCAGGATAATCTCCTCCCCCAGCTCATGCCCGCTTTGGGCAAAACGCTCCGGCGTGGCCCGCTCGGAGGTGTTGTCGTAAAGCAGGGGCAACTCCACGCGGAGTCGCACCGGGGCGCTGGTCACCGACCCCAAGCCGTTGGCGACAATCACCCGGTAGCTCGCGGCATCGGTGAAGGCCAGGTTGGTCAGCAGCAGGGTGGCCGCAGTCGCCCCCGGCAGGTTGGTCCCCTCCCGCTGCCACTGGTAGGTCAGCGGCGCGGTGCCCAGGGCCACAACCTCGAAGGTGGCCGCCTGGCCCAGCCGGCCGGACTGCTCCTGTGGCGGCCGGGTGATGGTCGGCGCACCGGTGAACGTGCCCTGCACCTCGCAGCCGAAGTTGATCGCCGGCTGGCCGGGCGCCGGCGCCCGCAGCACCCACGCGCCCGCCGGTCCCGACCGCTCCCAGTAATCGTCATAGGTCTGGCCCACCGTCGGAAACCGGTAGAGGTCCAGGCCGCCCGACTGCAACCCGACCAGACTGGACGACAAGCCGCGAAAGGTCACCGTCCACGTGAAGCTTCGCGGCACCGCTACCTGCAGCCCCGCGTGCGAAATCACGCTCCCGGCCGGGCCGGTCGCCGGGATGTGGAAGAAACCGCTGTCATACAGCAGCGACCCCGGCATGCCGTTCAAACCGTCGTTGCCATAAAAGCGCAGGGCCATCTCGACCTGATTGGCGGTAAAGTCGCTCCCGTAACCGAAGAACTCGTGGAGGAAATTCGTGACCACATGCGTGCCCTCCCCCGCCAGGACAATCTCCTCCCCAAACTCAAACCCGCTCTCGGCAAACCGTTCCGGGTCGGCCCGCTCCGCGGTGTTCAGGTAGAGGACATCCCCGCGGGCTGCAGGCAGCAGGGCCAGAACGAGCCAGCAGAGCAAGCTTGCCCGCCAGTGGTCGCACGAAGCCCGGGGAATCCGCCCGCCCGAAGGAACCCTGCGCATGAAGAAAAAAAACATCACGGAACCGGCTCTGCCCCTGGTGCCGTTGCCAGGCACCGAAAGAAAACCATCCGTGGTTGAGAAGTTGTTCCCCTGCTAGCCCAGCAGGGAAGTGGATGGGAGGACCATGGCAGGGCGATCCCCTGAAGACAAGGCCGCAGTGGCCGCCAGTCAGGGGTGAGACGCGCCCGGAGGGCGGACGCGGGGAGGGCGGGGACCAGCCAGTCCTGTGCGTCACCACAGCTGCACGGCCCGCCCCTGCTGGATCGATTCCAGCACCGCGAAGGTCAGGTCCATGCTCTGGCGCGACTGCGCATAGGGCAGCGGGTGCTCCGCCTCGCCGCGCAGGAAACCCGCCCAGGCCGCCATCTGTTCGGCATGCCCCTTGCCCGCAAAGGTCCGGGTCGTGGCGCGGCGGCGGCGGTGCACGGTCAGCTTCTGGAAGTTCTCCACCTCGGCCACAAAACCGGCGCCGAACACGGTGCAGACCTCCTTGGGCCAGCCAGGATCCCCCTCGGCCGAGTAGATGAGCTGCCCGCACGAGCCGTCAGCGAACTCCACCTGGGCCGTCACGCTGTCCGGGAACGGCAGGCGCCCGGCCGCCGGCCAGGTGGTTTGAGCCAGCACGCGCACCGGGGCGCTCCCGAACAGGAAACAGAAGTAATCCAGGAAATGGCAGGCCTCGCCCAGCACCCGTCCGCCGCTCTCCGCCAGGTTGGCATACCAGTGCGCCGGGTCGAGGGGCCCGGGCATGACCCGGAAGGAACACGTCTTGGGCCCCGGCGCCCCCTGCAGCACCCGCTTCAGTTCCACACTGGCCGGGGCGAACCGCCGGTTGAACCCGACCTGCACGCTGCCCCGGCCGGCAGCCACGGCCGTGTCAATCTGGGCCAACTCCGCCCGGCTCAGGCACAGCGGTTTCTCGACAAAGACATGCCGCCCGGCAGCCAGGGCCTGCAAGACCAGCGGGGCGTGCAGGTGATGACGCGTGGCGATGAGCACGGCCCCCGGTTGGGCGACGGACCCCAGCACAGAGCCCGCATCGGTGGCGGCGCCGGCAAAACCGAACTTGGCCTGCACATGGCGGGCGCTCAGCGCGGTCTGGTTGACCACCGTGCCCAACGGGACCCGCCCGCGCAGGTGCGGCAACAGCATCGTGCGGGCAAAGTTGCCGGCCCCAATCACATCGAGCACCGGCACGGGCGCCGGCAGGCGCGGGACCGCCGTCAGGGCCACCGGGGCCGCCGGGGCCGCCACCTGAGCGGTGGGCGACGCGGCCGGGGCGGGACCTGCGCCATACTCCAGCACCACGCCCACGTCCCCCGCTCCGCCGGCGGCCAGCGCGGCATAGACCTCGAGCGCGCCGGTGAAGGGCACCCGCCGGGTGGTCAGGGCCGACACGTTGAGGGCGCCGGTCGCCATCAGGTGAAGGCAGGCGTCAAAGTTTCGCTGCTCCGTCCAGCGCACATAGCCGATCGGGTAATCCGCGCCCCCCCACTCGTAGCTCGCGTCGTAGCGGCCCGGGCCATAGCTGCGCGAATAGCGCACCTCGAGCTCCTTCTCGTAGGTGGTCTTCCACGGCAAATCGACGCGGGTGTTGCCCACCACCACGATGCGGCCGCGGTCCCGCAGCGCCCCGATGGCCTGCTCGGTCGGCGTGTTGTCCGCGGTGGCCGTGGCCAGCACCACCCCGTCCACTCCCCAGCCCTCGGTCCAGGCCCGCACCTCGTCGGCCAGGCCCTGGGCCCCGGGCATGACAAAGCGCTCCGCGCCCATGGCCTCGGCAAAGGACCGGCGCGCGGGCGCCAGGTCCACGGCCATCACCCGCGCGCCATGCGCGCGCAGCAGCGCGGTGACCAGGAGCCCGACGAGGCCCTGGCCCAGGACGAGGACGCGCTCACCGAGGGTGGGAGCCAGTTGGCGCACGGCCTGCAGGGCGATGCTGGCCAGGGTGGTGTAGGCGGCCTGCCCGCCCTCGACTCCGGCGGGGACGCGCGCCGCAAGCAGGTCGGGCACGGCCACATACTCGGCGTGGAAGGCGCACTCGGCGCCACCCACGGCCACGAGGTCACCGACCCGGAACCGCGTGTTGAGGGGGTCCACCGCCTCCACCAGGCCGGCGGCGGAATACCCCAGGGGCGTGGGGGTCTCCAGCCGGTTGCGGACCTTCTCGAGGGCCGCCTTCCAGCCGAGCGTGCGCGCGGTGTCCATGACCTTGCGCACCTGGTCAGGGCGCGCGCGGGCCTTCTGCAGCAGGTTCATCCGGGCCTGCTCGACCTTCATCTTCTCGGTGCCGGCGCTGATGACGGAGTGGGTGATGCGGACCAGCACGCCGCCCGGCGGCGCGGTGGGCGGGGGAACCTCCTGCAGTTCGAGGCGGCCGTCCTGGTATTGGGCGATTTGTTTCACAGGGTGCTGACGAGCCAGCGGTGCTTGCCGCCGGGGGTCTTCTCAGTTTCCGCGACCTGGCGCAACTCCAGTTCGAAGTCGTCCCCGAGCTTGCGCCGGACGCCGGCCTCGATCCCGGGCAGGCGCGCGGGGTCAAAGCGCGGCCCCGGCACGTAGCAAAACTCGGCCCGGCCAGGCCGGTCCTGCCGGAACTGCACGGCGTAGAGGTCGTCGAAAATCGCGTCGTGCATGTTGAAGGCCGTCAGCGAGATGCGCCGCCCGCCCGCGCTGACGAGGAACTCCTGGTCGCGCCCGGCCACGTCAGAGGCGGCCGGCCACGGAAACTCCAGCTCGCCATCCACCCGCGGGTCGGCCAACCGCACGCGGTCGCCCGTGCGGTAGCGCACCAGCGGCATGGCCAGGTTGTGGAAGGATGTGCCAATCACCTCGCACAACCCCTCCTCGTCCGGTGGCCCGAACTCGACAAAGCCGTACTGCGGCCAAAAATAGAACAGGTCGCCGCGCCGGCCCTCGCCCGCCAGCACCACCCGCTCGCTGTGCCCATACCAGCGGTAGACCCGGCACCCGAAGACCCGCTCCAGCATCCGTTTCTGCGGCACGGTCAGGCGCTCCGACCCGCAGAGCAGCGCCCGCAGCGGCAGGCGCCAGGACTGGCCCGCCCGCTCGAGGAACTCCGCCAGCATGAGGGCCGCGCTCGGGTAGGCATGGAGGAGGTCGGGCCGGAACCGTTCCAGTTGCTCGAGGTATTCCGGCAGGCGCTCGGGCGTGAGGTGATACGACGACAGCAGCAGCCAGTCGCGCGTGGCGTCATGGCGGGCGATGCGGCCCTCGGCGCGATCGCTGGTGACCGCCCCGCGGATGACCGCCAGCCGCGCCCCATCGAAGTAGCCTGCCCGCCGCCATTGCGCCTCGAGGAAGGCCTGCTCCTTCGGCCGGCTCACGCCGCGCTGCAGGTAAAATCCCACCGGCACGCCGGTGGATCCGCCGGTGGTGATGTAGAGCCGCTGCTTGGCGGGGACCTCCTCCGAGACCATCTCCTCGCGATGCTCGAGCAGATCCCGCTTGGTCAGGACCGGGCAGCGCTCCAGCGCATCCACGTCGCGCATCAACTCGGGCTGGAAACCCGCCTCGGCAAAGCGCCGGCGGTAGAACGGACAATAGTTGCCGGCCTGAATCAGGGTCCGGCGCAGCTCCCGGAACTGGTATTCGCGGATTCGCCCGGGATCCCAGGCTTCCCCGGCGCTGGCCAGGTCGCGGAACTCGCCATAACGCGCCCCCAGCCGCCACGCGCGCGGCAGGCTGCGGTAGGTGGCGCCGAGGGCGCGACGCAACCCGTCCGGCAGCCGCTCGTAAAGCGACAGCAGCGGATAAAGCTGGTCTTCCAGGTTCATGCCGACCCCGCGCGCCGCGCCGCCTCCATCGCCCCCGCCCAGCCGAAATGCGGCCGGAACGCAAAGGTGTCCCCCATCCCGTCCACCGGCCCCGACCACGAAGGCCGGTTCGAGACGACGGCAATGGCCCCCGGGGCGAACCCGGCGAAGTCCAGTTCCCGCATGGCAAACCCGTTGCGCAGGAGCCGGATCCTCCGCCAGTCGAACCCCATGAGGGTCGCGGCCACCGTGTCCACAGCGAGGGGATGCGTGCCGGCCACGATGACGCCGCACGGCTTGGCGTCGGGCGCCATGGGCCCGTTGCCCTCCCCGCCGATGATCCCATCGACCACCGCGAGGTAGCGCAGGGGCCGGCCCCGGCGGGCGCCCGCGCCATCGAAGAAGAACAGGCACTTGTTCAGGTCCAGCACCATGCGCCAGCAGGTGTCGTTCCCATGCCAGTTGCCGGAGCGGACGACCTTCTGGGTGTCGCCAAAGACGAGGCGCCCGGCCTTTTTGAGCGGGACAAACAGGCGGGAAAGCAGCGGTCGATTGCGGAGCAGGCGCTTGGCCGCCCCCATCCAGGAGTGCTCCAGCCGCGCCTTGGCCGTGGCGGCCGGGAACTGGTCGCCCCCCTGCTCGGGCGTTCCCTCGGTGTGGTGCGGCAGCCAGTTCTTGTTCGCGTTGATGCCCACCAGGTTCTTCAGCGCGCAGGTCAGGCCCACCTTCTTGTGCGTCTTCAGCTTGGGCAGGTTGATGAAGACATCCGCCTCCATCGGCGTGCGGCACAGCAGATACTCGTGCCGCGTCCCGGCATGGCGCTCGTTCGTCTCCGCCATGTCGTAGCTGGCCCCGTAAAGCTGGCCGCAGCCGGCATAGCCCACGAACTCGCTGGCGGCGTCCAGGTGCACATGCGTGCTGCCCCGCGGATCCCCCGGCAGCGCCTGCTTGGACACGGTCACCCCGTCCACCGCATGCCATTCCTCGGGCCGCAAATCCAGCAGCCCCATCTCCACCCCCGGGTGCGCCGCCCGGCAACGATCGAGCATCGCGTCCAGGCCGCAGTAGCGGCGCAGGGTGGCGAAGGACGAATCCGTCTGCGGCGCGTCGCAAATCGTGATCGAGCCCCGGCCCTGCAGCCGCTCCGCCACCCACCGGGTGACGGCCTCGATGACGGCCGGGTGCGTGACCACATGCTCCCACGCGCCGGGTCCGGGATGGCGCTCGTCATGCTCCTTCACCCAGTTGGGCTTGAGCACGACGCGGTCCCCGGGCCGGACAAAGTCCGCCGGCAGTTCCAGCGCGGCCAGCGCCGCCCGGACCAACTCCTGCACGGCCTCCGGGCTGCCATAGCCGGCCTCACCCTGCCACGCCGCCACGCGGGCGGCGGGCGCCGGGGAACTCGGGGCCGCGCCGGTCATGGCCGCCCTCCTGCCATCGCGATCTCCAGCGCCGCCGGGGTCCACAGGCTCCAGTCGCGCAGGCTGGCGGCCAGTTCGTCCGAGCGGCGGCGGGCGGCCTCCGGGGTCGGGTGCATGTTGGTATCCGCAAAGTCGCCGGCCACGGAATGCGATCCTGCGCTCGGCTCGCGGAGCGCGGGGAGAATCTCCACCACCTCGCGCAGGAAGGCGAGGTTGCGGCGCCGGTGCTCGGGCGTCCGCACAGGCGGGCAATACTGCCATGGCAGCACGTAGGCCACGCGCACGCCCCGGGCGCGGGCCTCGTCCCGCAGGTCCGCCAATGCCCGCCGGCCGTCCGCCGACAGGTGCCACGGCTCCAGCGAGGGGTCGGCGATGGGCCGGCGCGCCGCCACCTCATGATGCCCCCCCTCCCGCCACTCCGCGCGCGCATAGCGGTAGAGCGGCTGGCCGGTGAGGAGCTTGCCCAGCATGGCAAACACATGGGCGCCGCCCGGCCGCAGATTCAGGGCGAGGCCGGGCCATCGGCTGAGGGGCTCCCGGCCCAGGAGGCTCCCATGGCCGGCGGCGAGGGCAAACTGCACCCCCAGCGGCTCGTGGTCGATCGAGCCGGTGAGCAACTCGGGCTCCAGGGCGACCAGGAGGGTGTCCCCGGGCCGCACGGACGCAAGGGCGTAGCGGGTGAGGATGCGGGCCCCCATTCCGGCGCCAAGGCCGGCGTTGAGGACGGGCAGTCCATGGCGATCGAGCAACCCGCGGGCATCGATGGACGTGCCGCAGCTGCTGCCGCCAAAGATGACGACCACGTTGGTGTGGGCTTCCCGCAGCCGGCGGTGCCAGGCCTGTTTGGTCGCGTCGCCCGCGCGGAAGAAGGCCACCTCGGGGTTGACCCGGAGCGAGTAGACGGCGCCGGCCGCCAGCGTCAGCGCGGCCACCGCCAGCAGGCGCAGCATCCAGGCCGGGCGGGCCGGGCCCCGGCTAGAAGGCGAAGTAGATGAAGCCATTGTTCTTTCCGGGGGCCAGGAGGACGGTCAGCACCACGAGCGCCACCTGCACGGCCGGGAGGCGCAGCAGCCGGTAGGCCTCGCCGCCGCGCCGGAGGGAAAGCCATTCCAAGGCCAACCCGGTGGCGGCCAGCACCAACAGCATGGCCAGGGTGAACCACTCGCGCGGCCCGTGCAGGGCGGCGGCGGCGCGCAACGCGTCCATGCTGTAGGCGGCCGGGGTCAGCAACGCCCGCATCTTGGCCTGCAGGACGCCCGCGTCCAGTTCATAGAAGCCGAGCCAGGCAAAGGTCACCGCGGCGAGGGTCAGGATCCAGCCGACCGGCGCAGGCACCCGCAGCGGGCGGGCCAACCGGTTGAGGACAAGATAGGCGGCATGCAGGCCGCCCCAGAGGATGAAGTTCCAGCCGGCCCCGTGCCAGATGCCGGAGGCGACGAAGACCACGGCCAGATTGAACGCCCACCAACGGACCCGCCCGCCCCCCAGGGGCACGTAGAGATAGTCGCGGAACCACTGGCTGAGGGTCACATGCCAGCGCCGCCAGAAGTCGGCGATGCTGGCCGCGCAGAAGGGGCTGACGAAATTGAGGGTCAGGCGGATGCCCAGGCAGCGGCCCAGGCCGAGGGCGACCAGGCTGTAGCCGGCGAAATCGTAGTAGATGCGAAGCCCGAAGACGCCATTGGCCAGCCAGATCAGGAACGGGTTGGCCTCCGGGGCGCGGTTGAAAAAGCCGGCCAGGTTGTCGGCCAGGCAGCACTTGAAGAACAGGCCAAGGACAATCCAGCCCGCCCCCTCGTCAATGTCCCGGGGCAGCCAGCGCCACCGGAAGGCCTCCACCTGCGGCAGCAGGTCCGCCCGCCGCTCGATCGGGCCGGCCACCAACTGGGGGAAGAAGCCGGCGTAATTCATCCAGTCAAGAAACCGCGGCAGGGGCTGGCGGAACGCCAGCGTGTCGAGGACGAATGAAATCATCTGGAAGGTGTAGAAGGAGATGCCCACCGGGATGAGCAGGTGGCGCAACCCCGGGGCCTCGGCCCCCAGGACGCCGTGCACGACGAAGTCGGCGTACTTGTAGTAGAAGAGCGGGATCAACTGCAGGGGGATGAGCACCCACAGCCAGCGCCGGGCATGCCGGGCCTGGTGGCGGAGAATCCAGGCCAGCCCCGCATGGGTGAGGACAAGGACGCTCAGGTAAATGACGAACGTGACCACGCTGACCGCCGCAAGCAGGAGCAACCCGAGGGCGGCGAGGGACGCGCGGTCATAGGTGGCGGCGCGCCGGTCACCCCCCGCCGGCCGGCAGCGGCGCAGGAGCAGCACGGCGGCCAGGCCGGCCGCCAGGATGCCCCAGAAACGCAGCTCGGCGAAGTTCATGGACGGCGGGCAAGGTATTCCCCGATGGCCTCGGCCAGGCGCCGGTTGGCGTCGGGAAGGTTGGTCCCCACCCGGATGAAACGGTTGCCCAGGCCCAGCTTGCGGCTGCAGTCGCGCACGTAGAACCCGTGCTCGGCCAGCAGGTGGTCGCGCAGGTCCACCGAGGTGGCGCGGCCGGCCGCAATCCGGAACAGGATGAAGTTGGACCAGGTGTCGTAGACGTGAAGCTGGGGGATGGCGGCGAGCCGGCGGGCGAGGGCCTGGGTCTCCTCGATGCAGCGGATGCGGGCCGCCTCGTAGGCGGGGCGGTGGCCGAGGCACAGGCGGAGGAACCGTTCGGCCAGCGGGCTGATGTTCCAGATGGGCAGGAAACGTCGCAACTCGCCGAGGAAGGAAAGATTGGCGGTGGCCACGAGGCCGAGGCGCAGGCCGCACACGCCATAGTCCTTGCCGAGGCTCCGCACGATGATGAGGTTGGGAAACTGGCCGAGGTGATCCCGCAGCGTGGGGATGCCGGCGCGGTCCACCGAGGTGAACTCGATGAAGGACTCGTCAATCACCACCACCTTCAGGTGCGCGCAGCGCGTGAGGATGGCCAGGAGGGCGTCCAGGGGCATCTTGCGGCCGGTCGGGCTGTTGGGGTTGGGCAGCACGAGGGCGTCGATGTGGTACTCGTCAATCTCCGCCAGCAGCCGGACGACGTTGACCTCGAAGTTCTCCGCCTCGTCCAGCTTGTGCAGGTGCAGGTGCTTGTTGAAGTCGCGGATGACGTTCTCGTACTCCATGTAGGAGGGATACGGCATCAGCCAGCGGCTGCCGAAGCGGGCGGCCACCAGGTGAATGAGCTCGGAGGCCCCGTTGCCCACCAGGATGTGCCGCGGGTCGAACCCGGTCAGGGCCCCCGCCAGCTCCGCCTGCTCGTGCTGCATGGAGGGATAGTTGCGGACGATGTCCTCCAGGTGCGCCCCCAGTTCCGCGAGCAGCTCCGGGTTGGGGAAGAACTTGTTGGACAGGTAGCAGAAGTCCACCACCGGACGGCCGCCGGCGGCGGCGGACACCTGGAACACGGACGGGCTGTGCTGGCGTTCCTCGGTCTGGAAGAGGGGGGAGGTCATGGGAGTTGGAAGGAGGCTGCGGCCCCGGCCGGGCCGCGGCCAAACAGGCGCTTGAACGTGGGGGTCTTGCCATCGGGACTGCTCAGGAACCGGTCGGTCACCTCGACCTCGAGGGCCAGGCTCGGCCCCAGCCGGCGCGACACCTCCTCGCGCACGGCATAGACCAGCCGCTCCACGTCGCGCAGGCCCGGGCGCAGCGACAGCTTCAGCTGCACCCGGCGCAAATCCGGCTGCACAAACTGGAACCGCAGGATGTCCGTGTAGCCCTGGAACAGGGAATAGAAGTTCAGCGAGGGCAACCGCCCCCCCTCCGGCGTGAGCAGGCACTCGTCCTTCCGCCCCGCCATGGAGCGGACCCGCGGATACAGGCCCGCCTCGTCCAGGTCCGGCCGCAGGCATGCCACATCGCCGGTGTCATACCGGATGAACGGCATGACCGGGTTGTGCAGGCTGGTGGCCACCAGCCGGCGCTCCTCCGCGCCCAGCGCCTCGTCGGCCAGGAACTCCGGATAGCCATACTCCCAGTTCACTTCCAGCCCGTCGTGGTCCGCCCGCTCCGTGATCACCACCGCCGGCTCCGTCATCCCATACCAGTCATACAGCTTCCGGCCAAAGGTCCGCTCAATCTGCGCCCGCTCAAACTCCGTCAGCGTCTCCGAGGCCGTGAAGACGCCGCGGATGAAGTCAAACTCCCCCCGGCGCGGATACGCGAACTCGGCCAGCACGCTCAGGGACGACACGTAGCCCCTCAGGTAGCGCGGACGGAACCGCAGCAGCGCCTCCAGATACTCGTCTGCATTCCCGGGCCGCAGGTGGTAGGCGGACAGGAACAGGGTGTTCTGCCACCGGTTGTAGCGCCAGAGGGGCCCGCCCGGGCGATCCGGCACATAGCTCCGGATGGCCGCAAACCGATCCCAGAACCGGTAGCCCGCCCGGCCCCAGTGCCGGAACATGCACGCGTAATCCACCGCCACGTAGCGCTCGCTCAGGCGCATCCGCGTCGGCTGCCCCGTCGTCCCGCTCGTGTGCGCCTCCACGCTCCACCGCAGGAACCGCCGGTCCACCATCCGATCCCCCTGCTCACGCACCTCGTCCTTCGTCAGCAGCGGCAGGCGCGCGAGATCCTCCACCGACCGGAAATCGCACCGCGGATCAAACCCGGCCGCCCGGAACCGCTCCTGGTAAAACGGGCAGCCCTCCCCCGCCCGCACCAGCACTTGGCGCAGCCGCTGAAAAACCCACGCCCGGCGCTCCTCCCGGCCCAACCCCTGCAGGCGCGCCAGCCAACCCCGGCTCAACCACCAGCCATGCAGCCGCGCCAGGGGGCGGATTTGCTTCTTATGCATGGCGATAGAGTTCGCGCAGCGGCTTGGGCCCGACGCCCAGCCGCAGGTTGCGGTAGCGCCGATAGGCCTGCCTGGCCGCCGGCACCAATAGCTTCGGCAGGGCGACAAACCGCTTAACCCGATAATAGAGAGGCGCATAGGACCGCTCCGCCGCGCCCGCCGCCTGGGGCTTGCCCAGGATCCGGTAGGGCGTCCGGCCGGCCAGCATCGCCCGCACGCTCGCCTCCACGTCGCCCGCCCGCGGCACCTCGTTCACGCATTCCCCCAGGTCGCTCTCGTAATGCGCATCGCTGCCCCCAAACGGCACCAGGCCCGCGCCCCCCAGCAACTCGGCCGCCCGCGCGTTCTCCGCCGCCGAGCACTTGGCGCTGAACAGTTCAAAGGCAGCCCCGCACCCCTCCAGCACCCGCAGCGGCCCCAGCCCGTTGCGCAGCAGCCCGTCCTTGCGCCGGAACGGATGCGGCACCAGGCAGATCCCGCCCTGCCCCGCAATCTCGGCCACCGCCCCCGCCAGATCCCCCGACTCAATCGGGCGTTCCAGGAACAGCCCGATAAAATGGCTCCCGTCATCCAGGGTCTTCTCCTCCCCCACGATGATGGCCAGGGATTCCCCCTGCTCCCGCGCCCGGCGCCGGAACTCCAGCGCCCCCTCCACGGTGTCATGGTCCGTGATGGCCACCGCATCCAACCCCACCGCCCGCGCCGCGGCGACCAGCGACGCCAAGGTCATCAGCCCGTCATGCGACGACGCCGTGTGGCAGTGCAGTTCAACCAGGAAGGGACGATCGGACATGCTTGGACACCCTCAGGCCAGCGCGCCCCGCGGCCGCAGGCCAAGGGAAACCGTGCCGCCGGCAGGCGGCGGGCAGGCTGGGCGGGACAGCTGGACCATGGGTCGCGCCCCCACCATGGCGCGGTTGCCCCGCGCGGCGCAAGGGAGCAAAACAACCGCGCCGGCGCCGGTCCATGAAGCGGCTTGAGCCCAATGCGCCCGGGTGCTGTCATTCCCCCACCGACCCTCCACCGATGCCCGGCCAAACCAGCGAACTCCCCCTCCAGTTCTCGTCGACCGCGCCGGCGGCAGCCCGCCCGGCCGACCTCGCGGACGACCTGGCCGGCTTCGAGCAGTTCGGCACGGCCACCCGGCGGACCGTCACCCGGGCGGCTGACGCCTCGGGGGCCGTCCATGCGGTGCCCACCTTCGTCAACGAGTTCTGGACCGCCCGGCAGCGACAGGCCAACCGGCTCCACGAGGTTTCCTACCGCGCCTGTTTCAAGCCCCAGTTGCCCCGCTTCTTCATCGAGCGCCTCACCCGCCCCGGGGAGGTCGTCTACGACCCCTTCATGGGCCGGGGCACCACCCCCATCGAGGCCGCCCTCCTCGGCCGTGTCCCGGCCGGGTGCGACATCAATCCCCTCAGCGCCGTTCTCACCCGGCCCCGCATCCATCCCCCCGGCCTGGACGCCATCGCCGCCCGCCTGCAGGAACTCCCGCTCGATCGCCCCGGCGAAGAGCCGGAGGAACTCCTCGCCTTCTTCCATCCGGAGGTGCTCCAGGCCATCTCCTCCCTGCGCCGTTATTTCCTCGAGCGCACGGCGGCCGGGCTCATCGACGGGGTGGATGACTGGCTCCGCATGGTGGCCCTCAACCGCCTGACCGGCCATTCCGCCGGCTTCTTCTCCGTCTACACCCTGCCGCCCAACCAGGCGGTCTCAGTCGCGTCCCAGCGCCGGATCAATGAAAAGCGGGGGCAGACGCCGCCCCGGCGCGACGTGCGGGCCATCCTGCTCAAAAAGTCGCGCCTCCTGCTGTCCGACCTCGACGAACCCGCGCGGCGGGCGCTGCGCGCCGTGGCGCCGGCGGCGCGGTTCCTTACCGGGCCGTCGCACGAGACCCCGGGCATTCCCGACGGCAGCGTGAGCCTGGTGGTCACCTCGCCGCCGTTCCTCGACGTGGTCCAGTATGACGTCGACAACTGGCTGCGCTGTTGGTTCCTGGGCCTCGACGCCAGGTCGGTGCGCATCACCATGGCGCGACGGCTGGAGGAGTGGCAGGAATCCATGACGGCCGTGCTGCGGGAGGTGGCGCGGGTGCTGCGCCCCGGCGGGCACGTGGCGTTCGAGGTGGGGGAGGTGCGCGGCGGAACCGTGCGGCTGGAGGAGTCCGTGATCCCCTGCGGGGTGGCGGCCGGGCTGACGCCGCGCCTCGTCCTGATCAACGATCAGGAGTTCACCAAGACGGCCAACTGCTGGGGCGTGGACAACATGGGCAAGGGCACCAACACCAACCGCATCGTGGTGCTGCGCCGGGACGCCTGAAAGGCGGCCGGGGCGGGGCTATTCGTTGGAGGCGCGGCCGGCCAGGCGGGCCTGCGCCTTGATCAACTCGCGCACGATGTTCTCCTTGGCGGCCAATTCGGCCTCGAGCTCGGCAATGCGCTGCTCGCGGGCGGCCAGCCGGTTGGCAAACTGGCCCTGGATCTTCTCCAGCCGCTCCTCCAGTTCCAGGACGGCCATGGTGCCGTGCAGCTGGGAATCCAGGAGCTGGGCCCGCTGGGAGGTCAGGCGCTGGAAGAGTTTCTCGCGCATCAGCCGGACCAACTGGGGCATCAGGCCCTCGCGCACGGCGGCGGCGGCCTTGCTGGCCTGCTGCTCGGCCGCGCGCGCGCGCTCGGCCCACTCGGCCGCCCCGGACTCGCCCGTCCCCGGCAGGGCGCCAGCCACGCCGGTCGGGCCGAGTTCGCCCGGGGCCGGGGCAAAATCCACCAGCACGGCATTCCGGCTGCGGTGCCGCAGCGCGAGGGCGCGCGTCTGGCGCCGCGCCTGCGCCCAGCGGTAGGGCACCAGCAGCACCAACAGCAGGGCCGCCGCTGCGGCCACCGGAAGCACCAGCCAGAACACGCGCTCGTCCACCGCAAACTTCCTGAACACCGGGGCCACCGCGGCGGGGAGCGAGGACGGGGCCGGGCCCGGCCGGGCCACCCCGGAGGGCGCCGCCTGCGCCACCGTGGGCGCGGGCCCCGGGGCCTTGGGGGAGAGCTCAAACACCACGGGCCCGTAATTCCAGCCGCGGGGCGTGCCCAGCCGGGGGACTCCGCCGAACTCGGCGTTCCGGACCAGCCATTGCCGCGGGCTCAGCAGGCCTGCCTCACCCCCGGCCAGCGGCGCCGGACGGCGGAAGCCGCCCTGCTCCAGCGTCTTGAGGGCGGCGTCATGCGAGGCCGGACCCGCGGCGAGGTTGCCCATGAGGAAAAAGGCGGCCGCGGGATTGGTCAGGGCCTCGCCCATCCAGCGCATGTGATGCAGCAAATACTGCGCGGCCAGATCCCGCTTGCGCAGGTTCAACTGGGCCACCCGGGCATTGGTCAGCGCCGCCGGGGGATCCACAAACTGCGAGTCATACAGGCAAAGGAGATTGGTGCCCACCGGCACCGCCACGAAATGGAACCCGCCCGGCGCGTCCACCTGGCCACTGCCCCGCCAATCGGCCGTCCGGGCCGTCAGCGGCGCCTTGCGCGACAGGACCGTCACGCTCGGGGCCAGCATCTGGGCGTTGGCGCCCGCCCCGGCCCGGAACACATGGAAGGACGCCAGGCTGAACAGCTGCGGCTTCATCTGAGCCACCAACCGCTGCGCCGCCTGCTTGTCCACCAAACCCTCAATCACCAGCACGTCCGCGTTGTAGGGCTTCAGCACGGCCGCCATCTGGCGCATCCGCCTCACCTCCACGTCCTCCACCCCCGCCGCCGGCACCGGCGACGGGAAATCATCCGAATGCCACGTCACCACCTTGAAGGTCTGCGCCCCCAGCGGCAGGGCCGCCAGCCACAGCAGCAGCAGGGCAATGGACCGCACCCAGGGGGACGGAGGCACTGGACTGGAGAAAACAGGCCGCATACGTGGTGGCACAGCCGACCCCGGGAACCGGCGGGGTGGCGGGTGCGTCCTGTTCACCACGCCCCACGACCTTGTTCCATCGCGGCAGGCTGTCCTTGAAGGCTAGGCCGCGGGGGAAAATTGCAAAGCAGAAACTGCCGGGGCCGACCCCAAGGCCGTGCCGCGGCCGCGGCCCGCACAAGGCCTTGACTTCGCCGCCGCAAACCCGCTGCCATGGGCGCACTCCTCAACCCTCCTCGCGCATGAAACGCTACAACGTCGGCATCATCGGCTACGGCTGGGTCAGCACCGCCCATATCGCCGCCATCAACGCCACCCCCCACGCCCAGGTCACCGCCATCTGCTCCAGCCGGCCCCTCGATCCCGCCGAGGTCAGCGCCCGCCATGGCGGCCACATCAAGACCTACACCGACCTGTCGGCCATGCTCGCCGACAAGGACCTCCACGTGGTCTCCATCTGCAGCTACCCCCAGGACCACGCCCGCCATGCCATCGCCGCCGCCCGCGCCGGCAAGCATCTCATCATCGAGAAACCCCTCGCCCTCAAGTGGGAGGACTGCCTGGCCATCGAGGCCGCCGTCCGCGAGGCCGGCGTCCACACCTGCGTCTGCCTCGAATGCCGCTGGTCCAGCCAGTTCCTCACCATCAAGGCCGTCCTCGACCAGGGCCTCCTCGGGCGCATCCATTACGGGGAGGTCGATTACTACCACGGCATCGGGCCCTGGTACGGCCAGTTCCGCTGGAACACCCGGCGCGACGCCGGCGGCAGCAGCCTCCTCTCCGCCGGCTGCCATGCCCTCGACGCCCTCCTCCTCTGCATGGGCGGCGAGGTCGACACCGTCAGCGCCTACTCCACCCACTCCTCCCACCGCGACTTCGCCAAATACGAATACCCCACCACCACCGTCACCCTGCTCCGCTTCAAGGACGGCCGGGTCGGCAAGTGCGCCTCCGTCATCGATTGCCTCCAGCCCTACTACTTCCACGTCCACCTCGTCGGCAGCGAGGGCAGCCTGCTCGACAACAAGTTCCATTCCACCAAGCTCGGCGGCCTCAACAAGGCCAAATGGAGCGAGCTCTCCATGAAGCTCCTCGACTCCGGTGACGTGTCGGATCACCCCTACCAAACCCAGTTTGAGGCGTTCTTCCATGCCCTCCAGCTCAACCAGGAAATGCCCCTGACCAGCCTGGCCGACGCCCTTGTCACCCACAAGGTCCTCTTCGGCGCCGACCAGTCGGCCGAACGCCACGCCCAGCGGCGCCACGCCTGAATCCCATGGCCCAGGCCCGTCCCCAAGCCCCGGCTCCCGCCCCGGCCGCCCTCGCCATCGCCGCCCACCCCGATGACATCGAGTTCGGCATGGCCGGCACGCTCCTCCAGTTGCAGGCCCGCGGTTGGGCCATCCATTGCCTGAACCTCTCCACCGGCAATTGCGGCAGCCTCCAGGAGAACAGCGCCGCCACCCGCCGCCGACGACGACGAGAGGCCCAGGAGGCCGCCCGGCGCCTCGGGGCCGCCTGGCACCCGCCCTTCTGCGACGACCTCGAGATCCTCTATACCCTCCCCACCCTCCGCCGCCTCGCCGCCGTCGTGCGCACCGTCCACCCCCGCCTCGTCCTCACCCACTCCCCCGTGGACTACATGGAGGACCACACCAACACCTGCCGGCTCGCCGTCACCGCCGCCTTTGCCCGCGGCATGCCCAACTTCCGCACCACCCCGCCCCGGCCCGCCATCCCCGGCGACGTCACCGTCTACCATGCCATGCCGCATGGCCTGCACGACCCGCTGCGGCACCCGGTGCGGCCGGACGGCTTTGTCGATACCACGGCGGTGCACGCCGCCAAGCGCCACGCGCTGGCCGCGCACGCCAGCCAGAAGGAGTGGCTGGATGCCAGCCAGGGGATGGATTCCTACCTCCAGGCCATGGACGCCATGTCGCTGGCCGTCGGCCGGATGTCCCGCCGCTTCCGCCATGCGGAAGGCTGGCGCCGCCACCTCCACCTGGGCTTCAGCGCCCAGGACGA
>JBJOEZ010000033.1:0-50014 GCA_046048995.1 Verrucomicrobiota bacterium | reverse complement strand
TCCGCACCCTCGTGCACGAACTCGTGCAGGGCGACCTGTTCCGCAGGAAATAACCCCGGCGCGCGGGCCTCCGGCCCGCTTAGCCCGGGCTGGCCTCCCAGGGGTGCCCACCTCGTCGTGCAGCCCGCTCCACCAGCCATGCCAAGGATGTAATTCCTCTGCGGACAGCAACGCTGCGGCGCCAGGGGCTCTCCTGTCCTTGGCCTGGCCCGCGGAGGGAAGTCCGGGCTAAGCGGGCCGGAGGCCCGCGCGCCGGGTCAGGACGGCTTGGGGCCGCCGACGAAGGTTGAAGACGACGAGCAGGGAGCCGGCCACGTGCATGACGGCGGCGAGGATGGGGTTGATGTATTTGAGGGCGGCGAGGATGAGGCCGCCGATGACGAAGAGGACGCCGAGGAGGAAGTTTTGGTTGATGACGCTGCGGGTTTGGCGCGAGAGCCGGACGAGGACGGGCAGGCGGCGCAGGTCGTTGTTCATGAGGGCGATGGTGGCGCTGTGGATGGCCACCTCGCTGCCGGCGGCGCCCATGGCGATGCCGAGGTCGCCGGCGGCGAGGGCGGGGGCGTCATTGACCCCGTCGCCGACCACGGCCACGCGGTAGCCCTTGGCCTTGGTCTTGCGCACGAACTCGACCTTGTTCTGGGGGAGGCATTCGCCGACGACCTCCTCGCAGCCGATCTCGCGGGCGACGCGCCTGGCCACCGGTTCGCGGTCGCCACTGACCATGGCCACGCGGCGCACGCCGGTGTCGCGCAGGTCGGCGAGGGATTCCTTGGCCTCGGCGCGGGTCTGGTCCTGGAGACCGACCCATCCGAGCAGGCGGCCGTTGCGCGCCACGAAGATGAGGCTCCAGCCCTCGGCCTCGTTGAGGTCGACGGATTTCTCGAGGTCGCCATCGACGCCGTTGTCGCGCAGCCAGGCGGCGCGCCCGACGAGGACGGTCGCGCCATCGACGCGGGCCTTGACGCCGCGGCCGGCGGTCTCGGCGAAGTCCTGGGGTTCGGCGAGGGGCACGGCGGCCTCGTCGGCGATGGCGGCGAGGGCCTTGGCGGTGGGATGGTTGCTGTATTTCTCGGCCGAGGCGGCGACGCGGAGGAGCTCGGCGGGGGTGGCGTCGCCGACGGGGGCCAGGCGGCTGACCGCGAGGCGGCCGGTGGTGAGCGTGCCGGTCTTGTCGAAGATGAAGGCGTTGATGCGGGCGGCCAGCTCGATGTCGGCGACGTTCTTGATCAGGATGCCGAGGCGGGCGGCGGCGGAGAGGGCGGCCACCATGGCGGTGGGAGTGGCGAGGATGAACGCGCAGGGGCAGGCGACGATGAAGACGGCGATGACGCGGCTGAGGTCGTTGGTGAAGGCCCAGACGAGGGCGCCGATGACGAGGACCAGCGGGGTGTAGAAGCCCATGTATTGGTCCACGATCCGCATGATGGGGAGCTTGGTCTTCTCGGCGGCGAGGATGAGGTCGCGCACGCGGCCGAGGGTGGTGTCCTGCCCGGCGCGGGTGACCTTGACCTCGAGCACGCCGGTGAGGTTCTGGGTGCCGGCGAAAACGTCGTCGCCGGGCTTCTTGTCCACGGGGAGGGATTCGCCGGTGATGTTGGCCTGGTTGAAGGTGCCCTGGCCGGTGACGATGCTGCCGTCGGCGGCGACGTTGTCGCCGGGGCGGATGCGGATGACGTCGCCGACGGCGAGTTCATGGACGGCGACCTCCTCCTCGGCGCCGTTCTTGAGGCGGCGGGCCTTGGTGGGGGTGAGCTTGATGAGGGACTCGATGGAGGCGCGGGCGCCCTCGGCGGTGCGGGTCTCGATGATTTCGCCCATGAGCATGAAGAAGGCGACCACGCCGGCCTCCTGGTAATGGCCGCTGGCGAAGGAGGCGAGGACGGCGATGGCGACCAGTTCGTTGGTGCTGAGGCGGCCGAGGCGGAGGTCCTTGAAGGCGGTGACGACGATGGGAGTGCCGAGGAGAATGGCGCCGATGGCGGCGCTGACGTCCGCGATGGCCGGGCCGAGGGCGAGCCACTGGACGATGAAGGAGTTCAGGACGAAGAGCAGGCCGGCGATGGTCTGGCGGAGGCGGATGGGGGTGTGGCTGTGGTCGTGGCCGCAGCCGGCGCACGATTCCCCGTCGTGGTGATGGTGATGGTGGTGGCCGTGCTCGTGACCGTGGTCATGGTCATGGCCGTGTTCCTTGCGGGAGAGGAGGGAGGTGACTTGCATGGGGCCTCGGGGGGTGGGGAAGGGCGGGTTCCCCCTGCGTCAGTGGTGGTCGTCGGCCTTGGGTTGTTCGAGCACCTTGGGCTTGGGCGGCTCGCGATTGATCTGGAGGAGGACGGTGCGGTTGCCGCCGGCGCCGCGCTGGGGGGCGACGATTTTTTCCTGGGCGTTGGTGTAGATCATGGCGAGGGACTCGGCCCGCCGCTGCTCGGTGAAGAGGCGGGGGTTGCTGCGGTAGGCGGGGAGGTTGTTGGTGAAGCGCTCAACCTCGGCGGCGACGAACTCGACCAGGCGGGTGCGCTCGGCCTCACCGACGCTCTTGAGGCCCTCGGCCCCGGCGCGGGCCTGGTTGAGGGTCTGGTTCTCGAAGGTGCGCGCGTCGTTGAGTTCCTTGCTGCGGCGGACATCGGCCTCGAGCACGCGGGCGAAGTCGGCCTGGAGCTGGCGGGGCGGGATGGCGCGCAGGTTGTCGATTTGCTCGATCACGATGCCGAGGTTCTGTTCCCGGATCAGCTGGGTGAGGCGGGCGACCACGGCCTCGCGGAACCCGGCCTGGTCGCGGGTCAGGGCATCGTCCACGCGGTAGCGGGCGGCGGCGGCGAGGAGGGCGTTGTTGAAGGCGTTGCGGACGGCGTTGGTGGGGTCGGCGAACCCGAGCATGTAGCGCAGGCCGGGCTCGGCGATGCGGTAGCGGAGGGTGGCGCGGGCGTGGATGATGTTGGCGTCCCCGGTGAGCAGGTAGCCGTCGCGGACCGGGTGGAGGGAGGGCATCGGCGGGGGCTCGGTGCCGGCGGCCTCGGCGGCGGCGGTGGTGTGGTACCAGCCGACGGAGGACTCGACCGCCTGGACCTGGCCGACGGGGATGCGGACGACCTCATCGATGGGGGCGGGGAAGGCCCAGTGGGAGCCGGGTCCGTAGACGCGCCCATCGCCGCCGCCGAGCGGTTTGCCGAAGCGGAGGATGACGGCCTTCTCGTTCTGCTTCACGGTGAAGAAGCCGGAGAAAAGGAAAAGAACGAGCAACCCGGCCATGAGGACCTTGACGATGGCGAAGCTGCGGCGGAGCGCCTCCGCGAGGGCCTGGGCGCCGGCATCGTCGGTGAACTCCTGCGGGCCGTTGTCCGGCGTGCCGGGCGTGGGAGCGGCCGGGGGATGGTCGTGGTGATGCCCGTGCCCGTGGTCGTGCCGGTGGCCGTCCCCGTGGGGGTGGGGATGGTCGTGGGGAGGGTGGTCGCTCATTTCCGGTCCCCCGGGGTTTGCCGGGACTTGAGGATGTCGAGGGGGGCGACCTGGTCGTCGAGGATGAGGGTGGCGCGTTCCTGGAGGAACTGTTCGAGGGCCTTGAGCTTGAGGAGGAAGACGGCGAGGTCAGGCTCCTGCTTGAAGACCTCGAAGGAGCGGGCGGTTTGCTTTTCGCCCTCGGAGAGGATGCGGGTGGCCTGGGCTTCGGCCTCGGCGAGGAGCTTGGCCCCCTCGGCCTTGGCCTTTTCGCGGATCTCGGTGGCCTGGCGCTGGCCGTCGGACTCGATCACGCTGGCGAGCTTGTCACGGCCGGAACGCATGGTCTCGAAGACGAGCTGGGTGACGCTCTCGGGGAGGCCGAGGCGCTTGATGCCGAAGAAGTGGATTTGAAGGCCGTTGGTGACGGCGCGGCAGTCGGCCTGGACGCGCTCCTGCATCTCGCGCTCGATCTCGACGAACTTGAGCTGGCGTTCGTCGGTGGAGATGAAGTGGGCGAAGGGATGGCGTCCGACGACGCCGCTGTAGGCGTTGCGGATGAGGCCCTCGAGGTTTTCCTGGGCCTTGCGGGGGTCGCCGCCGAAGCGCTCGAGGAAGACCTTGGCATCGCTGATGTTCCAGCCGACGTAGGCCTGGATGAGGAGGTTGTTCTCGTCGGCGGTGAGGATCTGCTCGAGCTTGCTCTCGAAGTTGTGGATGCGCTGGTCGAAGTGGTGGACGGACTGGATGGGCCAGGGCAGGCGGAAATGGGCGCCGGGGCCGGCCTGGTGGGAGAAGCGGCCGAAGGTGGTGACGACGGCGATCTCGGTCTGGCGCACCTGGAACAGGAAGAGGAGCGACACGAAGATCAGGAGCAGCAGGGTGCCGATCGTGACGGTGACGGGATTGCGTTTCATGGGGGAAGGGGGCGGGCGTTATTTCCGGGGCGCCGGGATGAGGATGTTCTGGAGGTCATCGCGGAGCTTGTCCTCCATGTTGAGGAGGAGGATCTCCTGGGCGTTGGTGGTGGCGAGGATGAACTTGCGGGCGCCGTCGCCGTGGCGGGCGAGGGCCTGGAGGTAGGCGCGCTGGGGATAGACCTCGGGGGAGGCGCGGAAGGCGGCGATTTGGTTGGTGAAGAGCGCCTCGGTGGCGGCGGCGGCGGCGACCTTGCCGACGCTCTGGGCCTCGGCGGCGAGGCGGCGGCGGAGGGCGGCGGACTGGGCGAGGGCGTTGGTGCGGGTGGCGTCGGCCTGGGCGCGGAGGATGTCGGCGTCGCGGCGTTGCTTGGAGCCGACGACCTTCTCGTAGGCGGCGCCGACGGCGACCGGCGGATGGACGTCCTGGAGGCCGACGAAGAGGATGCGGGTCCCGAGTTGGAGTTCATCGGCGCGGGCCTGGATGCGCCGGCGGAGTTCCTCGCCGGCGGTGAAGCGGGCGGTGGACATGATTTCGTTGACATCGACGCCGACGAGGTAGCGGACGACCTCGCGGGTGGCGAGTTGCTTGAGCAGGCCGGCGGCGTCGCTGTAGCGGTAGGCCCAGTTGGTGAGGTTGACGACCTGGAACTGCACGGGGACGCCGACGGCGAGGAGGTTGACGGGTGGGGCGCGTTTGCCGGTGACGTTGTTGGTGGGGGAATCGGCGGTCTCGCGGCTGGCGACGAGGAGGTGGAACTCCTCCTTGTAGTGGGACACCGTCCACAGCACGGCGGCCTCCCCGCCCTGCTTGGAGCCGCCGCCCTGGTCGCCATGGCCGTGGCCGTCGTCGTCAGGTCCGGCCTTCTCGTGCTCGCTGCCGACCTCGAACTGCTGGATTTCCTCGGTGCGATGGCGGTGGGCGCGATCGACGGGCCAGGGGAGTTTGAGGTGGAAACCGGGGCCGAGGAGGGTGCGGCCGGGCACGGGTTGGCCGAAGCGCTCGAGGAGGGCCTGTTCGCCGGGACCGACGTAGACCAGGCAGGTGGAGGCGGTGAGGATGGCGAGGTAGGCGAGGGCGAGGGCGGCGGCGGAGCGGCGGAGGAACTGGTAGAACCAGGTCTCGGAGACCTTGAAGCCGAACTGGTAATCGAGGGTGTGGGCGAGGGTGGTGAAGAGGCCCTCGGGGTGGCTGAGCAGGCCGATGAGGCGGCTTTCGTAGAGCAGGCGGGTGACGCCGCCGCGCAGGCGGGGGCGGTAGAGTTCGAGGAGGAGGACGAGCAGGGACTCGACGGCGAGGGCGCCGAGGAGGAGGACGAAGGTGCGGGCCAGGAGGTGGTCGAGGCCGGGGAACCCGGCTTGGACGCCGATGAGGGCGGCCACCACGGCGGCGAGGGAGTAGGCGCCGAGGAGTTGGGCGGAGGCGGCCGGCCGGAGCAGGCGTTGTTGTTCGAGGCGCCCGAGGCCGGTGGAGTATTGCCCGAGCAGGAAGAGGACGAGGGCGGCCAGGCCGAGGGCGGACATGGCGACGAAGGGGGCCATGGGTGCCGGGATGACGGGCATGCGGCCCAGCCAGCGCCAGCCCCAGAAGGCGGCCGCGGCCTCGGCCAGGAGGAGGAAGAGGGTGAAGGCCGGGATGAAGAACCGTTCGAACTGTTCGCGGGAGCGGCGGGCGGGGAAGGCCTCGGCGTCATCGGACTGGAAGATTGTGGTGCTGGCGGTCCCGCCGCGGGAAACCTCGTCGAACTCGAGTTTCTCGACGCGCTCGCGCTCCTCGAGGCGCATCTGGAACCAGCTGATCAGCCCGAGCAGCACGCCGAGGAGCAGGAAGCCGGAGGCGACCTGGCCTGAGAGCACGCGGCAGTAGAGGGAGGTCACCGCCGCCCCGAGGCCGGCCGCGAGGAGAATGACGAGGTTGATGACCGCCTGCTTTTGGTTGGTGCGTTCCATGGTGCCGAAGCGTGGGCTGGGTCAGCTGAGTTCCCGTTCCTCGAACAGGAGCAGGGCCATGGCGAGGGCTGCGCCCACGTAGGCCACCACATAGCCAAAGGCGCTCCCCACATAGCGCCAGGGCAGGTCCCGGCCGGTTTCCAGGGCGTCCGCCATCCAGAACTGCTGCCAGTTCGGGAGCAGCGTGTAGGGCACCCACGCCCACCACGCGCCCTGCTCCGCCCGGCTGCCAAACAGGTAATCCGACATCAGCCCGAGCAGGAAAAACCCGGTGCAGATGGCCAGCGTCGACATCATCTCCAGCCGCGTGGAGCACGCCAGGGCCAGCGCCGCCAGCACCCAGAGCGCAAACAGGACCAGCACCGCCGCCGGCACCAACCGCCAGTCCACCCGCTCAAACGCCCCGATGGTTTGCCCCCGCGCGGTCGGGTCCGCCTTGGTCAGCCCCGCATTGAGCAGGAAGGCCAGCGTGGCAAACACCAGCACCGCCAGGGTCGCATCCGAGACAAACGGTCGGCGCAGGAAGTAATTGCTGAACCCCCCCGCCGCAAAGGCCAGCACAAATGCCCCCGCCCAAACCAGGAAACCCGTCACGTCCGCGTCCCCGTAGGCGTCGTAACCCATCCGGCTCGCCAGCAGGCAGCCCAACCCGTTGACATAGGTCAGCACCCCCAGCGCCAAGGCCAGCCCGGCATACTTGGCCAGCAGGAAGGGCGCCCGCCCGACCGGCTTGGCCAGCACCGCCAGGGCGGTGCCCGTCCGGATTTCCCGGGCCAGCGAGTTGGAGGCGCACAGGACCGACCCGAACAACCCCGACAACAGGGTCACCGCCAGGGCCGAGTCCTTGACCAGCTTCGGGTCGTCCCCGAACCCGAAATACGGCACCGTGGCCAGGAACACGCAGAACACCGCCGAGGCCGTCATCAGCAGCAGGAAAACCGGCTGCCGGATCAGCTCCATGAAGGCGTTGCTGGCGATGGTGATGAATGGTCGCATGCAGCGAGGAATCAGCGCCGAATCTAGCCAGCGGCCGGGGGCCTTGCCAACGGTATATTCCCCCCGTTTTCCCCGCCCGTCCGCCGGGGCGGTCCTGTGCCGGATGACACAGAATCTGCTCGTTCCCCCGGCGGGGGGCGGGTAGGGTGCCCGGTGCGCCTGGACCGGGCCCGGCCCGGCGGGCGCTGTCGCATGACCGCCCCGACTCCATCGATTTGTTACCTGGACAACAACGCCACCACCCGGGTTGCGCCCGAGGTCATCGACTCGATGCTGCCTTTCCTGCGCGACCACTGGGGCAACCCGTCCAGCGCCTACCGCTTCGGCCATGAGGTGGCCCGGCACGTGGAGGCCGCCCGGGAAAAGGTGGCGGCCCTCATCGGGGCCGAGCCCCGCGAGGTGATCTTCACCAGCTGCGGCACCGAGGCCAACAACACCGCCCTGCACAGCGCCCTTGTCACCCAGCCCGGCAAGCGCCATGTCATCACCACCGCCGTCGAGCACAGCGCCAACATGAAGTTTGGCGATTACCTCCGGCGGCGCGGCTACGACGTCACCTTCCTGCCGGTCGAGTCGGACGGGTCCCTCGACATCCACAGCCTTGACCAGAGCATCCGCCCGGACACCGCCATCGTGTCCATCATGTGGGCCAACAACGAGACCGGCGTGCTCTTTCCCATCGAGGAACTGGCCGCCATCTGCCGCAGCCGCGGCGTGCCCTTCCACACCGACGCCGTGCAGGTCCCGGGCAAGCTGGCCGTGGACGTGAACAGCCTGGGGATCGATTTCCTGTCCCTCTCCGCCCACAAGCTGCACGCCCCCAAGGGCATCGGCGCCCTCTACGTCCGGCGCCAGACCCGTTTCCAGCCCTACCTGATCGGGGGCAGCCAGGAACGCGGCCGGCGCGCCGGCACCGAGAACGTCCCCTACATCGTCGGGTTCGGCCGCGCCGCCGAGCTGGCCCTGGCCCGGCTCCCGGAGGAGAACACCCGCGTGCGGGCCCTGCGCGATCGCCTCGAGACCACCCTGCTCCGGACCATCCCCCACACCTTCCGCAACGGGGGCGCCGAGCAGCGCCTGCCCAACACGGCCAACCTCGCCTTCGACTTCGTGGAAGCGCAGGCCATCCTCACCCTGCTCGACCAGGCGGGCATCTGCGCCTCCAGCGGGTCCGCCTGCACGACCGGGTCCACCGAGCCCTCCCACGTGCTCACGGCCATGAACGTCCACCCGCGCCGCGCCCGCGGCAGCATCCGCCTGAGCCTCGGCCTCGACAACACGGACGCCGACGTCGACCACGCCCTCGAACACCTGCCGCGCATCATCGAGAAGCTCCGCGCCATCTCCCCGCTCTCGCCGGAACACCCGGACAACGACCGCTACGACGTCCGCGCCCTGCGCGAGCGCACGCGGTTGCCGGCCCGGGACACCGAGACCGAGGGCGAACCCGCGTGGGTCGCCCGCGAATAAGGGCGCGGCTTGCGGCGCGCGGGGGTTCTCGGGCAGGCTGTCCGCGTGTTTTCCCGCTCCTTTCCCTTCCTGATTCCCCTGTGCCTCGCCATGGCCGGGGCGGTGCCGGCCGGGGCCGGTGACTGGCCGCAGTTCCTGGGACCGGAGGCCAACAACATCTCGCGCGAAACCGGCCTGCTGGAGCGCTGGCCCACCAACGGCCCGCCCCTGCTCTGGGAAAAAAGCGTGGGCACGGGTTACAGCGCCCCCAGCGTCCTCGGCGGCACCCTGGTGCTGCATCATCGCCAGGGGAACGAGGAGGTGGTGGAGGCCTTTGACGCGGCCACGGGGGCGCCGCGCTGGCGGCATGCCTATCCCAGCCGTTTCATTGATCCCTATGGCTACAACAACGGCCCGCGCTGCACCCCGCTGCTGGTGTCCAATCGCTGTTACACCTTCGGGGCGGAAGGCCGGCTGATCTGCCTGGACCTGGCCAGCGGGCGGCAGGTCTGGGAGCGGGACACGGCCCGGGATTTCAACGTGCCGGAGGCGTTCTTCGGCGTGGGCAGCTCGCCGCTGCTGGAGGCGGGCCGGCTCCTGGTCATGGTGGGCGGCCAGCCCAGTTCCGGCATGGTGGCCTTCGATCCGGAGACGGGGAAGACGCTGTGGGAGAGCGTGGGGCGGACGAACTGGGACGGCGTGGTGATGACGGGCTGGCGCAACGAGATTCCCTACCGCTGGACCGGGGTGGAGAAGCTGGCCAGCTACGCCACGCCGGTGGCGGCCACCTTCCATGGACGGCGCCAGGTCCTGTGCCTGATGCGGCAGGGGTTGGTGTCGGTCAACCCGACCAACGGGGAGGTGCAGTTCAGTTACTGGTTCCAGTCGCCGGCCAACGACTCGGTCAACGCGGCCTGCCCGGTGCCGTGGGGGGATCAGGTGCTGATCTCGGCCGCCTATTACCGCATCGGGGCGGTGCTGCTGCGGGTGGGCCGGGATGGCCGGACCCTGGACACGGTCTGGCGCCAGCCGGCGGCGATGCCCAACACGCCGCTGGCGGTGCGGGCCACCCCACCCCAGCCGCTCGAGCTGCACTGGGGCACGCCGGTCCTGCACGAGGGCCACCTGTATGCATTCAGCGGGCGGGACGAGCCGGACGCGCAGTTCAACTGCGTGGAGTTCAAGACCGGCCGCCTGGCCTGGAGCCGGGACGAGAAGGGGCCCAAGCACCCGCCCCAGCGCTCCCAGTTCCCGGTCTACGGGCGCGGCGCAGCCATCCTGGCCGACCAGCGCCTCATCGTGCTGGGGGAGTTCGGCAAGCTGGGATTGTTTGCCGCGAACCCGCGCCGGCCGGAGGAGATTTCCTCCTGGCAGGTGCCGCAGCTGGGGTATCCCTGCTGGACCGGTCCCGTGCTGGCGCGCCAGCGGCTCTACCTGCGCAGCGAGGATCGGCTGCTGTGCTACAACCTGGCGCGGCCCTGAGGCGGCCGGGCGGCGGGGTGGTCCTAGAGGGGCCGGGGCGGATTGGTGGGGGCCTCGCGCAGGGCCGGCGCAGGCGCAGGAGTCAGCCGGCGCGGTTCCTTGTTGTTTTCACGGGCGAGGCCGCCCTTTTCGCGGTCCTTCTCACGGTCCCGGCGCGGGCGATCGGCCAGGCGCCGTTCCAGCTCCCGTTGTTGTTCCGGGCGGAGCACGTCGTTCACGTCGCGGCGCAGCTTGGGCATCATCTCGTGCAACTCGGGATCGACCAGGCGGACGATGTCGGCCAGGTATTCCTGCCGCTCCGTGATGAGGCGATGGACGAGCTGCTGCTGATCGGGGTCCAGGGGCAGGTCGCGCAGGGCGCGCGCATATTGGTCGAGGCGGACCATCATCGGCATCTGCGCGCCGGCCTGGCTGGAACCGCGGCCGGCGGCCGGCCGGTTCTGGGCCAGGCGATGGCCGGTGGCGATGCCGGCGGCGAAGATGACCAGGGTGGCCAGCGAGGCGAGGAGGATGTGCCGGAAGTTCACCATGGCAGCTCGAGGTCGCCCGCCGGGGCGAGCAGGGTTTCCTCCACCGCGGCGGAGAAGGCGCCGTCCTCGCCGCCATCGGGCGGGAGGGGGGCAAGGTTGAACTGGAGCAGGAGGGCGAGGGCCGCGCAGGCGGCGGCGCCGCACCAGAGCGGGCGAAGCAGGGCCGCCCACGAGTCGGTCCCGGACACCACCGGCCGCGAGGCCACCCGGGCCATCACGCGCTGCGTGAATCCGTAGGGCACATCCCCGGGCGGCGCGTCGGCACGCGCGGCGGCCAGCAGGCGGCGATGCAGTTCAGTCAGGTTCATGGGCGGCGCGGGCGGAGCAGGGGCGCGAACGCGGAGGCAGACGCGCCGGGTTCAAGGAGGGTTACAGGCATGGGGCAGGAAATCAGACGTATTTGTCGCGGGCCAGCCGGCGGAGGCACTTGGCCATCTCGGCCCGGGCGCGGAACGCGCGCACCTTGACCAGCGGGATCGACCAGCCGGTCAGCTGGGAAATTTCCTTCACGCTGCGGTCCTCCAGCTCGAGCAGGGTGATGATCAGCCGCGCGGGCGGGGAAAGCATGTCCAGCAGGCGCCGGACCAGCTGCCGCGCGGCCTCGGTGTCGTGGGCCGTGTCGGCCGGGGCGGTGGCCAGTGTCTCCAGCCAGCGCGCCGTCTCCTCGCTTGGGGCCAGGTCGGTGAAGCTCCGCTCCCGGCTGCGCTGGTGGTCGCGCAGAAAGTCGTAGCAGGTGCGCACCGCCATCCGCATCAGCCAGTGCTCAAACGGGGCTTCACCCCGGAAACTGGCCAGGCGCGCGAAGGCCTTGCCCCAGACTTCCTGCACGATGTCCTCCACCTCGCTTTCCCGCCGGGCGTAGCGCCGCGCCGTCCCAAACAGCCGCGGGGAATACTTCACCACCAGGGGCTCGAAGCTGGAGGAGTCCCCGGCCAGGACGCGGGCGATCAGCTCGCTGTCGCTGGGGCCTGCCTCCAACGGGTCCGTTGACTCGGCCTGGGGCTCGCCGCCCGGCGCCGAGGCCGCCGGCACAGCCGGGCTACCCGGGGGGGCAATCGGAACCCGCGCCATGGAAGTCGGGGCCGGTCTCAGCGGCCGGAAGGGGCCGGCGCGGGGGTCGGTGCGGGCTCAACCGGCTTGGGGAACTGCTCCTCCATCTTGGGGCGCCGGCCGGGCCCCGGGGGCCGGCCGTCCGGCGAGGACTTCAGCTGTTCCGCCCAAACGGTCATGCGTTCCAGTCGGCGGGTTTCCTCGGGGGTGAGGGTGCCGCCAGCCTTCTTGGCCTTCAACTGCTCGAGCTCGGCCTGGATTCGTTCCCGGAACTGGCCGCGCTTGGCCTCACTGTCGGCGGGGTTGAGGCCGGGGGGGATGGGCCCAAGGAGGCTGTTGGTGCCGAGGCCGTTGGTCTGGCGCCAGGCCTGAAGCCGGGCGGCGCGCTCGGCCGGGGGCAGGCTCTGCAGTTCCTGGCGGAACTTCTCGAACTCGGCCCGGCGCTTCTCAAACAGCGGGCCGCTCAGGCCGCCCGGCGGCCCCAGCCGCTCGCGCATTTCCTTCAGCTTGGCCTGGCGCTGCTCGGGGGTGAGATCCTTCAACTGCTCGCGCAGTTGCTCGCGGGTCGGCCACCCGGCGGGCGGGGCCGGGTCGGGTGTCTCCGCCGCGCCGAGGGACGGCGCGAACACGGGAGCGAGGGTGAGCACGGCGGCCAGGGGCAGCGCAGCGGGGCAACGCAGGAAGGGATTCATGGCTGGGACTGGACTGGGTTGGTTGGGGGCCCGGGGCGACGGGGTGCCGCGCGGGCGGACGACCCACAGACGGGGCGACGGAGGCGAGGTTACAGGCCGCGCTCAGCGGACGATGCCCAGGGCCTTCTCGAACTCGGCGCTGAACGACTGGACGTGCTCGGTGATTTTGTGCGGCTGCTCGCTCAGGGTCGCCATCATGCGCTCCGCGGCGGCGGGATTGAATTTGATGAGTTCCACCGCGGCCACAATCAGGGACAGGTTGTTGTTGATGTCATGGCGCATCGTCCCGAGCTTGCGCTGAAGTTCCTGGATTTGCTCGGTGGACAGGGTGACGGGACCGGCGGGCATCGGCATGGGCAGCAGGGTGGCCCTGCCCGCCGCCCGAGGCAAGCGGGTTCGTGAGCGCCAGTTCTCCACAGCGCGCGCGCAACCACCGCTGGCAGCCGGTGTGTGATCCCGCCGTGATCGACCCTCGATCCAGCTCATGCGGTTGGCCGGTGGCGTCCTGGTTCCCCCCCCCACTCCCCAGGCCGGGCGCGGTGCGGCCCCCGCCCGTCCGCCGTCTTCCACCCCCGTTCCTGCAACCGCCGCGATGGACCCCCCGTCCCCGCCGCCGGCCAACCCGCTGAGCGCCGAACCCCCGCGCCTGCCACCGCCGGACTGCTTCAACGGGCAGTCACCCGGTAAAACCGCTGGGGCCCGGGGCCGCGCGCGCTGCCTGCCCGGAAACGATCCGGGGCCATGGCTTCGATCGTGGCCGTCAGGTCCGGTGTCCAGGGCCCGGCCGGTGCGGGCGCCGTCTCGACGCCCAATCCCGCGGCGGGGCCGCCCTCGACCACGAACTCAAACACCGCCCGGTCCCCGGCCCACGCCGGCCACGTGACCAGGCGCACGCGCAGGCCGGTCGCTGCGCCACCCACGCTGGGTGGCAGCGGCGGACCCCAATCCAGGGGGCCGGCCACGGTCAGCGCGCGCACCCGCAGCCAGTATTCGGAGGGCGTCGCCGGCGTGAAAGTGAAGTTCGTGCCCGTCACGGAGCCCACCTCCGTGTCCACCAGTTCCTCGCACCCGGTCAACCGGAGGTCATCGACATACCAGCCCACCCCCGTGCTGACCTGGTTGAAGTAGGTTCCGCCCGCATGGTCATAGGCCAGCCGCACCTCGATCTCGCTGCCGGCCAGGCCGGCCAGCGAAATGGACAGCAGCTCAAACTGGGTCTGACCTGCAGTCCCGGTGCCCGTCCGGCTCCACAATTCGAGCCAGTCCCGCCCGGCGTTGGTGGTGGCCTGCACGCGCGCCACCTGGCCGGTGGTGGCCCAGCCCAGCCGGCTGGCCAGTTCGAGGCGGGCCGCCGGTCCGGGTCGCACCGGGCGGTTCCATGCCAGGTGCTGGTCGATGGGCAGCGGATGGGCCAGGCGAAAGGCCCACAGGCCGGAGGCGCGCACGGACTGCTGGAGGACGGCATAGCCGGGGGAGGTGACGGAGGTGACGCCCGGGGCGCCGGCTTCGGCGCCTTCAAGCAGGGTGGCCGCGATCCGGCGGCTGTGGCGCCACTGGTGACCGAGCGCGCCGCCGACCGGGGCGAAGGTGTAGAGCCCGGCCTGGCCGGGCGCGAGCGTGACGGGCCCGGTCAGGGCGGGCGGGGCGTAGGGCGGACGCCAGTCGAGCTTCGCGTTGAGCCCATCGACCACGGTGATGCTGTGCTGGACGGGGTCGAGGTGGTCCGCCCGGAAGGTGACGGTGTAGGTGCCGTTGCCGGGCACCGGGACGGCATATCCCCCGGCGGCGGCCGTGACCGCGAGGTAATCGGTTCCCGCCACCGTCACGTGCACGCCCCCCAGTCCCTCGCCGGCATCATAGGTCTCGTTGGCGTTGAGGTCGTAATACACCACGCCCGTGATGAGCGGGGATGCCCCGGCGCGCGCTGCGAAGTCCTCGGTCACGACCTGCGGCCCGGCGGCGCCGCGGAACCCGTTGGTCACGGCCACGCCGGCCTCGCGGAAGTTCGGGTTGTGGATGTTGAGGCGATGGCCGGCCGGGGATTGCATCCCGCCGGGGCCGGCGCCCCAGTCGACCTCAAAGGCGGCGTGACCGTGGGCCACCGAGCGGGCGGCGGCGTAGACGTTTTCGCCGCAGGTGGACCAGGCGTAGCCGGCGGCCGTGATGCGGCTGCCCGGATGGCTGCCGTCGCTGCCGACATGCGACTGGAACCCGCCCTCAAACTGATCGCGCGTGTGGCGGCGAGCCGCGGCCAGGAGCTGGGGATGAAACGCCAAGGGCTGCGCCGGCGGCAACCCGGAGAGTTGTGCGGCCATCAGGGCGAGATCGACGCCGAAGGCCGCGTAGGCCGCGCGTATGTCCGGGTCGGCCGTGGTTTGCCAGCGCCGGGCCTCGCCGGTGGGATCCGCCCGGGCCCGGTTGATCCGCTCCAGGTATTCCTGCTCCTGCGCGGTGGGTTCCCCGATGAAATACGGCTGCAGCCCGGCCGGATGGAACCCGCCCGCCGCCGGCTCGTCCGCCGCGGCGATTCCGTCCCGGAGCAACACCGCGGCGGGAGCGGGCAGGATGCCAGGGGCCACGGGGGCGAGGGGGGGCGAGGATTGGGCCGGGACGGTGACGAGGGAGGGCGCGGCGCCCAGGAGGACGGCCAGGCACAAGGCGAGACCTCCGCGCCGGCTCGGTGGACGAGCGCGCGGGCACCTCGAGGTTCCGGAATCCATGCCGGGGACGCGGGGTCATCGCGTCCGCGTCCCTCCCGGGCCTGCGCCCGAAAAACGACACCGACGCGGCCCGGCGGGGTTCCGGTCAACCGCGGCGCCCGTCGTGGGCCCCGCCCATGTTGTCCGGCCATGTGCCCGTCCGGGCGGCGCGAGTTGTCGCGCAGGGCGCGGGACTTCGGCAAGCCTGGAATCGGGGCGGGCGGGGAGTGGCCCGCTCGGCCGGTCCGCCGCCGCGATCCGGTCAGGCGGGGCGGGCGCCCGGGCCCGACTCCTCCCCGAGGGCGTGGCGCACCCACTCGAGGACCTGCTGGGCAGTCACCTGCTTGAAGGTCTCGCGGTCGAAGGCATTGACCTTCTTCATGGCCTCCACCCCCCGGGGTGTGGCGAGGCCGATCCAGACCGTGCCCACCGGCTTGTCGGGGGAACCGCCGGCGGGCCCGGCGATGCCGGTGACGGCCACGGCGTAATGGGCGCCTGTGCGGGCGCGCGCGCCGGCGGCCATCTCGCGGACGGTGGCTTCACTGACGGCCCCGTGGGCGGCGAGGGTCTCGGGCCGGACGCCGAGGAACTGTTGCTTGGCCTCGTTGCTGTAGGTGACGAGGCCGGCGAGGAACACGGCGGAGGCGCCGGGCACGTTCGTGAGGCGGTGGGCGATGAAGCCGCCGGTGCAGCTCTCCGCCAGGGCGAGCGTGTGGTGCCGCGCGGCCAACCCGCGCACGACCACCGCCTCAAGGGTGTCGCCCTCGGTTCCATAGATGATCCCGCCGAGGCGCGCGCGCGCGATGTCTTCGGCCTCGGCCACCAGCGCCCGGGCGCGGCCGCCCCGGGCCGTGAACCGGAGGTCCACCTCGCCCACGCGCGCGCAGTAGCCAATCTCCAGGCCGGCGGCGACCAGCGGCTGCAGCGGGCCGTCGATGCGTTCCTCCACCAGCGATTCCCCCATCCCGATCGTGCGCAGGGTGTGGCAGACAAACTCGCCTTCCAGGGGGAAACGCCGGGTCAGGATGGGCAGGACCTGTTCCGTGAACATGGGGCGCAGCTCGCGCGGGGGTCCCGGCAGCATGACCAGCAACTGCCCGGCCGGGCCGTCAAGGACCAGGCCCGGCGCCGTCCCATGGGCGTTCATCAGCACGGTCGCCCCGTCCGGCACGCGGGCCTGCACGCGCGTGCTGGGCGGCATCGGCCGCCCGCGCGCCGCAAAGAACCGCTCAATGTGCCCCACCACCGCGGCGTCCTCGTGCAGTGCGCGCCCCAGCAGCGCCGCCACCAGGTCGCGCGTCCGGTCGTCACTGGTCGGCCCCAGCCCACCCGTGACCAGGATGAGGTCGGCCGCCGCCAGCGATTCGCGCACTGCCTGCTGGATGCTTGGCGCGGAGTCGTCCACCGCGACCTGCCGCGTCACCACGTAGCCGCGGTCGGCCAGCTGGCGGCAAAGCCATTGCTGGTGCGTGTTCAGGACCCGGCCCAGCATCAGCTCGGCCCCGGTGTTGAGGAGGTGAATCCGCATGCGGCCGCGAAACTGGCACCTCGCGGCCCCGCCGGCCAGCCTGCGTTCCGGCCCCCGCCGCGCGCCCCGGGGGCCGAGGAATGCAGATTGCGCCTGACAGATCCGGTGCGGCGGGGGTAACAGTGGGTCCCGCCCTCCCCATGAAATTCATCCTCGCCCTCGACCAAGGCACGACCAGCTCGCGCGCCATCCTGTTCAACCGTGAAGGGGCGCTGGTGAGCGTCGCGCAGAAGGAGTTCCGCCAGATTTTTCCCCAGCCCGGCTGGGTGGAGCACGATGCGGAGGAGATTTGGGCGACGCAGCGGGAGGTGGCGGTGGGGGCGTTGCGGCAGGCGGGCGTGACGGCGGCCGACGTGGCGGCCCTGGGCCTCACCAACCAGCGCGAGACCACCGTGTTGTGGGACCGGCGCACCGGGCGGCCGCTGCACCATGCCATCGTGTGGCAGGACCGGCGCACGGCGGGGTTCTGCGACCAGCTCAAGCGCGACGGCCACGCGGAGGCGATCCGGCGGAAGACGGGCCTGGTCATTGACGCGTATTTCTCGGGCAGCAAGCTGCGCTGGCTGCTGGACCACGTCCCGGGCGCGCGGGCGGCGGCTGCGGGCGGGCACCTGGCCTTTGGGACGATCGACACGTGGCTGGTGTGGCAGCTGACGGGCGGGCGCCGGCACGTGACGGACCCGAGCAACGCCTCGCGCACGATGTTGTTCAACATCCACACGGGGGACTGGGACGACGAGCTGCTGGAGCTGTTCGGGGTGCCGCGGGCGGTGTTGCCGGAGGTGGTGGACTCGAGCGGGGTCTGCGGCGAGGCGGTGGGCGAGCTGGCGGGCATCCCGGTGGCCGGCCTGGCGGGGGACCAGCAGGCGGCGCTCTTCGGGCAGGTGTGCGTGCAGCCCGGGCTGGTCAAGAACACCTATGGCACGGGCTGCTTCATGCTGATGCACACCGGGGCGCGCGCGGTGGACTCGCGCAACCAGCTGCTGACCACGGTGGCCTGGCGCCGGGGCGGGCGGATGGAGTATGCGCTGGAAGGCAGCGTGTTCATTGCGGGGGCCGCCGTGCAGTGGCTGCGCGACGGGCTGGGCCTGGTCGAGCGTTCCGCGGCCATCGAGTCGCTGGCCGCGTCGGTGCCGGACAACGGCGGGGTGTATTTCGTGCCGGCCTTTGCCGGCCTGGGCGCGCCGCATTGGGATCCGTATGCGCGCGGGGCCATCCTGGGCCTGACGCGCGGCACCACGGCCGGCCACCTGGCGCGGGCCACGCTGGAGAGCATGGCCTTCCAGAGCGCGGACCTGGTGCATGCGATGGAAAGCGATGCCGGCACGCCGCTGCGGGAGCTGCGCGTGGACGGGGGCGCGTCGGTGAACAACGGGCTGATGCAGTTCCAGGCGGACCTGCTGGGGGTGACGGTGGTGCGGCCGCGGGTGGCGGAGACGACGGCGCTGGGGGCGGCCTACCTGGCGGGCCTGGCGGTGGGCTACTGGAAGGACGTGGCCGAGGTGGGCCGGCAATGGACGGTGGACCGGCGTTTTGAGCCCGCGATGGACGCGGCCACGCGGGGGCGGCTGCGGGCGCAGTGGGCCCGGGCCGTGGAACGGGCCAAGGGCTGGGCGGTGGACTGAGGGGGCGACCGGGCCATGCATCGCGCCGACCTGCTCGCCGCCCTGGCGGATCCGCGTCCGTGGGACGTGGCCATCATTGGCGGCGGCGCGACCGGGCTGGGCGTCGCGGTGGACGCGGCGGCGCGGGGGTATCGCACCGTGCTGCTGGAGCAGGACGATTTTGCCAAGGGCACCTCCAGCCGCAGCACGAAGCTCATCCATGGCGGGGTCCGCTACCTGCAGCAGGGCAATGTCGGGCTGGTGCTGGAGGCCCTGCACGAGCGGGGCCTGCTCACGCGCAACGCCCCGCACCTGGTCGGGCACCTGGCCTTCGTCGTGCCGAACTACACCTGGTGGGAGGCGCCGTTCTATGGGGTGGGCCTGAAGATTTACGACCTGCTGGCCGGGCGCCTGGGGCTGGGGCCGTCGCGCCATTTGACCCGCGAGGAGACCCTGGCCCGGCTGCCGACCCTGGAGCCGGGCGGGTTGAAGGGCGGGATTGTCTATTACGACGGGCAGTTTGACGACGCGCGCCTGGCCATCACGCTGGCGCGGACGGCGGCGGCGCACGGGGCGGTGGTGTTGAACCACGTGGGCGTGGTGCGGTTGCTCAAGCAGGGCGACCTGGTGCGGGGCCTGGTGGCGCGCGATGGGGAGACCGGGCGGGAGTGGGAACTGTCCGCGCGGGTGGTGGTCAACGCCACGGGGGTGTTCAGCGACGGCGTGCGGCGGCTGGACGATCCGCAGGCGGCGCCGCTGCTGGCGTTGAGCCAGGGCGTGCACCTGGTGTTGCCGCGCTCGTTCCTGCCGGGGGACACGGCGATCATGGTGCCGCGCACGGATGACGGGCGGGTGTTGTTTGCCATCCCGTGGCATGACCGGGCGTTGATTGGGACGACGGACACGCCGGTGGCGGAGGCGGTGCTCGAGCCCCGGGCCCTGCCGGAGGAGGTGGAGTTCCTGCTCCGGCACGCCGCCCGTTACCTGACGCGGGATCCCCGGCCGGCGGATGTGCTGAGCGTGTTTGCCGGGCTGCGCCCGCTGCGGCGGGTGGACGCGGCGGGCGACACGGCCTCGGTGCCGCGGGACCACAGCGTGCTGGTGTCCAAGTCCGGCCTGGTCAGCGTGGTGGGCGGCAAATGGACCACCTACCGGCGGATGGCGGAGGACACGCTGGCCCAGGCGGCATTGGCCGGGGGGCTGGAGGAGCGGCCCTGCCGGACGCAGACCCTGCGCCTGCAGGGATGGACGGAGGCGCCGGAGGCGGAGCCGTGGCGGGTCTACGGGTCGGACGCCCCGGCCCTGCATGCGCTGGCGGCGGGCACGGCGGGGTGGGGGGAGCGCCTGCATCCGGACCTGCCCGTGACCGGGGCCGAGGTGATTTGGGCGGCGCGCCAGGAACAGGCGCGCACGGTGGAGGATGTGCTGGCGCGGCGGACGCGGGCGTTGCTGCTGGACGCGCGCGCGGCGGCGGCGGCAGCGCCGGCGGTGGCGGCATTGCTGGCGGGGGAACTGGGCCGGGACGCGGCGTGGCAGGAGGCGCAGGTGGGGGCTTTCCGGCGCCTGGCGGCGGGCTACCTTTTGGAACCCGGCCCGGCCTGAGGCGGCGGGGTCAGATCTGGAAGTCTGCGGCGGGCCGCTGGCGCTGGCGTTTGTCCATGACCTTCACGCTGACGCCCTCGAAGACGACGAGCGAGTGGGGGGGGACACTCTGGGTGAGGAAGACATTGCCGCCGAGGGTGCTGCCCTCGCCGATGACCGTTTCGCCGCCGAGCACGGTGGCGCCGGGGTAGATGGTGACGTGGTCCTCGATGGTGGGGTGCCGTTTTTTGCCGCGGAGCTGCTCGACGTCGGCGGTGGATTTCGCGCCGAGGGTGACGCCGTGGTAGAGCTTGACGTGGCGGCCGATGAGGGTCGTTTCGCCGACGACGGTGCCGGTGCCGTGGTCGATGAAGAAGTGGGAGCCGATGCGGGCGCCGGGGTGGAGGTCGATGCCGGTGCGGCTGTGGGCCCACTCGGCCATGATGCGGGGGAGCAGGGCGACCTCGCGGCGGTAGAGTTCGTGGGCCATGCGCTGGACCGCGATGGACTCGATGAAGGGATAAGCCACGATGATTTCCTCGTGGCTGCGGGCGGCGGGGTCGCCGCTGAGGGCGGCCTCGACATCGGTCTGGAGCAGCTCGCGCACGCACGGGAGGCTGGCCAGGAAGTCGGTCGTGATCTGGCGGGCGCGGCCGCGGAGGTCCCGGCGCGCACTGCCCGCGGGAGGGGCGTATTCGAGGCTCTTGTAGATTTCGGCCTCGAGCCGGTCGAAGACCGAGTCCATCAGCGCCACCATCTCCATCTTCAGCTCGGAGGAGTGGATGGTGTGGTCATCGAAGAAGCCCGGGAACAGCAGGCGCAGCAAGTCGAGGGTGATCCCCGCGCTGACCGACTTGGAGGGGAGATTCTTCCCGTCGAGATGGTTGATGCCCCCGACCTTGGCGTAGGACAGCATCAATTGCTCGGTGAGCTGCGTGACGTTCACGGGTGGGAGTATCCGGGATTGGCGGGCGGAAACGCAAGAAGGCGCACGATCGGGTGGAGCCGGGGCGGGGTTCGCGGGGGGAAACAAAAACGCCCCCCGCGCGGGCGGGAGGCGTTTGCGGGAAAAAAGAGGCCGGGGGTTCAGCTCTTCTTGTCGACCTTCTCGCCGGCTTCCTTCCAGCCGGAGATGCCGGCGGACATGTGCTTGATGTTCTTGTAGCCGAGCTTCTCGGCGGCGTTGGCGGCGGACTTGTAGGCGGAGCACTTGGGGCCGCCGCAGTAGGCCACGATGAGGGTATTCTTGTCCTCGGGGAGGGCGCTGCCGAGGTTGCCCTTGACGGAGGCGAAGTCGAGGGCGCCGGGGACGTGGCCGTTGGCGTAGGACTTCGAGCCATTGACGTCGAGGAGGACGATCTTCTTGGCTTCGATGGCCTTCTTGACCTCGGTGATGCTGATGTCGGCGAACTCGCCGGCGTGGACGGCCGTGGTCACGAGGACAGCGGCCAGGAGCGTGAGGAGCTTCTTCATGGGATGGAACTATGTCTGGGGTTCAGGTTGGTTCGGGGTCCGGATCCGGGCCCGCGCTGATTCCCGAACCGCCTGCCGGAACCAGCGCCGGCGTATGACGCCACGAAAACGGGGTCCATTCAAGCCTGTGCTGGCGGGCGGGCCGGGCCGGGGCCGGATTCTGCTCGAATCGGGTGGTCCCTTTGGGTAATCGGACGCGGGCGGCCACGGGTCGCCCGCCTGATGAACAAACACTTGGGGCTGAGCGGAGGCGCCCGTGGCCCGGGGGCGGCGGGTTGGGCCTGGGCCTGCGTGGCATGGCTCGCGCTGGCTCCTGTCCTGGGAGCGGCCGAGGTGGCGCCGCGCGCCCTGGCGTTGCCGGGCATTGAGAATGCCTACCAGGTCAGCGAGCGGATCCTGGCCGGGGGGCAACCCGAGGGGGACGAGGCCTTCGCCGCCCTGCGGGAGCGGGGGGTGCGCACGCTGGTTTCCGTCGATGGCGCCCGGCCGGACGTCGAGCGGGCGGCGCGTTTTGGGCTGCGCTACATCCACCTGCCGCACGGCTACGATGGCATCCCCACCAACACCGTCCTGAGCCTCATCCGCGCCGCCGAGGTGAGCGAGGGCAGCCTGTTCCTCCATTGCCACCATGGCCGGCACCGCGGTCCCGCGGCAGCGGCCGTGCTCTGCCAGGCCACCGCGGGCTGGACCACCAACGAGGCGGTGCGCTGGATGAAGAGGGCCGGGACGGCGCCCGACTACGCGGGCCTCTATCGCGTCAACACCGCCTTCCAGGCACCCGCACGGACGCTGCTGGACGGGGTGCCGACCAATTTTCCGTCGGTGGCGCGGGTTTCCGGATTGGTGGAGGGGATGGTGGAGCTGGATCGGCGCTGGGAACACCTGAAGGCCGCGGAGAAGGCGGGCTGGCGCGTGCCGCCGGATCATCCCGACCTGGTGCCCGCCCGGGAGGCGCTCCTGCTGCACGAGGCCTACCGGGAACTGCGGCACAGCGGGGAAGTCCGCCGGCACGGGCCGGACTTTGTCCGGGAACTGGCGGAGGCCGCCGACACCGCCGCCGAACTCCACGCCCTCCTCAAGGAGCATCCCCTCCCGCTGTCCGGTCCCCTCATCCCGCAGGCGGCCGCCCTGTTCCGGGCGGCGGGCCGGCAATGTGCGGCCTGCCACCAGCAGCATCGCAACTGAACCCTCCCGGCGTTTCGTTCAACCCGCCCCCGTCCGCAGCGCCAGCGCCAGCATCAGGATGGCAATCGCCATCAGCCACGCCCCCGCAATGCGCGCCGCCACCCGCAACCCGGCGGCGGCCGCCCCCAGCGAGGCATAGATGGCGATGTCATAAAGCACGACCGCCAAGCCAAGCCAGGTGCCCAGCAGGGTCTTGACGATGGCCGGCGCCGCGGTCGTTTCCGGGGCGGAGTCCAGCCCCAGCGCCGCCCCGGCGAAGGCAAACAGCCCGCAGAGGGCTGGCAGCGGCATCGCCCGGCCCCAGGCGAGGAGGCCGCCCACCATGAGCAGCGTTCCATGCAACACCACGGGATGCATCGCCTTCACCCAGCCCAGTCCCGTCATTGCCAGCGCCAGAGCCGTCAGCGGCAAGAAACACCGCATCGGCCAGCGCATGGGCGGGGGTGTCGTGCGCCCCGCCAGCAGGCCGAGGCCGAGCAGCAGCAGGGCATGCGTCGGGGTGAGGACCGGATGCAGCAGGCCGCCGATGAAGTCCCCCAGTCCCTGAATCGAGGTGTGCGCGCGCGCCGGGGCCGGGCAGGCCAGGAACCAGCCGAGGGTTGCGGCGACGGCCAGCCGGCCACGGGATGCCGAGTGCCGCCAGGCGGGCCGTGTCATGAAGGGCGGGCGAAGGCGCCTTAAAGGAGGCCGAGGAGAAACGCGGCCCCGATGGCGGCGATGGCGCCGCCCCCGGCCCGCACGGCCACGCGGCCCCAGGGCCAGCGGGCCAGCAGACCGAACCCGATGCCGGCCAGGTGGAGCAGGCCGGTCGAGACCACAAAGCCCAGGGCGTAGGCGAGCGGGTTGGCCGACCCGGGCAACTCGGTCCCGTGGGCGTGCCCGTGGAAAAAGCCGAAGACACCGACGACCACGGCCGCCACCCAGAGGGGAGGCTTGGCGGCGAAGGCCACCAGCAGGCCGAGCAGCAGGCCGGAGAGGGCGATGCCGGTCTCCACCGCGGGCAGCGGCAGGCCGAGCACGCCGGCGGCCCCGCCGACGGCCATCACCATGGGGAACACCACCGGCAACAGCCATACCGCGCGCGCCCCGAGGAAGGCGCCCCACAATCCCACCGCCACCATGGCCACCATGTGGTCGAGGCCGGTCAACGGATGGATGAACCCGCTCCAGAGGCCGCCGAGGGTGCCGGTGGCCTCGTGCGCCTGCGCGCTGGCCGGCAGCAGGAGCAGCAGGCCGGGCACGCCGAAAAGGCGGAGGGAGAGGTGACGCAGGCCGTGGAGGCGCGGGGAAACAGCAGGGGCGTTCATGGACTGGATGTGCCCGCAGATTAGCAGCCGGGGTGGGGACGACAACCGCGGAGTGCCCGGAACTCCCGGGCGCACCGGGCGCCTTTCCCGGCGTGACTTCTCACCCGCCCCGCCTAGACTGGCCCCGTAACCCGGGTCGGCCCCGGCCGGTCTTGGGGGACGCTTGGGCAGGGTAACCGCGGTCTCCCCCGCATCCCGCGCATGAAACGCACCTACATTCGCATCGTCGTCTATCTCATCCTCGGCGGGTTGGCCTGGTTTGGCTGGCTGGCCTATCGCGCGAGCCGCAACCTCGTCACGCTCAATGTCCGGAACGCGCCGCTGCGCGACGTGGTCCGCAGCCTCGAGCGCCAGACCTGGGAGCTGATCATCACGCAGAAGGATCTGGACGGCCGGGTGACCCTGAACGTCCGGGATGCCCGGCTGGAGGACGTGCTCCAGATCATCAGTGAGCAGCTGTTTTGCCGCTGGACCGCCTATTACCCGCTCTACACGAAGGGGTCCTCGCTGGATCGCTTCAAGAAGTCCGTGCGGGGCGAGTTGGTGGCGGCCGAGAACGGCTGGACCAACCTGAACACCCGTCCGTTCGGCTTCGGGCCCGGCGGGCGCGGGGGTGGGATGTTTGGGGACACCCTGCGGGCCGAGAACGACGTGGTGAACGTGAACTTCGAGAACAAGGATCTGGCGGTGGCCACGGCGGCGCTGGCCCGGTATGCGCAGGCCCAAGTGGTGCCGGAGGACGGCACGGCCGGAACCGTGAGCGTGCAGGTGCGCGAGGGCACCATGCAGGACGCGGTCCGGCAGGTGGCCGGCCAGACGCGCCGCCAATGGACGCAGTATTACGCGCTGCTCGGCGGGTTCCGTCCCCCGGGCCTGGCGTCGGCCGACCGGGGCACCAACGCCCCCGCCCCGGAGCCGGGCGGCACCAACGCCTTACCCCGTCCGCCCTTTGATGATTCCGAGGAGGCCCGCGCGGCGCGCCGCCAGCAGTTCGAGGCGCAGCTGGAGACCATGAGCCCGGAGGAGCGCGAGAAGGCGGTCGCCGAGCGCGAGCGCATGGAGAAATTCCGGGCCGAGATGGCCAACCTCACGCCGGAACAGCGGCGGGAACGGATGGAGCAGATGATGAACAGTCCCGAGGGCCAGGAACGCCAGGCCCGCATGCGCGCCCAGATGGAGAGCCGCATGATGAGCGGGCTGAAGAACACCACCCCGGAGCAGCGGGTCGAACGCGACAAGTTTTTCCAGCAGATGCGCCAGCGCGGCGGCGGCCCCGGCGGCCGTGGCGGCGGCAGTGGCGGACCCCAGCCCCCTCCCCGCTGATGAATCCCGCCCCCGCCCGCCCGCCCGCCCGCGCCTTCACGCTCATCGAGCTGCTGGTCGTCATCGCCATCATCGCGATCCTCGCCAGCCTCCTGCTGCCCGCCCTTGGCAAGGCCAAGGGCAAGGCCCAGGACACCAAGTGCATGAGCAACCTCCGCCAGCTCGGCATCGCCCTCACCGTCTATGCCGACGAGAACGAGGGCCTCCTGCCCTCGGCCGAACGGCTTCCCACCGTCCCCATCGCCACCCCCCCGCTGGCCCAGCCCCGCATCAGCATGGTCCTCTCCAACCAGGTCAGCGGGGCCATGACCGCCTTCCTCTGCCCGCTCGATCGTCCCCCAGGTCGGGCTCCCTACTTCCAGACGGAGGGCTCCAGCTACGAGTGGAACGCCACCTTCAACAATCAGCCGATCAATTCCCCCAGGGTCTGGGTCTTCAATCTCCAGCCCTCCCAGGTCGCCCTCATCTACGACTACGAAAACTTCCACGAGGGCGGCACCAACGGACTCAAGATTTTCCTCTTCGCCGACGGCCACGTGCAGAAGCGGTGAGCCGGCCCGGTCCCCCCGGCCGGCCCGTCCGCGCCCCGGTTCAGGCCTCCCCCGCAAACCCCTGCTGGCGCAGGGCCTCGTAAAGGACCAGCGCCACGCAGTTGGACAGGTTGAGGGACCGCGCCGCGGGGTTGAACATCGGGATGCGCAGCCAGCGATCGGGATGCGCCTCCAGCAGGGCCCGCGGCAGGCCCGCGGTCTCGCGCCCGAACACGAGGTAATCCCCCGGCCCGAAGGCGGCCTCCGCATGGTGGCGCGGCCCGCCCGACTCGATGAACCACAGCCGGGCCCCGGGCGGCAGGCCCGCCTCGAATTCCGCCCAGTTCGCCCAGCGCCGCCACTCCACCTGCGCCCAGTAATCCATGCCCGCCCGCTTCAACTGGCGGTCGTCCAGCCGGAACCCCAGCGGCTCCACCAGGTGCAGCGTCGTGCGCGTGGCGGCGCAAAGCCGGGCCACGTTGCCCGTGTTCGGCGGAATCTCCGGCTCGAGGAGGACGATGTGCATGCGCTGGTCAGGCCGGCCCGTTCCCGGCTCACCCGGTCCGGGCCGCAGTGGCGCGGACCCGGCGCCCGCCGTAGAACACGCGCCACAACACCAGGCCCTGCGCCGGCGCCGTCATCCCGGTCACCCGCCGATCGCGCGCGGCCAGCAGGTCCCGCACGCCGTCCGCGGCGAACTTGCCCCGGCCCAGCTGCACCAGCGTGCCCACCACGCCCCGGCACATCTTGTAGAGGAACCCGTCGCCCTCGAGGATGAAGGTCAGCAGGGGGCCCGACCGCCGGATGTCGCAGCGGTGCAGCGTGCGCACGGTATCCTCGATCTCGTAGTTGTGGGTGGCGGCAAACGAGCGGAAATCATGGCGCCCAACCAGGGTGCGGGCCGCGGCGCGCATGGCGCGCAGGTCGAGCTTCTGCGGCACATGCCAGGCCTGGTGCCGGAGCAGGGGATTCATGACCGGGTGGTTCCAGACCTGGTAACGGTATTCCTTGCCGGTGGCGTCGAAGCGCGCGTTGAAGCCGGCGGGCACGCGCCGGATGGCCAGCACGCGGATGTCCGGGGGCAGGAAGGCGTTGACCGAGAGCAGGAGCCGGCGCAGCGGCATGGTCAACTCGGCGCGCGCCACCTCCACGTGGGCCACCATGCCCAGCGCATGCACGCCGGTGTCGGTCCGGCTCGAGCTGTGCAGGCGCTGCACCGACGGGAAGAGCCGGCGCAGGGCGGCCTCCACCTCGGGCTGGACGCCACGCCCGATCTTCTGCACCTGCCATCCCTGGTAGCCCGCGCCGTCGTAGGCGACGGTCAGCTTGAGTTTCACGCAGGGCGCGGCGGTCACGGGGAAGCAGGGTAGGAATTCCGCGCGGAAAGGCAAAACGGAATGGGGCGCCGTGGCTGCCGGCGTGGGGACGCCGGGAGGGCAACGATGAAGCGCGGAGGGACGGCGCAGGGCCTCATCCAGCAGCTTCTCCAAACCCTTGTCGAGGGTGACCGTGGTCCGCATCAGGATGCCGCGTGTGCATGCTGTCACCATGCGCCCAGCCCGGCCGGCCGGACTCCTTGGTCCGCCGGGCGGCAAAACGTGTTGCGTGCGCCGGGTGGAACGGGGAGCGTGGAGGCCTTGGCCGTGAACCTGAACCCCCGCCTGCCCCCGCTCCGGGCCCGTTGACGCGACGATGAATATGCTGGGCCTGGTCTGGGGGATGATGGCGGGCGCCTGCCTGCTGGTCACCGCCGTGCACGGACTTGTCTGGCTCCGGCGCCGTTCCGCGCGGGCGCACCTGCTCTACGCCGTGTCGGCCCTGGGGACAGCCGTGCTGGCGTGGACGGAGCTGTGGATGATGCGGGCATGGACCCCGGAGCAGTTCGGGCTGGCCCTGCAATGGCTCCATCTGCCCGTCTGGGTTGTCGTGGTGTCACTGGTGGGTTTTGTGCGGGTTTACCTGCAGGCGGGCCGGGCCTGGCTGGGGTGGACGGTCATCGGGCTGCGCACGGCCTCGCTGGGGTTGAACTTCCTGTTCACGCCCAACCTGAACTTCCGCGAGATCACGGCCTTGCGGCCGGTGAACTTCCTGGGCGAGACGGTGGCGACGGGGGTGGGGACGCCCAATCCGTGGATGCTGGTGGGGCAGTTGAGCCTCGTCCTGCTGGTGGTCTTTGTTGCCGACGGGGCCTGGGCGGTGTGGCGGCGGGGGGACCGGCGCCAGGCCCTGGTGCTGGGCGGCAGCGTGGTGCTGTTCACCGTGGCGGGGCTGGCGCAGGCGGTCCTCTTCCTCTGGGGCATCCTCGTGGCCCCGCTGACCCCGAGCGTTTTCTACCTCGGCATCCTTGGGGCCATGGGATTCGAGATGAGCCGTGACCTGCTGCGGTCAGCGGAGCTGACCGAGACCCTCCGGCTGCGCGAGGCGGATCTGCGCCGGGAACGGGCGCTGACCGACGCCGTCTTCGACAGCGTGCCCGGGCTGCTTTACCTCTACCGGTCCGACGGCACGCTCGTGCGGTGGAACCGCCAGCATGAGACCCAGACCGGCTTTGGCGCGGTGGAGTTGGCCGTGCGCCGGGCGGACGACTGGTTTGAGCCGGAGGACCGGACGGCCATGCGGGCGGCCTGGGGCAGGGTGTTCTCCGGGGACAGCATCAGCGTGGAGTTGCCGCTGCGCCGCAAGGACGGCACGCGGGTGCCCTACCTGCTGACGGGGGTGCGCGTGGTCATCGACGGTCAGCCGCACCTGGTGGGAATCGGGATCGACATCACCGCCCGCCGGGCCAGCGAGGCGGAGGCGGCCCGGCACCGGGCCGAACTCGCCCACCTGGCCCGCGTGGCCGCCCTCGGCGAGCTGTCCGGTTCCATCGCCCACGAGCTGAACCAGCCCCTGGCCATCATCCTCAGCAACGCCCAGGCCGCCCAGCGCCTGCTCGCCCAGGATCCCCCCAACCTGCCCGAGGTGCGCGACATCCTGGCCGACATCGTCAGCGCGGACCGCCGTGCCGGCGATGTCATCAAGCGCTTGCGCGCCCTCCTGCAGCGGGGCGAGTCCGAACGCCAGCCCGTCTGTCCCAACGCCCTCGCCCGGTCGGTGCTCGCCCTCCTCGGCGGGGACCTGGCCGGCCGGGGGATCGCGGTGGAAGCGGACCTGGAAGCGGGTCTGCCCCTGGTGCTCGGCGACCGGATCCCGCTGGAGCAGGCCATCCTGAACCTGGTCACCAACGCCTGCGACGCGATGGCGGACACGCCGGCCGGGGCGCGGTGCCTGGGCGTGCGGACGCGGCGCGAGGCCGGCGGCGTGCGGGTGTCGGTGTCGGATCGCGGCTGCGGCCTGCCGGCGGACGGGGGGCGCCTTTTTGACGCCTTCTACACCACCAAGCCGCACGGGCTTGGCCTGGGCTTGTCCATCTGCCGGACGATTGTCACCGCGCATGGGGGGCGTGTGTGGGCTGAGGCCAACCCGGCCCCGGCCGGGGGCGCCACCTTCCATGTCACGCTGCCCGCCCCGGAGGCCGCGCCATGAACCCGGTGCCGGTGATTCATCTGGTGGATGACGAACCCGGGCTGCGCAAGGCCCTCGGGCGGCTGCTGCAGGCGGAGGGGCTCTGCGTGCGCGTCCATGCCGGCGCCGAGGAGTTCCTGGCCGCCTATGAGCCCGCCGAGCTGTCGTGCGTGATCCTCGACGTCGCCATGCCCGGCCGGGGCGGGCTGGAACTGCAGCAGCACCTGGCCCAATGCGGGACACCGCCCCCGATTGTGTTCCTGACCGGCCATGGGGATATCCCGATGAGCGTCCGTGCGATCAAGGCGGGCGCGGTGGATTTCCTGACCAAGCCGGTGGACGACACCGCCCTGCTGCGCGCGGTCCGTCAGGCCCTGGCGGAGGCGGGGCGGCAGGCCGCTCTGCGGTCCGAGGCCGGCGCGTGGCGCGCCCGGCTCCGGCAGTTGACGCCCCGCGAACTCGAGGTCATGGCCGGGGTCATCGCCGGCCGGCTCAACAAGCAGATCGCCGCCCAGCTCGGCGTCCAGGAGCAGACCGTCAAGGTCCACCGCGGCCGGGTCATGGAGAAGATGGGTGTGGCGTCCGTGGCCGAACTGGCCCGGGGCGTCGAACGGTGGGGCCTCGTTGCGGGGTAACCCCCCGCCCCGGCAGCCCGGGTCCGCCCGTGGCGTGTTATACCAAGGTGCAATAGGCCGGGGCGACCGCCTCACCTATACACGGTTCCCTGGTGGTTCCTGCGACCAACCTCACTGTCCCAAACCCAGACCTCATGCCCATGAAAGCCAACCCCTTCCTCGCCGCCGTCCTGGGCGGTCTTTGCCTCGTCGGATCCCTCGCGGCGGCGGAGCGCCGGCCCAACATCCTGGTCATCTGGGGCGATGACATCGGGACGTGGAACATCAGCCACAACAGCCGCGGCATGATGGGCTACCGCACGCCCAACATTGATCGGCTGGGGCGCGAGGGGTTGGCCTTCACCGACTACTACGGCCAGCAGAGCTGCACGGCGGGGCGCGCGGCCTTCATCAATGGGAGCGTGCCGGTGCGCAGCGGGATGACCAAGGTCGGGCTGCCGGGCGCCAAGGAGGGCTGGCAGAAGGTGGACGTCACCCTGGCGACCGTGTTGAAGAGCGCGGGCTATGCGACCGGCCAGTTCGGCAAGAACCACCAGGGCGACCGGGACGAGCACCTGCCGACCATGCATGGGTTTGATGAGTTCCTCGGCAACCTTTACCACCTGAACGCCGAGGAGGAACCGGAGAACATTGATTACCCGAGGAACCCGGAGTTCCGGAAGCGGTTCGGTCCGCGGGGCGTGGTGCGCTGCAAGGCGGACGGCAAGGGGGGCCAGACCATCGAGGACACCGGCCCGCTGACGAAGAAGCGGATGGAGACGATTGATGACGAGACCGTGGCGGCGGCGAAGGACTTCATCACGCGCCAGCACCGGGCCGGCCAGCCGTTTTTCTGCTGGTGGAACGGCACCCGCATGCATTTCCGCACCCATGTGAAGGCCTCATTGCGCGGTGTTTCCGGCCAGGACGAATACAGCGACGGCATGGTCGAGCACGACATGCATGTGGGCGAGCTGCTCAAGCTGCTGGACGAGCTGGGCATCGCCAACGACACGGTGGTGATGTACTCGACCGACAACGGGCCGCACTACAACACGTGGCCGGACGCCGGCACCATGCCGTTTCGGAGCGAGAAGAACTCGAACTGGGAGGGGGCCTACCGCGTGCCGTGCTTTGTGCGCTGGCCCGGGCGGTTCCCGGCGGGGCAGACCCTGAACGGGATTGTGTCGCACGAGGACTGGCTGCCGACCTTTGCCGCCGTTGCGGGCGCGGCTGACATCAAGGAGCGCCTGGCCCGGGGCACGACGCTCAACGGCCGCCCGTATCGCAACTACATCGACGGCCAGAACCAGCTGGCCTACCTGAAGGGCGAGGCCAAGGAATCCGCCCGCAGCGAATTCATCTATGTGAACGACGACGGCCAGGTGGTGGCCATGCGTTACCAGGACTGGAAGGTGGTCTTCCTGGAGAACCGCGGGACCGCCTTCGGCGTCTGGCGCGAGCCCTTCACGGAACTGCGCGTCCCGCTGCTCTTCAACCTGCGCCGTGACCCCTTCGAGCGCGCCCAGCACCACTCGAACACCTACAACGACTGGTTCCTCGACCGGGCCTTCGTGGTCATTCCCCTCCAGGGCATGGCGGCCAGGTTCCTCAAGTCCATGCAGGACTATCCCCCCAGCCAGAGCCCCGGCTCCTTCAACCTGACCAAGATCGAGGAGCAACTCCGCCGCGGCGCCGGCGGGAACTGAGCGGGACTGCCGTGGCAGCCGGCGTGAGCCGGCTGGGGCGAGGCTGGGTTCAGCGGACTGACGTCCGCGGCTGCGGCCTAAGCCCCGCTGTCCAGGTAGCTCTGGAGCAGGATGGCGGCGGCCATGGCGTCGACCTTCTGCTTGCGCTGGTCGCGCCGCACGTTGCCCTGCAGCAGCACCCGGTTGGCCTGCGAGGAGGTCAGGCGCTCGTCCCAGGTCTTGATGGGAACGGTTACCCGCGCGGTGAGTTGCTCGATGAACGCGCGCACCGCCTCCGCCGCGGGGCCGTAGGTCCCGTCCATGTTGCGCGGGAGGCCGACCAGGATCCGTTCGCAGGGTTTCTCCGCGAGGATCTGCTGCAGGCGCGCCACGAATGCCTCGAAGGGTTCCCGGGGGATGAACTCCGCCGGTTGGGCGATCATCTTCAGCTCGTCGCTGATGGCGACGCCGACGCGTTTGGTGCCGTGGTCGAGGGCGAGGATGCGCATGGGGTGGGGATGCGGGTTCAGCGGACCGGCGGCTCGGCGGGGCGGCTCTCAGCGAAGAAGGAACCGAAAACGGGCGGGATTTCCCGGGCGAGACATCGGAGTGAGGTGCCCTGCGCCAGGAGTTGATCCTGCAAGGAGGCGGCCGAATCCGTTGACGCGAGGATGGATTCCAACTGCGGACGCGAGGCCAGAAAACGGTCACGGTAAGGATGCCGGGGATCCAGCCAGTGGGTCAGGAGTCGGGCCCGCATCTCGAGGTTACGCCAGAGCAGGCGGCCATACTCGAACCGCGCGATGTCGTCGTAGTTCGGGTAGGGGCCCCAGACCGGGTCCGGGTGAGTCATCAAGGCGGAGTCAGTGGGCACAGCTCTTACTATAGCAGGCCAACCTGCCGGCACCAATCAGCATGGGCGCGGTCACGGGGCTCGTTGCGATGGAGTTTAGGGGCAAGCAGGTCGGCCGGGGTCGGGACCACCAACTCAAGGCAGCCGTAGGTCCGAACGTGGGCCCGGTCTCTCCAGCCCGCAGGCAGTTCGCGCAGGACCGGCTCCGGCATAAGATTTACGTGCCAGCCATGCCGCTGCTCAAACTCGCTCCCGATGAGGGCCTCATAGCAAAGCCGCGCAATCTCTTCTGAATCGGTCACCGGATCCACATCCATGCTGTTCTCAGGCAGGGGTTGGGTGATGCCCCGTTGAGCGGCATGCCAGAGGAGTGCTCCGGATCCGATTAGAATCATCCGCCCTGGCTGGCGGAGAGCGCGGCTCAACTCCTGGAGCCAATCTTCCACCTGCTGTGGATGCCTGAGTTCCCGGCGTGGCATGGTCGAGATGATTACAGCGTGGCCAGCACCTGGGCGGCGGCGCGGACGGTCTGTTCGATGTCCTGCTCGGAGTGGGCGGTGGAGATGAAGCCGGCCTCGAACTGGGACGGGGCGAGGTAGACCCCGGCGTTGAGCATGCCGTGGAAGAACTTCTTGAACCGTTCACGGTCGCTGCGCAGGGCGTCGGCGAGGTGATGGACGGGGGTGTCGGTGAAGTAGCCGCAGAACATGGAGCCGCAGCGGTTGAACTGCATGGGGATGCGGGCGGCCTGGGCGGCGGCGCGCAGGCCGGCCTCGAGTTGGGCGCCGCGCGCCTCGAGGGTGCGGTAGGCCTGGCCGTCGCGGAGGGCGGCGAGCGCGGCGAGGCCGGCGGCCATGGCCACCGGGTTGCCGCTGAGCGTGCCGGCCTGGTAGACCGGGCCGAGGGGGGCGAGGCGGTCCATGATGTCGGCGCGGCCGCCGAAGGCGCCCACGGGGAGGCCGCCCCCGATGATTTTGCCGAAGCAGGAGAGGTCGGGCCGGATGCCGAAGCGTTCCTGGGCACCCCCGAGGGCGAGGCGGAACCCGGTCATGACCTCGTCAAAGATGAGGACGATGCCGTGCTCGGCGGTGAGTTGGCGGAGGGCCTCGAGGTAGCCGGGGCGGGGGAGGTAGAGGCCGGCGTTGCCGGGGACGGGCTCGATGATGACGCCGGCGATTTGGCCGCGGTTGGCCTCGAAGCAGGCGCGCAGGGCGGCCTCGTCGTTGTAGGGGAGGACGAGCGTGTGCTTGGCGAAGTCGGCGGGGACGCCGGCGCTGTCGGGGTGGCCGAAGGTGAGGGCGCCGGAGCCGGCCTTGACGAGGAGGGAATCGGCGTGGCCGTGGTAGCAGCCGTCGAACTTCACGATTTGGTCGCGTCCGGTGAACCCGCGGGCGAGGCGGATGGCGGACATGCAGGCCTCGGTGCCGGAGCTGCAGACGCGGACTTTCTCGACGGAGGGGACGGCCTGGCGGATGGCCTGGGCCATGGTCACCTCGAGGGGGTTGGGGATGCCGAAGCTGGTGCCGAGCGCGGCGGTTTCCTGGACGGCGCGGATGGTGGGGGCGTGGGCGTGGCCGTGGATGGCGGGGCCCCAGGTGCCGACGTAGTCGATGTATTCGTTGTCATCGACGTCCCAGACGCGGGCCCCGGCGGCGCGCCGGGCGAAGAAGGGGGTGCCGCCGACGGCGCGGAAGGCGCGCACGGGGGAGTTGACCCCGCCGGGGATGTGGCGGAGGGCCTCGGCGAAGAGCGCCTCGGAGCGGGCGCGGGAGGGGGTGCGGCTGGCGGGGGCGGTCATTGCAGGATGCCGGAGAACTGCTTGAGGGGTCCGGCGGCGGTGTTGATGACGGTGCCGGTGCCGACCTGGAAACGCTGGAACCAGCCCTGGGGCACCTCGAGGACGTACTTGATGCGGTCGCTCCGGGAAGGGACAGGCGTCTCGACCCCGGGATGGAGGTCGATGATCTGGTCAATGACGCCCTGGTCATCGACGTAGGCGGCGGAGAGGGGGAGGACGCAGTTGCGCATGTAGAAGGAGCGCGGGCCGGGCAGGGCGAAGGCGAAGAGCATGCCCTCGGCGTCGGTCATGTTGGTGCGGTACATCATGCCGGTGGCCACCTCGGTGACGTTGATGGCCAGCTCGGCCTCGAGCTCGTGGGCGCCGAGGTAGAGCTTGAGGGTGCGCAGCTTGGGCTGGGCCTGGTTGAGGTGGTATTGGGGCGGGACGGCGTTGGAACCGGCGGCGGGCTGGCCGGGGGCGGCCGGGCCCGGGGGCTGGGCGGAGCAGCCGGCCAGCAGGAAGGCCAGGAGCGGCAGGGCGCGCAGGGTCCGAGTCATGGATGGGAAGGCTGGGACAGGGAGGGGCGGAATTCAACCCCGGAGCGGCCGCGCAGGGGCGGTGTCCGCGGGAGTTCCCGCTTGGCACCGGGGAGCCTTCCGTGTAGGCAAGGCCACGATTAGACACCTCGCAACCCCCTGAACCCCGTTCCATGTCCGCCGCCACCGCCGCCACTCCTGCCGCCCCCCACCAGCCCTGGTGGCGGGACCTGACGCCGTATCACTGGTTTGTCTTCAGCATGGCCTCGCTGGCCTGGATGTTCGATTGCCTGGACCAGCAGCTGTTCATCCTCGCGCGCGGGACGGCCATGAAGAGCCTGCTGCCCCCGGGGCAGGACGCCAACTGGTATGGCGGGATTGCCACGGCCATCTTTGTGGCGGGCTGGGCGACGGGCGGGTTGATCTTCGGGTCGGTGGGGGACCGGATTGGGCGGGCGCGCACCCTGATGATCACCGTGCTGATGTACTCCCTCTTCACGGGGTTGTCGGCGTTGAGCAAGGGGTGGGTGGACTTTGCGATTTACCGTTTTATCACGGGTCTGGGGGTGGGCGGCGTCTTCGGGCTGGCGGTGGCCTTGATTGCGGACTCCCTGCCGGACCGGTCGCGGGCCGGGGCGCTGGGCATGCTGCAGGCCCTGTCGGCCGTCGGCAACATCACGGCCGGGCTGATCAGCATGTGGGTCGGCCGGCTGGTGGCGGACAAGACCATCACCCCGGACCAGTCCTGGAAACTGATGTTCCTGCTGGGGGCGGTGCCGGCCTTCCTCTGCGTGTTCATCCAGGCGCGGCTGAAGGAGCCGGAACGGTGGGTGAAGGCCCGCGAGGAGGGACGCAGGACCGGTGCGGCCTTTGGCTCCTACGTGTCCCTGCTCGGCGAGGCGCGCTGGCGGCGCCCGGCCCTGGCCGGCATGGTCCTGTGCGTGGCGGGCGTGATCGGCCTCTGGGGCATCGGGTTTTTCTCCCCCGAGCTGGTGGGGCCGGTCATTGAACGCTCGCTGCGCGAGCAGAACCTGCCCCCGGAGCAGATCGCCGGGGCCAAGAGCATCTGGATCGGCATCAACTCCATCGTCTTCAACATCGGGGCCTTCTTCGGGATGATCGGCATGAGCAAGCTGGCCCAGCGCACCGGGCGCAAGCCGGCCTTCGTGGTGGGTTTCCTGCTGGCCCTGGTGGCCACGGTCGGGTTCTTCCAGCTCTTCAACGGCCGTCAGGACATCTGGATGAGCGCCATCATGGGCGCCTGCCAGCTGGCCCTGTTCGCCGGGTTTGCCATCTACCTGCCCGAGCTGTTCCCCACCCGCCTGCGCAGCACCGGCACCAGCTTCTGCTACAACGTCGGCCGCTTCATCGCGGCCAGCGGCCCGGTCACCCTCGGCCAGCTCCAGGCCAGCCTGAAAAAGGGGGCCTCCAGCCCGGACGCGGCCATCGACGCCTTCCGCACCGCCGCCACCGGCATGAGCGCCATTTTCCTGCTCGGCCTGGTCGCCCTCATTTTCCTGCCCGAGACCAAGGGAAAACCGCTGCCGGAAGATTGAGATCCGGCGGCGGCCTCATAGACTGGAGCGCTCCGCGGCTGCGGCCGCGGGTCGCGACACCCTTGATCATCCATCCATAAATCCATGAGCATTGCCACGCGCACCGGGGACAGCGGGTCCACCGGCATGATGTACAACCGCCGGGTCTCGAAGTGTCATCCCTGCGTGGATGCCTACGGGTCGGTCGACGAGCTGAACGCGGCGCTGGGCCTGGCCCGGGCCACGGCGGAGCACGCCTTCGTGCGGGACAACCTGCTGGCCGTGCAGAAGTCGCTGGTCATCCTGATGGGTGAGCTGGCCACCCTGCCGGAGGATCAGGCGCGCTACGTGAAGGACGGCTACCAGCTGGTGACCCCGGCCATGACGGCGGTGCTGGACGGGGTGGTGAAGGAGATCGAGTCGCAGTCGGTGACCTTCCGTGGCTGGGCCACGCCCGGGGCGACCGTGCATTCGGCGGCGCTGGATGTGGCGCGCACGACCTGTCGCCGGGCCGAGCGCGCGGTCTGCGTGCTGGCCGACGGCGGCCAGCTGCCGAACAGCGAGATCCTGATTTACCTCAACCGCCTCTCGGACACCCTTTGGCTCTTTGCGCGCTGGGTGGAAACGCGGGCGGAGACGCCCGCTCCGGAGGCGGCCCGGGCCTGAGGGCCCGCCGCGGGTTATTCGGCGAACCGTTCCGCCTGCTCCGCGAGCAGCACCACGATGGCGTCGAGCGCCGGGCGGCCGTCCTGGCCGTCGTAGTTGTTGAGCATGAGGCTGAACACGAGCGGTTGGCCGGCCCGGGTGGTGACCTGGCCGGAGAGCGTGTTCACATGGCGGAGGGTGCCGGTCTTGGCGCGGGCATTGTCGAACGCCGGGGTTTCCTTCATGCGGTTGCGCAGCGTGCCCTCGCGGCCGGCGGCCGGGAGGGATTCGCGGAAGACCGCCCCGTGGGGGTGCCGGTGCATGAAGCGGAGCAGGGCCACCGTGGCGTTGGGCGTGACGAGGGCGGCCCGGGACAGGCCGGAGCCTTCCTCGAGGAGGGTTTCCCCGCGGGCGATGCCGGCCCCGTCCAGGAAGCGGCGGAGGTCGGCCAGGCCGTGGTCCTCCGTGGTGGCCTTTTCCTCGCCGGCAGCGGCGGCGCGGGCCCCGACCTGGAGCAGGAGCAGGTGGGCGTAGAGGTTCTGGGAGGGCTTCATCATGCGGGGCAGGATCTCGGAGAGCGGCCGTGATTCCACCGCGGCGATCTCGACGAGCTGGTTCAGGTCGAGGGGATGGGCCTGGCGCTCGAGCCAATCCACCGCGCGCACACCGCCGCCGACCTTGATGCCCCGGCGCTGGAGCGCCTCGCGCAGGAGGGTGACGAACCAGAGGGCCGGCCGGGTCACGGCCACCGCCTCGGTCACATTGGTGCCCGCGGCGATGGAGCCCGAGAGGTAAACGAGGTTTTGCCCGAGGGGCCGGTAAAGCTGGACGTCGGTGGGGGCGTTGGAGCCGACGGTGCGGGTGCGGTTGTCGAAGGTGAGGTGGGCGGTGGGCGGCAGGGTTTGGACGAGGCAGGGCGCCCCCGGCCTCGGCCCGGGGCGGAGGATGAGGTCCACGACGTTGTCCTGGACGGTCAGGGCGGAGGCTTCGGCGCCGTAGTAGCGCTGGAGGTCGCCCCAGGTCCATTCCGACCCGAGCGGCGGGCCGCGGAAGAAGCTCTCGTCGCCGATGAGGCTGCCGGTGATGCGCTGCACGCCGGCGGCGGCAAGGGCATCGACGACGGGGGCCAGGACGTTGGTGATGTTGACCCCGGGAAAGCGCTCGGAGAAGGAGGGGTCGCCCCGCCCGTAGACGAGCAGGTCCCCGCGCAGGGTGCCGGAGCGGTCCGGGCGCCGGGTCGCGTAGAGGGAGGTGCGGATGCGGAAGTCCGGGCCAAGGCGGTCGAGGGCGAGGGCGCCGGTGTAGAGCTTGGCGTTGGAAGCCGGCTTGAGCAGCTTGTCCGCCTGATGAGCGAAGAGGGTCCGGCCGGAGTCCAGCGTGGCCACCTTCACCCCCCAGGCGGCGGCGGCGAAACGGGGCTGGGCCAGGTGATTGCTGAGGGCGGCCTGCAGCGCGGCCAGGGCGGGCTCGGCGGCCGTGGCCGGAAGGGCGAGGCCCAGGAAGCCGGCGAGGGCCGCCGCGCGGAGGAGGCGGGGGAGATTCACGGGACGATCTTCAGCACGCGACCGTTGCTGGCGTCGCTGATGTAGAGGGTGCCGTCGCGATGCACGGTGACGCCGTGGGGTTGGTTCAACTCCGCTTGCAGCGGCGATCCCCCCACGCCCTTGGCGCCCTTGGTGCCGGTGCCGGCCACGCGCTGGATGAGGCCGTCCGCCGGGGTGTAACGGCGGACGACGTGGTTCTCGGTGTCGGCGATGAGGATGGACCCGTCGCGGTCGAAGCACAGGTGCTTGGGCCCGTTGAGGGTGGCCGCCCGCGCGGGGCCGCCGTCCCCGGAGAACCCCTTGGCGCCGGTGCCGACGAGGGTTCGGAGGGTGCCGTTGGTCTCGACCACGCGCAGGGCGTTCCCGCTGCGTTCGAGGATGTAGACCCGTCCGGCGGCGTCGGCGATGACGGCGCGGGGATCGACGAGGGGGGCGCGGAGGGCCTGGGCGCCCTCGGGTGGGACACCTTTCTGGCCGTTGCCCGCCACGGTGCGGACGCGGCCGGTCCTCGGGTCGACCGCCCGGATGCGCCGGTTGTCGAGGTCGGCGAGGTAGATGTGCCCGTCGCCCCCGACCGAGACGCAGTAGATGCCCCCGAAGCGGGCCTCGGCGGCGGGGCCGCCGTCCCCGGATTCCCCTTTTTCGCCGGTGCCGATGTAGGGTCGGACCGTGCCGTCGGCCGGGTTGAGCCGGCGGACGCATTGGTTCCAAGTGTCGGCGAGGAGAAGTTGGCCGTCGAGGATGGCGAGGTTATGGATGCCGTTGAACTCGGCCTGGGCGGCGGGTCCGTCCCGGTGGCCTTTGGCCCCGGTGCCGGCGACGACGGACAGGCGGCCGTCGGGGTCGAGGCGCCGGACCCGTTGTCCGGTCATTTCGACGAGGTAGAGGCGACCGGCCGCGTCGAAGTCGACGCCGAAGGGACTGCCGAGCCGGGCCTGGGTGGCGGGGAGGGGTTGGGTGGTGTTGGTGTCACGACCGCCGCCGGCGACCAGCACGAGGCGCTGGGCGGGGGCGGGCAGGGCGGCGAGGAGGGCCAGGAGAACCAGGAGCTTGGGCATGGGTGGAACGCGTTTGGTGGGTCGGTTGTAGACCCCGGCGACCGGGGGGACCAAGCGAAAAGGGGGGTACGTTGTCAGGCCGCGCCGGTGTCGCCCTTTCAGGGCTCGTGGATATTGGTGGAACGACATCCCCGGCCCTGCAGGCCGGGCTATCAAATGACGGGCTTACAGCCCGGCCAAACCCGCCCCGAAGTTGGTTAGATAGGGCTGCAAGCCCGTCATTTGATAGCCCGGGCCGAAGACCCGGGTGCTGGGTTGGTTGTTCCCAAGCCCTGTCAGGGCGGGACAACCTCACGCACCGCCGGAGTCCGCACTGTCGGCTGCCACGGGCCACACGCCGCGGGACCCATTCAAGCCGGCCGCTTGACGCGTCGATGGTTTGAACCAGAATGAGATTGCGCATGGCTTGACCCCGGCCGCGCCCCCCCCTTGAGCACCATGAATAACGACGTCCCCGACACGCACCAAAAAGCCCTGCAGATCAACGTCGATGCCACGCTCTACGGGACCTTTGCCGAGATCGGGGCGGGGCAGGAGGTGGCGCGCTGGTTTTTCCGGGTGGGCGGTGCCTCGGGGACCATCGCCAAGGCGATGAGCGCCTACGACATGACGTTCAGCGACGCCATCTATGGCCCGTGCGAGCGTTACGTCAGCCGCCAGCGCATTCACGCGATGCTGGACCACGAGTATGGCCTGCTGCATGAGCGGTTGGCGGCGCAGCGGGGGGATCGGACGCGCTTCTTTGTCTTCGCCAACACCGTCGCGGCCAAGAGCTACACCCGCACGGATGATTCGCACGGCTGGATGGGCATCCGTTTCCAGACCGCGCCGCGTGTCGAGCCCTCGCAGATTCTGGTGCACGTGGGGTTGCGCGACCCCGAGAACGTGCTCCAGCAGGAGGCCCTGGGCATCCTGGGCGTGAACCTCATGCATGGCGCCGCCTGCCTGCACGAGGATCCGGAGAAGCTCATTGTGTCCCTGCTGGACAACCTGCGCGGCGGGCGGGTGGAGGTGGACCTGATCCAGTTCAGCGGCCCGGCCTTTGCCGGCGTGGACAACCGGCTGATGGCCCTCAAGCTCGTCCAGCACGGCCTGACCCACGCCGCCATGTTCAATTCCATGGGCGAGGTCGTGCAGCCGGCCGAGGCGCTCTACAAGAAGTCGCTCCTGATCGGCCGCGGCAGTTTCCGGCCGGTGACCCACCTGACCCTCGACATGCTGCGCTGTGCGCAGGGCATGTTTGTGCAGGAGCCCGGGGTGGAAGCCGGCTCGGTGGTGTCGCTGGTGGAGATGACCCTCAACAGCCTCACCGAGGGCGACCGCATTGATCCCCGGGATTTTCTCGACCGCGCCGACATCCTCGCCGCGCTGGGCCGGACGGTGCTGGTCTCCAACTACGCCGAGTTTCACCGGCTGGCCGCGCACCTGTTCCGCTGCAAGACGCGGAAGATCGGCCTGGTCATGGGCGTGCCGACCCTGCGCGAGCTGTTCAACGAGGCCTACTACAAGGATCTGGAGGGCGGCATCCTCGAGTCGTTCGGGCGCCTCTTCAAGAATGACCTGAAAATCTACGCCTATCCCCAGCTGGACGAGCCGACCCATTCGCTCATCACGGCCGGCAACCTGCGCGTGGCCCCGCACCTGCGCCATCTCTACGCCTACCTGGTGGAGAACCGCCTGATCGAGAGCCTGCGCGATTACGACCCCGCCTGCCTGCCCATCCAGAGCCGCGAGGTGCTCCGCCTCCTCCGGGCCGGTGATGCCGCCTGGGAAAAGATGGTGCCGCCCGCCGTGGCCGACCTCGTCAAGAAGCGCCGCCTGCTCGGCTATGTCGACGCCGCGCGTGCGCGGCGCGGGGTCCGGGCCGCCCGCCAGGGCCTGGTCAATTCCGTCCACCTCGCCGGGGTCCACGCGGCCTGACCGCGTCCGGTCCCGGCGCGGCTGCCCCCGCTCCCGCCCTGGCGGTTTCAGGGTCATTGCGCTTTGGCCGATGGCCTTTTAGGTTGGGCTCATTCCCCGGTCCCTTCCGGTGTCCCCAATGAAAGTCGTCCTTGTCATCCTGGTTGCGCTCCTGCTGGGCGCGTTGGTGGGCCAGCAATACCAGGCCCGGCGCCAGTCGGTGTCCGAGGCGCAGGCGTGGAAGGCGGCCTCGGGCTGGGCGGCGGAGAAGGCGCTGCTGGAGCAGCAGCTGGCGGAGGCCCGGCGGGGGGCGGCCGCGGGTGCCCGGCCCGCGGCGCGGACCCCGGGGGGGACAACGGCCCCGCGGGCGACCGCCACGGAGTTGATCCAGCGGCTGACCCGGCTGCATCCCGACAGCGGCGAGGAGACGCGCAACCGGACGCTGCGGCAGATTGTGCATCAGCTGCAGTTGCTGGCCGACCTTGGGCCGGAGGCGTTGCCGGCCATCCGGCAGTTCCTGCGCGCGAACCAGGACCTGGACTACAGCCAGGACATCCTCAATGCGGCGGGCGAGCGGGTGACCCGGAGCGGGCCCGCCTCGTGGTCGACCCGGGCGGGAACCCGGACGGATTTCCTGGTGCCGCCCTCGCTGCGGCTGGGACTGCTGGATGTGGTGGAGCAGATTGGGGGCGAGGAAGCGCAGGCGATTTTGGCCGAGACCCTCGACAGCAGCGGGCGCGGCGTGGAGGTGGCCTACCTGGCGCGTGCGTTGCAGGGGGCGGCGCCGGGCCGCCACCGTGAGGCGGCGCTGAAGGCCGCCCGGGAACTGCTGACCAACCCGGTCCCGGCCGGCCTGCCCAACCGCATCGATGACAATGCGCGGGCCTACCTCTACCAGGTGCTGGCCCTGCACCAGGACACCTCGTTTGCCCCGGTTGCCCAGGCGCAGCTGGTCGGCGCGGAGGGACGGGTGGATCGGCACGCCCTCGAGTATTTGAGCGGGATGTTCAAGGAGCAGGCGGTGCCCGCCCTCTACGAGGCCTGCCGGAATCCCAAGCTGACCAACCAGGCCGAGCGCGCCGTGCTGGTCGCCGCCGTGCTCGCCTATGCCGGTCCGAGCGTGCAGGCCAACCAACTCCTGGCCGAGACCCTCGTGCGCGAGGACATCCCGGCCGGCGTGCGCGCCTACACGGTCCAGGGCCTGGCGGGCGGGCCGGGCCGCGAGACACCGTCGGATCCGGCCGTCATCCAGGCGCGGATTGAGCTGTTGCGCACCCTGCGCAGCCAGACCCGGGAGGAACGCCTGCTCCTGGCCATCGACGAGACCCGGGCGGCGCTCGAGCGGTTGACGGCCGGCACCCGGCCGTAGGGCGGGCGGCGTGCCCGGGCGCACCTGCGCGGCCAGGGCGATTCGAGCTTGCTTCGGGGCGGTGATTTCGAAGGAATGCGTTCCATGAATCCCGTGCCTGGCTTGGCAGGTCGTTGCTGGTTTGCCCTCTTGGTGTTGTTGCCGTGGGCAGGGGCTGGGTTGGCGGCGGGGGCGGTGCCCGGGGTGGGGCCGTTGAAGACGCGCCATGTCTTCCTGATCACCTACGATGGGCTGCGGTGGCAGGAGGTGTTCCGGGGGGCGGAGGAGGCTTTGATGACCAAGGCCCATGGGGGGGTGCGGGACGAGGCGGCGCTGCGGCGGGATTTCTGGCGGGACACCCCGGAGGCGCGGCGGGCGGCCCTGCTGCCGTTCCTGTGGAGCACGGTGGTGCAGCAGGGCCAGGTCTGGGGGCACACCAACCTGGGCAGCATCGCCAAGGTGTCGAACCCGCACTGTTTTTCCTATCCGGGCTACAGCGAGCTGCTGACCGGCCTGGTGGATCCGGCCATCGACAGCAACAAGAAGATCCCCAACGCCAACACCAACGTGATTGAGTGGGTGCATGGGCGGCCGGGGTTCCAGGGGCGCACGGCGGTGTTCGCCTCGTGGGACGTGTTCCCCTCGATCCTGAACCGGCAGCGCAGCGGGGTGTTCATCAGCGCGGCGCAGGAGCCGGTGGCGGTGTCCCCGACGCCGCGCCAGGAGCTCATCAACACCCTCCTGCAGGGGACCACCCCGCCGTGGGATGGCGTGCGGCATGACAGCTTCACCTATGCGGCGGCGCGCGAGCATCTGCTCGAGCATCGGCCGCGCCTGATGTACCTGGCCTTTGACGAGACGGACGACTGGCAGCATGACGGGCGGTATGATCGGACCCTGCAGATTGCGCGGCGCACCGACGGGTGGATTGCCGCGCTCTGGGAGTTGGTCCAGTCGCTGCCGGAATACCGGGACCAGACGACGTTTGTCATCACGACCGACCATGGCCGGGGCAGCGGGCTGAAGGCATGGCGGGACCACGGGGCCAAGGTGGAGGGGGCGGAATACATCTGGCTGGGCATCCTGGGTCCGGACACCCCGGCGCTGGGCGAGCGCCGGAACACGCCGTTGCTCTGGCAGAAGCAGGTGGCGGCCACCGTTGCGCTGCTGCTCGGTGAGGATTTCCGCGCCACGGTGCCGGCGGCGGCCGAGCCGATGCGGGCGCTGATTGGCCGTTGAGGACGGTTGCGGGCCCGCGGCCGGGGGCAAGGCGGCGTTTGTCCGTACTAAAACGGCTTGAGGGTCCGGGGCGCGTTTGTAGGATGCGCCCGCGATCAGACGGAACCACCCGGTCATGCGTGACTTGTCGTACCCTGCGCCCGCCAGCCTGGCGGAAAAGCCCGCCGTGGCGGAGCCGATGTCCGCGTCCCCTCGAACCACTGCCTCCATGATGCTGACCGACACGGAAGCCGCCCCCGCTGCGCAGGCCGGCGCCGAGGAAAACGCCCCACCCCGCCCCTCCGCCCGGCCCCGTCTGCTGGTGGTCGATGACGAGGAGGGGCCCCGCATCTCGCTCAAGGTGATTTTCCAGGACCAATTTGAGGTGGTGCTGGCCGAGGACGGCCCGGCGGCCATCGCGCGGGCGCAGCAGGAGCGGTTCGACGTGGCCGTGCTCGACATCCGCATGGGGGGCATGTCCGGCATCGAGGTGTTGGAGAGGCTGCGTTACATTGATCCCGCCCTGGAGGCGGTGATGATGACGGCCTATGAGACCACCGACACCATCCGGCAGGCCCTCCGGCTGCAGGCCTGCGATTACCTGAACAAGCCCTTTGACCTCGAGGCCATGCGGTCGGCCGTGGCGCGTGCCCTGGAGCGGCGCTCGCTGGCCAGCGCCGTGCAGACCAACGGCCAGCAACTGGCCCAGCTGCAGAAGGACCTGGAGTCCGTCCGGCACGAGAGCGAGCTCAACCGCACCCGGGGCGAGATTTACGGCAGCATCATCCACGACATCAACGGCCCCCTCACCGTCATTTCCAGCCTGCTCCAGTTCATCAACCAGGACATCGGGGACCAGGACCACCTGGCCGGGGAGGATCTCGAAGTGGTGAAGGATCGCCTGAAACGGATCACCCGCCAGGCCACCACCTGCATCGAGATTTCCCGGCGCTACCTCGGCCTGCTGCGCGGGGCGCGCAGCGAGGCCTCCCACATTTGGATTAACCAGGTGCTCCACGACGTGTCCGACCTGGCCCGGGCGCATCCCAGCATGCGCAACCACCAGTTCCTGGTCCGGCCGCTCCCGGAGGACGTGGCCTCGCCCGTGCACGGGACGGACCTGCTGCAAATGCTCCTGAACCTGGCCATCAACGCCTTCCAGTGCAGCCCTCAGCCGCACCGCGTGGAGGTGGCCGGCCAGCTCCTGCACCAGCCGGTGGACATGGGCACCCTTCCCGACGGGGAAGCCCAGCGCTTCATCAACCGCGACGGGTTCCACAATCACGGCCCCCTCCTGGCGGTGTCGGTCGAGGATAACGGCCCCGGCATCCCGGCGGAGGTCATGCCCCGGCTGTTCGAGCCCTACTTCACCACCAAGGCCCGCCATCAGGGCACCGGCCTGGGCCTGTGCATCGTCCAGCGCCTGCTGCGGGAATCCCGCGGCGGACTCCATGTGCGCAGCACTCCCGGACAAGGCACCACCTTCACCGTCTACGTCCCCGCCATCGCCGGGCAGCCGGCTGGTCCGGTTCAGCCGTAGGGAATGCCGTCGGCGGGACCGGAGGCCCACGGTAGGCGGTGGAGAGGCTCCCCCGGGGGAGCCGCAGGAGGGGAAAGGGTGGTGGTAGGAGCTGGATTCGAACCAGCGAAGGCGTGAGCCAGCAGATTTACAGTCTGCCCCCGTTGGCCACTTGGGTATCCTACCGACCGCAAAGGGAGGGAGATTAAGGCAAAGCGGCGCCAGCCTGTCAACCGTGGGGGAGTTGGCTTGCGGCCGGAGAGGGGAGGCGAAGCCCGGGGAGGGGAGGGTGGCGGCGTGCTACTCGTTGATGATTTTGGCCCGCTCGCGATCGTAACGGCCGTAGCTCAGCAGGGAGTTGGTGTAGGCCTTGTAGAGGTTGGCCAGCCTTTGGATTTGGCTCTGGGTGAGCGGCCTGCTGGCGGCTGCTTGCCCGGCTGCAGCCCGGGCCTTGGCGGCTTCCCGTTCGGCGAGTTCACGCTCACGTCGCAGTTCCTCCTGCTGAGCCTTGAGGGCATCGGCGGCCCGCCGCTCCTGTTCGAGTCTGGCCTTGGCCTCGGCCTCCGCGACCCTTGCGGCTGTGGCGATCTGACGTTCCTGATCCCGGCGCCGTGCTTCTGCCTCCAGGGCTGCCTTCCTTTCCTGTTCGCGCCGCAGTCTGGCCTCGGTTTCGGCTGCCTTGGCCGCCTCCATGGCAAGTCGCTCCTCCTCGCGCAATTGGGCCTCCGCAGCTGCCATCGCTGCTTCGATGGCTTTGCGCTCCTTTTCCCTCTGCAGTCGGGCCTCCTCCTCCTCCGCCTTGGCCGCCATGGCGGCAGCGAGGGCAGCCTGTTTGACCTTCATCTCTTCCTCCCGGACCTTGGCCTCGGCCTGCGCCTTGGCCGCCGCGGCCTCGATTTCGATTTCCCGCCGGGCCTTGGCCTCGGCCATGGCGGTGACAGCGGCCTGTTTTATCCGCAGTTCCTCCTCCCGGGCCTTCGCCTTGGCCTCGGCCGCGGCGGCCTCGGCCGCCAGGCGCTGCTGTTCGCGCCGGGTCAGATCTTCAGCCAGAAGTGCCGCCTCCCGGGCAGGGTCTCTGGGCGGGGTAAAAAAGGCACCTGCTCTAGGTTGATTATCCCTGTTCCTGCGTCCAAAGCCCTTCGCCTCGACCTTATAACGCTGGAGAATCAGGAAGTTCCGTTTGGAGACAACGTAGGAGGGATCCTCAAGTGCGATGGCATTGGCATTGACCATGGCCTTGTAGGCGGCTGCCCGCATGGTTTTGGCAAGTTCTCCCGTGCCTGGGGGGCCGACCCCCTCGGCATAGACGTGGTCACCCCATTTTAGAAACCCGAACAACACGGTTCGCTTGGCCATGGCTGAGGTGGCTTGACCCAAATCGACTGGCGGCGGTTCAGGCAGTGGCAAGCGCAGAATGGATCCCCTCTCAACGCCGCGGTCCTCCAACAACTCGGCGATGGAGGTCTTGGGATGGACAGTAATGACTCTGGCTTTGCCAACCAGCATCTCCTCGGGGCCCAGAGGCTCGTGGGTGTCCTCATCAATCAGCTCTTTTCCGGCGGCGTAAACATCCCATAACTGGCCAGCCACCACACCGGCGCCCTCCCCGCGGTTCAGTGTCAGGAGTTTCTCCCGCTTGCTGAGAACCTTGATGGGGAAAACAGTATCGGCGACACGGAGGGCAATTGCCTGCGCAGAGTCCTTGGTTAGCTCCCGGAGGAGTGGATCCCCGGTCACGGTGGCATTGGCGAGACTGGAGTCGTGGCTGCTCCGGGTGATCTCACTCCTTTGGCTGGAGATGTTGGCTGCCTCAAACAGCCGTCCTGAGGAGGTATCGTAGATCTTGGCAACGGCGTGAAGCCTGACCGTCCGCTCGACTGCAACCGGGGCTGGGGCGACCAAGGCGGGGTCCTGCCCAGACGCACCCGCCGCTCTGGATTGAGCAGTTGGCACACCGGCAGCCGATTTGGGCTGTGCCGTTGCCAGTTCGCGAAAACTGTCATGAAAGTGGTCAATCTCCACCAACACGATGTATTTGGCGGGATCCAGTTGACCAGATTGGTTGGAGTTGCGGGGATCGAAGTTACCCGAGGCTGCCAGGTCCTGCTTGTTCAGCACCTCGTTCAAGTCCTTGATGGCGACCACGTGGAACTTACGTGTGGCTGAGATCGCCACCTCCAACTGGCTGTCAAATGACCCCAGGATCTGGGACAAGGGGTCGGACGAACTGGCCGCCACCTGGTTGCTCAGGCGTGGACTGGTCGCAACCCTGGCGATGCCCAGAGTGGATTTGCCCTCTTGGGCGAATAACGGGTTCGAGTCGATCACGGTCAGGGTGACCATCATGACAAACGGGAAGATCTTCATGGAGCAGGGTGGTTGGGTTCAGCGAGCAGAGGATGGGGTGGGCCGCGTGTTGGGAGTGGTAGCTCTTGGGGTGGCGTTGGTTTGGACGGGTTTGCGCTCCACACGCTGGATCAGTTGCTGTGTGTAGGTGTCTTCTCCTGCGCCAACAGGCCCGGCTGGTGGGGAAACCTGCGGGACCACCGGTGCCGGCGGGGCCACTGCGGCCGGCGGGACCACTGCGGCCGGCGGGGCCACTGCGGCCGGCGGGGTCACCGGTGCCGGCGGGGTCACCGGGGCCGGCGGGGCCGGGGCATGGGTGGGCGCTGCTGCAGGGGCATGGCTTTTGGAGGGCTGACTGGGTTTCGTCTGCGTCTTTGGGGACCGGGGAGTTGGAGCGATTGGAGGTGGTGGAGCGCTTTGGACTGGAGCCGGGATGGGGACGGGTATGGGGATGTTGCCACCCGAGTAATGGTCGAAGTTTTCCTTCGTATCCATACGGTAGTCGATGCGGCAAAGACTCTCGTGCCAGAACTTCGCGTAGCCCTCAATGAGCCGGGCCTGGGCCTCGGTCAGGCGCGCGTTGTTCTTAAGGTCCTCGACAAAAGCCAGGTTGTCCTTCCAGCGAGCGTAGCCCTCCTTCCAGCGGTGGTAGGCCTCATCGCTCATTTGCAGTCCGACCTTCAACTGTTGCCCGGCGGAGATGCTGATCGTCCGCTCCCAGGTGCGAATCCCTTCGCGGGTGAGCCGGATCTTGTGCAGTCCAGGCCGGGCCTTGAAACTTCCCGGCGCGCTGCCAACCACGGCTCCATCGAGTTCAATCGTGACATCGAAAGGTTCCACTTCCGCCGGTTGCGAACTCTTGAGCAGAACCTGATCCTTGGTGACGACAAGGTTGTTGACCAGGATGGGTTTCTCATAGAGGTCGATGAAAAAGCAGTTAATCTTGAACTCCACCGGTTGGTCGCCGGCCACTGTGGCGGGTAACAGGCGGGATTCTGACTTGCCGATGCTGGCCAGTTCCGCTGCGACCTGCATGGCGGCGTCGTCGAGCAACTCGTCCAGCAGGCTGTCGTCTTCGATTTGCAGGCCGCCCGAAATGCGGATGTTTCTCGAGGCCAAGGCATGGGCACCCCGGATCGCCCCACCGTGAGAAGAATCGATGATTCTGGTGGTCACCCTTAGGGTATGCAGCATGTTGCTGGTGGAAATGCCGTTGCCATCGTAGGTCCGCTGGTTCTTTCCGTAGGTGGCGATTGTGGCCAGGAGGATGTAATCCGCGCCAAGGTTGTGGGCCAGGCGCAGCGCACTCGTGCTGTTCTCCAGTTCCTTATCCAGTCCCCCGGGCCATGAGCGCCCGCCTGGCGTATGGTCCCGCAGGCCTCGGGTTGCAGCATCCCGGCTAATCAACGCAAAACCCTCCCCCGCCAACCGACTGCTGATTAAATCCTCCAGCACCCCCACCTTGTCATCAAACGTCTTCCCGGCGCGGTTCTGGACAAACACGGCCGTCTTGCGGGCAATGTCGAGGCCGCGTCCGCCGCCTTCGCCGGCGGCGTCGGCCGGGCGGGCAGGCTGGCCCTGCGCGTCAAGGCCAAGGTGGCCGATCATCAGAAGCAGGCTCACGCACCGTATGAGGTTTCTGAGCAGGGGGGGGCGGTGGCTGGAGGTCATGGTCATGGGAATAGATTCAGTCTGATAACACGCTCAACGGTTGGGTGGACCGGGGCATGCGCAACACGGACGGCACTCGCCCTCCAACGGGGCCATAGCACACACGGAAACCTCGCCCGCCTGACAAAAAACCAGGTTGGCTTGATCGCGTCAGCTTGGCCTTGCACATGAAATGTGGCGTTTGCCCCTCAAAACGACAGGGATACACCGTATCCAACCGGGAAAATCCTCGTTCCTTACAAAGAAACTGAAAAATGCGTTAGCCCTTCGTGTTCCCAATCCCAAGCTTCGCGCCTCCACCCTCAAAAACCCCAGGAAAACCCGGCAACCATCTCCGCATCCCGGTCATCCCCCCGCCACCCATCCCATCACCTTGTCCGCCAACCGGTCGAAGGCGCGCACCGCCAACTCCAGGTGTTCCTCCCGGGTGTCCTCCATCTTGTTGTGGCTGATCCCGTGCAGGCTCTGCACGAACATCATCACCGTCGGAATCCCCGCCGCCGCCATCTCCGCCGCGTCGTGCAG
>JBJOEZ010000032.1:0-54594 GCA_046048995.1 Verrucomicrobiota bacterium | reverse complement strand
GGGTGGCCCACTCGGCGGCGGAGGAGTTGGACTCGGTGGCGTTGCGGATGAACTCGGCGCGGGGGATGGCCCGGGCGCTGCCGTCGCACATGGCGAACTGGCCGCGGTTGTTGTGGCGGCCGACGGCGTATTGCCCGGTCACGTTGGACTGGGCGACCCCGGCGGTGGCGGAGTTGCCATCGACCTCGGCGATGAAGACGGTATCGACGGGGTTGACGATGCCGGTGAGCTTGGTGTTGGAGATGGGAGGGGGCCCGGTGCGGGTGCTGCGATTGATGCAGAGGCGGCCGTTCATGCCATACATGAAATAGGCCTTGCCGATGGAGGGGGTGAAGCTGGGCTTGGGGGCGGTGGGGCAGGAAAAAATGGTGCGCCCGCCGGGGATGGGCGCGTTGCCGGTGGTGTAAAGGGCGACGAGGGAGGCCTGGTCGATGGCGGCGGAGATGTTGTTGTACCAGGCCTCGGCGTTCTGGGCGTTGTTGATGGGGATGACGGTGTTGCCCTCCTCCGGGATGACGTCCTCATTGTCCTGGGCGTAGAGGAGGAAGGCGACGGACCACTGCTTGAGGTTGCTGAGGCAGGCGGTGCTGCGGGCCCGTTCCTTGGCCTTGGCGAGGGCGGGCAGGAGCAGGCCGGCGAGGATGGCGATGATGGCGATGACCACCAACAGTTCGATCAGGGTGAACCCGCGGCGGCGGGCGGCCGGCATCCTGGGCCTCATGGCATCGTCTTGATAGTTCACAACGGGCGGCGTGATGGGGGTCGGAACGACCCTGTCACCATGGCCAAAAAGGCGGCCCCTGACAATCCCAATCCCGGCCGAAGCGGGTTTGGCCTCGGAGGCTGCCCGAGGAACAATGGCCGTCGAAAGGAAGCGGACGACAATAAAGAAGGCCGTCCAGCGGGCCTGTGCCGGGCAGTTTAGGGGGCCGGGGACCCGGCGCAAGCCGGGCCGGGCTAGAACCGGACCTGCTCGAGGTAACGCAAGCTCTGGGGGATCTGTTCGGCGGCGTTGGGGGCCTCGTCCTCGATGTAGTAATGCTTGACCCCATGGCGGCGGGCGGCGGCCAGGATGGCGGGCCAGTCCATTTGACCGGTGCCGAGGACCACGTTGTGCTTCACATCGGTCTTGCCGGCCAGGCTGCCGGTGGCCACGCCCTTCTTGAGGTCCTTGAGGTGCATCAACTCCCAGCGGCCGGAATGCTTCTCGAGCAACCGCACGGGATCCTGGCCCGGGAAGACGGCCCAGAGGACGTCCATCTGGTAGCAGACCCATTCCGGCTTCGTTTCGGCCATGAGCAGGTCGAGCAGGGTGCCGTTCCCGTGCGGATAAAACTCAAAGCCATGGATGTGGTAGAAGAACTTGATGCCCACCTTGGCGAGGGCTTCGCCCGCCTTGTTGAAGACCGCGGCGGTGGCGCGGCACTGGGCCTCGTTGAACGGCGCCTGGTGGGTGATCCAGGCGCAACCGGCGTAGCGCAGGCCGAGGGCCTGGGCTTCGCGCACCACGTTGGCCAGGTCGTCGCGGATCCGGTCGTAGGGAAAGTGTCCGCTGATCGGGCGCAACCCGCGCTGGTCGAGCATTTCCTTGAACCGTGCCGGGGACAGGTTGTAGGTGCCGGCCAGTTCCACGTCGCGAAAGCCCATGGCCTTCACCTGGTCGAGGGCGGCCGGCACGTTGCGGGTGAAGTCGGCCCGCAGGCTGTAGAGTTGCAGGCCGACCGGCCCGCGAAAGGACGGCCCGGTGCCGGGAGACTCGGCCGCCATGGCGGAGGCGGCCAGCAGGAGGATGCCAAGGATCGCGGGGAGCAGGGTCAGGCAGGGGCGTTTCATACCGCCATTGAAGCGGGTCACGGCGCGCTTGCAAAGGCCGTGATTTGGCTTTTCGCGCCGGGCCGTCTGGGGTAGTGGAGGCGGGACAGAGCCGTGACCAATTTCGCCCAACCGGATCTCACCCGGCATCCGCCCCGCAGTCCGCGGGTGCGACTGGGCGGCTACGCGGTGCTGGCGCGCATGCTGGACAAGGGGCGGGCCGACCTGGCCGGGCGGGCGGGCGAATACCATTACGGCTGCCCGTTGGACCAGCGTTTGCTGCAGTTCCTGGGGCTCGACGCGGAGTCGTTGCGGGCCGAACTGGCGGGTGGGCGAAGCGACCGGGAGATCCTGGCCTGGATCGAGGCGCACGGCCGGCACAAGCGGACGGCCCCGGAGATCCTGGCCTGGTCGGCCTGGCAGGAGCAGCGGGTCCCGGGGGACCCCGAGGCCCGGGCCTATTTCAACAACCTCCACACCCAGGTCGCTCCCGAGCGGGAGGACGTGATGACCTGGTTTGACCTGCTGGACCTCGACGACTTTGTTTCCTTTGGCGGAAAACCCTGAGTCCCTCCCCTGCCCCATGCCCTCCCCACGCCTGTCCGTCCGCAAAACCTACAAGCTGTATGTCGGCGGCAAGTTTGTCCGCGGGGAGAGCGGCCGCCACGTGACAGCCGAGGCCGCCGACGGGACGGCGTTGGACAATTGTTGCCGGGCGTCGCGCAAGGATTTCCGGGACGCGGTGGTGGCGGCGCGGGCGGCCCAGGCGGGCTGGGCCAAGGCGACGCCGTATCTGCGCGGCCAGATTCTCTACCGGGCCGCCGAGATGCTGGAACCCCGGGCTGGCCAGCTGTCCGCGGAGATCCAGCGCAGCACCGGGGCCGGGCCGGCCCGTGCCCAGGCCGAGGTGGCGGCGGCGATTGACCGGCTGGTCTACTACGCCGGGTGGGCGGACAAGTATGCGCAGGTGCTCGGCAGCGTGAATCCGGTGGCCAGCCCCCATTTCAACTTCACGACCCCGGAACCCACGGGGGTGGTCGCCGTGTTCGCGCCCGCCCGGCCCTCCCTCGCGGCACTCGTCTCGCTGCTGGCCCCCGTCATCGTTTCCGGCAACGCCACGGTGGCCCTGGTCTCGGAACGCTTCCCCCTGCCGGCGCTGACCTTCGCGGAGATCCTGGCCACGAGCGACCTGCCGGGCGGGGTGGTCAACCTGTTGAGCGGCCCGCAGGCCGAACTGGCCCCGCACGTGGCCGGGCACCTCGATGTCAATGCGATCGTGGACGGCTCCGGACAGGCGGCGCTCGGCCCCGTCCTGCGCGGCGGTGCCGCGGTCAACCTCAAGCGCTGCACCACCCGCGACCTGAGCCCGGACGCCTGGCTGGGCGAGGCCACGGAGGATCCCGGGTGGATTCTCGACACGGTGGAATTAAAAACCGCCTGGCATCCCATCGGCCTCTGAAAACGACGCAGGGCAGGCCGTGGCCTGCCCTGCGCTGACCATTGGCTTGAAGGCCGCTTACTTGGCGGCCGCGTGGAGGCGTTCGACCTCGGCCCAGTTGACGACGCTCCAGAACGCCTTGAGATAATCCGCGCGCTTGTTCTGGTACTTGAGGTAGTAGGCGTGTTCCCAGACGTCCACCCCGAGGATGGGCGTCCCCTCGCAGCCCGCGATGGCCTTGCCCATGATGGGATTGTCCTGATTGGCGGTGGAGACGATCTCAAGCTTGCCGCCGTTCACGACGAGCCACGCCCAGCCGCTGCCGAAGCGGCCGAGGCCGGCCGCCTCGAACTTGGCCTGGAAGTCGGCGTAGGAACCGAAGGCGGCATTGATGCCCGCCCCGACCGCGCCGCCGGGGGCGCCACCCGCCTGCGGGGCCATGAGCTTCCAGAACATGGAATGGTTGTAATGGCCGCCGCCGTTGTTGCGCACCGGCCCGCGGATGGCCTCGGGGACGGAGGCGAGGTCGCGGATGAGGGCGTCGAGCGGCTTCGCCTCGAGGGCCCCCTGCCCGGTGAGCGCCTTGTTCAGGTTGTCCACGTAGGCCTTGTGGTGGCGGCCGTGGTGGATCTCCATGGTGGCCTTGTCGATGTGGGGCTCGAGGGCGTCGTGCGCGTAGGGAAGGGCGGGCAGTTCGTGTGGCATGAGTTCGGTGCGGTTATGTTGGTCGTTCGGTGGCGGAGGCCGGAAAAGTTCGACCCGCCGTGCGGCCGAACTATGGGGAGGCATCGGTGGTGTTTCAAGCGCGGGCGTCTCATCGTCCCGGCCAGCCGCCCCGGGCGGGCGTCAGGGAACCCCGGACGGCGGGGGGCCGGCCGGCGTTGCCGCGGCGGCACGGGGCTGTTCCTGCCGCTTTTCACTGAGGGTGATCAGGCCGGCCCCGGCCACGATGAGGACGATGCCGGCCCAGCGCAGCCCGGAGATCTGCTCGTGGAGGAAGAATTTTGCCGCCAGGCCGGTGAACACGAAGCTGAGGGCGCTCAGGGGCCAGATCAGGCTGACGTCGCGATGGGTGAGCAGGTAGCAGATGACGGCGAAGAAGACGGACTCGTAGGCGATGCCGAGAAGCAGGTTGCGGTTGGTGAGACCGGCCTGGAGGAGCCGGCCCCAGGTGGCCAGGCGGCTGGCCCCTTCCGGACTGGCGGCGGCCGCCTGGCGCCATTGCTTCATGCCGGCGCTGAGGTGAACGACCCCGACTGCCTCGAAGAGCAGGCCGGCCATGAGAATGAGGAGGACTTTGGTCATGCGAGCGGGTGGGCGGCGCCCGGCGGGGGCGGGAGATCCTGGTAACGGATGCGCTGGATGCCCAACTGCTGGAACAGATCCCGCACCCGCGGGCTCAGGAGCGCCGCCAATTCGTGCGGAAACTGTTCGAGGCATGGATGCGAGTAAAGCTCCGAATCCCCCGGGGGCAGCGCCGGGAGGAGGCGGAGCAGGAAGGCCTCATCCACCCGCCCGTCCTGCAGCAAGCCGAAGACGCGGGCCGGGTGCCCGATCCCATGCCGGGCCAGGCGGGGCCGGGCGCGGGCGGACAACCCGGCGAACACGGCGGCATGCAGGGCGCGGGTCACCCAGCGGCCGCGGGCCAGCCGGGCGTTGGCCAGGAAGGGATCCCGGGTGAGGCGCATCCGCGTGACGCCCCAGGCGACGCGGTGTTCCAGCAGCAGGTCGCAGACGACCGGGTGGAGGTGGAAATGAAGGTGGCCATTGACATGGTCGAGCGGCAGGCCGGTGGCATGGAACCGCTCGAACTGGGCGGCCAGTTCCTCGCGCACCTGGGCGCGGAGCCGGCGCGAAACCTGCAGGCGCAGGCCGGCACCAGCCGGATCGTCGGGGAAACGGCCGGCGGCATCGACGAGGTCCGGTGCCCGGGCGGCCCCCAGGGCGGCCTGACCCCGGACGAGTGCGAGGTGCAGCCCGACGCCGAGGGTGGGATGGTCGCGGGCCAGCGCAACCGCCTGCGCGGCCGCCGGCTCGTTCACCATCAGGCTGGCGCAGGTCAGGATGCCCTCCCGGTGGGCGCGCAGCACGGACGCATTGATGGACGCCGTGCGGCCGAAATCGTCGGCGTTGACGATCAGGCGGCGGGTGGCGGGGGAGCCGGGGGCTGCACCCGGGGGCGGCGCCGACCCCTGCCCTGCGGGTGTCACGGCGTACCGTAGTTGGGGGTGGTCAGCCCGCGGGACTGCCTCCACCAGGTGCGGCCGATGAGCAGGATTTTCTGGGCCTTGTTCAGGCGGGTCGGTTGCGGGCCCAGCACATCAAACCGGCTGTCCTCGAGCTTGCGCAGCAGCCGCCAGTAAACCGCCCCCATCAACTCCGCGGCCACCATGGACCGCCGGTCCTCGGGCGGCAGCAATGCGGCGGCCATCCCGTAGAAATGCCGGGCCCGCCCGGCCACGGACGCAGCCAGGGCCTGGAACCGCTCCGAGGACTGGCCCCGGAGGATCTCCTCCTCGCCGACCCCATGCCGGGCCATCTCCTCCCGGGGCAGATAAATGCGGCCCCGGTCGGCGTCGGTCCGCACATCCCGCAGGATGTTCGTCAACTGCAGCGCCTTGCCCAGGGCATCGGCATAGTCGCGGCAGCGCGGGTTGCGGTAGCCAAAGATCTCGATGCTGAGCAACCCAACCACGGAAGCCACATGGTAACAGTATCGCTCGAGGTCGGGGAAGGTCTCGTAGCGCTTGACGTCGAGGTCCATCTCGACGCCCCGGATGAGCTCGTCGAAGAGGCGGAAGGGCAGGCGATGGGCCGCGATGACCGGCTGCAACTCGCGGTTGACCGCGAAGCGGGGCTTTTGCCCCGCACAGGCGGCCGCGATGTCGGTCCGCCAGGCCGCCAACTGCTCGCGGCGGCGATCGGCGGGGACCGTTTCATCGTCCGCCACGTCGTCCACCTCCCGGCAGAAGGCATACAGCGCAGTCATCCCCTCCCGCTTTGGGCGCGGGAGTAGAATAAAGGCGAGCGCGAGGTTGGACGCGCTCTTGCGGGTGATGGACTGGCTCTCCTCCATGAGGGCGGATGCGGCGGGCCGGGGAACCCGCTCAGGAAGGGCTGCCCGGGGCGGCCGGCGAGGGGCCGGAATCCTCCGGCCGCGGCGGCGGCAGGCCGCCGGTCTCCCCCAGGGTCGGGTTGCGGCCGAAGTTGTCCGGGTGCCCCGGGCGGCGACGGCGGCGGCGGCGGCGGCCGGAGGAGTTGTAGCGGGTGTTGTCCCCCCGCTTGTTGCGGGTGACCACCAGCGAGCCGCGCTGGTGGGTGGGGCGGCGGCGGATGAAGACCACCCAGAACAACAGGGCGGCGACGACGAGGCCAATCGATCCCAGGACAAGGCCGGAATCGCCGCTGAACCAGGACTTGGAACGCTGGGCCGCGTCCTGGAGTGCCTGGATTTCCTGTTCGCCGCGGATGCCGGCGGCCAGCAGCACGGGGGCAATCATGGGGCGGCCTCCTCGGGGGCGTCGTCGGCCGAATCCGGGCCGGTCTGGATGTTCAGTCGCTGCATGCGGTAACGGAGCGCGTGGCGGCTGATTTGAAGCTGCTCCGCGGTCCGCGCCAAGTTATATCGGTTCTGTTCAAGAATGTTGAGGATGAAATCCTTCTCAAACTGGGCCACCACCTCGTCCAGCGAGCGGCCGCCGGCGACCACCGGGGTGTCCCCCTTGCGCAGGCGTGACTCCAGTTGGAAATCCGGCAGGTTTTGGGCCTGAATTTCAGGGGTGGACTCGAGGATGACCGCCCGCTCAATCACGTTGCGGAGCTCGCGGACATTGCCCGGCCAATGATGGGCCAGCAGCTTCTGGCGGGCGGCGGCCGTGAAGCCCCGGATCGGCTTGCGCATCCCGCCGGCAAACTGCCGCAAAAAATGGTCGGCCAGCAGGATCACGTCCTGGCCCCGCTCCCGCAGGGGCGGCGGCCGCAACTGGAACACGTTGAGGCGGTGGTAGAGATCCTCGCGGAACTGCTGCTGGCGGATGGCCTCGATGATGTCGCGGTTGGTGGCCGCAATCAGCCGGACATCGACGCGCCGCTCCTCGTTGCCGCCCACGCGCGTGAACGAGCCGTCCTCGAGGAACCGCAGGAGCTTGGCCTGCAGGGGTCGACTCATGTCGCCGATTTCGTCGAGGAAGACCGTGCCGCCGTCGGCCTCCTCCACCCGCCCCAGCTTCTGGCGCAGCGCGCCGGTGAAGGCGCCCTTCTCATGGCCGAACAGCTCGCTTTCCAGCAGGGCCTCGGGGATGGCCGCGCAGTTGATGCGGACATAGGGCCCCTCGCGGCGGTTGCTCAGGTGGTGGATGGCGCCGGCCACCAACTCCTTGCCCACGCCGGTCTCGCCGAGGATGAGAACGGTGGCGGGGGAGGCCGCAACCGTCTGGATCAGGCTCCGCAATTCCTCCATGCGGGGGGATTCCCCGATGATGTGGCCGAGGTCGATGACGGGCGGGGCGGCACGCCGGAGGCGCAGGTTCTCGGAGACCAGCTGGTGGCGCTCGGCACAGCGGGCGACGGCGTGCAGCAGTTCGTCCGGGTCGAAGGGTTTCAGGAGGTAATCGGTGGCGCCCTGGCGCAGCGCCTGCACGGCCTGCTTGGTCTGGGCGTAGGCCGTGATCAGGATGACGGGCAGCTCGGGCCGGGCCTGGCGCAGCCGGGCCAGGAGGTCATAACCGCTCAGGCCGGGCAGGTGCGCGTCCGTGATGACGGCCAGCAACCTCTCGCGCAGGGCCACCTCCAGCCCCTCCTCGGCCGTCTCGACGGCCCGCACCGCATAGCCCTCGTCACCGAGCAGGGTCTGCAGCGAGGCCCGCATGTTCTTCTCGTCATCAACGACGAGCACGGGCGGCAGGGGCGAACTCATGCGGGCACAGGAACGGTGCGGGTGGGAATATGTAGCAGGAAACGGGTCCCCTTTCCAACCTGAGATTCAACCCGGATGAGGGCGCCATAGAGCTCGAGGTCCTGTTTGACGATGGCCAGGCCGAGGCCGGTCCCGCGCGGTTTCGTGGTGTAGTAGGCCTCGAAGATGCGCTCCAGCCGGTCGGAGGGGATGCCCGGGCCGTCGTCGGCGATGGTCAGTTCGATGCAGGCGTCCGGGGCCGGCCGGGCGGCGATGCGGATGACCCCCGGGCGCCCCTCGAAAGCCTCGCGCGCATTCTGGAGAAGGTTGACCAGGATCTCGGAGAGATGGGCCCGCTGCATCAGCAGCACCGGCAGGCCGGGCGCCAGGTCGGTCTCGACCCGGACGGGGTAATGGGCGGCGGGCGGCAGGGCCTGTTCCACGGCGCGGGCGATTTCGCCCGCAAGGTCGAGGCGCTCAACGCGCCCCTCGGCCAACTGCGAGTAGCCCATGAGCCGGTTGAGGGTCTGGTCGGCCCGGGCGACCTCCTCGCGGATCATGGCCACCTGCCCGGGGCTGGCCGGCTTGCCCTCCTGCAGGGCGCGCTGCAGGGAGTAGGCGGCGTTGTTGATGATGCCGAGGGGGTTCTTGATCTGGTGGGCGATGCGGGCGGCCAACCGGCCGGCCGAGCGGAGCTGTTCCTGGCGGACCGCAAACTCGCGGCTCTCCTCCGCCGCGCGGCGGTTCTTCTCGAAGAGCACCTGCATGGCATAGCCCCAGGCCGCGGCCAGCCACAGGACAATGAGCCGGAGCAGGAACGACTCGGTGGGAAAGGCCTCGCCCTCCCCGGGCAGGCGAAGCTCGTCCCGGAAGTCCGAGGTGCTGCGCTCGAGGAACCAGGCGATGAGGCTGGCGGCCAGGTAGACGAGGCTGAAGGTGAAGTTGAGGATCAGCTGGGAGGCGGCCAGCGGGCAGCTGACGGCGTTGCGCAGGATGAGCGCCGGGAAAATCCAGTAGAGAATGCTGTCCACGCCGCCGGTCATGTAGGTGAGCAACCCCACCAGCACGCCGTCGCTGAAGTTGGACGCGAAGATGAACCGCTGGAGGACGACGGGCTCCATGCGGGGACGGAAGAGCAGGACGCCGGCCACCACGGCGTTCAGGGCCAGGTAGACCCCGAAGAACCGCTGCACCGCCCACTGGGCATCGGTCTGCGGGAGGTTGACGTTCTCGAACCACCTCTGGAAATACAGGTGGTTGACGAGGATGAGGAGGAAAACCGCCTTGACCGGAAGGACGACGTCGCGCTCCACCGTCTGCAGGCGCGCAGCCATCCGGTCGGGGGGCGGGGCGGTCTCGCGCAGGAGGGCGCGCAACTGCCCGAGTCGTTCCCAGCGCGGGCGGTTCATCGGGTGCGGGGGTAAGGGCGGGCGCCGAATCCCGCGGCGGGCGCCCCTGCCCTATTCGCTGCTGGGGCCCTGCCGGTCGCCCTCGGGCTCGCCGACCTGTTCCATCAGCTTGATGAGGGGCAGGAAGAGGGCGATGACGATGCTGCCCACGACGACGGCCAGGAAGACGATCATGATGGGCTCGAGCAGCGAGGTCATGGCCGCAACGGCGTTGTCGACCTCGTCATCGTAGTTGTCGGCAATCTTCATGAGCATCTCGGGCAGGGCGCCGGTCTGCTCGCCGACATCGACCATGCTGATGACCATGGGAGGGAAGACGCCGGAGGCCTCGAGGGGGGCGGTGATGGTCTCACCCTCCTTGACGCTCTCGTGCACGGCCCCGACGGCGGCGCCGACGACGACATTGCCGGAGGTTTCCTTGACGATGGTGAGGGCCTGCAGGATGGGGACGCCGCTGCTGACGAGGGTGCCCAGGGTGCGGGTGAAGCGGGAGATGGCGACCTTGCTGATGACGGGCCCCAGCACCGGCATGTTGAGCTTGAACTTGTCAAAGAGGCGCCGGCCGACCCGGGTGCGGATGAAGGCGATGAAGGAGGCGCCGACGAGGACGAGACAGATGAAGGTGATGATGAAGTTCTGGGAGACGGCCTCGCTGACGCCGAGGACGAAGCGGGTGAAGCCGGGGAGGCTCTGGCCCGGGAGCATGTCCTTGAAGATGTCCTTGAACTTGGGCACGACCCAGATCATGAGGACGGCGAGGATGACGACGGCCACGGTGATGACGGCCGCGGGATAGAACATGGCGGCGATCACCTTGCCCTTGATTTTCTGGGCCTTCTCCATGAACTCCGAGAGGCGGGCCAGCACGACCTCGAGCACGCCGCCCAGTTCGCCGGCCTTGACCATGTTCACATAGAGCCGGTTGAAGACCTTGGGATGCTGGGCGAGGGCCTCGGAGAAGGTGCTGCCGCCCTCGATCGACATGCCCAACTGCCCGATGATCTCCTTGAGGGTGGGATGCTTTTCCTGCTTCTCCAGCACGCGCAGGCCGCGCAGGAGCGGGAGGCCGGCGTCGACGAGGGTGGCCAACTGGCGGGTGAAGGCGGTCAGCACCTTGGGCTTCACCCGCCCGCTCAGGCCGGGGATCTTGATCTGAAACTCCAGCCCGCCCTTTTTCTTCCCCTTGGCGGCGGCCTTGGGGGCCTTTTCCTTCTCCTTCTCCTTGGCCTTTTCCTCCACCACCTTGGTGGGGAAGAACCCCATCTCCTTCAGGCGCCCGATGGCCTCGTTCTGGCTGGCGACCTCCAGGGTGCCCTTGGTCTCCTTGCCACGGGAATCCATGGCCACATAGCTGAACTTGGGCATAGGGGGAATGGGGGGTAGGGTTGGGGGCGGCGTTTGGAGGGAAGCGGGCGTCAGGTGTATTTGACGACTTCCTCGATGGTGGTAGCACCGTCAAAAATTGAGCGCAAGCCGTCGTCCCGCAGCGAGACCATGCCCAGTTCCATGGCCTTCTGCCGGACGACCACGGCGGGGGCCCGCTCGTTGATCAGGTTGCGGAGGGCATCGTTGATGATCAGCAGCTCGAAAATGCCCTTGCGGCCGCGGTAGCCGGTGTCGTTGCAGTTCTGGCAACCGCGGCCGTAGTAGAACATCTTGTCCCCGATGTCATGGGGGGAGAGGTTGAGCAGCGAGAGCTGGCTGTCGGTTGGCTCAAAGGGGGTCCGGCACTTCTTGCAGATGGTCCGCACCAGGCGCTGGGCCAGCACCGCCATGAGGGTCGAGGAAATCAGGAAGGGCTCCACGCCCATGTCGACCAGCCGGGTGACGGCCCCGGGCGAGTCATTGGTGTGCAGGGTGCTGAGCACAAGATGGCCGGTCAGCGAGGACTGCACGGCGATCTGGGCCGTCTCCAGGTCGCGCATTTCCCCGATCATGATGATGTCGGGATCCTGGCGGAGGAAGGAACGCAGCGCCTTGCCGAAGGTCATGCCCATGGCATCGTTGATGGCCACCTGGACGAGGCCGTCAATGTCATACTCGACGGGATCCTCCGCGGTCAGCAGCTTGACGTCGATGGTGTTGACCTTGCGCAGGCAGGAATAGAGCGTGGTCGTCTTGCCCGACCCGGTCGGCCCCGTGACGATGAAGATTCCGTTCGGCTGCTGGATGGCCTCGTTGATGTAGTCGTAGACGTAGGTCGGGAGGCCGATGTTCTCGAGGTCGAGATTGACGGCGGAGCGGTCCAGCACGCGCAGCACCACGGATTCCCCGAAGGCGGTGGGAAGGGTGGAAACGCGCATGTCGATCTGGCGGCCGGCCAGGGGGAAATTGATGCGGCCGTCCTGCGGCAGCCGGCGCTCGGAGATGTTGAGGTTGGCCATGACCTTGAGGCGGGAGATCACGGGCAGGGCCAGGTGCTTGGGGGGCGGGGCCATCTCGTAGAGGGCGCCATCCACGCGGTAGCGGATCTTGAACTCGTCCTCGAAGGGCTCGAAATGGATGTCGCTGGCGCGGTCCTGGATGGCCTGGAACAGCACCAGGTTCACGAAGCGCACGATGGGCACCTCGTTGGCCAGGTCCACCGCATCGGCCGACTCCTCGGCCGCGGCGCCGCCCAGCGCCTCGATGGCGATGTCCGCGTCCGCCCCCAACTCGGCCAGGATGTCGCCCATGCCGGCCGCCTCATCGCCGTAATGCTTGTCGAGCACCTGCGCGATCGCGGCCGGGTCGACCACCACGGGCTGGATCTCCTTCCCGACCACGTAGGAAATGTCGTCCAGCGCCGCCGGGCTGAGGGGGTTCACCATGGTCACCCGCAGGGCGCTCCCGAAGTCGGCCAGCGGGATGCACTGGTGCATGCGGGCGGTGGCGGCCGGGATGGTCGCCAGCAACTCGGGCGTGAACTCCACCCCCTCCAGGGAGACCACTTCCGTGCCGAGGTGGTCGGCGATGATTTGCAGCTGGGTGTCGGTGTCCACGAAGCCGAGGTCCGACAGGACCTGGCCGAACGGCTTGCCGGTGCGCGCCTGTTCCTGCGTGACCTCCTCGAACTGCAGGTCATCCAGCAGCCCGCGTTCCCGGACCAGGCTCAGCAATGGATCGGCGATGTACTCCTGCATGGGGTGCTAGCGCTTGGCCGGGGCGGGGGCGGGCGCCGGGGCGCCGCTGGCGCCGGCCGGAGTGCCGCTGGCGCCGGCCGCGCCCACGGCGCGCGCCAGTTCATATTCCTGCAGCTTGGCCTGGATGGTGACCGGGTCCTGGGACTTGTTGATCACGTCCTCGCGCGAGATGATCCCCTGCATGTATTTCTCCATGAGGAAGCCGTCCAGCGTGACCATGCCGTACTTGGCGCCGGTCTGGATGTCCGAGTTGATGCGGAAGGTCTTGTTGTCGCGGATGAGGGCCGCCACCGAGGGGGTGTTGATCATGATCTCGAACACGGCGCAGCGCCCCGGCTTGTCCACCCGGGGCAGCAGAAGCTGGGAAATGACGGCCTGCAGCACGGTGGAGAGCTGAATCCGAATCTGCTCCTGCTGGTTGAAGGGGAAGGCGTTGACGATACGGTCGATGGTCTTGGCGGCCCCGGTCGTGTGCAGGGTGCCGAAGACCAGGTGCCCCGTCTCGGCCGCCGTGATGGCCGCATCGATGGTCTCGAGGTCGCGCATTTCACCGACCAGGATGACGTCGGGATCCTGGCGCAGGGCGCGCCGCAGGGCCTCCGCGAAGCTGGGCACATCCACGTGGATCTCGCGCTGGGTGACCACCGCCTTCTTGTGGGTGTGGTAATACTCGATCGGGTCCTCGATGGTAATGATGTGGGCGTCGCCCCGCTCGTGGTTGATGATGTTGATCATCGAGGCGAGCGTGGTCGTCTTGCCCGAGCCCGTGGGCCCGGTGACCAGCACCAGGCCGCGCGGCTTGTGCAGGAGCGACATGATGGTCTCGCGCGGGATCCCGATCTGGTCCAGGGTGAGCAGCTTGCTCGGGATCTGGCGCAGCACCATGCCGAAGTTGCCCTTCTCCTTGAAGACGCTGACCCGGAAGCGGGCCGCGTCCCCGAAGGCGAACCCGAAGTCCGCCCCGCCCTTTTCGCGCACATGCTGGATGTGGTCCTCGGAGGTGATTGAGCGCATGAGCTCCTCGGTGTCCTCGGGGGCCAGCGGGGGCCCCTCCACGCGCTCCAGTTCGCCATGCAACCGGATAACCGGGGCGGTGCCCACGCGCAGGTGCAGGTCGGCGGCCCCCTCGGAGACCACCAACTGCAGGAGATCGGTCATGGAATAAGCCATAGTCTGGGAAATCAGGGTTGGGATACGCGGGGCATCAGTCGCTGTCCCCCACGGTGGCTCGCACCACCTCCTCCGAGGTGGTCATCCCGGCAACCACCTTGCGGGAACCGTCCTCGCGCAGGGTGCGCATGCCCATCTCACGGGCGCGCGCGCGGAGGACCGAGGACGGCACGCGGTCGTAGATCAACTTGCGCGCCTCGTCGTCGATGACAAAAACCTCGAAGATGCCCATGCGCCCGCGGTGGCCGGACTTGGAGCAGTCGTTGCAGCCCTTGCCCTTCATGAAGTTGGCGTTCTGGATGGCGCTGGCATCCAGGCCAAGGGGCGTGAGTTCCGCCTCCGAGGGCGTGTAGGGCGCGATGCACTTCTTGCAGATCTTGCGGACCAACCGCTGGGCCATGATGGCCCGCGTGGAGGAGGCGACGAGGAACGGCTTGACCCCGATGTCGATGAGGCGGGCGACCGCGCCGGGGGCGTCGTTGGTGTGCAGGGTGGAGAAGACGAGATGGCCGGTCAGGGAGGCGTTGATGGCGATGCTGGCCGTCTCGAGGTCGCGGATTTCCCCCAGCATGATGACGTTGGGAGCCTGGCGGAGCATGGAGCGCAGGGCGGCGGCGAAGGTGAGGCCGACAATCTCGCTCACCTGGACCTGGTTGATGCCGGCCAGCACGTACTCGACGGGGTCCTCAACCGTGATGATTTTGCGGTCGGGCCGGTTGATGAAATTGAGGCAGGAATACAGGGTGGTCGTCTTGCCCGAGCCTGTGGGCCCGGTGACGAGCAGGATGCCATCCGGCAGGCCGATGAGGCGCTCGAAGGTCTGCTGGTCATCGGTCAGGAAGCCCAGTTCCGCCAACCCGAGCCGCAGCCCCTCCTTGTCGAGGATACGCATGACGATGCTCTCGCCATGGTTGGTGGGGAGGCAGGACACGCGCAGGTCGATCACCTTGTCCCCCACCTGGCTCTGGATGCGGCCGTCCTGCGGGATGCGCTTCTCCGCGATGGACATGTTGGACTGAATCTTGAGCCGGCTGATGATGGCGGGCTGCAGGCGCTTGGGCGGGGACTTCTGCTCGTGCAGGACACCATCGATGCGGTAGCGCACCCGGAAGGTCTTGCCCATCGGCTCCAGGTGGATGTCCGAGGCGCGCAGCTTGAAAGCCTCCACGATGATGCTGTTGACCAGCTTGATGATGGGCGCGTCGGCCTCGACCGTGGCCCCATCCTCGTCGGCGGCGGTGGTCGGGGCGGCGCCGATCTCGACCTCCCCTTCCGTGATGTCCTGGATCATCTTCCCCAGGTCATCGCTGCCCCCATAATACTTGTTGAGGGCGGCGTCGATGTCCTCGTCGGTGGCGACCTTGACCTCAATCTCCGCCCGGAGCAGGTGGTGGAGCGAATCGATGGCGCCGAGGTCGGACGGGTCGCTCATGGCGATGGCCAGGTGATGGCCATGCTTGAAGACCGGCACCACGCGGTACTTCTTGGCGATGTCACGGCGGACCGCCGAGATGACGTCGTCCTCGGGCCGAATCTCAGCCAGGCTCACCATCTCAAAGCCGAAGTGGGCCGCCTTGGCCTGGGCCACGATGGGGGAGGACAGGATCCGCTGCTCCACCATCCAGTCAACCACCCCCATGCTCCGGCCCTCGGCTTCAACGCGGGCCTGTTCAATCTGGTCCGGGGTCACATACCCCATGTCGACCAGGTTATCGAGCAGATAGTCGTCTTTTGCGGCCACGTGTTGTTTTAGGATGCGGAGATGGAGGGACTATGGCCGAGTTCCGCATGGCAAGTCAACGGGGAGGCGTTGGCGGCGACGGCGGTGTCTTCTGGCCGCTTGCTTTCTCCCTGTCCCGTCCGCAAGGTATCCGCGCAGCTGCCCGCCATGATTTCCCCAGTCCCCCGCCCTCCCCATGGCCTGCCCGGCCTGCTCGGTCTGGGGATGGGCCTGGCCTTGGCGGGCTGGGTCGCCGCCCAGACCGTGGACGATGCGCTGACCACCCCGCGGCGGCGCGACGCCACCCGGTTGTCCACCGAGGGACGGACGTTTGGACCGGAGGTGCAGCGCCTGCAGAACGAGAATCCCCGCACCGCGCGGGAGGAGGCGCTCGGGCCCGGGGTGGCGCCCAACTGGACGAATCCCCCGGCGTTTGCGGCGGATGCCTTCACCTTTGTGCGGGTTCACTACGACGTCGATCCCGAGGCCCCCGGGTCGAGCGGGCAACTGCGCTGGAGCATCGACTTCCCGGACAGCGACCTCAACCTGTCGTGGCGCCTCCGGCAATTGACCTCCCTGCAGGTGAACCCCGATGGCCGGGTCCTGCGCCTGACGGAGCCGGACCTCGCCCGCTACCCCTTCCTCTACCTGGTGGAACCCGGCCGCCTTCTCCTGGCCGACGCGGAGGTGGAAGCGCTCCGGCGCTACCTCCTCAACGGCGGCTTCCTCATGTTCGATGATTTCTGGGGGGAACGCGAATGGGGCGTCTTCGAGCGGGAAATGAAAAAGGTCTTCCCCGACCGGAAACCGGTCGACCTGCCCATGTCGCATCCGATTTTCCATTGCGTGTTTGATCTCCGGGAGACGCCCCAGGTGCCGGGCCTGCCCCATTACCAGGCCGGGCGCACCTACGAGCGGGCCGACGCGCGCGAACCGCATTACCGCGGCATCTCCGACGACAAGGGACGCCTGATGGTGCTCATTTGCCACAACACCGACATGGGGGACGGCTGGGAACGGGAAGGCGAGGATGAGGGCTATTTCCGCGAGCATTCCGAAAAATTCGCGTATCCTCTCGGGGTCAACATCATCTTCTATGCGATGACGCACTAGGCGCCCCGGCCATGTCCTCGATCCCCCCGCCCCTGCCCCAGCCTCCGCCCCTGCCCCGGGCCTCCAAGCCCCGCCGCCGTTGGCCCCTCTTCACCGCCATCGCGGTTGCCCTGCTCGTCACCCTCGCCGTCAACCTCGCCTTGGTGGGCTTTCTGCGCGCCAGGCATCGGGCCCAGCAGTCCAAGGCCCTGCAGCAGCAGCGCCTGCAGGAGGAAAGGAATGCCGCGCGCGACCGGTTTGCCTTGCCGCAGGAACCCGCGCGCCCGCAGGAGGACCGCGAGGGACCCCGGGACCGCAACCGCCAGCGCGAGCGCGAGGATGCGCGGGAAGGCATGGCCCGACAGGAACCGCCGGCCAACCGCTTTTCCCGGGAGGGGGGTGGCGACTGGAACTCCAACCGGCGCGGGCAGTTCAACACGGCCAACACCCCCACCCGCCCCCCAAAAGTCGAGGGAGCCCGCGCCGCGGAGCCGGCCATTTCCATGCCCGGCGGGGTCTTCACCAACGCCCTTGAGGTGCGCCTCCAAACGCAGGCCAGCAATGCCGTCATTCGTTACACGCTCAATGGCGGCCTGCCGGGCACCAACTCGCCCATCTACACCGCCCCCCTGACCCTCCGCGAAAACACCCTCCTGCAGGCCCGGGCCTTTGCCCCCGATGTCCACCCGAGCGCGGTGGCGGCCGCCACCTACACCTTCCTCGACGAGTCGCTGCGCGATTTCCAATCGAACCTTCCCCTCGTCATCCTCAATGCCCACCGCCAATACATCGGGAACGAGCGTTACATCGTCGCCTCCACCCGCTTCATCCGCCCCGAGGAGGGCCGCACCACCCTGCTGGGCCCGGCCGACTACGAGGGCCGCGGCGACCTCAAGCGGCGCGGCCACAGCTCCCTCCGCCTGCCGAAGGCCTCGTTCACCTTCAAGGCCCGCGACGAGGACGGCGACAAGGTGGACTTCTCCCCGTTCGGCATGCCCGCCGAATCCGACTGGGTCCTCTATGCGCCCTACGCGGACAAATCCCTCCTGCGCGACGTCCTGGCCTATGAGATGAGCAACCTCATGGGCCGCTACGCCACGCGCACCCGCTTCGTGGAGGTCTTCCTCAGCCGCGGCGGCGCCCGCCTGGGCCGGGATGACTACGCCGGGCTCTACGTCCTCGAGGAACGCATCAAGCGCGACGACGCCCGGGTCAACATCGCCAAGCTCAAGCCGGAGGACAACACGGAGCCCGCCATCACGGGCGGCTACATCCTCAAGCGGGACCACGTTGATTCCCCCTTCTCCCGCTGGGGCCGCAACTACTCGGGCCCCGCCGCCAACGGCGAGGTCGGCTTCACCACCGGGCGCGACCTGCGCCTCTTCTTCGTCGATCCCGACGAGCAGGACCTTTCGTCCCAGCAGAAGGCCTGGATCGCCGCCTACCTGAACCGGCTGGAGGGGGCCCTCTATGGCAGCGCCTTCACCGACCCCACCAACGGCTATGCCGCCTACCTCGACGTGGATTCCTTCATCGACCACCACTGGCTGGTCGAGTCGACCAAGAACATCGACGGCTTCCGCTACAGTTGCTACCTGACCAAGGACCGCGGCGGGAAGCTCAAGGTGGAGCCGGCCTGGGACTGGAACCTCAGCTTTGGCAACGCCGACTATTACGACGCGTGGTATACGAGCGAGTGGTATTACCCCCTGCTCCGGCCCACCGAGGTCTGCTGGTTCGAGCGCCTCGCCGAGGACCCGGACTTCTACCAGCGCCACATTGATCGATGGGCCGTCCTGCGCACCAACGTCCTGAACCCAGACCGCATCAGCCGCCGCGTCGATGAACTGGCCGCCGAACTCAAGGAGGCCCAGGCCCGGAACTTCCGGCGCTGGCCCATCCTCGGGGTCAACGTGAACCCCAACCACTTCGTGGGGGACACCTGGGAGGAGGAACTCGACTACCTCAAGAAATGGTTCCGCGCCCGCGTCTCCTGGATCGACCGCCAATTCCCCGCCGCCCCGCGCATCGCCCCGGCCAACACCCCTGGGCCTGCTGCCCCCCCTGCCGTCACCCCCCCGCCCGCCCCGCGCCCGGAGGATCCCATCTCCCTGTCCACACCCTCCGGCCAGATCCTGTTCACCCTCGACGGCAGCGATCCACGGGCCCCCGGGGGAGCAGCCATGCCCACGGCTCGCACCTACGAGGCGCCGGTGGCGGTCCCGGCCGGCTCCCTGCTCGTGGCGCGCGTCCGCAATGGCACCTTCTGGAGCGCCCCCCTCCGGATCCAGCGCTGAAGGACACCTCCCGCAGCAAAGCGTTGCCCAGCGCGCGCGTGGATCGCACGATGAACCCATGCCCCCGGCCCTGACCCGACCCCGAGTCGCCGCGGCCCTCTTGGCCGCCGCCACCCTCCTATTCGGCGTCCCACCGGGCCGCGCCGAGACCCCCGTGCTCTTCGAACGCGATGTCATGGCCGTCCTGTCCAAGGCCGGCTGCAACTCCGGTCCCTGCCATGGCAACCGGCAGGGCAAGGGGGGCTTCCGCCTGTCCCTGCGCGGGGAGGATCCCGCAGCCGACTACGCCAGCCTGGTCCACGGGGTGGCCGGGCGCCGGCTTGATTTCGCGCGGCCTGACGAAAGCCTTCTCCTGCTCAAGCCCACCACCGCCGTCCCCCATGAGGGCCAGCGCCGCCTCGTGCCGGGGTCGGCCGAATACGAAATCCTCCGCCGCTGGATCGCCGCCCGGGCGCCCGCCGATCCCGCGACCGCCCCCCGGTTACGCACCCTCCGCGTCACCCCGCGCGAGGAGGTGCTGCACGGACGCGCCGATCGCGTCCGCCTGCGCGCCATGGCGGAGTTCACCGACGGGTCGCGCCGTGATGTCACCGCCCTGGCCTGCTATGAGGCCATCCCGCCCCTTGCCGACCTTTCCCCCGACGGGCAGGTCACCCGGCGCTCCTTTGGCCAGGTCACCGTGCTCGTGCGCTACCTCGACCAGCAGGTGCCCGTCCGCCTCGATTTCGTCCCGGAGCGTCCCCACTACCGGCGCGGAAGCGGGCCGCCCGCGGCCAACCCGATTGACCGCCACATCGTTGCCCGCCTGCGCACCCTGCGGCTCAACCCGGCGGAACTCTGCCGGGACGAGGTCTTCTGCCGGCGGGCCCACCTCGACCTGCTGGGCCTGCCGCCCACCGCGGAGGAGGCGCGGGCCTTCGTGGCCGACCCGCGGCCCGACAAGCGGGCGCGGCTGGTGGACACCCTCCTGGAGCGGCCGGAGTTCGCGGAGTTCTGGGCGCTGAAGTGGGCCGACCTCCTGCGCGCCGACGAGCGCACCCTGGACCTGAAGGGCCTGCGCGCGTTCCATGGCTGGATCCGCGACGGGTTGGCCGCCCACCGGCCCCTCGACGAGTTCGTCCGCGGGTTGCTCGCCGCCCGAGGCAGCACTTACGAGGTTCCGCCGGCCAACTTTTACCGCGCCCTCCGCACCCCGGTGGAACGGGCCGAGGCCGCCGCACAGGTGTTCCTCGGCACCCGCCTGCAGTGCGCCCAGTGCCACAATCATCCCTATGAGCGCTGGACCCAGGACGACTACCACGAGTGGACCGCCGTCTTTGCCCGCGTCGGCTACCGGGTGCTCGAGAACCGCCGCCGGGACGACAACGACGGGCACGAGTTCATCGGGGAACAAATCGTCCTGACCGGCGAGGCCCACCGCCATCCCCACCCCCGCCTGGGCAGCCCGGCCGAGGCCCGGTTCCTGGGCGAAGCCCGGCCCCTGCCCCGGGAAGGCACCAACGCCGTGCCGGCCGATGCCCTGGACCGCCTGGCCCGCTGGCTTACCCGGCCCGACCACCCGCTCTTCGCCCGGGCCCAGGCCAACCGCATCTGGTTTCACCTCATGGGCCGCGGGTTGGTCGATCCCGTGGACGATTTCCGCAGCACCAACCCGGCCTCCCACCCCGAACTGCTCGAGTATCTCGCCGGGGAACTCGTGCGCAGCGGGTTCGACCTCCGGCATCTCATCCGCCAAATCATGAACTCCTCCGCCTACCAGCTGTCCTCCACACCAGCCCCCGGCAGCGAGGAGGACACGATGAACTACGCGCACACCCAGGTGCGGCGCCTGGCCGCCGAGCAACTGCTCGACGCCGAGGTGCAGGTCACCGGGGTTCCCCTCGCCCTCCGCGGCTGGCCCGTGGGCACCCGCGCCGCCCAGGTTCCCAACGTCCGCCTCCCCGCCGGAGGCAACGCCCGCCGACCCGGCCAAGCCGACCTCTTCCTGCGCGCCTTCGGCAAGCCCCCCCGCCAACTGACCTCCGAATGCGAGCGATCCTGCGAGCCCGCCATGAACCAGGCCTTCCAACTCATCAGCGGCCCCACCACCCAGGAACTCATCACCGACCCCCAAAACCGCCTGGCCTCCCTCCTCCGTTCCGGCCGCCCCGACCGCGAGGTCATCGAGGAACTCTATTGGTCCGCCCTGACCCGCCCCCCGACCACCACCGAATTGACCGCCCTCCTGCCCACCCTCCGCGCGCCAGACCGGCGGGCCGCCCTGGAGGACCTGCTCTGGGCCCTGCTCAACGCCAAGGAGTTTGTCCTCCGGCAGTAGCCGGGGTGGCGCCCGATCGCCCTGCCACCAAAGTTGGCTTCGAGCTTGCTTCCAGCCAAGCCGTCCTATGAGCCAACACATTCTCGTCGTCGATGATGAGCCCCAAATCCGGGAGCTCCTCTCCGTTTATTTCCAACGGCAGGGCTACCAGGTGACCACCGCCGCCACCTCCGCTGAATCCCTCGAGATTCTGGCGCAAGAGCCTGTGGATCTGGCAGTTCTGGATATTGGACTGGACGGGGAGGACGGCCTGCGCCTGCTCGAGAAAGTCAAGACGGCCCACCCGAAGGTCCGCGTGGTCATGCTGACCGGCATGGGGTTCGTCGAGGATTTGCTCGAGGAAGCGCATACCAAGGGCGCCGATGGCTATGTCAGCAAGGTGCTTCCGCTGGAGGAACTCCTGCTGGCCATCCAGAAGGTCTTCCAACCCAGCCCCCGCATCCTCGGGGCGGCCTGACCTTCCCCCCTGCCCCGCAGTTGCTGCCGGGTGACCGGAATAAAATTCCGCCCCCGAGGGTTCTGCCATCCCCTGCCCGGCCCCCGCCGCGCGGAGTCCCTGCCCTCCGAGGCCGACCGGCTTTGCGCTTTCCCCTGTGCGTGCCTCGACCTAGCCTTCGGCCATGCGGCAGCGCAATGTCATCCGGATCGCAGCCCTGGTCCTCCTCGGCAGCCTGACTCTTCCCGTGGCCTCCCGGGCCCAAGCCGAGGATCCCCTGCCCGCCCTTGTGGAAGTGCTCGGCACGAGCGACGACCCCCAGTTCCACCTCGACATCCTCAAGGGCATGGCGGACGGCCTCAAGGGCCGCCGGAGCGTCCCCATGCCAGCGGGTTGGGAAGCCGCGGCGGCGCGGCTGGCGCGCAGCACGAACCCTGAGGTGCGCGCCCTGGTTCAGTCCCTCTCGGTGACCTTTGGCAGCGCGGGCGCGCTCGAGGCCCACCGCCGAACCCTGACGGACTCCAAGGCCCCCGCGGCGGACCGCGTGGCCGCGCTCGATTCGTTGCTTGGGGCCCGGGCGCCCGGGTTGGCCGCGCCCCTGCAATCGCTCCTGGCCGACCCGGCGCTGCGCGGGCCGGCCGTGCGCGCCCTGGCCTCCTTTGACGACGCCCGCACTCCCGCGGCCATCCTGGCGGCCTACGGGACCCTGACACCGGCCGAGCGCAAGGACGCCCTCAACACCCTGGCGGCCCGGGCGTCGTTCGCCCGCGCCCTCCTGCAAGCCGTGGCGGCGCAGCAGGTGCCGGCGCGTGATCTCGGGGCGGAACTCGTCCGGCAGCTGCGCCGTTTCCAGGACCCCGACCTCAACGCGCAGGTGGTGCGGCTCTGGGGCACGGTGCGGGACCGGGGAGCGGATGCCGTGCGGGAAACCGAGCGCTACCGGAAGCTGATCACCAGCGGACCGGCCGGCGACGCCCGCCAAGGCCGGGCCGTTTTTGCCCGCGTGTGCCAGGGCTGCCATGTCCTCTTTGACACCGGCGGGAAGGTCGGCCCCGACATCACCGGGTCCGCCCGCAGCGACCTCGATTACATCCTGCAGAACATCCTCGAGCCCAACGCGGTGATCCCCAACGAATACCAGACGTGGAACCTCGAGACCAAGGACGACCGCGTCATCACGGGCATCGTCAAGCGCCAGGACGACAACGCCGTCACCATCGTCACCGCCAACGAGACCCTGGTCATCCCCCGCGGCGAGATTGCCTCGCTGGCCCAGGGCACGCTCTCCATGATGCCCGAGGGATTGCTTCAGCCCCTGACCGATGACGAGGTGCGGCACCTCATCGCCTACCTGAAATCCCCGGCCCAGGTGCCCCTGCCGAGGTAGGGCCGGCGGCGCCCGTCGCCCGGCGGCCGCCTTACTCCCACTCGATGGTGCCGGGGGGCTTGCTGGTGATGTCAAACACGCAGCGGTTCACGCCCTTGACCTCATTGATGATGCGGGTGGCCAGCTTCTCCAGAAGGTCGTAGGGCAACCGCACCCAGTCCGCCGTCATGCCGTCCTGCGACTCCACCGCGCGCACGGCTATGGTGTAATCGTAGGTCCGCTCGTCCCCCATCACCCCGACGCTGCGGCACGGGAGCAGGACGGCAAAGCTCTGCCAAATCTTGTAGTAAAGGCCGGCCGCCTTCATTTCCTCGACCACGATGGCGTCGGCCTCGCGCACGATGCGCAGCTTGTCGGCCGTCAGATCCCCCAGCACCCGCACGGCCAGGCCCGGCCCGGGGAAGGGCTGGCGCCAGACAATCTCCCGGGGCAGGCCCAGTTCGACCCCCAACTGGCGCACCTCGTCCTTGAACAGGCACTTGAGGGGCTCCACCAGGGCGAACTTCATGTTCTTGGGCAGCCCGCCCACGTTGTGGTGGCTCTTGATCAGCGCAGCCGGGTTGCCCGCGATGGGCACCGACTCAATCACATCCGGATAAAGCGTCCCCTGGGCCAGGAAACGCGCCCGCCCGGCCCGCCGGGTGGCCGCCTGGAACACATCAATGAAGGTCTTCCCGATGATCTTCCGCTTGCGCTCGGGATCGGTCACGCCCTTCAGCTTGCGCAGGAACAGCGCGGAGGCGTCCTCATACTGCAGCCGCATCCGGAAATGCCGCCCGAACACCTCCTGCACCACCTCCGCCTCGCGCGCCCGCAGGAGCCCGTTGTTCACGAAAATGCAGGTCAACTGGCCGCCAATCGCCTTGTGCAGGAGCGCCGCCGCCACGCTGGAATCCACCCCGCCGCTCAGGCCGAGAATGACCCGCTCCTTCCCCACCTGGGCGCGGATTTCCTCCACGGCCTGGTCCAGGTAGCTGCGCATCGTCCAGTCCCGGCCGCAACCGCAGACGCCATGGACAAAGTTGGCCAGCAACTCCTTGCCCCGCGGCGTGTGCACCACCTCGGGATGAAACTGCAGGCCGTAAAACTTCCGCTGCGGATGCTCGATCGCCGCGTAGTCGCTGTTCTCGGTGGTCGCCACCACCACGAAATCCTTGGGCAGCCGGGTCAGCTTGTCCCCGTGCGAGTTCCAGACCTGCAACTGCGCCGGCAACCGCCGGAACAGGCGGCACTGCCGGTCGGCCACCGTCAGGGTCCCCTTCCCATACTCCCGCTTCTGCCCCTTCTCCACCCGCCCCCCGAGGAAGTGGGCCAGCAACTGCACCCCATAACAGATGCCCAGCACCGGGACGCCCAACTGGAAGATGCCCGGGTCCGGCAGCGGCGCGTTCCGCGCGTAGACGCTGGAGGGTCCGCCCGACAGGATGATGCCGCTGGGTTTCAACGCGGCCAGTTCCCGGGCCGGGATGTCGTAGCGGACAATGGTCGAGTAAACACTGCACTCGCGCACCCGGCGGGCGATCACCTGGGTGTACTGGGAGCCGAAATCAAGAATGACGATCGAGTCGGGCATTGGAAAAATGGTTGTTTTAGGGCGCGGGCGCGGAATGGCGAGAGAAAAGTGGACCGCCCGGAAGGGCCGGCTAGACGGCCGCCACGGGCTTCTTCCAGATGGGCACGCGGCGCTTCATCTCGTCGATGAGGAACTGGCAGGCCGCAAAGGCCTCCCCCCGGTGGGGCGCGGCCACCTCCACCCACAGGCTGCTCTCCCCCACCGCCACCCGCCCGACCCGGTGGACCAAACGCACCGATTCCACCGGCCACCGCCGCGCCATCTCGTCAAAAATCAACCCGAACTGGTGCCGGGCCATTTTCTCAAACGCCTCATACCCCAGGGCGGCAATGGGGGCCTCCCCCTCCCGCCCGCGCACCAAGCCGGCAAACACCACCACCGCCCCGATGCCAGGCCCCACCCGCCGGCCAGCCGCCAGGGCCGCCTCGTCAATCGGTCCCTCCGCCAGGATGAGCTCGCGTTTCATGCCCGCTTCAGCCTCCCTGCACCGGCGGAAACAGCGACACCTCGTCGCCGTCCCGCAGGACATGCTCCCGCGGCTGGTAATCCACCCCCACCGCCAGCAGCGTGGAGTTCCGCATCGCCCCCAGGCGCGGAAAACGGGCCTCCATGCGCTCCTGCAACTGGCCCAGCGTGGTCCCCGGCTCAATCCCCTCCGTCACCTCCGGGGTTCCCGTGAGGTCCCGGAAATACGAATGGAACAGGACGCGCACCGTCATCAGGCACCCACACAACCAAACCCCCGGGACCCGGTCAACGCCCGGCTGAGGGTGCCCACCCACCCACCCCGGTGCCCGGCACCCGGCAAGCAGCTTGAAATCGTCCGGCCACCCCGGCACTGTCCGTGACTCATGCAGCATGCCCTGGCAACAGGACTGTGGCTTCTTGGCCTGCTCGCCGCCGCCGCCCAGGCTCCCCTCGGCCGGGTCGAACGGCTGTCCCTTTTCGGCTCCGAGTACGTCCGGCTCGATCACTGGGCCCGGGCCAACGGCGGCCAGTTCCGCTGGGTGACCTGGGGCAAGGAGGCGCGGGTCACCCTGCCCTCCGGCACCACCGTCTTCCGCCTGCACTCGACCCGGGTCAACCTGCGCGGCGTCGAGACCTGGCTGTCCAAGCCGATCGCCTCCAGCGGCGGCATGCTCCATGCCGCCGCCACCGACTTCAACACCACCCTCCATCCCCTGCTCTTCCCGCCCAAGGCCCCGGCCGGCCGCGTGGTCCGCACCATCATGCTCGACCCCGGGCACGGGGGAAAGGACCCCGGGAACAAGGAGGGACGGCGGATGGAGAAGGAATACACGCTCATCCTCGCCAACGAAGTCCGCGACCTGCTCACCCGGGCGGGGTTCAAGGTGCTGCTGACGCGCACGGCAGACACCCTGATTGAGCGCGGCACCCGCCCCCAGATGGCCAACCAGCGCAAGGCCGACCTCTTCATCAGCCTCCACTTCAATTCCGCCGACGGCCCCGGCGGGTCCGCCGTGCAGGGGGCCGAGACCTATTCCCTCACGCCCACCTCGGCCAGTTCGACCCACGACCGCAGCGGCCGGGTCAGCCGCTCCATCCTGCCGGGCAACCGCCAGGACCCCCGCAACACCCTCCTGGCCTGGCACATCCAGAAGGCCCTGGTCGAGCGCGCCGGCTGCGAGGACCGCGGCATGAAGCGGGCCCGCTGGGATGTCCTCACCACCGCCGAAATGCCCGCCGCCCTCGTGGAGGCCGCGTTCATGACCAACCCAACCGACGCCCGGCGCATCTACGAACCCGCCCAGCGCCGCAAGATGGCCGAGGCCATCGTCCAAGGCATCCTCGCCTACAAGAAGACCGTCGAACGATGAGGCCGGGCAGGTCAGCGAGTGAGCGGGTTGGAGGGCGATCGAGCGGGCCTAGTCCCGGTGACTGGACGCACTCGCTTACCCACCAACCCGCTCACTCACTCACTCACTCCCACCCTTGCTCCCCACTGGCCTGTACCAGTTGTCCCGCTGCCGCGGTTCATAGCCCAACTCGCGGATGAGCCGCTGCATGTCGGCCACCGCCATCCGGTAGGTCGTGCCGGCCTGGCTGACCACGTTCTCCTCCATCATGATGCTGCCCAGGTCATTGGCCCCGTATTTGAGCGCCACCTGGCCAATGTCGAGCCCCTGGGTCACCCACGAACTCTGGATGTTGGGAATGTTGTCGAGATAGATGCGGCACAGGGCCTGCATGCGGAGATACTCGTGCGCGCCCACCGTCGGGGCCTTCAACCGGGTGTTCTCGGCCTGAAAGGTCCAGGCAATGAAGGCCGTGAACGCCCCGGCCGGCGCCCCGGCCCCGGGCTTCTGCAGGTCCGCCGCGCGGGCCAGTGAGCGATCCTGCTGCGACCGCACCACCTCCAGGTGCTCGATGCGATCCTCCAGCGTCTCCACATGCCCGAACATCATGGTGGCCGTGGTGGAAAGCCCCAGCCGATGGGCGGTGTCCATCACCCCCATCCAGTCCGCCGTCATCGCCTTGAGCGGGGCAATCCGCTGGCGCACCCGATCGACCAGGATTTCCCCGCCGCCGCCCGGGATGCTGCCCAACCCGGCCTCCACAAAGTCCCGCACAATCTGCTCCACCGGTTCCTGGAAAAACTCGCTGAAGGCCACGAACTCGCTTGGGCTGAACCCATGCACATTGAAGCCGGGGAACTTCGCCCGGATGTGCGTGAGCAGGTCCAGATACCACTGCTTGGTCAGCCGCGGGTGATGCCCCCCCTGCATCAGGATCTGCGTGCCGCCCACGGCCAGCGTCTCCTCAATCTTCCGGTCCATCTCCTCGTGGGTGATGACGTAGGCGTCGGCGTCCTTCTCGGTCCGGTAAAAGGCGCAGAACTTGCAATAGACATTGCAGACGTTGGTGTAGTTGACGTTCCGGTCGACGATGTAGGTGACCAGTTCATTGCCCCGCCCGCCCCAGGCGTCCCGCTTGGCCAGCAGGCGGCGGCGGTCGGCCAGCGCGCCCAGTTCCTCCAGGGGCAGCCGGTAAAGCCGCAGGGCCTCGGCCGGGCTGACCCGGCCGCCGTCCCACACCTTCTGCAGCAACTCATCCAGCGACGCGTCGTGAATCACACCCCGAATGCTATCCGCCGGCGCGCCGAAGGCAACGCCCGGCTGCCTCCGCGCCCGGGGACGCCCCGCGTCGCCGGGTTCAGCGCTGGCCAGCCTGCCGGCGCCCTGCTACAAACCGCCCATGCAACCGGTCCTCGATTACCTGCGGCGGAATGAAAAGCGCTTCATCGCCGACCTCTGCGACTATGTCCGCTTCCCCAGCGTGTCGGCCCAGTCCCAGCACCGGAAGGATCTGCTGGCCTGCGCCCAGTGGCTGGTGGCGCGCTGCCGCCGCCTCGGACTCGAGACCACCCTGCACCGGACGGACGGACACCCGATCGTCACCGCCCGCACCCGCCGCCGCAAGGGTTCCCGCCGGCCGCATTTCCTGGTCTACGGCCACTACGACGTGCAGCCGCCGGAGCCCTTTGACCTCTGGCATTCCCCGCCCTTCCAGCCCCGCGTGGCCGGCCGCTCGCTCTTCGGGCGCGGCTCCGCCGACAACAAGGGCCAGCACCTGGCCCACCTGAACGCGGTCGAGGCCTACCTGGCCACCGGCACCGAGCTGCCCTGCGACCTCACCTTCCTCGTCGAGGGCGAGGAGGAGGTGGGCAGCAAGAGCCTGGGCGCCTTCCTCCAACGCCAGGCTCGCGCCCTGCGCTGCGATGCCGTCATCATCTCGGACAACGGCATGCCCGCCGCCGACCTGCCCGCCCTCACCTACGCCCTGCGCGGCATCCTCGCGGTCGAGGTGGTCCTGCACGGGCCGTCCCGCGACCTGCACTCCGGCATCTTCGGCGGCGCGGTCGACAACCCGGCCATGGCCCTCTGCCAACTGCTGGCCAGGCTGCGCGACGCCCGCGGGCGCGTGGCCATCCCCGGGTTCTATGACGACGTCGTCCCCCTGTCCGCCTACGAGCGCCGGCAACTGGCCCGCCTGCCCCACCAGGACCGTGCCTTCGCCAGGTTCCTCGGCGTGCCGCAGCTCTTCGGCGAGGCCGGCTTCACCAGCACCGAGCGCCGCTCCGCCCGGCCCACCCTCGAGATCAACGGCCTGACCAGCGGCTACCAGGGCGAGGGCAGCAAGACCATCGTGCCCTCATGGGCCCGCGCCAAGCTCACCTTCCGCCTCGTGCCCAACCAGAAGCCCGCCCGCATCCAGGCCCTGGTCAAGCGGCACCTCCAACGCCTCTGCCCGCCCACCGTCCGCCTCGAGATCCACGCCGGTCATGGCGGCGACCCCTACCTCATGTCGCCCACCAGTCCCCACGCCAAGGCCGGCCTGCGCGCGCTCGCCAAGGCCTTCGGGCGGGAGCCGGTGCTCATGCGCGAGGGCGGATCCATCCCCATCGTCAACGCCTTCAAGAAACACCTCCACGCCGACACCCTGCTGCTGGGGCTCTCCCTGCCGGATGACAACCCGCACTCGCCCAACGAAAAGTTCGACCTCGACTGCTACAGCGGTGGCATGCGCATGAGCGCCTGGCTCTGGCAGGAACTGGCCCGGGCCTGAGCCGGCCTCCGGGCCGCCCCGCTCAGAAAGGGCCGTCCGCAAGCAAGGACACCACGCTGGTGGCGAGGAACTCCGCCGCCATCGGAACGCCTTCGCGCTCGGCGCTGTGCAGGTCGTCCCCGGCCCGCACCTCCGTGCGCCCGCCCAACTCCCGGTCCAGCAGGACCCGGCCGGTCGCCCGTTCCCGGGCCACCACCCGCGCGGTGATGACAATCCCATAGTCCCGCGGGGTCAGGGCATCACGCGCCTTGACCGAGATGAACTGGCGATCATAGCGCACCACGGTGGTGCTGAGGATGATGTCGGCCTCGCCCCGGCTCTGCAGCCGGAAGGTGCCGTCCCGCTGGATTTGCTCGCGCATCGCCTGTCCCAGCGCCGCGGTCAGGCGCGGCTCCGAAGTCTGGTTGACCACGGGTTGCACGAGGACACTGCGCTCGCCGGGCTGCCGGCCGCCGGTCGGGCCCAGGTGATACGCGCAACCGCCGGCCAGCAAGGCCGCCACCATCAGGGGCAGCCAGGCCAGCAAGGCGCGGGCAGGCCAACCCCGGCCGCCGGCCGGGCCAGGCAGGAAAACGGGTCGGTTCATCGGATGTCCGGGTGCGCCTTGTCGAGGGCCTCCAACCGCTGGCGGGCTTCCACGGCATAGGGCGCGTCAGGGGTGTCCACCAGCACCTGGTTGACGGAGTTGTAATAGATGCGCGCCGCCTTCCAGCGCCGCCGCTTCTCATAATAGCGGGCAATCTCCAGGTTGCCGCGGGCCTGCTCGGTTTTCAGCTCCGCGATGCGCCCGCGGGCCTCCCGCACCCGGGCATCCTCCGGATACAGGGTGATGAAATCCGTGAAGCTCGCGATGGCCTGCCCGGCCACGCTCTGGTCATACTCCGCCGTGCCCGCCTGTCGGTAATAGGTCTGCCCAAGCCGATACAGCGCGTCGGTGCCTTCCCGTCGATCGGCATATTTGTCGGCCGCCCGCTCATAGGCCCGCGCGGCCTCCGGGTAATCCGGGAACACCCGCCGCTCATTGGCCAGGCCAATGTTGATCTGCGCCTGGGGGGCCACCTCGCTGAACGGGCCGCTCTTCAAAATCTTCTCATACATCTCGATCGTCTTGTCCATGCTGCGATAGGCGGGCACCAGGCCGAGAAAGCGGAACCATTGCCCGGCCAGGAACCGGTTCGCGATGGCCATTTGCCGCAGGATCACCTCGTCGTACTGCGGGCCCTTGGGATACTGCTCGAGCAGGCGCTGATACTCCTGGAAGGCCTTCTGCTCGTCCCCCTTGGCCTCATGGGCGCGCCCCAGGAGATACTGCGCCGTCGGGGCATAGTCGGAGAACGGCCACGCGCGGACGGTGCGCTGGGCCGCCTTGATGGTCGTCCCGTAATCCTTCTCCGCGAAAGCCGTCTGGGCCACCTCCAACTGGTCCTTGGCCCGCCCCCGCGTCCACGACCCCCCGCCCCCGGCCTTCTCATAGCGCCACCCCTCGCCCGGCGTGAAAATCAGCGGCGCCGGACAGGGCAACACCACGCCGAGCAGGATCCCCACGACCCACGCAATGATCTGGCCACGACGGTTCATGGGGCCGACGGTAGGAGGGCGCCCGCCCGGCGTCAATCCGCCCCGCACCCCGTCTCCGCGGTTGAACTCCGCCCCGGGGACATGCTTGCATGCCCCCATGCACATGCCGCGCCGCGCCTCCCTCGCCGCCCTGCTCCTGGCCCTGCCCGCCCTCCCCGCCGGCGCCGCCGAACCGCCGGCCGGGCAACCCGCCGGCTACCGCCTGCTCTACGAACAGGACTGCCGCCGGCCGGAATCGCTGGCCGACTTTGTCTTCAGCGACCCCAAGGCCTGGAAATGGAACGGCCCGGGCGAGAACGCCGGCCTCGAGCTGGCCGGCAAGAGCCAATACAAGCCCGCCCACCGCTCCCCGCTCAACATCGCCCTCATTGCCGACCGCACCTTCGGCGACTTCACCCTCGAGGCGGAACTCCAGTCCACGGTCAAGCCCTACAACCACCAGGACATGTGCCTGTTCTACGGCTTCGCCGGGACCAACCAGTTCTATTACACCCACCTGGCCGTCGCCGCCGATCCCCACGCCCATAACATCTTCATCGTGACCAATGCCGCCCGGCTCGCCATCGCCCGCCAGACCACCCGCGGCGTCCAATGGGGCGATGGCCGGTGGCACAAGATTCGCCTCGAACGGCGCGCCGCCGAGGGCTCCATCAAGGTCTACTTCGACGACCTCACCCAACCCATCATGGTGGCCGAGGAAAAAACCCTCACCCGCGGGGCCATCGGCTTCGGCTCGTTCGATGACCGCGGACGCGTCCGCAACATCCGCGTCTGGGGCCCGGCGGTCACCCCGGAGAAGACCGGATTCTTCCGCCGGCAGGGGGACTGACCCCCCGCCGCGACCCGCCTCAGAGGCGCTTCTCGTCCGCGTCAATGAAGTCCACGAAGGTGCGCAGGTCATCGCGCGCCCCCAGCCCCGCGGCCTCCTTGCGCTGGCGCAGCCGATCCTGCAGGGCCGCGTCGTCGGCCTTGGGATAGTTCAGCATGCCCTCCGCGTGCGCCCGCTTCTCGGCGTCGGTGCGCCGCACGTTCCGCCGCACCCAGTCGGCCACCTCCCCGTCCGTCAGCGTTTCCCGGACCACCCCCACGAACTGCTCGTGGGTCAGTCCCGCCGCCTTCAGCCAGGCCCCGTCAAACCCCTTCCCCAGGTTGGGCTGGTAGTCGGCCGGCAGCCGGCCGGCCAGGTGCAGGCGAATCTTGTCGATGTAACGCGGCAGGTGCATCCAGCCATCCATGGTCTCGCGCGGGCTGCGCGGATAAATCGGGTCGCTCATGCGGGCAGTCTCCCGCCCCCCGCCCCGGACCGGCAACGCGAAAGTGGGCGCGCCGGCAAGTTTCCGGTTTCCACCCGCCCGCCGCCGCCCCATCGTGGCCGCCATGAACTCATCCACGCCTTCCCGCGAGCATGACGTCATCGTGATTGGAGGCGGCAGCGGCGGCTACGCCGCCGCCCGGACCACCGCCGCCGCCGGCCTCAACACCGCCGTCATCGAGGGCGGCGCGGAGGTGGGCGGTCTCTGCATCCTGCGCGGATGCATGCCCACCAAGGCGCTCCTGCAGGCCGCCGAGGTCCGCCACCACGCCCGCCATGCCGACCGGTGGGGGCTGCCCCCGGCCGCCATGGGTTTTGACTGGAACGCCGTCATGGCCTGGAAGGACCGGCACATCCGCGACTTCGCCGATTACCGCGCCGGCCAACTCCAGGACGGGCGCTTCGCCTTTTACCGCGCCGGGGCGCGCTTCCTTGACCCGCACACGGTGGCCCTTGGCACCGGGGAGACCCTGCGCGCACGGCACTTCGTCATCAGCACGGGCTCCCGCGTCGCCCCGGTCCCGCTCCCGGCCCTGGCCGGGGCCGGCTTCCTCACCAGTGACGACGCCCTCACGCTGGCCGAGCCGCCCCGCTCGCTCATCGTGCTGGGCGGCGGGGCGGTCGGCGTCGAGTTCGCCCAGTTCTTCGCCCGCTGTGACGTCCGGGTCACCCTCATCCAGCGGGGACCCCGCCTCCTCCGGGACTTGGACCCGGACGCCTCCGCCGTGGTCGAGCAGGTCCTGCGGCGGGAGGGCGTCGAGGTGTTCACCGGCACGCAACTGGTCGATGCGTGGCGCGGTCCCCAGGGCCGCGGGGTCGCCTTCCAGCACGGGGACGTCCTGCGCCGCATCGAGGCCGACCACATCCTGCATGCGCTTGGGCGCCAGCCCAACACCGCCACACTGGACCCCGCCCGCGCCGGCCTCGCCACCGACGGCGGCCGCCTGCCCACCAACGAACACATGCGGACCAACGTGCCGCACATCTACGCCGCCGGGGACTGCACCAGCCCCTACGAGGTCGTCCATTTGGCGGTGCTGCAGGGCGAGATCGCCGGTCATAACATCGTCCACCCCACCCAACCCCGCGCCATCGATTACCGGCTCCTGCTCAATGTGGTGTTCACCGAACCCCAGGCCGCCACCGTGGGCCTGACCGAGAAGGAGGCCACCGCCCGCGGCATCCCCTTCCGCGCCGCCCATTACCCGTTCGCCGACCACGGCAAATCCCTGCTCATGGAGGCCCGGGACGGCTTCGTGAAACTCCTCGCCGATCCCGTCTCGGGCGAAATCCTCGGCGGGGCCTGCGTCGGCCCGGCCGGCGGCGAACTCATCCACGAAATCACGGTCGCCATGGCCCGCCGCATGACCGTGCAGGAACTGGCCGCCGTCCCCCATTACCACCCCACCCTGGCCGAGATCTGGACCTACCCGGCCGAGGAACTGGCGCAGCAAGTCAGCGCGTCAGCGGGCTCGTGAGTCAGCGCGTGGATGCGGAAATGCCCGGGGCGGCGTTTCCCCGCGCCGGGGCGTCATCCGCCGACGGCCTTCCCGCCCTTCCCCATGGACCGCAACCCCAGGGCACAACCGCCGCTTGGCTTTGCCCGCAGTTTCGGGTATGTCCTGCGCACCCCATGAGCAGCCCGGCTTTTCTTCCCTCACGCCGCCAGTTCCTGGCCGCCTCGGCGGGCCTTGCTGCCACCGCCCTTTCCACGCGCCTGCCGGCCTGGGGCGCCGGCCCGGCGGCCTCCGCCTTCCCCAAGGGCACCGCGGACCACTGCATCTTCCTCTGGTTGGGCGGCGGCGCGTCCCACCTCGACACCTGGGATCCCAAGCAGGTCGGCGACGGCAAAAAGAAACCGGGCTCGGCCTACCCGGCCATCGACACCGCCATCCCCGGCGTGCAGGTGTGCGAGCACCTCGCCCGGTGCGCCCCGATCCTGGATCGCTTCGCGCTCCTCCGCACCGTCCACCACGACGTGATCGACGAGCACGCCGCCGCCACCAACCGCCTGCATACCGGGCGCCCCACCAGCGGCACGGTCGTCTACCCCTCCATCGGCTCCATCGTCGCCCACCAGCGCGGCCCCGCCGGTCCGGGCATCCCCCCCTACGTCGTCATCGGTTACCCCAACCTGACCCGCGGGCCCGGGTTCCTCGGCGCGCGCCATGGCTACGTCTACCTGACCGACACCGAGGCCGGCCCCAGCGGCCTGACCCGACCGGAGGGCCTCACCACCGACCGCCGGCAGCGGCGGGAACAACTCCTCGGCACGCTGCGCCGTGGCTACGCCGCGCGCACCCCGGGCGACCAGGCCGTCGCCGACTACGACGCCGCCATCGACGAGAGCTTCCGCCTCACCGGCGGCGACTTCATGCGGGCGTTCGCCCTCGAGCAGGAACCCGGCTCGCTCCGCCAGGCCTACGGCAGCGAGTTCGGCCAGCGCTGCCTGCTCGCCCGCCGCCTCGTCCAGACCGGCGTCCGCTTCATCGAGGTGTCCTTCAACCTGAACTTCATCAACGGCACCGGCTGGGATACCCACAACGACGGCCAGCGCAACCAGCACCTGCTCATCCGCGACCTCGACCAGTCCCTCGCCACCCTCGTGCGCGACCTCGAGCAGCACCGCCTGCTGGAGCGCACGCTGGTGGTGGTGGCCACCGAATTCGGACGCCCGCCCGAGTTCGACAATGGCGGCGGGCGCGGCCACTGGAGCAAGGCCTTCAGCGTCGTGCTGGCCGGCGGCGGCCTGCGCACCGGCCAGGCCGTCGGCACCACCGACGAACTCGGCCGCCGGATCCTCGAGCACCCCGTCAGCGTCCCCGACCTCCACGCCACCATTCATTGCGCGCTCGGCATCAATCCCGCCCGCTACCTGCGCGACGAGAACGACCGCCCCGTGCCCATCACCGACCGGGGCGAACCCGTCCGCCGGCTCTTCGCCACCGCCTGACCCGCCCCGCGCCCGCCTCAGGCGCGCCCCGTCCGCAGGCGCTTGAGCACCTTCATCGGGCTGCGCGGATCCCGCCCAAACCAGTCATGCAGGCGCGCATACTCCGCATACAGCTGGTCGTAGACCGGCTTGTGCCGGCGGTTGGGATGAAAGATGCGGCGGCTGGGCCGGACCATCCGCTCGGCCGCCTCGTGCATGTCCGCATGCACCCCGGCCGCCAGCGCCGCGTGCATGGCCGCACCCAGCGCCGAGGTCTGCTCCGACGCCGCCAACTGGATGGGACGCCCGGTCACGTCCGCATAGACCTGCAGCAGGAAGGGACTCTTCTGCGCCAACCCGCCGCAGGCATACAACTCGTCGATCAGGATTCCCTTCCCGGTGAACGCCTCGATGATCTTCCGCGTGCCAAAGGCGGTCGCCTCAACCAGGGCCCGGTAGACCTCATGCGGCCGCGTGCCCAGGGTGGCCCCCACCAGCAGGCCGCTCAGGTCGGAATCCATCAGGACGGAACGGCAGCCGTTCCACCAGTCCAGCGCGAGCAACCCGCTTTCCCCCGGCCGCAGCGCCGCGGCCCGCGCCTCGAGGAACTCATAGACCGACTGCCCGGCCTGCCGGGCCTCCGCCTGCACCGGGGCGGGCACGCCCTGGTTCACGTGCCAGGCAAAGAGATCGCCCACGGCCGCCTGCCCCGCCTCATAGCCCCAGTAACCGGGGATGACGCCGTCGGCCACCACGCCGCAGATGCCCTCGACCTCGTGACGGGCTTCCGCGACAAGCAGGTGGCAGGTGCTCGTGCCCAGGATCATCACCAGCTTGCCCGGGAGGGTCACCCCGCAGGCCGGCACCGCCACGTGCGCGTCAATGTTGGCCACCGCCACCGGCATGCCCTCGGGCAACCCCAGCCGCGCCGCCATCGCCGCGCTCAACCCGCCCGCCCGCGCCCCGGGCGGCCGCAGGTCGCCGGACAGCTTGGCGGCCACCACCTGCTCCAGCTTGGGGTGGAGCGCCCGGAAGAACTCCGGCGCCGGATACTCCCAGCGCGGACCCGAGGCGGCCTCCGCGGGCCGGCCCCCGGGGCGTTCCCCGTTCCGCCCGGGATAGACGCACATGGCCTTGAACCCGGCGGCCGACAACGCGCGCCGCTCGGCCCCGCAAAGCTGCCAGACCAGCCAGTCCCCCGCCTCGAGGAACCGCGCGGCCGCGTCGTAGACCCCCGGGGCCTGGCGCACGGTCTCCAGCAGCTTGGCGAAGAACCATTCGCTGGAATAACGCCCGCCACAGGCGCGGAGGAACGCCTCGTTGCGCTCACGGCCCGCCTCGTTGATCCGGTTGGCCTCCGGCTGCGCCGCATGGTGCTTCCACAACTTCACCCACGCATGCGGGTTCCCCCGCCACTTCGGGTCCTCGCACAGGGGAGTGCCGTCGGCCAACACCGGCAGCATCGTGCAGGAGGTGAAATCAATCCCCAACCCCACCACCTGGGCCGGCGCCACCCCCGACGCGCGCAGCACCTGGCGCACCGTCTTCTCCAGCGCCAGGAGGTAATCCGCCGGGGCCTGCAGCGCCGTGTCCGCCGGCAACCGCCGACTGTCCCCCGGCAGCGTCGTCTCGATCACCCCATGCGGGTATTCCTGGACCGCGGTCGCCACCTCGTCCCCCCGCTCCGCATCCACCAGCAGGGCCCGGGCGGACAGGGTGCCGAAATCCAAGCCCAGGACATAGCGACGGCGGCCGGCGCGTGCCAGGGCAGGCTTCGCGGAGGCTCGGGTGGTTTTGGCTTTGGTTTTCATGGTCGTGGCCGGGTTCAAGGCAGGGGTTGCTGGCGGTAGGGCTGGCGCGCGCGATAGAGGGACACGAGTTTCTCATTGAGGGCAGCCAAGCGGGCGTCCCCCCGGGCCGCCGCCAGGCCCCGGGCCTCTTCTCCGGTCCGCACCGCATCCTCAAACCGGCCCGCCTCCGCGTAGGCGGCCGCCAGCGTCCCCAGGAGGAACGGCTCCCGGCGCTGCGTCAATTGGCAGGCCCGCTCGGCCAGGCGCACCGCCTCCGCCCCCTGCCGCGCCGCGGCCTGCGGATGAGTGGCCCGCAGCCACGCAAGATCGTTCAGGAACAGGGGCGCGTCCGGATGCGCCCGCAGCACCGCCTCGTAGTGGCGCGCCGCCTCCAGCGGTCGTTCCACGCTGAGCACCCCGGCCAACCTGGCCCGGGCCGCATGGTCGTCCGGGGCCGCCGCCAGGAGGGCCTCCAACAATCCCGCCGCCACGTCCCTGCGGCCCTGGGCCAGGTCCGCATCGACCATCATCAGCACCACCCCGCCGGCCGCAGGCTGCAACCGCAACGCGGCCGCCATCTCGGCCTGGGCCTCCGCGGGCCTTCCCTCGAGCACGTTCAGGGCGGCCAACTGCAGGCGTGGCGCAAAGTAGGCCACACGCGGCGGGCTGACCCGGGCCGCCTCCATCGCGTGACGCCGGGCCTGGTCCAACCGGCCGGCGGCCTGCCAGGCCAGGGCCAGGTTGTTGTGCGCGATGAAATTGCCCGGGTCCACGGCAACCGCCTGCTGCCACAGGGTGATGCTGCTGCGCCATGTCCCCACCTGCCGGACGGTCAGGGCCACCAGCACGGCCAGCACCGGCACCGCCACCAAGGCGGCCCCGCGCCCAGGCCGCCGCCATCCCAGGGCCCAGTCGCCCGCCAGCCAAACCCCGGCCCAAAGCAGGCCCACCAGCGGGAGATACATGAAACGATCCGCCATGGCCTGCACCCCGGCCTGGTGCAGGCCAATGGTCGGCACCAGCACCCCGAGGAACCAACACCAACCCACCAGCACAAAGGGCTGGGTCCGCGCCCGCCCCAGGGCCAACCCGGTCAGCACCCCGCCGGTCAGCAGCGCACTGAGGGCGATCTTCCAGGCCGGCCAGGATCCGGGATGCAGATAGAGCACGTTGAGGCCCAAGGGCAGAACCACATGATCCAGGTAGCGCGTGTAGGACACCACGGCGTTGGCCACCTTGAGTCCCAGGGTCAACCCGGTCGCCTCATCCCGCACCCCCAACGCGTTGTGCGAGGCCACCGTGACCAACGCGGACACCAATGAGAGGGCCAGCAGCGGCAACTTCTCCTGCAGGGCGCGCCGCCAAGTGACGACCGGGAAACGGGACGGCCCGGCCGGCGTCCCCCACCACGGGACACGGCCCAGGGGCCAGACGTCGAGCAGGAGCAAGGCCGCCGGCAGGGTGACCAGGACCGGCTTGCAGAGCAACCCGAGCGCCATGGCCAGCCAGACCCACGCATACCGCCCCCAACCCGGCCGCTCGGCGTAGCGCACATAGGCCCCCATGGCGAGGAGCCAAAAGAGGCCGGACAGCAGGTTCTTCCGCTCCGTCACCCAGGCCACGGTGTCCACCTGCAACGGATGCACCGACCACAGCGCGGCCACCAAAGCGCTCCGCCAGAAGGTCCCGGTCATGCGCCGCAGCACGAGGAACAGGACGACCACGTTCAGCGCATGCAGGAAGAGGCTGGTGGCATGGTGCCCCACCGGGTTCAACCCGAACCACTGGCAGTCCAGCATGTGCGACACCCAGGTCAGCGGATGGTAATAGGTCTTGTCCCCATGCAGCCGCCCGAAGGCCCAGGCCAACCCCTCCAGCGTCAGGCCCCGCTGCACAACCGGATTGGCGGTGACGTAATCGTTGTCGTCGTAATTGACGAAGTCGCACTGGAGCACCCGCCCGTAGGCAAGGAGGGTCAGGAGAACGAGGGCCGCCACGGCCAACGCGGTCCGGCGCTGGGACATGCCCCACTATTCCCCGGGCCCGCCCCTCCGGACAACCCGGAAAACAGGCCGCCGGCCCCCGCACTCACAGGCGCAGGAAAAGGCGGCGCCGGTAGAGGAACCAGACCAGGGCCAGGCCCACGCCGATTTCACCGGCGGCCAGCATCAGGTCGCCGAAGCCCCGGGCCACGTGGGTGTCGAAGAAGACCTGCACATCCCCGCCCAGGAACCGCGTGGCCACGCGCCGGAAGTTCAGGAGGTTGTCGGCGAGGTAGACGGTGATGGCATTGGACCCGTACCAGACGAAGGGCTGGCACCAACCCCGCCATTGGCGGACCTCGATCACGTGATGAAAGATCGCCAGGAGCAGGGCGCTCCACCCGGCGGCCACCAGGACGAAGGAGGAGGTCCAGATCTTCTTCACCACCGGGAAGGACAGGCCCCATCCATACCCCGCCACCAGCGCCGCACCGCCCGCCGCCGCCAACCACGCCACCTTGCGGCCGTCCGGGGTCCCCGCCTGGCTCAAGAGGATCCCCGCCAGGACGCCCAGCAGACAGGTGCCAATGGCCGGCAGGGTGCTCAACAAGCCCTCGGGATCCCAGGTGCCATCCCACTTCTTCCCGGGCAGATAGCGGGCATCCACGTAGTTGGCCAGGTTGAGCCCCGGCCCCTGCACCCCGCGCAGGGTGTTCGTGGTCGCCCAGTTCAACTCCGCCACCCGCGTGACATTGGTCATCTGGAGGCCCGGGTCGCGCAGGCGCCCGGCCGCGTCCACCGGGCGCAGGTCCGGATAGGGCACGAAGGTCATCAGGGCCCAGTAACCCGCCAGCAGGACGGCCGCCGCCGCGGCCAGGCCGCGCGGGCGCAGGAAGAGGAAAAGCAACCCGGCCGCGGCGTAGCACAGGGCGATGCGGTTGAGCACGCCCAGCAGGCGGATGTCCGGCCAGGGTTGACTGAAGCCGCCCGAGTAAAGGAGGGCGACCCCGAAGAGCAGGAGCGAGCGCACCAGCAGCCGACGGGCGGCTGCCGGACGGCCCTCACGCTCGCGCAAGCGCCCCAGCGAGAACACCAGCGACACTCCCGCGATGAAGACAAACAGCGGGAAGATGAGGTCGTAGAACCGGAAGCCCGCCCACGCCACATGCTCCAGTTGCCGCGCCACCGCCTGCAGCCAGGCCGGCCCGCCGCCCGCGGAATCGCCGGCGCCCAGGGCCTGCAATGCGCGCGCCAGGCCATCCCCGCCCATGATCCAGAACATGTCGAACCCGCGCAGGGCATCGAGGGAAAGCAGGCGGGGCGGGGCCGCCGCCGGGGAGGGCGCGCTCATGGGATGAAGGGTGGAATGCCACAGGCCGCCGTGGGAGCAAAGCCCAAAAGCAGCCGCGACCGCAGGTGCCCGCGGACCCGCCCCCGCCATCACACGCGTGGCCGGGGTGTCCGCCGCATTTTGGGCTTTGCACTGGGCGGGGGCCGCCGTTGAATACGCCGCGATTCATGGACGCCGCCGCTGCCCCCGCCGCCGGGTTTCCCTGGCTGACCTGCCTGACCCTGCTCCCGCTCGTCGGTGCCATCCTGATTGCCGGGCTGCCCTCCCCCCAGCCGGCCCTGGCCCGCCGCCTCGGCCTGGCCTGCCAGGCCGCCGCCCTGCTGCTCACGCTCTGGATTGTCTCCCTTTTCCAAGCCGGCTCGGGCGACCTGCAGTTTGTCGAGCGCCATGACTGGATCCCGACCGTCGGGGTGCAATACCACCTCGGGCTCGACGGCCTCAGCCTGGTCATGGTGCTGCTGACCGCCCTCATCCCGCCCTTCGCGCTGCTGGCCTCCGGCCGCGTGACGGAAAACCCCCGCGCCTTCGTGGCCCTGCTGCTGTTCCTGCAGGCCGGCCTGTTCGGGGCCTTCACCGCGCTGAACTTCATCCACTGGTTCCTCTTCTACGAACTCAGCCTCATCCCGGCCTATTTCCTCGTGAAGCTCTGGGGCGGGCCGCGCCGGGTCGCCGCCGCCAACCAGTTCTTTGTCTACACCATGGTCGGCAGCGTGGCCCTGCTCCTCTCCATGCTGGCCGTCTACCTGGTCACCGGTTCCTTCGACCTCATCGAACTGGCCGCCCGCGCCCGCACCCAGCCGCTGGAGGCGCTCTTCAACGTGCGCATCGAGGGCTGGTACAGCCTGTCGCCCCGCACCCTCGCCCTCGTCCTCTTCGCCGGCGCCTTCCTCGGCTTCGCCGTCAAGGTCCCCGTCTGGCCCTTCCACACCTGGCTGCCCGACACCTACAGCGAGGCTCCCACCGGCGTTTCCATGATCCTGACCGGCGTGATGTCCAAGCTCGGCCTCTACGGCATGCTCCGCATCCTCCTGCCGCTCTTCCCCGAACCCACCCGCTGGGTGCTCGACGGTCTCCTGCTCCTGGCCGTGGCCACCATCGTCCTCGCCGCCCTCGCCGCCCTCGCCCAGCGCGACCTCAAGCGCATGGTCGCCTATTCCTCCATCAATCACCTCGGCTACTGCCTGCTCGGCGTGTTCGCCGCCGCCCAGTTGACCGGCGGTGAAACCCGCTGGACCCAGGAAAAGGCCGCCGCCCTCAACGGGGTCATCCTCCAGATGTTCAACCACGGCCTCACCGCCGCCGCCCTCTTCTTTTTCGTCGGCCTGCTCGAGGAACGCACCGGCCGCCGCGGGCTGGGCGACTTCGGCGGCCTGCGCCGCATCGCCCCCGTCTTCTGCGGCCTCATGGGCATCACCCTCTTCGCCTCCCTCGGACTGCCCGGGCTCAACGGGTTCGTCGGCGAGTTCCTCATCTTCAAGGGGGCCTTCCCCCTCTCCAAGTGGGCCGCCCTCCTCTCCCTGCCCGGCCTGCTCGTCACCGCCGTCTTCCTCCTCAACATCCTGCAGCGGGTCTGGAGCGGCCCCCCGGGACCCCAGGCCGCCGCCGGTTCCTTCCCCGATCTCACCCTCCGCGAACGCCTCATCGCCGCCCCGGCCGTCGCCCTCATGCTCTTCCTCGGGCTCTGGCCCCAGGCCCTCCTCCAGTTCATCAACCCCACCGTCCGCCACCTCGTGGGCCAGCTCGCCCCGTAGACGACCCGCCCCCCCGCGGACGTCCCGGCGCCCCTGGCCGCCCTGCCCGATTGCGGCCGCTGCGCCGCGCATGGTAGGCTCCTCCCGTGAGCGACCTCCTCCTCGGCGCCCTCAGCGCGCTGCTGGCCACCAACCCGCCGGCCGCACTGAGCAACCTTGTCCACGCCCGGACCGGCCTGACCGTGCCCGTGCCGGATGCCCAGGATCCGGTCGAACGCGAGTATCAACGGGTGCTGTCCCTCGATGATGCCGCCCAGGAGGAGGTTCAGCAGTGGACCCGGGACCGGGAATTGGTCGGCAACCGACCCACCGACCTGGACAACACGCTGTTCCGCGGCAAAATCCGCGCCCGCTACGAGCCGGTGAAGGAGGCCTACGAGAGCTTTCTCAAGGCCAACCCGCGCCATGCCCGCGCGCGGCTCGCCTATGGCAGCTTCCTCGGTGACATCGGCGAGGAGGGCCTGGCCCATGCCCAGTGGATCCGGGCCACCGAACTGGACCCGCAGAACCCGGCCGCCTGGAACAACCTCGCCAATTTCTACGGCCACAATGGCCCGGTCACCAACGCCTTTGCCTGTTACGCCCGCGCGCTGGCCCTGCGTCCGCAGGAAGCCCTCTATTACCAGAACTACGCGACCACGGTGTTCCTGTTCCGCCATGATGCGCGGGCCTACTTCGGGCTGACCGAACCGCAGGTCTTCGCCAAGGCCCTGGCGCTCTACCGGGAAGCGCGCCGGTTGGACCCGGGCAACTTCACCCTCGCGACCGACCTGGCCCAGACCTATTACCCGCTCATGCCCAAGGCTCCGCCATCGACCGAGGTGGAGCGGCGGGCCCTGGAGCCCACCGTGAACGACGCCCTGTCCGCCTGGGCCGACGCCCTGCCGCTGGCCCCGGACGAGACCACGCGGCAGGGGGTGCATCTCCACCGGGCGCGCTGGCAGATCAACGCGGGACGTTTCGAGGATGCCCGCCGGTCCCTCGGGTTGGTGACCCAGGGCGGCCTGGCCACGACGGTGCGGAACCTGAGCAACAAGCTCGCCCGCCTGGAGGCGCCGGCCACCAACCGCCCCCCGTCCAGCAGTTCCGCCCCCAAACGGGAGTCCCCTGCGGCGCCCCAGCCATGAACCGGCGCCCCACCCGCCCGCCTCGCCCCGGAGCCCCGGCCGGCCCCATGGGCGAACCCCTGCAGCAAGTCGGCCGCACCGAGGTGCGCTGGCGGGGGCGTCGCCTCGCCTACTTCGCCGGCTGCGATTATTTTCGGCTCGCCTCGCACCCCGCCGTGCAGGCCGCCGCCCGATCGGGCCTCGCCCGCTTCGGGCTGAACGCCGCGGCCTCGCGGCGAACCACCGGCAACCACGCCGTCTACGAAGCGCTGGAGCAGGACCTCGCCCGTTGGTTTGGGGAGGAGTCGGCCGTGCTGTTGTCCAACGGGTACCTGACCAACCTCGCCGCCGTGCAGGCGCTGGACGGGGACTTCACCCACGTCCTGGCCGACGAGCGGGCCCACGTCAGCCTGCGCGATGCCGCCCGCTGGTCGGGCCGGCCGGTGCGGTGGTTCCCCCACCGGAACGCCGCGCGGGCCGCGGAAGCGGCCCGGCGCCTGGGCCCGGAGGCCCGGGTGCTGGTCATGACCGACGGCCTCTTCGCCCATAGCGGCGAGGTGGCCCCGCTCGCGGCATTGCTCCGTGCCCTGCCCCGCACCGCCCGGATCCTGGTCGATGACTGTCACGGAGCCGGCACGCTGGGCGCCACCGGGGGCGGGACGCTGGAACACCTCGGGGTGCGTTCGCCGCGCGTCATCCGGACCCTGACGCTGAGCAAGGCATTCGGGGCCTACGGAGGGGCCGTCCTGGGAACGCGGCGCTTCTGCGAGACCCTCCGGGCGCGCAGCGCGGTCTTGGCCGGCAACACCCCCCTGCCTTTCCCCCTCGCCCAGGCCGCCCGCGTCGCCCTGCGCGTGCTTGGACGCCACCCGGCCCTGCGCCGGCGTCTGCAGTCCAACACCGACCGGGTCCGCGCGGCCCTCCGGGCGGCCGGACTGGACCTGCCCGACGCCCCGGGACCCATCCTCCCGCTTCACCCCGCCTCCGCGGCGGAGGCGGTTCGGCTGCGCCGCCGCCTGCTCGCCGCCGGGATTCACCCGCCTTTCATCCGGTATCCCGGGAACGAGTCCGGCTACTTCCGCATCGTGATCGCGAGCGAGCACACCCCCCGCCAACTCGACGCCCTGGCTGCCGCCCTGGGACCCGACCGGTCCTGAAGGTGGCGACCGCAACCCGGGTCGCCAAGATTCGGCTTCACCGGCCCCCGGGCGCACCGCTATAGCTTTGGCCATGGTGAACCTCGCCTCCGCCTTTGCCGCCAGCGCCCGGGCCAATGCCAGCAAGACCGCCGTGTTCTGGGGGGAGGAGGAACATGCCTACGCCACCCTGGCCACCCGGGCTGCCTGGTTGGCGGGCCGGCTCCAGCGCGAGTTCGGGGTCCGCCCCGGGGACCGCGTCGGCCTCTGGCTGAAGAATTGCCCGGAGTTCATCCCCGCGCTGTTCGCCATCCTTGGCGCCGGTGCGGTGGTCGTCCCCATCAACAATTTCCTCAAGCCGGGCGAGATCACCTACATCCTGGCCGACGCGGACATCCAGGTGCTCATCACGGACGCCACCCTGGCCGCCCATGCGCCCGAGTTGCAGGCCCAGCGGCCCGGGCTCAAGGTTTGGCCGGTGGAGGAGTTCTCCGCCTGCACGGACGCGCCCGCCGGCGTGGCGGCGGCCACGGACTCCCTCGCCGCCACCAAGGCGGCCGGGTCCGACCTGGCCGTCATCATTTACACCAGCGGCACCACCGGGCGGCCCAAGGGGGCCATGCTCAGCCATGGCAACCTCCTCCACAACGTGGACAGCTGCCGCCAGGTCCTGGCCGCCGTGCAGCACGACCGTTTCGTGGTGCTGTTGCCCATGTTTCACAGCTTCATGATGACGGTGGGACTGCTGCTGCCCCTCATGGTGGGCGGGTCCATCGTCCTCATCCGCTCCCTGCACCCGCCCAAGGCGATCCTGCAGGAAATCCTCACCCGGGCCGCCACCATCCTGCCGGCCGTGCCTTCCTTCTTCCGCACCCTGGCCGGCGCGCCCCTGCCTCCCAACCTGCCGCTCCGCATTTGCATCAGCGGCGGGGCCCCCCTGCCCATCGAGGTCCTGCGCGAGTTCAACCGCAGCATGCCCATCCCCCTCATCGAGGGCTACGGCCTCAGCGAGGCCAGCCCCGTGGTCAGCCTCAACCCGATCGACCGACCCGGGAAGGAAGGGTCCATCGGGCTGCCCATCCCGGGCGTCGAGATCAGCGTCCAGGACGACGACGGCCATCTCCTGCCCACCGGGGTCACCGGCGAAATCTGCGTCCGCGGCGGCAACGTGATGCTGGGTTACTGGAACCGGCCGGAGGAAACCGCCAAGACACTGCGCGGCGGATGGCTGCTCACCGGCGACATCGGCCACGGCGACGCGGAAGGCTACTTCTTCATCACCGACCGCAAGAAGGACATGCTCATCGTGAACGGGATCAACGTCTACCCGCGCGAGATCGAGGAGGTGCTCTACCAGTTCCCCGGCGTCAAGGAGGCCGCCGTGGTCGGCGTCCCCGATGCCCGCAAGGGGGAGCACGCCGTCGCCTTTGTCGCGCCCCAGGACGGCGCCCAGTTGGATGAAAAGGCCATCCTGCAATTCCTGCGCCAGCGCCTGGCCGACTACAAGGTTCCGAAGAAGGTCACCTTCCTCGCCGCCCTCCCGCGCAACCCGACCGGCAAGGTCCTCAAGCGCGAACTGCGCGCCCAGGCCTGAGTTCGCGCGCGCGGGCCGCCCCGGTGCCTACCCCATGACCGCGGCCGCCTTGGCCGCGACCCGGCGGGCGAAGGAGGGCACCTTGATGACTGCGCGCCGGTGCACCCCGCGCGCCAGCACCTCCTGCGCATCACGCGCTTCCACGTGAAAGGTCACCTCCCGGCCTTCGGCGCGGATGACCCGGGCCAGCAGCGTCACCTTCGCCCCACAGGGGGTTGGCGCCAGGTGCCGCAGGTCCACCTCCATCCCCACCGACCGCTCGTCCGCCTCCAGGCATGAGGCGAGCGCCTGCCGCGCCGTCCTCTCGAGGAGCCCAATCAATTGGGGGGTCGACAGCACCGCCGGCATGCCGGCCTCGGCGAAGTCGATGCAGTGCCGTTCCTCCACGGTGAAGGTGTGCTCCCCGGACAACCCGGGATGGGGCCGCGATGTCATGCCGCGATCAGGCGGCGTGGCGCGGCGCGCGTCAACGTCAATCCCGGCCTGGCCACCCCCGGAAATGCGGAAGGCCGGGCTTGCGCCCGGCCTTCCGGTGAGTCGAGTTGCCGCTCAGAGCTTGCGCAACCGGTAGAAGCGGATGCCGGACTGGAACGGAACCTCGACGGTGTTGTAACCGCCCAGGACGAAGACCGGCGCGGTCACATCCGTCCACACGGCACCGGCGCCGATGCTGGTCGATTCCTGCAGTTGGTAAACGCCTTCGCAAGGCGGCGACCAGGAGGCCCGGACCAGGCCCTCAGCGACGCTGATCTGGATGCTGAGCGTGACCCGGTCGTTGACCGTCACATTGAAGCTGCACCGGCCGATGTTGCCGCTGTCATCGGTGGCCACGCACTCGACCGTCGTGGTGCCGACCGGGAAGGCGGTGCCGGAGGCAGGGGTGCAGACGACCGTGACATTGGTGTCGCAGTTGTCGTTGAACACCGGGGTCGGGAAGGTCACCACGGCGCTGCACGACAGGGCGGTCACGTTGGTCACGATATCCGGGCCGCACTGGCAGGAGGTCGTCTCCAGGACCACGTAGTCCACCAGCGTGGCATTCTGGACCACGATATCCAGGGAGCGCTGGGCCCGCAGCGTGGGCACCAGATCCGTGGTGCCGCCACCGGCGTTGGGCAGTTTGCCGAGGTCGAGCACGAACTCGGCCGTCGCCCCGTTCGTCCACGCACCCGGCAGGAGGCCCGGCACGCCCGTCGTGCCGATGCGGCGGACCCATTCCTGCGGGAGCAACCCTCCGCCGGCGGTGGCGAAGACGAGCTCGATGGTGTCGTTGGTGGCCACGTCCGCCTCGGCGCGGAGTCGGATGCGGAGGACAGCCGAGGAGATGTCGTCGGGCAGGCCGCTGAGGGTGTGGGCAAACCACAGGTCGGGGCCGGCCTCATCGAACCCGCGGAACGGCTCCAGGCCGAGGAGCGCATCCTGGAGGTTGGCGCTGGGCGCGGCCGACTCGATGCCCACGAAGTTGTCGTTGGTGCCGCCGGCATCGACGAGGGCGGGCGGATTCGGGCAGTAGGTGGGCCGGGTGGTATCCACCACGTTGACCGCGAAGGTGCACGAGTTGCTGTTGCCGGCGGCGTCCACCGCCACGCAGGTGACCGTCGTGGTCCCCGGGGCAAACACCGCACCGGAGGCCGGGGTGCAGGTGATGGTCGGCGAGGCCGTGCAGTTGTCCGTCGCCGTTGCGGCGAAGGTGGCGGTGGCCCCGGCCGGGGTGGCGCACTCCACCGTAATGGGGGCCGGGCAGCTGACCACGGGGGCGGTTTGGTCGACCGCCGTGACCGTCGTCACGCAGTTGGTGCTGTTGCCGGCCGCATCCGTCACCGTGAGGGTGACCGCCACGGAACCGGAGAACAGGAACCCGACGGCGGGCACCTGGGTGACGGTCACGGACCCGCACAGGTCGGAGGCGGTGACCTGGCCAATCAGGCTCGGCACGCTGCCCTGGCAGTTGGCATCAGCCGGGACGTTCTGGTCCGGGGCGCACGCCGCGATGACCGGCAGCGTGGTGTCCACGACCACGACGCTGAAGCTGCAGGTGGCGGAGTTGCCGCTGAAGTCCGTGGCCGTGCAGGTGACCGTGTTCGTGCCGCGCGGGAAGGTGGCGCCGGAGGCGGGGACGCAGACCACGGCCGGGTTCGGGTCATGGATGTCAGCCGCGGTGGAGACAAAGGTCGCCGGCGCACCCCCGGGCCCGGTGCACTCGAGCAGGCGGTTGGTCGAGCAGACGATGCTCGGCGCGGTGGTGTCGACCACCGTGACGGTGAAGCTGCACGTGTTGGTATTGGCACCCCAGTCGGAGGCGGTGCAGTTGATGGTCGTGGCGCCCAGGCTGAACACGGTGCCGGAAGGCGGCACGCAGACCAACACCGGGTTGGTGTCGCAGTTGTCGGTCACGGTGGTCACGTAGGTGCCCACGGCCCCGTTGGTGGAGGTCGCCTCGACCACCACGTTGCTGGAGCAGGCCAGCACCGGGGCGGTCGGGTCGATGATCTTGATGAACTGCGAGCAGGCCGTGCGGTTGCCGCTGTCGTCCACGGCGGACCAGGTGCGCGTGATCGTCTGGTAGGTCGCGCCCGCGATGTTGTCGAAGTCGAACACGCTGGAGAGCGGGCCGGCGCCGACACTGAGGCGGTCGACATAGCCGTCGAAGTTCTCCCAGCTGCCGATGCCGCTGCCGGCCACCAGGCGGACACCGCCCAGGCCGGAGCTCGTGTTGACGATGCGGGCGTTGCGGTAAGCCGCCACGTAGGTGGACAGCGGCCGGACGCCGGCGCCCGGGCTCATGAGGCCCGGCCGGTTGAGCGACCACCAGCCGCCGACCTTGGCGTCCCAGAGCTGCCAGGTGCCGGTGAGCACCGGACCCTGGTCGACCACCGCCGGGGTGTAGCCCGACTGGTACTCGGGCTCGAACACCAGGAGGTCATCCGCGGTGCCGTTGCCATCGGAGTCGATGTTCAGGGTAATATAGATGGCTTCGCCATTGCCGTTGTTGCTGGCGTTGTAGGCGCGGTAGGAAAGCTCGGAGAGCGCATCCAACCGGACCCCATTGAAGTTGGTGATGCGGGCCTGGGCCGTGGCATCGCCGTTGCCGCCGAGCGCCAGCCGGAGGCTGCCCGAGCCGAGCGGGGCGGACGCGGGACCGGCGGCGACGCCGGCGGTGGCGGTCGAGGGCGAACCCGAGACCGTGAACGACCAGCCGGACTGGCCATCGCCGGTCACCTCGCTGACGGTGCCATCCTGGTAGGTGACCACGACGTTCGTGTCGCAGTTGTCGGTGGCCACGGCGAAGCCGGTCACGGCAGGCAGCGTCGAGGTGCCGCAGATGACCGTCTGATCCGGCGGGCAAGTGATGAAGGACGGGATGACCTCGATGACCTCGACCAGGAACGAGCAGGGCGTGCTGTTGCCGCTGCCGTCCGTGACCGTGCAGGTCACGACGTTGGTGCCGGCGTAGTAGGAGGTGCCGGAAGCCGGCGTGCAGGACACGACCACGTTGGTGGAGCAGTCGGTGTAGGTGGCCGGGGTGTAGGTGACCGTGGCCTGGCAGAGGCCAGCCGGCAGGTAGACGGTGATGTTGGACTGGCAAACCACGGTCGGCGGGGTGGTGTCGACCACGCGGACGGTGAACAGGCAGTTGGTGGTGTTGCCGGTCGGGTCGGCCGCCTGGCAGCTGACCGTGGTGTCACCGAGGCCGAAGACGGTGCCGGGCGGCGGCACGCAGACCACCACGGCGCTGCAGTTGTCGCTGATGGTGGGCAGCGAGTAGGCCACGGCGGCGCTGTTCCCGGTCTGGCACTCGGCGGTGACCAGGGTCGGGCAGGTCATGAGCGGGGCGGCCACGTCATTAACGACCACCACGGCGGTGCAGGTGGCGGACAGGCCCATGGTGTCGGTGGCCACCAGGGTGAGCGTGTGGCTGCCGAGGGGCAGCACGGTGCCGGGCGCCGGGATTTGCGTGTAGGTGAGGCAGCAGCAGTTGTCCGTGGCGACCACCTGGCTGCGCAGGTCAGGCGCAGGGATCGTGCAGGTGTTCGTCAGGTTGTAGGTCACGCCCGGCGCGCAGGCCGTGATGATGGGGGGCTGCGGGATGCCCTCGAGGATGCGGACATCAACGGAGCCGATGGAGTAGCCGCCCACCTGGCCGTCGCTGGCCACGTAATAGTAGCGGTCGGTACCGCACGCATTGAGCGGCGGGCTGTAGGTGACCGCCCCATTGGTCAGGGCCACCCAACCGGCCAGGAACGGCGTCGTCACCGTGGTGCCATTGATCTGGAGGTTATCCACCCAGTGCCGCTGGAACTCGCCGCCGGTGCGGGCATACATGCCGAACCGGCCGTTGATGGGCACAAAGGGCGTCTGGACATTGCTGAAGATGTTGGTGCCGTTCACCACCACGTCGACCGTGCCATCCGGATCGAGCCGGATGGTCACCGGGAGATAGTTGGTGCTGCTCCAGAGCGGGGTCTGGACGTGGGCGATGAAGCCGCCGCCGAACTTGAGGCGGATGGCCGGACCGGCCGGCGTGGTGCCGCCCGGGTAGCTGTCGATGCAGATGGACAGCCCGGTGCCCACGCCATCCTCCGCCGTGGCGGACGTGGTGTCAGGCAGATCACTGGCCAGGTTGAAGCTGAATCCGTCAGCCGGGGCTGCGCTGCCGCTGCCGATCTGCAGGTCGAACGTCGCGGTGAACGAGTTGACAAAGAGGCCCGGCGACAGGTTGGGCAGGACGAAGCTACCGGACTGGCTGGTCAGGTTGTCCGTCAGGTGCAGGGCACCACTGCCGCCCACGCCCGAGGTTGCCTCGAGGTAGGCGTTGCCATAGCGGCCAGCGCCATAGTTGCTGTTGGTGTCGTTGAAGTCCGCGCTGTAGGCGGTGAACGGCGTCCCAATCGGGGCAGGCGGCAGGGCGGTGTCGCGCGTGAGGGTCAGGATGGAGACGTCGTCGATCCAGTGGTTGTCAAAGGCGCCGCCAGTGCGGGCGCCCCACAGGAACCGGCCCGCGCTGATGCCGGCAAACCCGGGCAACTGCGCCGTGATGACCCGGCCGTCATAGTTCACCGTCACATTGCCGTCAGGGCGCACGGACACGGAGGCGTCCACCAGGCGGTCCTTGCGCAGGAAGTCCTTCGAGAGGCCCTGGTCAATCAGGAGGTAGTCACTGGCGACGATGGCACCACGCCAACGAATCTCCACGGCAGGTGCCTCGGCACTGCCGCTGTCCCACTGGTCGAAGGTAACGGACAGACCGGTGCCCACGCCGTCTTCGAAGGTCGTGCTGACAGGCACGGCCGGCAGGTCGGAACCCCAGTTGAAGGACATGCCGTCGGCGCCCGGCCGGTTGAGGTTCAGCGCATTGTTGACCGCACCGCCGATCCGCTGGCGCCAGCGCACCTCGATTTGATTCACCAGACGGCCGCTGGACAGGTCGTTGATGGTGAACGCGCCGAAGGAGCTTCCAACAAGGTCAGTCAGGTGCACCACCTTGTTGGTGCCCGTTCCGTCGTCGCCGATGTGGGCGCCGGGATCGGCCAGGGGATTGCCGAAGAGACCGGCATTGGCCGGCACGAGGCCGTCCTCGAAGTTGGCCGCGAACTGGCCCGGGAGGGTGCCGGAGACGCCGAGCAGGCTCATCGGCTGGAACTCGGGCTCCGAGTCGTTGCCCAGCAGGACGCCAGGGCTCACCGTGCGCGCCAGGTCCTGGGTGGCGGTGACATTGTCACTGACCACCTGCGGGAGGCCGTTGAGGATGTTAAGGGTGACGTCGGCCGAGACGGTACCACCGTCGTTGCCCACCACCACGGTGTAGCGACCGGCGTCGGTCACGGAGGTCGCTGCAATGGTGAAGCTGGCGTTGGTGGCGCCGCGGATGTTGTTGCCGTTGCGGCGCCACTGGTAGGTCAAGGGACCCGCGTTGGCGGGGTTGGTGGCGCTGACGGACCAGGTCACCGAGGCCAGCAGCCCCACGGTCAGGTCGGCCGGCGCGGGCGGCACGGTGATGGTCGGGGCCTCCGGGAAGTGCAGGTCGCGGAACTCGGCGAAGGTCGTGGACGCCGAGGGGCTGGGGACGTGGGCCGTGGCCGCCAGGCCGACGTAGACACGGTTGGAGAGGACCACGTTGTTGGTCGTGGCCAGGCTCCAGTTGACACCGTCCACGCTGCGGAAGGCCTGGAAGAGGCCGTCCGTGCGCTTGATGCGCATCCAGCCATTCGGGATGCCGGCCCGGGCGACGATGAGGGAGTTGCCATTGCCACCGTCCCACGCGGCCGTATCGCCGCCATTGGCGCGGCGACGGCCGGCCTCGAAGGCCTCACGGCCACCGATGATGGCCGGCGGCTCGAGCAGCACCTGGAGCTTGCGAGCGTCCGCAGCCCAGCTCTCGCGGACCATCAGGCCGGCCTTGGTGATGCCGTCGTTATCACCCACCGCCCGGTCAAGGCGCTGCAGGCGGACCCAGACGTCGAAGTTGCCGTCAATCGGACGCAGCAACTGATGGCCAATGTCGCTGGCGCCCCAGATGTCGGAGCCGCCGGCCACGATGTCGATTTCACCGTCGCGGCAGCTGAAGCTGCTGCCGGCGCCCGCAGGCGCTCCCGTGTCGGCCGGGAACAGGTTCTGCACACGGCCGGTCGCGCTGCTCAGGCCGAAGTTAAACGCGAGGTCCTGGATGCCACCGGCGACACCGGCATCGACCGTGAAGGCGCCCGAGACCGGGGTGGCCAGGGTCACGATGACCGTGCGTTCGTCGTTGGTGCGGAGGATGGCCGAGAGCACGGGGATGAAGTTCCCATCGTCGAGCACAAGATACTGGGCGGTGTCCTCGGCGGTGCCGCTGAGGCGGTCAATCGTCTCGCTGAAGCACAGGTGCAGGTTGGTGCCGTCGAGGCTGCTCACCCCCACGAGGGTGGGCGCAGCGAAGTCCGAGGTCACATGCAGGGTGGTCGTGAAGACCCGCGGGGCCGGGAGGCTGGCGATGAGGCGATACTTCAGGTTGTCATCGGCCAGCATGGCCGGGAACGTCGGCAGGACGGACGAGACGGCGCCGGGCAGGTTGGTGAACACGCCGCTGCCGGGGGCGGTTTCCCGCTGCCATTGGTAGCAGGTGGACAGGATGGCGCTGGGCGGCTGGATGCTGGCGACCAGGCGGAGGCTGACGAGGTCGTTCTCGTTGACGTAGAGGTCGGCCGGCGGGGCCTCGCTGATGACCAGGCGCACGGAGTCGGGATTGCCGGGTGCGGCGAAGAAGGGCGCGATGGTCGGGGTGAGGTCGGCCACCGCCGGGGTGGCCGGGGCGGGCGGGATGCCGGTACCGGTGGCGTCAACGGCACGGAAGACCACCTCAACGTGGTCGCCGCCGCCACCTTCCTTGTGCAGGACCTCGATGTAGTAGGCGGTGCCGTTGGTGAGGCTGAGGACGGGCGAGATGCTGGTGCCGACAACACCATTGCCGGTGCCGTTGCTGTAGGTGCCGGAGTTGGCCCCGTCGCTGCGGGCAATCAGCGTCCGCAGGCGGGCGTCGGGCCCGTTGGTGTTCATGTAGATCTGCGTGCCGTCATCGCCGCGGACGTAGAAGCGGTAGAGGCCATTGGAGGGCGGGATGACAAACGAACTGATGCGGGAGCCGTAGTTGTTGAGGCCCGTGTCGGCGGCAAACTTGCCGGCGCCGAACGTGTTCGTGTAGTAGGTGACGTCCGGCAGGTTGTTCACATACTTGTAGTCCGGGGTGAGGTTGGCCACGGCGCCACCGGTGATGTTGGTGAACAACTCGACGAGGAATCCGCAGCCGCCCCAGGTCCAGGCGGTGAAGTTGGTGGTGCTGTTGGCCGCGATGGTGTTGCCCGCGAGGTCCTTGACCCCGTTCACGGTCACCGCATAGGGCGTGCCGGGAACCTGCGGGGTGGTGCGCAGGCTGATGCGGTTGCCGCGGACATTGTCGAGCGCGGCCGACAGGACGGTCACCCCGTTGTTCAGCTTGTAGTTGGCGGAGAGGGTGGCGCTGACCGGGTCGAGCGGGGTGTCGAAGGTCACGGTGACGAACTCCTGGTATTGCGAGCCCACGGCCCCGACCAACTGCGGCGCAGCCGTGTCGGGCAGCACCGTGATGGTGCTGCTGGCCTCGGCGCGGCTGAAGAAGTTGGTGACGAGCAGGGTGATGACGGCGCCGTTGTCGGCCGTGGTCACGGGTTGGTTGGTGAAGATGGGCGCCCCAAACATCACGGGGGTGCCGTTCTTGAGCCAGACCAGGTTATAGGGCGGCGTGCCGCTGAGACCGACGGCCTGGAAGATGATCGATTGGCCGGCGGTGACCGTGGGGTTGTTGGGCGTGATGCGCGTGATCTGGACGGGGCCGTAGCGCAGGGCGTTGGTGGCCAACTCGAACTGGCTGGTTGGCATCATGTCACGGGTGAACGGCGTGGTGGTGTCACCCTGGGACTTCACCATGAGGGTGAAGCCGTCACCGCCCGTGCCCTCGCGCCAGCGACCCTCAATGTAGTAGCGCTGGTTGCCCACGAGCGAGACGTTCTCGGCCATGAGCCAGTAGTTGATGTTGATGTACCGTTCCTGGCTGCCCAGCAGGGTCATGCCGGCCGGGTCGGTCGAGTTGACGGCATTGGTGTTCATCCACAACTGCGCGCTGTCGTCGCTGCGGATGTAGAATTTGTAGAGGCCGTTGCTCGGCGGCACGTAGTAGGCATAAAGGCGGCCGTAGTAGTTGTCGGCGAAGGTGTTGGCCAGGTTGGTGGAATACCCGAAGTGACGGCTGTAACCCCCCAGCGTGGGCAGGCCGGCGATCACGTTGGGCTGCGTCAG
>JBJOEZ010000031.1:0-133994 GCA_046048995.1 Verrucomicrobiota bacterium | reverse complement strand
AGTTCGCCATGTGCGACGGCAGCGCCCGGGCCATCCCCCGCGCCGAGTTCATCCGCAACGCCACCGAGTCCAACTCCTCCGCCGCCGAGTGGGCCACCCGGCGCGCGGTCTACTGGTATCCGACCTCGACCACGCCGAATTAGCAGTGCGACATTGCACCCCTCATCAGAAGACCATAACCCAATGAACTATGTGCCGAACTGAATGCCCCCAGTTGTGGAGGAGAATCAGTGCCACCCTTGTGGTTCTCCCTATCTGTGTCACCACGATGTTTGCCGCCAATCCCGTCCGCATCTCCCAAGTCTACGGCGGAGGCGGCGGTTCCACCGGAACCTACCAGCGCGATTACGTGGAGATCTTCAACAGTGGTAGTAGCCCGGTAAACATTGGCGGTTGGACGCTCCAATATGGCTCTGCCACGGGCGCCTGGGGCAGTTCTTCCGGGAATATCTTCACCTTCCCGGCGAATACGACCATCCAAGCAGGGCAATACCTGCTGTTGGAAGCGGGCGCCGCCGGCACTGCGGGTGGTCCCTTGCCAGTGGCCGCCGACTTTTCCACGGCGACGACAGGTTTCTCCATGAGCGGAACGTCCGGCAAGGTGGCTCTTTTTTCAACTGGCGCAGGCAATGCGAATGTTGCGTGTGGCTCCGAAGCCGCGGGCACGCTGGTTGACAAAGTGGCATACGGCACAGCGAACTGCGCGGAGGGCACGGCGGTTCCTGCCCTTACTTCAACCAGTGGCGCCGTGCGTAACAACGCCGGGTGCACGGATAACGACGACAACCTCACCGACCTTACCTCAATCCCCCGATTATCTCCGTCATCCCGAACCAGTCCGTCCCGCGCAACACGGCGACGGCGGCGGTTCCCTTTGTGGTGCGCGACGGGGAGACGGCGGCCGGGTTGCTGGCCGTGGCGGCCACCGCCTCGTCGAACCCGACGCTCCTGCCGTTGGCGAACGTCACCTTCACCACGGATGGGGGGACGAATCGCACGGTGACGGCGACCCCGGCTGCCGGGCAGCAGGGCTTTTCCCAGGTGACCGTGACGGTCACTGACGGCGATGGCAACGCGGCCACCCGCGACTTCCTGGTGATCGTGGGTTCGCCCACCATTGGCGCAATCGCCAATGTGGAAACGGGGACCAACGTCCCGGTCTCGGGAATTGCCATCACGGTGGGGGATCCGGAGGCGGACGGGCTCACCCTCAACGCCACCTCGACCAACCTGGCCTTGATCCCGGAGGAGGCGATGCTCTTTTCCGGCACGGGTTCCAACCGGTTCCTCAGCCTTACCCCCACGGCGGACCTGGGCGGGATCAGCCGGATCACGGTCTTTGTCTCCGACGGGCACAACACGGTGAGCAACAGCTTCCTCGTCACGGTGTCGCCGAAGATCGGGCTGGTCTTCAGCGAGGAGTTCAACTACCCCGACGGCCCGCTGGTTTCCGGCAGCGGCTTTGTCTGGAACACCCACAGCGGCAGCAATGACCAGATGCGCGTCGTCAATGGGCGCGCCTTCGTCACCAGCACGAATGGCGAGGATGTGAGCGCCTTCCTGGGCGTCAACTCCTTCCCTCCCGGGGGAGGGTGGATCCTGTATTCCTCGTTCACCGCCGAATTCACGCGGTTGCCCGGCGGCACCGATTACTTCGCCCACTTCAGGAACGCCGGCATCAGCTTTGGGGCGCGCGTGTATGTCACGACCAACGGCGCCGCCGCGGGCAAGCTGCGGGTGGGCATCGCCAACGCCGGCGGGACGCCGTCGGTGGTGTTTCCCCTGGATTTGGAAACCAATGTCACCCATACGATTGTCACCCGCTACAACGTTGGCACCGGCCAGTCCCGCCTCTGGGTCAACCCCTCAGCCGAGTCCTCCACCTCCGTCCTGGCCACTGATGCCGCGTTTCCCTTTGAGGTCTTCACCTATTCCTTCCGCGAATCGGGCGGCATTGGGGACATCTACGTGGACAGCCTCAAGGTGGGCACCTCGTTCCCCGACGTCCTCACCGTGCGTCCCTCGCTGGCTATTGGCAAAGTCGGTTCCTCGATCACGCTGTCCTGGCCCGCCTCGGCCTCCGGCTATGTGCTTCGCTTCACCGAGGCCTTCCCGGCCCTCTGGGCGGACTACGCCGACCAGGGGACGGTGGTGGGCGACAACAAGGTTGTCACCATTGCCAGCCCGACCGGCACGCGGTTCTTCGAATTGCGCAAGCCCTGAGCCTTGCCTCCCCACACCACCCGCGGCCCTCGTGGCCGCGGGTTTTTGTTTTTGGACATCCCACGCCGCGGCCCTACAGTCCCGCCCATGCCGCCGCGCAAAGCCGTCTTCCTGGACCGGGATGGGACGCTGAACGTCGAGAAGGAATACCTCAGCGATCCGGCGTTGCTGGAGGTCTTCCCTGGGACCGGCCCGGCCCTCCGCCGCCTGGCGGAGGCCGGCTACCTGCTCCTCATCGTCACCAACCAGTCCGGCATCGGCCGGGGCTACTACACCGAGGCGGACATGCACGCGGTCAACGCTCGCCTTTGCGCCGAACTGGCGCGCGACGGCGTCCACTTCGCGCGCATCTATTTCGCCCCGGAACACCCCGACCAGCCCAGCCGCGGACGCAAGCCGAGCCCGCAGTTCCTGCTCGATGCCCGCGATGAGTTCGGGCTCGACCTGGCCGCCAGTTATATCATTGGCGACAAGGTCATCGATCTCGAATGCGGCTGGAACGCCGGCCTCGGCCGCAGCATCCTGGTCCGCACCGGCTACGGTGCCGAGGCCGAGAAGAAGCTGCCCCCCGGCCACCCAGCCTGGGTCGTTGACACCCTCGCCGACGCCGCCGCCAGAATAATCGAAAATGAGCGGGTTAACGAGTGAATGGACCGCTCAATGGCCTGACTCGCCAACTCGTTAAACCGTCAACTCGCTAACTATGAGGGTTCTTGGCATCATTCCGGCCCGGTATGGGAGCACGCGATTCCCGGGCAAGCCGCTGCATCCGATCGCGGGCAAGCCGTTGTTGCAGCACGTGATTGAGCGGTGCCGTTTGGCCCGGTCGCTGGCGGACGTCATCGTGGCGACGGATGACGAGCGGATTGCGGCGCTGGCGCGGCGGTTTTGCCGGGTGGAGATGACCTCGGACCGGCATCCCAGCGGGACGGACCGGATCGCGGAGGTGGTGGGCCGGGTGGCGTGCGACGCGGCGGTGAACATCCAGGGGGACGAACCCCTGATGGATCCGGCCGTGGTGGATGCGGTGGCCGGGGTCCTGGCCGGGGCCGAGATGAGCACGGCGGCCGCCCCGGTGCGGCGTCCGGAGGATCTGGAAAATCCCAACGTGGTGAAAGTCGTTGTCAACGCGTCCGGGCGGGCCCTATATTTTTCCCGTCGCTCGATTCCGTTTGTGCGCGACGCCGCCAGTCTTCCGGTTGCGGAGCAATTGGCGGCGTTTCCATTTTTGAAGCACCTCGGGATCTACGGTTACCGCCGCGAGGCCCTGCTGCGGTTGGTGCAATGGCCGGTCAGCCCGCTGGAAGCCGCCGAGAAACTCGAGCAGTTGCGGGCCCTCGAGAACGGTCTGGACATCGCCGTGGTGCGCGTGGAACACGAGGGCGTGGGGGTGGATGCCCCTGCGGACGTGGCCCGGGTCGAGCAGTTGCTCCGCGGTTGAAAGCCGGCGGGGCAGGGCGGGGGGCGGGCGCCCCGGGCCGTCCCGCGCAATCGCAGTCTACCTGAAGCATGAAATACATTTTCATCACCGGCGGCGTGGTCAGTTCGCTCGGCAAGGGCCTGACCGCGGCCGCCCTGGGCACCCTGCTCGAGAACCGCGGCCTCAAGGTCACCCTGCAGAAGTTCGATCCCTACCTCAACGTCGACCCCGGCACCATGTCGCCCTACCAGCATGGCGAGGTCTACGTGCTGGATGACGGGGCGGAGACCGACCTCGACCTCGGCCACTACGAGCGGTTCACCAGCACCAAGCTTTCCCGCATCAACAACCTGACCAGCGGCCAGGTTTACCAGCAGGTCCTCAACAACGAGCGCGAGGGCAAGTATCTCGGCAAGACCGTCCAGGTCATCCCCCACGTCACCGACGAGATCCAGAACCGCATCCATGCCATCGCCGCCCAGAACCAGTGCGACGTGCTGATCACCGAGATCGGCGGCACCACCGGCGACATCGAGGGCCTGCCCTTCCTGGAGGCCATCCGCGAGTTCGCCCTCGAGGCCGGTCAAGGCAACGTGCTCTTCGTCCACGTCACCTACGTGCCCTTCATCAAGGCGGCCGGCGAGCTCAAGACCAAGCCCACCCAGCAAAGCGTGGCCAAGCTGCGCGAGATCGGCATCGCGCCCCACATCCTCTGCTGCCGCTGCGAGCATCCCCTCGGCAAGGAACTGCGCCAGAAAATCTCCCTCTTCTGCAACGTGCCCTACGAGGCCGTCATCGAGGAGAAGGACGTCGAGCATTCCATCTACGAGGTGCCCCTCATGCTCCAGCGCGAGCGCATGGACGACCTCGTCTGCAAATACCTGCACCTGAATGTCCCGCCCGCGGACATGACCCATTGGCAGGACATCATTCGCCGCCTCATCGCCCCCCAGCACCGGGTCCGCATCGGCGTGGTCGGCAAATACATTGAGCTGCAGGACGCCTACAAGTCGGTCTACGAGGCCATCATCCACGGCGGGGTGGCCAATGACTGCGGCGTGGAAATCGAGAAGATCGAGTCGGAGGAGATCGAGAAGTTCGGCGCCGAGAAGATGCTCAAGGGCCTCGGCGGCGTGCTCGTGCCGGGCGGCTTCGGCGAGCGCGGGGTGGAGGGCAAGGTGCAGGCCGCCCGCTACTGCCGCGAGCACAAGCTGCCCTACCTCGGCTTGTGCCTGGGCATGCAGATCGCCTGCATCGAGTTCGCGCGCAACGTCCTCAAGCTCGAGAAGGCCCACTCCACCGAGTTCGACCCCAACACCCCCCAGCCGGTCATCTGCCTGCTCGACGAGCAGCGCAAGGTCGCCCGCAAGGGCGGCACCATGCGCCTGGGCGCCCAACCCTGCCAACTGTTGGTCGGCTCCCGCGCCCAGCAGCTCTACGGCGCCTTCGTCGTCAATGAACGGCACCGGCACCGTTTCGAGTTCAACAACGCCTACCGCGAGCGTTTCGAGGCCGCGGGCATGGTCTTCAGCGGCACCTCCCCCGACGGCAAGCTGGTCGAGGTGGTCGAGCTCAAGGACCACCCGTTTTACATCGCCAGCCAGTTCCACCCGGAATTCCTCAGCAAGCCCAACAAGCCCCATCCGCTCTTCAAGGGTTTCATCGCGGCCTGCCACAATTACATCCACCACCGGACGCTTTGACCGTCCCGCCGCCCCCGACGCGGGGCAGGGCGGGGCGGCCCTCCGCGGATGAACCACGCCGAGGCCATCGCCTTCCTCCAGGGCCTGCAGGTCTTCGGGGCCCGCTTCGGCCTCGACACCATGCGGACCCTGGCCCGCCGCGCCGGGCACCCGGAGCGCCGCCTGCGTTTCATCCATGTCGCCGGCACCAATGGCAAGGGTTCCACCTGCGCCATGCTCGACAGCATCGCCCGTGCGGCCGGCCTGCGCGTCGGACTCTACACTTCCCCGCACCTGGTCTCCCTGACCGAGCGCATCCAGGTCAACCGAACCCCCATCCCCGACGCCGAACTCGCCCGTTGCGTCTCGGCGTTGGCCCCGCACCTGCAGTCGCCGCCCCTGGACAACCCGCCCACGTTTTTTGAGGCCGTCACCCTGGTCGCCCTCCAGTGGTTTGCCGGGCAACAGTGCGACCTCGTGGTGTGGGAGACCGGCCTCGGCGGCCGCCTCGACGCCACCAACATCGTCACCCCGCTGGCCAGTGTCATCACCCAGATCGGTTGGGACCACCAGCAGTGGCTCGGGGACACCCTCGACCAAATTGCGGCCGAGAAGGCCGGCATCATCAAGCCTGGTGTCCCCGTCATCACGGCCGCCACCCCGGGAGCCGGCCTCGAGGTAATCACCGAAACCGCCCGCCGCCTGGGTGCCCCGTTGACCGTGGTGGACGAGGCGGACGCGGACGCCCTGCCGGGCGGCCCGGGCCGCCTGGGCTTGGCAGGCCCGCACCAGCGGCGCAACGCCGCCGCGGCCGTCGCCGCCTGGCGCGCGGTGGCCCCCGCGTTGGCCGGGGCGCCCGGCGAGGAACCCATCGCGCGCGGCCTGGCCGGGGTGCAGTGGCCCGGGCGGCTGCAGGTCGTTCGACCCGCGCCCGGCCGCGTGGTGGTCCTGGACGGCGCCCACAACCCCGATGGCGCCGCCGCCCTGCGCACGGCCTTCGCCGGGTTGTTCCCGGGCACCCGGCCGGCCGTGGTGCTGGGCGTTCTGGCCGACAAACAGTGGGAGGAGATGATCCGGTTGCTGGGCCCCATGGCGGGGCGCGTCGTGGTCGTGCCCGTGCAAAGCCAGCGCACCGTGGCGCCTGAAACCCTGCGGGACGCCGTCGCGGCCGCCTGCCCCGGGTTGCCCGTGGTGGCCGCGCCCTCGGCCTCCGCCGCCCTGGATCTCCTTCGGTCCGAGCCGCTCGTGCTGGTCGCGGGCTCCCTCTACCTCATCGGGGAGGCACTCGAGGCCCTGGGCGCCCCGCCCGCGGCGGCCGGCGCCGGGCGGGCGCTGAACGAGTGGTCGTCCCCTGGGAAGCTGGATTAGAGCCGGTCACCCGACGCGGAGCCCACCTTATACTTGGGCCGGGTCGTTGACGTGCTGGCGGCCCGGTCCTTAATGTTCACCCATCGTTTTTTGGCCTGGCTACCGGGCTCGCATCCATGAACCTGATTGACCGTGTCTGGCAGTCCTCCCTCGGCAAGAAGTATCTCATGGCGCTGACCGGCGCCGCCCTCTTCGTCTTCCTCATTGGCCACTTGGTCGGGAACCTGCAGGTGTTCGGCCCGCCGGAGCTCATCAACCAATACGCCCATTTCCTGAAGTCCAAGCCCGGGCTGCTCTGGGGCGCCCGGCTCGGCCTGCTCGCCTGCGTGGCGGTTCACATCGCCTCCGCGGTCTCCCTCTCGGCCCTCAACAAGGCCGCCCGCCCGGTCGGCTATGCCAAGCCCGGCGCCTATGGCGCGTCCCGCGCCTCCCAATACATGCTGGCCAGCGGCCTCGTCATCCTGGCCTTTGTCGTCTATCACCTGGCCCACTTCACGGCCCTGCTCCCCGGCATCAATGGACAGGGTGACTTCCGGCGCCTCACCACCACCCTGCACGGGGAAACGGTCCCCGACGTCTACGGCATGATGGTCCTCGGCTTCCAGGTCTGGTGGGTGGTCCTGTTCTACATCGTTGCCCAGGTTCTGCTCTTCCTTCACCTCGGCCATGGCCTGGCCGCCATGTTCCAGTCCCTCGGCTTCCGCAACCATGTCTGGTGGCCGCGCATCCAGATGGCCGCCCGCCTGGCCAGCGTGGCGCTCCTGCTGGGCTACCTGTCCATCCCGGTCGCCATCTACCTCCGCATCGTCGGGGCGGATTACCGGCGCGGCAAGGAGGACCAACTGCAGCGCCCCGTCGTCCAGGCCGCCGCCGCGACCCCGGCCGCCGGAGGCCCCCGCTGATCGTCGTCCCGCCCGGATCCCCCGACCTGACCATGGCCACGCTCAACTCCAAGATTCCCACGGGCCCCCTCGCGCAGAAGTGGGAGCGGCACAAGTTTTCCTCCAAGCTCATCAACCCGGCCAACAAGCGGAAATACCGCGTGATCGTCGTGGGCGCCGGGCTCGCCGGGGCCTCGACCTCCGCCACCCTGGCCGAGCTGGGCTACGAGGTGCACAACTTCGTCTTCCACGATTCCCCCCGCCGCGCCCACTCCGTGGCCGCCCAGGGCGGCATCAACGCGGCCAAGAACTACCAGAACGACGGTGACTCGGTGCACCGCCTCTTCTACGACACCATCAAGGGCGGCGATTTCCGCGCCCGCGAGGCCAACGTCTACCGCCTGGCCGAGGTGTCGGTGAACATCATCGACCAGGCCGTCGCCCAGGGCGTCCCCTTCGCCCGGGAATACGGCGGCCTGCTCGACAACCGCTCCTTCGGCGGCGCCCAGGTCAGCCGCACCTTCTACGCCCGCGGCCAAACCGGCCAGCAGCTCCTGCTCGGCGCCTACTCCGCCCTCAACCGCAACATCGCCAACGGCGGGATCAAGTCCCACACCCACTCCGAGATGCTCGACCTGGTGGTGGTGGACGGCCACGCCAAGGGCATCATTGTCCGCAACCTCCAGACCGGCGCCGTCACGCGCCACAATGCCGACGCCGTCGTCCTGGCCACCGGCGGCTACGGCAACGTCTTCAACCTCTCCACCTACGCCCGGGGGTCGAACACCACCGCGATCTGGCGCGCCTACCGGCGCGGGGCCTGCATGGCCAATCCCTGCTACACCCAGATTCATCCCACCTGCATCCCCGTCAGCGGCGATTACCAGTCCAAGCTCACCCTCATGAGCGAGTCGCTCCGCAACGACGGCCGCGTCTGGGTGCCCAAGCGCAGGGAGGACACCGCCAAGCGCCCGCAGGACATCGCCGAGGAGGACCGGGATTACTTCCTTGAGCGCATGTACACCGCGTTCGGCAACCTCGCCCCGCGCGACATCGCCTCCCGCGCGGCCAAGACCGTCTGCGACGAGGGCCGCGGGGTGGGTGAGTCGGGCATGGGGGTCTACCTGGACTTCTCCGACGCCATCCAGCGCCTGGGCGAGGGCCGCGTGCGGGAGCGCTACGGCAACCTGTTCGCGATGTACCACGAGATCACGAACGACAACGCCTACCAGACGCCCATGCGGATTTTCCCGGCCGTCCACTACACGATGGGCGGGCTCTGGGTGGACTACAACCTGATGAGCAACATCCCGGGGTTGTTCGTGCTGGGGGAGGCCAACTTCTCCGACCACGGCGCCAACCGCCTCGGGGCCAGCGCGCTCATGCAGGGCCTGGCCGACGGTTACTTTGTCCTGCCCGCCACCATTGCCACCTACCTCGCCGAGGTGAAACCGGCCCAGCGCCCGGGCCCCGACCACGCCGCCTTCGCGGAGGCCGAGGCCAACGTGCAGGGCCTGACCCGCCAATGGCTCGAATGCCGCGGCAAGCGCACCCCGGCCAGCTTCCACAAGCAACTTGGGCTCCTCATGTGGGAGCACTGCGGGATGGCCCGCAACAAGGCCGGGCTGGAGAAGGCCATCCAGGCCATCAGCGCCCTCCGCGAGGAATACGCCAAAAACGTGAATGTGCTCGGCGAGGCCGGGGAATGGAACCAGTCCCTTGAGAAGGCCGGCCGCGTCGCCGACTTCATCGAGTTGGGCGAGTTGATGTGCCGCGACGCGCTGCACCGCGAGGAATCCTGCGGCGGCCACTTCCGCGAGGAATACCAGTACACCAAGGACGACCCCGAGACCCAGCAGGGCCTGGTCAACCCGGGCGACGTGAAGCGCCGCGACGACCAGTTCGCCTACGTGGCCGCCTGGGAATATGCCGGGGCCGGCCGCGCGCCGGTCCTGAACAAGGAACCCCTCGTCTACGAGGAGGTGAAGATGAGCACCCGCAGCTACAAGTGATTCCATGAAAGTCACCCTCAAAGTCTGGCGGCAGAAGAACGCGGCCTCCCCCGGCCGCTTCGCCACCTACCAGTCGCCCGAGCTGAACGAGAACATGTCGTTCCTCGAGATGCTGGACGTGGTCAACGAGGACCTGGCCACGCGGGGCGAGGAACCCATCGCCTTTGATCACGACTGCCGGGAGGGCATCTGCGGGACCTGCTCGCTCGTCATTGATGGCAAGCCCCACGGACCCCACCGCGGCGTCGCCACCTGCCAGACCTACATGCGCAGCTTCCGCAACGGCGACGAGATCGTCATCGAGCCGTTCCGCGCCAAGGCCTTCCCCCTGATCAAGGACCTCGTGGTGGACCGCAAGGCCTTCGACCGCATCCAGCAGGCCGGCGGCTATGTCACCGTCCGCACCGGCAGCGCGCCCGACGCCAACGGCATCCCCGTCCCCAAGGAGAGCGCCGACCTCGCCATGGACGCCGCCCAGTGCATCGGGTGCGGAGCGTGTGTGGCCGCCTGCAAGAACGCCAGCGCCATGCTCTTCGTCGCGGCCAAGGTCAGCCATCTCGGCCTCCTTCCCCAGGGCCAGCCCGAGCGTCTCCGCCGGGCCAAGGCCATGGTCGAGCGGATGGACCAGGAGGGCTTCGGCGCCTGCACCGTCACCGGATCCTGCGAGGCCGTCTGCCCCAAGGACATCAGCCTCGACTTCATCGCCCGCATGAACCGCGACTTCGCCGCCGCCCTCATCAAGGGCGACCCGAAGAAGGCCGCGGCCGGCGGCGCCGGCTGAGGCGCCGACCCGGTTTTCCACCTCTCCGTTCCATCCGGCGGCGCCTGCCTGCCCTCCGCCCCTCCGCCATTCCCCCTGGGCGTTTTGCTCCGTTGGGCAGTCCGCCAGCGAGGATGGGTCAGGGGGCTGGGCGGGGCCGGGCAGCCTGCGCCAGGGCGAGGGCGCCGCAGACCCCGGCGTCGTCGCCCAGCGCCGGCGGCACGAGGAAGTGCCCAATGCCCTCCGCGGACAGGGCCGGGGACGCGATGTAACCGCCGAGGACTTCGAGCAAGGCTGGGCGCAGGCGTCCGAAGAAGGCGGCTTCCCCGAGGCGGCCGCCCTTGCGGACGCTGCCACCCAGGATGATGCGGCGGGGGGACAGCACGCAGCACAGGTTGGCCAGCGCGTGGGCCATGTAGCGGAGGGTGAACTCCCACGCGGGATGGTCCGGGGGAAGGGATTCCGCCGGGGCGCCGGCGCGCCGGGCAATGGCGGGTCCCGAGCAAAGCCCCTCCCAGCAACGCCCATGGAAGGGACAGGCGCCTGGAAACTCGTCCCCCGGGAGTTGAGGCAGGCTCATGTGCCCCATCTCGGGATGCACGAGGCCATGCAGGAGTTGGCCGCGGGCGAGGCCGCCGCCCCCGATCCCCGTGCCGACGGTGACATACACGAAATCCTCCAGGCCGCGCGCCGCGCCCCACTGTGCCTCGCCCAGCGCCGCCCCGTTCACATCGGTGTCGAACCCGAGCGGCACGCCCGGGAAGGCGCGGCGCAGCGGGCCCAGGATGTCGGCCTGGCGCCAACCGGGCTTGGGCGTGGTGGTGATGAACCCGTGCGTGGGCGAGCGGGGTTCCAGGTCCACCGGCCCGAACGAGGCGACGCCAAGGGCGGCCAGCGGGCCGTGTTCCCGGGCCCGCTCGGTGAACCAGGCGGCCACCGTCCGCATCAACCCTGCCGGGTCGCTGCCGGTGGGAAACTGCGCGCGGTCCAGCAGGCCCAGGCCCGGTCCCCGGCCCACCGCGCAGACAAATTTGGTCCCGCCGGCCTCCAAGCCGCCGACGAGCGGGGGAGCCTCCGGGCTCATGCAGGGTTTGCGGCGGGTTTCATGGGACGTCAGGCGGCTTCCATTTACCGGAAAGCACCCCGGGCGCTCCAGTGCGATGTGGCCCGGGTCGGCTGGGGCCCGAAAAGGCAACAGCGACGGCCGCCCGGCCGTCGCTGTCCCTCAGGCAGTGGAACTCTGCGGGTAATCAGTCGTCCTTGCGAAATTCAACCTTGCCGCAGTTCTCCCAGGTGAACGCGATGCGTTCGGAGCTGATGATCTCGAGCTTGCCCGGCACGAAGCAGGGATTGCGGTATTCGCGCTCGGCCACCTGGCCTTCGCCGATGCCGGTGGTCACATTGGCGCGGAAGGTCACCGCGCCGCCCGGCACGTGGTCGTCCCCGGTGATCTTCACGGCGACAATTTCGGGGCCGATCTGGGTGATTTTGACCACTTGGTCAAAGTGCCCCCGGTAATGGCCGATCCATTCGCCGGCGAGGTTGATGATGGAGGCGGGGGCCTGCAGGGTCTGCGATGTCGGGCTCATGCGTTGCGGTTGTTGCTGTCAGATTGCCATAGCCGCCTCACCCTGCAATGGCTTCGCGCGATGATTTCCCCGGCTGCAGCCGTCCGTGACGCGCGGCGGGCAGGGTAGGGGAATTACGGGCGGCGTGAATCAGGCCCCGCGCCGAATCGGCCCCTGCGCCACCAGGCGGCCCTTCTCCATCCGGGCGTGGTGGGTCAGGCAGTGCGGCCAGTCGGCCTCATGATGTGTCACCAGCACCAGGCTGGTGCCCTCTCCGGCCACCTGTTCCAGCACGCGCAGCATCCCCCGCCGGCCGCCGGCATCCAGGCCGTCCAAGGGTTCGTCCAGCACCAGCAGGCGCGGCCCGTGCACGAGCGCGCGGGCCAGCAGGATCCTGCGGAACTCACCGTAGGACATCCCCACGGTGCTGCGCCCGGCAAGGCGGGCCAGGCCGAGGCGCCGCGCCAGCGCCGTGGCCTGCCGCCGTTCGCCCGGCGAGGGCCGTTCCATCAACCCGACGCTGGAGCGGAATCCCGAGGCAATGACCTCCAGGCCGGTGAGGTTTTCCCGGTAGGCGGACTGGAAGGCAGGGGAGACGTAGCCAATGAGCCGGCGCAGATCCCAGAGGGTGTCCTCGGCTGTCAGGCCGAAACGCCGGACCAACCCGCCCAAGGCCGGGTGCAGGTCGCCGGCGATGAGGCGGAGCAGGGTGGATTTGCCGGAACCGTTGGGCCCGGTCACCACCCAGTGTTCCCCGGCCCGCAGTTCCCAGTTGATGTCTTGCAGGGTGGGTTGGCGGCCGAGATACACGGAGGCCCCCTGCAGGCGGATGAGCGATGGTGGCGCGGCCTTGTTGGAACCGGCCGGGGCAGGGCGTGGGGTGCGCCGGGAAGCGCTGGATCGCGCCGGGGGTGTGGGACGGGGGGGAGAACCGGTCTGGATCCTGGCCCGGCCACCCGTCAACCGCAGGCGGTTCTTCAGGGCGGGGATGAGCTCGTCCTCGCGGTGGGTGGTGAAGAGCAGTGGGGTGCCCTGCGTGGCCAGTTGCTGCAGCAGGGCGAGCAGGCTTTGGCGGGCGTGGACATCGAGGCCGTCGCAGAGTTCATCGCAGACCAGGACCCGGGGGCGGCCCGCAAGGGCCCGGGCGATGAGGGCGCGCCGCAGTTCCCCCGTGGAAAGTTCCTGGATGTTGCGGCGCCAGAGGTGGGTGATGCCCGTCTGCTCGGCGGCCCGCCCGGCTGCCGTCCGTTCGGCGGCGGTCAGGCGGCCCGGGGCGTAGTCGCCGCCACCGGGACCGCTTTCCACCAATTGGCGCACGGTCCGGTTCCATTCCATCTGCAGGCAGCGTGACTGGGTCTCCGGCGAAACCAGGGGCATGGCATGGGCCACGCCCACGGCGGTCACCTGCGGCTCCCCGTCGATGGCGTAGACCCGCCGGCCCCGCCCGGGCACCGGCCAGAGTTCGCCCCGCACCAGCCGCAGGAAGGTGCTCTTGCCTGATCCGTTGCCGCCCAGCACGGCCCAACTTTGGCCTGGGTCCAGTCGCCAGGTGACGCCGCGCAGAATCGGCGCCCCCTCCAGGGACACATCCACGTTCTCGAGTTCAACCAAGGGCAACGGCATGCGGATCGTTAAAGAGCACAAATGCCACCGGAGGACAATCCGCCGATGAGCGGGCGAAGAAGATTTGGCGGTGCGTCCCCCTTGGTGTTGACTGCCCGGGCGCACATCATGGTCCCCTCCGCACCTGTTCCATCCGGCGAGCCCTTTTGGCCGCTGGATCCCGCCGTCACCTTCCTCAACCACGGGTCGTTCGGCAGTTGCCCGCGCCCGGTGCTGGAGGCCCGGTGCCGCTGGCAGCAGCGCCTGGAGCGACAACCGGTTCGCTTCCTTGTGCGGGAGTTGGAGGGATGCCTCGAGGAAAGCCGGGCAACCCTGGCCCGCTTCGTGGGGGCGGCCATGGAAGACTTGGTCTTCGTGCCCAACGCCACCGCGGGGGTAAACACCGTGCTGCGGTCCTTGTCCGCCCGGGCAGGAGACGAGTGGCTGGTCACCGACCATGCCTACAACGCCTGCCGCAACGCCCTCGATGCGGCGGCCGCCCGGGCCGGGGCCCGGGTCGTGGTGGCATCGGTGCCCTTCCCGGTGGCGGATGAGGCGTCCCTGGTCGGGCCCGTCCTGGCGGCGGTGACCCCCCGGACGACTCTGGCCCTGCTCGACCATGTGAGCAGCCAAACCGGCCTGGTGTGGCCGATTGGGCGCCTGGTGCGGGCGTTGCAGGCCAAGGGGGTGGACACGCTGGTCGATGGAGCCCATGCGCCGGGCATGGTTCCCCTAGACCTGGCGGAACTGGGGGCTGCGTATTACACGGGCAACTGTCACAAATGGATTTGCGCGCCCAAGGGGGCGGCCTTCCTCCACGTGCGGGCCGACCGGCAGGAAGGAATCCGTCCCTTGGTCATCAGCCATGGGGCCAATTCCGCCCGGCGGGACCGGACCCGGTTCCAATTGGAGTTTGGCTGGACGGGGACGTGGGATCCCTCGGCGATGCTGTGCGTCGCGGAGGCGCTCGGGGCCATGGCGGCGCTGCACCCGGAGGGTTGGGCTGGTCTGATGCGGCGGAACCACGAGTTGGTCGTCGCCGGTCGGCGCCTGCTCTGCCAGGCCTTGGGCCAGGCTCCCCCCTGCCCGGAGTCGATGCTGGGCGCGCTGGCGTCGGTGCCCCTGCCGGATGCCGAGGCGACGAGGCCACTGCAACCGCCGCTCTTCCTCGACCCGCTGCAGGATTGGCTGTTGGAGCACCACGGGATTGAGGTGCCGATCATCCCGTGGCCGGCCTGGCCGCGGCGTCTGCTGCGCATCTCAGCCCAAGCCTACAACACCCTGCCGCAGTATGAGCGACTGGCCGCGCTGCTGGCCGGGGCGGGGCGGGGCGCGGGCGCTTGACCTGCCCGGTGCGGCCAAGGCAAAAGAGTCTTCCCATGAACCATGTTCCCTACCGGTGGCAGGCGGCGGCCGGGTTGCGCCTTTTCCTGTTGGCCTGTGTGCTGGCCTCGGTGGCCGGTTGTCGGACCGCGCCGCGTCCGGGCACCTTCGCCGCGCGGCATGGCGACGAGATCATGTTGGCCGGGAGGATGGTGCGCACCGGGACACCGGTGGTGCTCTGGACCGACCCCGGCGGTTACGACGGCTACCGGGTGGAACGGCGTTTCAGTCCGTATGACGAGTCCGCCTGGGAAACCTCGAAGTTCCTCGTCAAGGACCTGAGCACGCCCAACCGCTACAACCTTCGGCGTGCGGGCCTGACCGAGGCGCAGGTGGAACGCGTGCGGGGGGGCGGGTGGGATCTGCCGCTGCTCCAGGAGGTGGTCGATCAATTTGTGCTTCACTACGACGTGGCCGGGACCAGCCGGCAGTGTTTCAAGGTGTTGCACGATCAGCGCGGGTTGAGTGTGCATTTCCTCCTCGACCTGGATGGGACGATCTACCAGACGCTGGACCTCAAGGAGCGGGCATGGCACGCGACCTCCTCCAACACCCGCTCGGTGGGGATTGAGATTGCCAATGTGGGAGCGTATGGGGATTCGACGGCGGCGCCCCTGCGCGACTGGTACCGGCGCGACCCCGACGGGGGAACGCGGTTGGTGATCCCCACCCGGTTTGGGGACGGGGGCGTGCGAAACACCAACCTGGTCCTGCGGCCCGATCGCCCCGACCCCGTGTCCGGCTCGATCCACGGACGCTCCCTGGTTCAATATGATCTGACCCCCCAGCAATACGAGGCCTTGATTCGCCTCACCGCCGCACTGTGCTCGGTGTTCCCGAAAATGGCGTGCAACTATCCGCGTGACGCGACCGGGGCGTTGTTGCGGACCAGGTTGCCGGACACCGAACTGGAGGCCTTCGGCGGTGTGCTTGGCCACTTCCACATCCAGACCAACAAGGTGGATCCCGGGCCGGCCTTCCAATGGGACCGGGTCATCGAGGGGGCGCGGCGCCTGCTCCGGCCCATGGGGCCGGGCGGAGAGAAGCCCGCCACCCGGTTGGTCGGCCCACGGCCCTGATCACCACCGGCCGCCTGCCGGCGTCCCGCCCCCCCCGGTTGCCCGGCCGGGGCCCATGCGCTCCCCCAGCCCGGGGCCTCTCCGGGCCCCTCATGGTTTCCCCGGAAGCGCCGTAATATCGATGGCTATCGTCAGCCGGACGCCCCCTGTGGGGCGGCCATGGAATGGAATCGATCCGATGAACATGAGTGCTGTTGGCTCAAGAGGATGGCGGGGCTTGGGGGTGGCGATCCTGCTCGCCGTGGCCTGTCTTGCGCCGGGGCAGGCCCGGGCCGCCTGCGACACCAACCGGGAGGCCCTCCTCGATCTCTCCCGCTGGACGGTCCAACAATTGGGGTTGCCGGAGTATTTGGGCCAGTTTTCGCAGGGGGCCGCGACGTGGGTCCTGAGCGAGGACAAGACGACGGCCACGCAGGTGCTGAATGCGGACGCCTCGGTGTTGCTCAGCCCCATGGTCCTGACCAACGGCCGTATCCAGGGGCGCTGGCTCGTCGACACGAACTATGACGATGACTTCATCGGCTTTGTGTTCGGTTACCAGGATGCCGGACACTTCTATCTCTTTGACTGGAAGCAGGCCGCGCAGACCTACTTTGGCACCGAGTATCACGCCGACGTGGGCATGAGCGTGAAGCGGGTCTGCTCGGATGCGCCGCTGACGTTTGCGGATCTCTTTGTCACCACCAATGACCATGACCGGGTGAGGTTGCTGCATCACAACACCATCCCCTACGAGGATTGGACCGAATACGGCTTCACGCTGGGAATCCAGCCGGGAGAGTTCACCATTTCGGTGACGCAGGGAACCCAGGAACTGGCCCGCATCGTCGTGGCGGACACCAACTACCCGCCGGGCCGCTTCGGCTTTTACAACCTGTCGCAGGACCAGGTCCGCTACCTCGGCTTTACCCACCAACCCCTGGTGCCGCGCCCGGTCGTGCGGGCCGAGCCGGCGTCGGTGACGGAGGGTCCGTCCGGCACCAACTGGCTCGTGTTCCCGGTTCAACTGGAGGGCGTGAACTGCGGCGGTGTCAGCGTGGATTATGCCCTTCGCGCGGGCACGGCCGATGGCGGGTTCGATTTTGTGCTGCCGACCCCGGGGCGCCTGACCTTTCCGGCGGGAGTGACCCGCCAGGATCTGGCCGTGGCGGTGCTGGGAGACTGTGTTCCCGAGCCGGATGAGACCGTTTGGCTCGTGCTCTCGAGTCCGGTAAACGCCGACCTTCCCGTGGGTGAGATTCCGGGACTGCTCCTGAACGACGACCCCGGGATTGCCCCGGAGGTCAGCCTGGTGCCATGGCCGGGCGGTGACTGCCTGCGCTTGCCGGGAGTGCTGCCCCTTGGGGCAAGCGCCTCCGATCCCGACGGGGTCGTGGTGCGGGTCGATTTCATCCTCAATGGCGGCATCCTGTTGGGTTCCGACCTTGCCGCCCCCTATGGGTGGACGTGGCCGGTGGTGCCGGCCGGACGTCACCTTGGTGACAGCGGAGACCCCGCCGGGCGTGCGGGTGAACGACCAGGTGGTGGCGGAAGGGCTGGGCGGGACGGTGGCGGTGTTCACAGTGAGCCTGGACCGGGCCTCGTGCCTTCCGGTGACGGTGGGGGTGATGACGGCGGATGGGACGGCGATGGCCGGGATGGACTACGAGTCGGTGGTCACCAATGTGGTGATGGCGCCCGGGACGACCTCGGCGGTGGTGGTGGTGCCGGTGCTGGGGGATCGCGTGCAGGAGGCGGAGGAACGATTTTACGTGGGGCTGACCAACGTGAGCGGGGCGGTGGTGGAGCGGGGCACCGGGGTGGGGACCATTGTGGACGACGACCTGAACCTGCCACCGATGGTGTCCATCACCGCGCCGGTGGATGGGTCCGTCTTCAGCACGCCCCCGGGGTATGTCGGCGTTCAGGCCGCGGCGATGGATGTGGATGGGGTGGTGACGCAGGTGCAGTTTTACGCGAACGGGGAGAAGGTGGGGTCACGGGAGGCGGCGCCGTATGCGGTGTTGCTGGGCGGGTTGGCGGAGGGGGATTACACGCTGGTGGCGACGGCGGTGGATGACGGGGGTTTGTGGGCGACGTCGGGTCCGGTGCGGGTGACGGTGCGGGGTTGTGATCCGGCGCTGGCGCTGGGGCCGCTGGGGGACCAGGTGCGGTGCGTGTGCGAGGAGGTGACGTTCACGGCGGAGGTGACGAGTGCCGAGCCGGTGGGGCTGAAGTGGTATGCCAACGGGGTGGAGTTGGCCGGGGAGACCAACCGGACGCTGAGGCGGGTGAGCCTGAAGGCCGGGGACGCCGGGGTGTATACGGTGGAGGCGCGGAGCGGGTGTGCGGTGGCGACGCGGAGCGCGACGCTGGTGCTCAAGGGGCAGGGGAACGCCAACCCGGTGACGTTCACCAATGCGGGGCGGGTGACGATTTTCGACAACAGCGTGGCCTCGCCGTATCCGTCTGGGTTGCTGGTGGAGTGTGTGCCCGGGCCGGTGAAGCACCTGTGGGTGACGTTGCGGGGATTGAGCCACAACTACCCGGACGACGTGGACATGATGCTGGCGGGGCCGGGGACGGTCGGGGGAGTGGTGCCGGCGGTGCGGTTGTTGTCGGATGCCGGGGGAGGGGACAACGTGACGAACCTGGTGCTGACGTTCACGGACACGGTGACCAACCGGCTGCCCAACAGCACGGCGCTGCAGGGGGGGGTGTATGCGCCGACGGATTACGAGACGCCGCTGGACAGCTTTGCGCCACCGGCGCCGGGGGGTGTGACGGCGACGAACTTCAACGGGTTCCTGGGTGCGGGAGCCAACGGGATGTGGTCGTTGTATGTGCGGGATGACTTGGGGGGTGACGGGGGCAGCATTGGGGGAGGGTGGACGGTGAGCATCGAGTGGGAGGACACGCCGCCGCGGCTGGCGGCGCCGAGGCGGCACGGGGATGGGACGCCAACACGCTGTCGGGCCCGACAACGGTGACGATCCCGCCGGGGCCGGCCCCGGCCTCCCAGCGCTTCTTCCGCGCCGTCCGCTGCCCGTAGGGGTGGCAAGATATTTAGTTGTCATCCGTCATGGTGCTGGCAAACTGTTGGTCAAGGCGTGGTCCCCATGACGGCTCCCGCCCCGCCGGTGCCAGTCGCGCGGTGCCGGATTGAACCTCCAATGAACGGAATCACACCATGAAACCCCTTGTTGTTATCCTCACCGTGGCCTGCCTTGGCCTTGGCGGTGCGGTCATCTGGCGCCACAACACGGCGCAAACAATCATCAACGAAGCGCGCGAAAACGCCACCCGGACCCAGCAGCAACTGACGGAGACCCGCACCAAGCTCACGGAGCAGGAGCAGGTGGCCACCTTCAGCCAAACTCAGCTGCAGCAGCGGTTGGTGGAACTGGGCACCCTTTCCAACGAATTGGCCCAGACGCGCACCAGCCTGGCTGCCGCCCAGGAATCCGCCACGGTTGCCCGGGCCGATGCCCAAGCCAAGGCCGCCCGTGTCGCCCAGCTCGAGTCCGAAAAGGACGACCTGAGCCGCAAGCTCACGGAGCTGGCGGGACAGATCCAGTCGCTTGACCAGCAGATCGCCGAGACCAAGCGCAAGCTGGCGGAGTCGGAGGGGGACCGGACCCTGCTTTCGAAGCAGCTGGCCCGGCTGCAGGCGGACAAGGCCGAGTTGCTGGCCAAGTTCAATGACCTGGCCGTCATCCGCGCCCAATATGTCCTGCTGCGGGACGAGGCCGCCATCAACCAGCGGCTGGCCTGGATGGCGCAGGGTGTCTATGCCCGCGCCGAGCGCAAGGGCGCGGAGAGCCTCATGGGCCGTCCCGCCGCGTCCGGTGTCAAGCCGGACCGCAGCCTGAATGTTGAACTCGATCAGCAGGGCGGTGTCCGCACCCCCCCGGCCGAGTCGGCCCTGCCCAACAAGTAGGCCGCGCAGACACTTGTCCCCCCGTGGCGGTTCCGGACTGCCACGGGGGGCCTCTTTTACCCGGTAACTCCTTTGCGCCGGCGGCGTCTTCCCCGCGGCATGAGCCAAAAGCCTTCCTCCAGCCCGACCAGCCACCCGCTGGGACGTCCCCTTGCCGCCCCGGGGCGACGCACCCTCCAGCGCTTCGGGTTCATCCTGTTGGCCGGCGCCCTCCTATGGGGTGCCTGGTATTGGCTGAATCATCCCCCCCGGCCCTGGCTTGTGCGCTGGAGGGTTGAGCGATTCCTGCAAAAGGAGTCCCACACGCGGGATTTCGCTGTTCCCTTCCAGTTTCCCGGCCGGGAAGTCATGGACCGCAAACCTGGCCCTCCCGGTGCTGAAGGTCAGGCCGACGGGGCGGCCGGCAAGGCCAGGAGCGGGGAGGCGTTGCGGGAGGAGTATTTCCAGCGCAAAACCGCCGCGCTCGCGTTGGAGCGTCGATTGGAGGAAAACGCGGCTGAGCAGAAGTCATTAGCCGGCCGGATAGAGGCCCTCCGGCAGCCCGGGGTGGATGGCGTCGCCCCGCCCGCTGACGCTGCCACCCAAATTGCCACCCTGCAGGCGCGCTTGGATGAGTTGGTCAAGGCGGCCCCCGCCAAGGCGGAGTTGACGGCGATGGAGAAGGCCCTTGAGCCCATCGTGCGGGACCTGTGGGCATGGCAGCGGGAGGAACGCGCCGGGTTGGAGGCCCTCGAGGCGGCGGCCACCACCGTGCTGGCCAAGGCCCGGGCCGGTTTCTCCGAGCAGCAGCGGGCCGCCTACCAGAAGGCCGGCACCTACTCCGAAATGTATCGCCTGATTGGCCAGGAGCTCTGGGTTGCCGGGCGGTTGCTGGAGGCGCGCAATCCGGAGGTCGTGCGCCTGGGCATCACCACCGCGCTGGAGGCGGCCCGGCATGCCCTCACCGAGGCCCAGAACGGGTGGGTGGCCGCCCGCATCTGCGAGGGTTACATCTGGCCCCACCTGGCCGTGGCAGACGACACCAACCGCCGTTCGCCGTTCCATCCGGAGAACCTGCTGCGCGAAGTGGCCCAGGTCTTCCAGCGCAATGATGAGCCCCACAACGTGGTGCGCACCTACCAGGCCAGCCTGCACCAGGCCGGCACCCCGGCCCGGCGGGACTGGGCCCGCGTCCAGATTGCCGGGGCCTATGAGCAGGCGGGCGACCTGCGCAACGCCGTGCGCTACCTCAAGCAGGTGGAGGATACCAATGACAATCGCTGGGTGCTGCGCCGGTTGCCGCGCATGGAGCAGCAGTTGAAGGTCGGGCAGTAGTCATCCCCCCCCCGGGACAAGGCTTTGTTTTCCTCGGGAAACAAACGCTTGACCCCCTCCGGCTCGTTTCCTAATTTGCGCGCGTTCACCGTCGGTTAACCGGGATAGGGTATGTCCTTCGACGTGAACGCACCTGCGCGTTGTTTCCCTGGTGCGGCGCGCCTCACCCGCCCGCAGTGCAGTCATGGAAGAAAGCTATGGCCAGCGGAAAAGTTAAGTGGTTCGACAACAAACGCGGCTTCGGTTTCATTGTTCAGGAGCAGGGCACCGATGTTTTCGTGCATCACTCCTCCATTCTGGGCAGCGGTTACAAAACCCTGCAGGAAGGGGAGCTCGTGAACTATGAACTGGTGGAGAGCGACAAAGGCCCCAAGGCCGAAAAGGTCGAGCGCGCACGCGCGCTTTGAGCCTGCGTTCCGTCCCGCGCCCATCCGGGCCGGCTTGCCGCCGGCTTCCCTCCCTCGTCGTCGGTTGTCCCTGATGTTCCCCATGCAATCCCCGCGGTTCCTGGCCGTTTGGCCGCTTCTGTCCCTGCTGTTTCTGTCCGCGCCTGTGCAGGCCGCCCAACCGATGCCGGTCGAGCGAGCCTCGTGGTGGCGCGGGAACCTGCACACCCATTCGCTGTGGAGCGACGGTGACGATTTTCCGGAGATGATCACCGAGTGGTATGCGACCAACGGCTACCATTTCCTGGGCATCTCGGATCACAACATCCTCCAGCAGGGGGAGCGGTGGGTGGCGGCCACCGGCGAGGTCCGGCGCAAGGCCATCGCCCGGTGCCTGGCCCGGCATGGGACCAACTGGCTGGCCTGGCGGACCGTCTCCGGCAACCCGCAGGTGCGGCTGAAAACCCTGGAGGAATACCGCGGACTCTTTGAGCGGCGTGACCGCTTCCTCTTGCTGACCGCCGAGGAGATCACCGACCGCTATCGCCGGCATGAGATCCACATGAACGCCACCAACCTCCGGGATTACATCAAGCCCCGGGGGGGCACCAGCGTGGTGGATGTCCTGCAGCGCAACCTGGATGCCGTGCTGGACCAGCGCCTCCGGACCGGCCAGCCCATGCTGCCTCACATCAACCATCCGAACTTCGGCTGGTCGATCACGGCCGAGGACCTCATGCCGCTGCGTGGCGCCCGTTTCTTCGAGGTCTACAATGGCCATCCCTCCGTCTACAACGAGGGTGACGCCCAGCACCCCGGCCTTGAGCGGCTCTGGGATATCGCCCTGGCCTTCCGTCTCTCCGAACTCCGCCTCGGCCCCCTCTATGGACTGGCGACGGATGATGCCCATCGCTATCACCAGTACAGCGCCAAGGAGAGCAACCCGGGGCGCGGGTGGATCCAGGTCCGGGCGCCGCGCCTGTGGGCGTCCTCGCTGATCAAGGCCATGGAAGCCGGCGACTTCTACGCCTCGACCGGGGTTCGCCTTCGGGACGTGCGCCGCAGCGGCCGGGGGTTGTCCCTCGAGATTGAGCCGGAAGCCGGGGTGGAATACACGACGCGCTTCATCGGCACCCTGCGCGGGTTCGATCCCACCAGCCGCCCCGGATCCCTGCCCGCCGGCACCAACGCCTTGCCCGTGACCCGGATCTATTCGCCTGACATCGGCGCGGTTCTGGCCGAGGTGCGCGGGCCGCGGGCCGAGTACCGCTTCACCGGCGACGAGCTGTACGTCCGCGCCACGGTCGTCTCCTCCAAGGCCAAGGCCAACGGAATCGTCACCAACGAGGTCGAGCGGGCATGGGTTCAGCCGGTGGTGCCATCCGCCCGCGGACGCTGATTGGCTGGCGCCTGCCCGTCCCCGCGGAGTTTGCCGAGCAGGAAGGCCACGCTCGCCGCCGCGGCGGACTCGGCAAATCCATGCAGGATCAGCGGGCCGTCGAACCCCGCGCTGCGCAGCAGAGCAAGGTAGAGATCCCAGTCCAGTTGCCCGGCCCCCGCGGCCCGGGCCCCTCCATGGCCGTCTTCCGTCCATTCCTTGGCGTGGGCCAGGACCAATCGGCCGCCCAGCAGGTGGAAGGCCTCCTGGAGCACGGTGGCTTGCGCCGGGCCGGCCCCGGGGCGCAGGAGGTTGGCCGGGTCAAGCACGATGCCCAGCGGCGCCCCGGGGAAGTCGTCCAGCAGCCTCCGCGCCCGCCCGGCCGAGTCCACCACGTTGGCGGTCTCCGGTTCCACCCCGAGCGTCACCCCGGCTTGGTCGGCCGCCGCCAAGGCCGGTTCCAGCACCGCCCGCAGGTCCGCCCAGGCTGCCGCGCCCTGGTTGTCGGGATGTGACTGCCACATGTTCCCCGGGTCGCGCGACCCGGTGCACAGGGTGACCACCCGGCATCCCAGCGCGCGGGCCGCCCCGAGCAGGGCGGGCAACCGGCGCAGGCCCGCCTCGCGCACGGCGGGGTCGGGATGAATCATGTTCCAGGTGCCGGACACGGCGGCGATGGCCAATCCACGGGACGCGGCCGCGGCGCGGATGCGCGCCAGCAGCGGGTCCGGGTAGGCGTCGGCCAGGGTGGGGAGGCCCGCGCAGGCGAAGTTGAACTGGACGCAACGCAATCCCGGCAGGGCGGCGGCATCCAGCACCTCCTCGACGGACTGGCGGGCGAAGGTGCGGGCAAAGATGCCAGGGACCATCCGGTGGGGGCGCTCAGAGGGAGTCGGCAAACTTCTGCATGGCCTCCTCCTGCCGCTGGATGCTCTGCACCAGCCGGAACTGGGTGCGGGCCCGATCCAGGTTGTGGTGGGGCCGATGCACGCGGAAGTAGTTGTCGCCCTGCAGGAAGTCGGTCAGGAACCGGATCCCGATGGTGAAGGTGATCAGCTTGCCCGAGAAGGCGATCAGGGACCGCTCGGACCGCGTGAGGAAGGCCCCGGCCTTCTCGATGTAACCACGGGCCAGCGCCTTGAACATGGGCATGCGCATCTGCACCTTGGCCAGGTCCAACTCATCCTCCAGCGTCGGGCTGGTGGTGGTGCGGACCATGTCCCCGAAATCATAGAGCGGGCTGCCCGGCATGACCGTGTCCAAATCGACCACGCACATGGCCTTGCCCGTGACCACGTCGAGCATGACGTTGTTGAACTTGGTGTCGTTGTGCGTGATGCGTTCCGGGATGCGCTTGCGGGCGAGGGCGTTGAGGATCACGTCCACCATCGGCTCCTGCGCGAGGGCAAACTTGATTTCGGCCCCGGCCTCCGCCGCCCGGTTCGCCCGGTCCTGGGCGATGGCCTTCTGCAGGGCCTGGAAGCGGCGCCGGGTGTTGTGGAAGTGGGGGATCGTCTCGGCCAGGCGTTTGCCCGGGAGATCGATGAGCAACCGCTGGAACTCCCCAAATGCGCGCCCTGCCTCCAGGGCCTGGTTGGGTGATTCCACCGCCTCGTAGGTGCGCACCCCCTCGACGAACACGAGGGTCCGCCAGCATTCCCCCTCCGGCGAGCGCCAGTAGTAGCCCCCCCCGCGGGTCGGGATGACCGTCAGGGCCCGCCGGGAGGCGTCCCGCGAGCCGCGCTCGGCCAGCTTGCGCCGCTGGTGGGTGGTCACCCGCACGATGTTGTCCATCACCGCATCCGGGTCCTTGAACACGCTGGTGTTGATCTTCTGCAGGACGTAGCGGACCTGGATGCCTCCCTGGTGGTAGGTGGCAATGTAGGTCTCATTGATGTGCCCGATTTTGCAGGGCTCGGCGTGGAGGAGGTCGCCGTAGATGTGAAACTGCCGGGAGATTTCCAGCAGCTTGGACTCCGGATACGATGCAGGCATGCCCCTGACAGATTCGGGAAGGCCGTGCGCTGCCACAAGGAAAATTGCGGGCCGGCCCCGCAGAAAAGGCGAGTATCGGCAGGCCGGCGGCCATTATGCTGGCAGCAGGCGGCGGCAAAGGCCGCCCGGCAACCCTTGACCAATCCAGACGCCATCCCCTTGCTGGACGTGCTCCAGCGGCATTTCGGCTACGCCTCCTTCCGGCCGCTGCAGGAGGCCATCATCCGGGACGCCCTGGCGGGCAGGGATGTGTTCGCGCTCCTGCCGACCGGCGGGGGCAAGTCCCTGTGCTTCCAGTTGCCCGCGGTGGCCCGGCCCGGCTTGACGGTGGTCATCTCGCCGCTCATTGCGCTGATGAAGGATCAGGTGGACGCCCTGCAGGCCAGTGGCGTGGCCGCCACCTTCCTGAACAGTTCCCTGCCGGCGGGGGAGGGGGCGCGCCGCCTGCGCGGGGTGCGCCAGGGGGAGTATTCCCTCCTCTATGTCGCGCCCGAACGGTTGCTCCTGTCCGGGTTCCTGGAGGAGTTGCCACGCTGGCCGGTGCGGCTGATCGCGGTGGATGAGGCCCACTGCATCAGCGAGTGGGGGCATGACTTCCGGCCGGAATACCGGCAACTGGCCACCCTGCGCGCCCTGCTGCCCGGGGTGCCGGTGATGGCCCTGACGGCCACGGCCACGGAGCGCGTGCGCGCGGACATCCTCACACAGCTGCACCTGCGCGAGCCGGCCTGCTACGTGGCCAGCTTCAACCGCCCCAACCTGACCTATACCGTGGTCCCCAAATCGGGTGCCTACGAGCAAACCCTGGAGTTCATCCGGCGCCGGACCCGGGACAGCGGCATCGTTTACTGCCAGAGCCGGCGCGCGGCGGAGTCGCTGGCCGCCCGCCTGGAGGCGGACGGGGTGCGGGCGGCCCCCTATCATGCGGGGCTCGATGCCGCGGTGCGCGCCCGCCACCAGGAGCGCTTCCTGCGGGACGAGGTCGCCGTGGTGTGCGCCACCATTGCCTTTGGCATGGGCATCAACAAGCCCAACGTCCGCTTTGTCATCCATTACGATTTGCCGAAGAACATCGAGGGCTACTACCAGGAGACCGGCCGGGCCGGCCGCGACGGGCTGCCGGGCGAATGCCTGCTCCTCTTCAGCCCCGGCGACGTGGTCAAGCAGCGGCAGTTCCTGCAGGAGAAGCCCGCCGAGGAGCGCGCCGTGGCCGAGGCCCAGTTGGCGCAGATGGTGCACTATGCCGAATCGGCCGGCTGCCGTCGCGCCGCGTTGCTTGGCTATTTCGGGGAGTCCTTCCCGGAGGAGGGCTGCGGCGCCTGCGACAACTGCCTGCAACCCCGCGAGACATGGGATGGCACCCGGTCCGCGCAGAAATTTCTCTCCTGCATCTACCGCATCCGCGAGCACAGCCGCTTTGGGGTCGGGTTGGCCCATATCGTGGAGGTCCTGACCGGGGCGGAAACCGAGAAGGTGCGCAAGTTCGGGCATGACCAAATCTCCACCTACGGGATCGGGCAGGAACACACCCGGGCGGAGTGGGCGGCCATTGGTCGCGAGCTCATCCGGCTCGGCCTGGCCCGGCAGGACGCCGCCCGCTTCAACATCCTGGAGCTGACCGAGGACGGCCTGGACTGCCTGCGGACGCGTCGCGCGGTCCAGTTGACCAAGCCCATGCAGGCGCCCGCCGCCAAGGCCCCGCGCTCGGGCTCCATTGCCTGCGACGAGGCGCTCTTCGAGGAGTTGCGCGCCCTGCGCAAGGCCCTGGCCGACGAGCGCGGGGTGCCGCCATACATTGTCTTTTCGGATGTGTCCCTCCGCCAGATGGCGCGCCTTTATCCACAGACCCCGGCCGAGTTGCGCCGAGTCAGCGGCGTGGGTGAGGCCAAGCTGCGCGACTTCGGCGCGGCGTTCCTCAACGCCATCGACACCTTCCTGCAAACCCATCCGCGGCAGGCTTTTGCCGACGACTCCTTCGCCCCGGTGGGGGAGGGTGCGCGGCCGGGATCCCGGCCGCGTCGCGCATGAACCCGGCGTGCCGCCAGTGGCCTGCCGGGTGGTTGCGCATCATGGTCCCCGCGTTGGCCTGCCTGCTCGCAGCCGCCGCAGTGGTGGCGGCGCCACCCGTCGCCGGAGGACTGCCGCCTGTCCGCCGGCTGCCGGCCGCCGAGTTGCTGGTGCATGCCACCCGCGCCGGCGCGGTTCTGCCGGTGACCAACCTGGCCGCGTGGGCCGTGCGCCGGGCGGAGATTGTGGCCGGGTTCGAGGCCGTCATCGGCCCCTGGCCCGGGCCCGGCCGGCGGGGTCCGGTGGAGTGGCGCTTGGAGGAGGAGGTGGATGCCGGGACGCATCTGCGCCGCCGCATCACCTATGTCGCCGAGCCCGGCGGACGGGTGCCCGCCTACCTGCTGGTGCCGAAGGACGCCGTGGCCCAAGGCGGCCGGCGTCATTCCGCCGTGCTGGCCCTGCACCAGACACGCCCGGAGGGTCCGCGGGCGGTGGTGGGGCTCGCCGACAGCCCGGACGACGAGTATGGCCTCGACCTGGTGCGGCGGGGCTTCGTGGTGCTCGCGCCGGCCTATCCCCTGCTGGGCGAGTATCAGCCGGACCTCCGCGCCCTCGGGTGGGGCAGCGGGACGCTCAAGGCGGCCTGGGACAACTCGCGCGGGCTGGACCTGCTGGCCAGCCTTCCCTTCGTACGCACGAATCGCGGCTTCGGCGTGATTGGCCACTCCCTGGGCGGGCACAACGGAGTCTTCACCGCGACGCTGGACCCCCGCCTGAGCGTGGTGGTGTCCAGTTGCGGCCTCGACCGGTGGGCGGACTATTACCGGGGTGATCCAGCCGTCTGGCGGCCGGAGCGCGGCTGGTGCCAGGTCCGCTACATGCCGGCCCTGACCAACTATGCCGGCCGGTTGGCGGACATTCCCTTCGATTTCCCCGAGTTGATCGCCGCACTCGCGCCCCGGGTGTGCTTCCTGAGCGCCCCGCGGGGCGACGGCAACTTCCAGTGGACCAGCGTCGCCGCCATTGGGCGGGCCGCCGGTCCGGTTTACGCCCTGCACGGGGTCCCGGAACGCCTGGTGGTCACGCACCCGGAAACCGGCCACCGCTTTCCTGAGGAATCCCGCGAGCGGGCCTATCGGCTGCTGGAGGAGCATCTCCGGTGAGCCGACGGGCTTGACTTGCCCGGGCCGGCCCTTAGCGTTGCGGCACATGCCGAAGAAACAGCCAAAGCGAGCCAGCAAGGCGTTGCTCCTGGGTGTCGGCTTGGACTCGGATGGCCACAAGCGGGTGACCACCGGCCCGGGGATGGCCCTGGTGGGGGGCACGAAGGAAACCCACGAGGTGATGACGGAGAAGGCCATCAAGATTCAGGAGAAGCTCAAGTCCCGCGGCAAGCCCCTGGAGGAGGTCAGCCGCGAGGAGTTCGATGACATTGCCGCCTCGGTGGGCCTGCAGCGGCTCCCGCCTCCCCCGCGCTGACCCAACCCTGGTTTTGCATGGAAGCCTCCCCGTATTTCTTCCTCGCCGTGTTCATGGTGGCCGCGGCGGTCTTTGCCCTGGCGCCGGTCGGGTTGGCCCGGCTTTGGGCCCGCACCTTCGCCCCGGCCAAGCCCGGCGCGCAGAAGAACGCGGTCTACGAATGCGGGCTGGAATCGACCGGCGACGCGATGATCCAGTTCAAGGTGCAGTATTACATCTACGCGATTGTGTTCCTGATTTTTGACGTGGAGATTCTCTTCCTGCTGCCGTTTGCCGTGACCTTCACGGGCCTGTCGGTGGGCGCGTTCCTGGCCATGATGATCTTCCTGCTCCTGCTGGTGGAGGGGCTGGCCTGGGCGTGGATGAAGGGCCTGCTGACCTGGCGCTGACCGGTTGCGGCGGGCTTGGGGACCAGTCTTACTTGCCAAGGCAACCGCCGGCCCGGCAGTCTTCCTGCATGCCCATGTTTGCCCGGCCCATCCCGGCCTTCCTGCTGCCCGTCCTGCTTTTGAGCGTTCTCCCGGCCGCCGGAGCCCCCGCGGAAGCCCTGCCTGCGGTGGCCACCCCGCGCCAGTCCGTGACCAACGAGTATCATGGGGTGCGGGTGGTGGACGACTATCAGTGGCTGGAGCAGCCCGGGGCTCCCGGGGTGCGGGAGTGGACGGCGGCGCAGAACGCGCGGTCGCGCGCCTACTGGGAGCGGTTGCCGGTGCGGGAGCGGTTGGTGGAGGAGTTGGAGGACCTTTACGAGGAAGCCTCCTCGTCCTACTTCGCGCTGGCGCATGAGGGCGACCGGAATTTCATGCTGCGGCTGCGGCCTCCCCAGCAGCAGGCCGTGCTGCTCACGATGGACTCGATCACCCGGCGCGGGCTCACGCGCACGGTGGTGGACCCGAATGAACTGAACACCAACGGCACCACCACGATCGACTGGTATGTGCCCTCGCGGGACGGGAGCAAGGTGGCGGTGTCCCTGTCGGAAAAGGGCAGCGAGGAAGGGGCGCTGCATTTTTTTGACGCGACGCGGACCAACGACAACCGGCTGCGGGACGTGATTGCGCGGGTGCAGTTTCCCACGGCCGGGGGCAGCGCGGTGTGGGATGCGGAGGGGCAGGGGGTGTATTACACGCGCTACCCGCGGCCGGGCGAGCGCCCCGCGGGGGAGGAGCGCTTTCACCAGCAGGTTTGGTATCACCGGTTGGGGACCCCGGAGAGCGAGGATCGCTACGAGTTGGGACGCGAGTTTCCCCGGATTGGCATCATTGAACTGGAAGCCAGCCGGGATGGCCGCCGGGTGCTCGCCAGCGTGGGGAACGGGGACGGGGGAGATTACGCCCACTGGCTGCGGGGGGAGGATGGTCGCTGGGTGCCGTTGACGCGGTTTGAGGACGGGGTGAAGGCGGTGAAGTTTGGGCGCGAGGCGCTTTACCTGCTTTCCCGGCGCGATGCGCCGCGGGGCCGGATCCTGCGCTTGGCGCTGGTGGACGCGGAGCGCGGCCTGGCTGCGGCCCGTCCGCTGGTGGCCGAGGGGGATGGGGTCATCCAGGAGTTGGCGCCGACGCCGCAGGGCCTCTTCGTGAAGGAACTTGTCGGCGGTCCGTCGCGCATCCGGTATTACGACCTCGAGGGCCGGCAGGTGCGGGAGTTGGACTTCAAGGAGCCGACGGCGGTGCAGCAGATGCTGGTGCGCAAGGGGGAGGAGTTGACCTTCCGCCGCATCCGCTACACCGAGCCGTATGCATGGTACACGTTCAATCCGCGGAGCAACGCGCCCGTGCGCACGTCCCTGGCGGGAACCTCGCCCGTCAAGTTTGACGACGTGGAGGTGGTGCGCGAGACGGCCCGGAGCAAGGATGGCACGGAGGTGCCGTTGACCATCCTGCGCCGCAAGGGCACCCCCCGGGACGGCACGGCGCCGGCCATCCTCTACGGCTATGGGGGCTATGGGATCAGCCTGGCCCCGGACTTCCGCCTGACGCGGCGGCTCTGGCTGGATGCGGGGGGCATTTACGTGATTGCCAACCTGCGGGGGGGCGGCGAGTTCGGGGAGTCCTGGCACAAGGCGGGCAACCTGACGCGCAAGCAAAACGTGTTTGATGACTTCATTGCCTGTGCGGAGCACCTGCTGGCGCGTCGCTACACCGGGCCCGGGCGGCTGGGCATCCAGGGCGGCAGCAACGGGGGACTGCTGGTGGGCGCGGCCCTGACCCAGCGTCCGGACCTGTTCCGGGCGGTGGTCGGGCAGGTGGGCATCTACGACATGCTTCGCGTGGAACTGGAGCCGAACGGTTCCTTCAACACGACGGAGTTTGGCAGCGTGCGCGACCGTGCCCAGTTCGGGGCCCTCCACGCCTACTCCCCCTTCCACCGGGTGAAGGATGGCACGGCCTATCCCGCGGTGCTGCTGACGACCGGCGAGAACGACGGCCGCGTCAACCCCTACAACTCCCGCAAGATGGCCGCGCGCCTGCAGGCGGCCACCGCCTCCGATCGGCCCGTGCTGCTCCGGACCACCGCCAGCGCGGGGCACGGCATGGGCAGTTCCCTGCGCGACCGCATCGCGGAGGAGGCGGACGTGCTGTCGTTCTTCATCGATCAGCTCGGGGCCAACGCCGCGGCCTGGCTGACCAAGTCGCCGGTGGAGCGCGGTCCTTGGAGCGGCGCCCTGACCCCGGTTTCTGCCACCGTGAAAGCCAAGCTGCGCGACCGGGGGGCGTCCGCCCGGCTGGTTGTCGGCCGGGATGCCTCGCTGCGGGATTCCTTCCGGACCGCCCCGCAGTCCGCCACGGCCGAGCGCGGGCGGGTGGTGGCCTTTGCGCTGTCCGGGCTGCAGCCGGACACCGAATACCACTATGCCCTGGAGGTTGACGGGCAGGTGGAGCGGGAAAACGCGGGCCGTTTCCGCACCTTTCCCCCTCCCGGCAGCCAGGCCTCCTTCACCTTCGCCTTCGCCTCCTGCGGGGAGACCGGCTCGACCAATGCCAGCTACGCCATGATCCGCCGTCATCAGCCGCTGTTTTACATCAACGACGGCGACCTGCATTACCAGAACATCCGGGTGGATGACCTCCGTCGGTTCCGGCGCGCCTATGACCGTGTGCTGGGCTCGCCCGTCCAAGCCCTGCTCTACCGCGAGGTGCCCATCGACTACGTGTGGGATGACCATGATTTTGGCGGCGACAACGCCAATCGCAAGGTGGCCAGCCAACTGGCCGCCCATGCCGCTTACCGCGAGTATTTTCCCCATTATCCCCTGGCCGCGCAGGACTCCATTCACCACAGCTTCAGCGTGGGCCGGGTGAAGTTCATTGTCACCGACCTGCGGTCCGCGCGGGATCCCAATGACCAGAAGGATGACGCCAGCAAGAGCATGATGGGCGCGCGGCAGAAGGCGTGGTTCAAGCAGCAGCTGCTGGAGGCCAATGGCCGCTACCCGCTGATTTTCTGGGTTTCCAGCGTGCCCTGGATCGGCACGGCGGGAACCAATTTTTACCGCGTCGCCACCAACTACGTGGGTTACCTGCATCATACGAATATCACCGCCGCGATGCGTCCGCCGGCCCCGCGCGATGCGGGCGCCGAGGGCGGCCCCGCCGGCGGGGGTGCCGGCCAGGCGAGGCCCCGTCGCTCCGGGCGTCCGGCCAGTTTCCCCTATGGCGAGGATCACTGGAGCGTCTACTCGACCGAGCGCCGGGAAATCGCCGACTTCATCAAGGCCAATGGCATCCGCGGCCTCGCCCTCCTGCATGGCGACGCGCACATGCTGGCCGCCGACGACGGCACCTACAGCGACTACGCCACCGGCGGTGGCGCTCCCATGCCCGTCATGGGGGCCGGGCCGCTCGACCAGAATCCCAGCATCAAGGGCGGCCCCTACAGCCAGGGTGCCTACCGCACCAAGCGCGGCGAGGGCTGTTTCGGGCTGATTACCGTCCGGGACGAGGGGGACCGTCTGCAGGTCAGCTTCAGCGGGCGCAACAACCGCGATGAGGAAAAGGTGTCGCTGCGTTTCTCCGTCCCGGGTCGCTGATTCCCTCCTTAAGTAGATCCCCGCAGGCTCTCCCCGTGGCCGCCTGACTCGTGCGGTCGTAGTCCCGGCCAATTGTCCCCCACGCCGGGGGGCAGTAGAACAGGGTAATGACACCGCACGGGATTCACCCAGCCTCCATGGCCGCCCCATGGCTGGCCGCTGGTTTCCTGCGCGGGATGCCCGGGGGTGCCCGGTGAAGCCTGCCGGCGACGTTCAACCGATGGGACCTTGGCGCCGGTGCGAGCAATGGCTGCGCAGGGCCGCGGTTGGCGTGCCTTTCGGACAGGCCGGCCGGCCCGGCGCCGCCCCTTCGGACAGCCTGGACCCCCTCGCGGTCACCGGTGTCTCCCTGATGTTCGTCCTCCTCCTGGGCGCGCTCAGTGCCATCGTCAGCCCCAAGTTCCTGCTCTCCATCCTGTTTCTCGCCCCGGTGATGTTCGCCGCCGTGCGGGGCGGAGTGTCCAGCGGGCTCATCGTGGCCGCCGCCTGCTCCCTGATCATGTTCTTCGCCCCGCTGGCCGGCCCCGAGGTGCCGGGCTGGCATGATTACTGGAACGCAGGATCCAGGTTCGCCGTGTTTGCGTTGGTGGTCTTCCTGCTGGGCCGCAGCCAGCAACTCAACCAGCAGTTGTGGGAACAGACCAGCGTGCTGGCCTCGGAGGTGGAACGGCGCTCCCACAGCGAGCGGATTTCCCTGGATGAAAAGGACATTCTGCAACTGGTGGCCAGTGACCGTCCCCTCGCCGCGGTGCTGGAGGCACTCACGCAACGCCTCGAGAAATGGCATCCCAACTCGCTGTGCGCCGTTGTCCTGTTCGAGGGTGAGGCGGAGCGTCCCTCCCTCGTTGTTGCCCCGCGATTCCCGGATGAACTCCGCCGGGGCCTCCAGCGGCTGTGCCTTGCCACCGGATCGGAGGCGGCTCCCGTCAGCCCCTTGGACCAGTTCCGGCGTCTGGAGACCCTGCGTGGGCCGCTCTGGGAACCGGTCCTCCAGTTGGCCGGGCGCTTTGATCTTTGCCCGGCCGGGGCCCGGGGAATGGTCGCCGGGAATGGGGGTTGGGTCGGATTGCTGGCCCTGTTCACCCACCAACGCCAGAAGCCGGTTCGCCCCGACGACCTGCTCTTCGAAAAGGCGCGCGACATCGCGGCCATCGCGATCGAGCGGTTCCGCTTGATACGAGAGTTGCGCCGGGTCTCTGAACTGGTCATCGACGCCCAGGAGGCCGAGCGGCGCCGCATTGCCCGGGAGTTGCATGATGGCGTAAACCAGATTCTGTCCTCGGCCGCCTTCCGCATCGGCATGATTGAGCCGCAGGTGCCGGCCGAGGCCGGTGATGCCCGGGAGGAACTGGCCCGTGCCAAGGCCTTGCTCACGCGCGGGATTGACGAGATCCACCGCATTTCCGAGGACCTGCGGCCGAGTGAGCTGGACACCCTTGGCCTGGTCCCCGCCATCCGCAGCCTCTGCCGGGAGTTCCAGCGCAAGACCCGCCTGTCGCTGCGGTTCCAGTGCGAATCTCATCCGCGGCGGCTGTCGGGCGCGGTGGAACTCACCGTCTACCGCATCATCCAGGAAAGCCTGACGAACATCGAAAAGCACGCCGGGGCCACGCGCGCCGATGTCCGCCTCGCCTGGACTGACCACCAGCTGGCCCTCGCCATCGAGGACAACGGCTGCGGGGTGGGTGCGTTGCCCGAGTGGCCCGCCGCCCGCAAATCCGGCATGGGCCTCCTCAACATGCGGGAGCGCACCGCCTTCCTCGGCGGCAGCTTTGCCATCCAGTCCAACCAGGGGGTGGGCACCAGCATCGCGGTCCAGATCCCCCTCGATGGCCAGATCCATATTCAGCAGGTCGCCTAACCCCAAATAACATCCCATGAAAATCAAGATCCTCCTCGTCGATGACCACCCGTTTGTCCGGGAGGGCGTGCGAAGTTGTCTCCACAAGTACGCCCAATTTGAGGTGGTGGGCGAGGCGGGCAGCGGGCCTGAGGCCCTCAACAAGGCCCGGGAGTTCACGCCCGACATCATCGTCATGGACATCATGATGCCGGGCATGAGCGGGCTGGAGGCAACCAAGTGCCTGCGTGAATACTGCCCGACCGCCAGGGTCCTCATCCTCACCGTGCATGAAAAGAAGGAGTATGTGCGCGAGGTGGTGCAATCCGGTGCGCGGGGTTACATCCGCAAGAGCACGTCGCCGGCAGAGCTCGTCAATGCCATCGAGCGGATTCACCGGGGAGAGACCCACTTCATGCCGGATGTCGCCCAGACCTTCTTTGAGGAATACGTGCTCACCGGGGGGCGGTTGGGTGAGGCCAAGCCGCGCGCCCTTTCCGACCGCGAGCGGCAGGTGCTGACGTTCATCGTCGAGGGCCTGGCCAACAAGGAGATCGCCGCCCGTCTCGAACTCAGCGTCCGCACAGTGGAGAAACATCGCCAACGGATCATGAAGAAGCTCGGCATCCACAAGGCGACCGAGTTGGTCAAGTTCGCCATCACCCGCGGGTACGTGGAACTGTCTCCGAGCCAGTAGTTTCCGGTGTGATGGGGTGACGGTTACGTAGTTTCGCGTAAGGCCTCCGGCGTAGTTCACGCGGATTGCGGAACCACGGGGCGCGCCCTACAAGTGCAAGCCCGCCGGCTCAGGCGGCGCGCGGGTTGGGCGGCCGGGTGCCCTCTGGGTTCCCCGGCTGCAACAAGGATGTTCGACTCAATTGGTTGATGATGCGGGACCATCGGTCTCCGCCTGCGGTGATGGTCTGGAAGATTGGTTTTGGCAACTGGTTCAATGGCACCGACACAAGAAAACACGCAGCGTCCGGCAGGGGGCGCGGGTGAGGCCCCGAGGCCAACCTTCCTCCCTGACGAGGTGGCGCGACTGCGCCGGGAGGCGGCGGCGTGTCGCGGCGGGGCCTCCTGGTGGCGCCAGGTTCTGCTGCTGTCGGCCCTGTTGGTTCTGGCGTGGTATCTTCTCCGCGTGGTTGGGGGCACCCGCGTCTGGGCCGAGCATCGCCTGCATGTGCTGCTGGCCCTGGGCGGCATCGCCTGCTGGCGTTGGGCGTGGTTCATCCTCCAGAACGGCCGGGCCATTTATTATCGCTACTGGGTATTCCCCCGCCTGCGTCGCGCAGCCCTGCGCGCAGTCGCCGAGCATGGGCCGGTGCCCGAGGTCGTCGTTCTCGCCACCACCTATCACGAAAAGCCCTGGATCACCTTCCCGGTCTTTGAGTCCATTTTCCGGGAGTTGGCCGCCCTCGAGGGCATCACTCGGCGCTCCCGCGTGGTGGTGGTGACCGGGGGCGAGGACGACGATGAAGCCATCCAGCGGATCTACAACTGGTGCTCCGACAACCTGGCCCCGGTCGAGTCCGCGCTTTGGCCCCCCGAACTGGTTCTGCTCCGCGGCGACAAGGGCAAGCGTCCCGCGTTGGCCACCGGAATGCAGGAAATCGCCCGCGGCAACCCGGGTCCGGACGGTGTTGTGATCATCCTGGACGGGGACACCCTGCTCGGGCCTGACCTGTTGAAAAAGGTGCTGCCCCTCTTCCGCCTGCCGGACGAGGTCCATGCCGTGACCACCAACGAGAACGGATTCGTCAAGGGGCCGGCCTGGTTCGCCGAGTGGACCTCGCTCCGTTTCGGCCTGCGGCATCGCTCGATGTGCTCCATTTCGCTGTCCGGCAAGCTGCTCTGCCTGACGGGGCGCTTTTCGGTCTTCCGGGCCTCCATTGCCACCAATCCCAGCTTCCGCGAGCAGGTGGAGCGGGACACCATCCATCACTGGCTCTGGGGATCCTTCGAGATGCTCAGCGGGGATGACAAGAGCACCTGGTATTGGCTGGCCAGGCACGGCAAGCGGATGCTCTACGTGCCCGATGCCATGGTCACCACCTACGAGGTGGTGACCGGATCGGCCCTGCATCGGGCGCTGGCCAATGTCCGACGCTGGTCCGGCAACAGCGTGCGGCACAGTTGGCGCGCCATCCGGTTGGGCCCCTCCGTGGTCGGTGGCTTTGCCTGGTGGTGCCTGGTTGACCAGCGCCTGACCATGGCCACGGTTCTCTTCGGCCCGGCCGTGGCCGTGCTCGCCTTTGCCCTCGGCCGCTACGAATTGGTGGCCGGCTACCTTCTTTGGATCCTGTTCTCCCGCATCAGCCATGCCGCCATCGCCTGGCGGCAGGGTCGCCGCGTCTCCGTCTATTACGTGCCCCTGCAGATCGTTTCCGACTGGGCCACGGCCCTCATGAAGTGGTGGGTTCTCTTCCACCCCGCCAAGCAGAACTGGTTCAACCGCGGCAAGCGCACCCTGAATACCACGCAGGGGTCTGCGTTTTACGGACTGCGGACCGGTTTCGCCCATTATCTTTACGGTTTTGCGTGCGTGTCCCTGCTCCTGGTGGTCGGCCTGTTTGTCGGCCTGCTGCCTGTCTTCCGCGATGCCTCCCTCTTCCTCGGGGGACGCCCGGAATCGGCGCCGACCATCCGACCCGCCGCTCCCGCCGCCCCCGCGCGGCCGGCGGCACGCATGCCCCTCCTGCAGGCGGGGCCCATCCTGGGCCTGCGCCCCGCCACCCCCGCCGAGCGGGCCCGCCGCGAGGAACCCGAGACTTTCGCCGCCAAGCCTGCCCAGCCCCCTGTCCCCATTTCCCATGAGCCAACCCGAAACTAAACCCAACCCCGCATCGCCGACGGCCCCGAAACCCCAGGCGGACTCAAAGATCGTGACCCGGATCACCGTGGTCCTGGTTGTCCTGGCCGTCTCTGCCGCCGCCCTTTTCTACGGCTACCGCTGGATCCAGTACCGCTGGGGGCACGTTGTCCTGGCGGAGGCCTCGGTCAAGGGCACCCTGACCCGGGTGGGAGCCCGGCTCGACGGCCGCATCCTCAGCATCGAGGTTGAGCTGGGGCAGAAGGTTTCCAAGGGCGATGTCCTGCTGCGCATGGACGACCGGCACCTGCGCGCCGCGCTGGAGCGGGCGCGTGCCGAGTATGTCGTGGCCGAGCGCGAGTTGGAGACGGAGCGCATGGGCATCGAACAGACCCGCCGCCGCATCACGATCGACATCGAGCGCACCAAGGGCTCCCTCAGCAAGGCTCGCGGGGAACTGGAAGCCGACCGCAGCCGGCTCCGCCGGATGGAGAAGGACTATGAACGCATTGCGGCCCTCAAGGAGCGCGGGGCGGAGTCGCAGAGCGCCCTCGACCGCATCACGGGCGACCGGGATTACGCGCTCGGCCTTTACAACGCCGGGCTCGGCGTGGTGGAGGTGGCCGAGTCGAACCATGACAAGGCGGTGAATGAGATGGAGGGCATCAAGGTCCGCGAGCGGCGCCTTGGGGTCCTGGAAGGGCAGGTTGCCATGGCCAAGGCCAGGGTGACGGCTGCCGAGGTTGAGCTGGATTCGACGATCGTGCGCGCCGAAGCCGACGGCCGGGTGGTCGAGCGCATCGTTGAGGTTGGCGGCTCGGCCAAGGTCGGTGAACCGCTCCTCGCCATGTGGATCGGGCGTCCGTGGGTCGAGGCGTGGGCCAATGAGCGTGATCTGCGCAAGTTCAGGGTGGGTAGTCCGGTCGAGGTCGCCATGGCCGCTTCGCCCCAACGCAAGCTGCTCGGCCGCGTGGAATCATTCGGCCTTGTCACGGACCGTGCCCTCCAACTCGGCCACGTCCCTTCCACCCTGCATTCGTACGTGCGGCCCAACGCCTGGATCCCGGTTCGCGTGGCCCTCGACGAGGAACATCCCCAGATCCAACTCGGCCTGTCGGTCATCGTCGGCATCCGCAAGGAAGCCGGGGCTGATGCCGCCGTGGCAACCACCGCCCTCGCCCACCTGGACCCGGCCCGCACCAATACCCTGGGCCAAACCATCATCTCCCCCCGCTGAGGTCATGAAACGTCCCGGTCTCCTGAACCGCATCCTCCGGCCGCCGGCACTCCTGGGTGCCGCCACGGCCGCCTGTTGCCTGCTGCTCGGGGCGCTGCCTGCGCAGGCCGTGTCGTTCCGGTGGTCGGCCAGTTCCTGGCGCATTTACATCGACGGCCCGGGGACCGCCTCGCTCAGCGACCTCAAGGCGGCCATGCCCGGCAGCGCCCTCGACCAGGTCGCCCCGGGCGTCTGGTTCCTCCGCGCCAACCTGTATGTCACCGAGGGTGCCACCCTCAACCTGCATGGCACCAAGATCGGCGGGGACGTCAATGAACTCCGTCTCCTCAGCGACAATACCGGCGAGAGCAACTCCTTCGTCAGCATCACGGCCGACTACGGGAACATCAGCATCCGCAACACCAAGATCACCTCCTGGGACAGGGCCGTGAACGGTCCCGACCTCGAGACAGCCAGTTTCCGCCGGGCCTTCATCCGCGCGCGCTCCTCCCTGGGCGCCGATGGCACCCGCTACGAGTCGCGCATGGACATCCTCGACAGCGACGTGGGCTACCTCGGCAGCCACGATCCCGAGGCCTACGGGCTGACGTGGAAGGTCTCCGAGCCCCAGGACCACAACATCTTCGGCAATATCACCAATCTCTACAACATGGTGGATGTCTACGGCGACATCATGCGCAGCCGGCTGCATCACAACTACTTCGGGATGTATTCCTATGGCTCCTACGGCATGCGCATGGTTGACAATGAGGTGGACCACAACATCGCCTACGGGTTTGACCCCCACGATGACTCGGACTTCCTCATCATCGAGAACAACAACGTGCACCACAATGGCACGCACGGGATCATTGCCTCCCAGCGCTGCAATAATCTCATCATTCGCAACAACACCTCGTGGAACAATGTCGGCAACGGCATCATGCTCCACCGCTACTGCGACCGTTCCCTCGTCGTCGGCAACCGCAGCCTGCGCAACCTGGACTCCGGCATCTCCCTCTTCGACAACTACGAGACCGTCGTCAGCAACAATGTCTGCCTCTACAATTTCAACGCGGGCATCCGCTGCAGCGTCGGGGCCTCCGACAACCTGATCATCAACAACGAGTTCGGCTACGGGGCCAACTATGGCATCTACCTCTACAAGGGCATTGACGCCCCGCGTCCGGGTGACGATGGCAAATGCCGCCGGAACCGCTTCGTCAACAACTACGTCCACCACAACGCCGGTTACGGCATCTTCCTGACGACCTCGGACGAGAACGTCTGGCAGAACAACGTCTTCGACGCCAACAACGCCATCCTTTGGTTTGTCAACGGGCAGCGGAACCGGTTGGAGGGGAATTCCATCCCCCGGGATGTGACCATCCGGACCCAGGGCAACCCCAGCCTCCTGGCCTCAACCATCATCCGGCAGCAGCCGTATGTGCCGCTGCAGTTGGATGCCTACAGCGCGGCCATCTTTGAGGATGCCGGCGGGCGCGTGTTCCAGCCCGAGGAGCCCGGTATCCTGACCACCCTGACCCCGGGCGGCTCGGCCCTGACCCTGACCGCGGCCGACATCATCAAGACCTCGTTCGTCAACACCCGCAATCTGCAGGCCACGCCCGATGCCGGCATCGCCCTGATTAACATCACCGTCTGGAACACCAGCGGCGACCTCAGCAAACGCTGGCTGGTGCAGGCCGGTTCGTCCACGCGCCGCATCACCTACCGGGTGGGCGACCTGGTCCCCAATTCGCCCTACGAGATCCTGAAGGACGGGGTTTCCAGCAAGGGCGATTCCGACAGCAATGGTTTCATGACGTTCACCGACTCCGCTGTGCGGACTGGCGTGGTGGAGTTCGTCATTCGGCGGGATATCTAGACGGCCAAACAGGCCGCCAACCTCCGCGCCGGGAGCGGCGTCAAGCCGGCCCGGCATTGTGCCGATGAGGCTGGCGGCGATGGATCCGACAGAACATGAATGAGTTGAGTGGTCAGAGGGGTGTGCGCCGGGATGTCCGGCGGCTTCTTCGTGCCTGCATGGTGCTCTGGGGCATGGCGTTGTCCATGGGGGCGCTGTCGGCGGCGGAACTCCCGGTCGGAACTCCGCTGGAGGTCGCGGTCGCCGGCGCCCAAGCCCGGCCCGGTGACACCCTTGTCATGCGCGATGGGGAATGGCGCGATGCGGACATTGTCATCTCCGCCCACGGCACGCCAACCCAACCCATCACCCTGCGGGCCCGTACCCTGGGGCGTGTGCACCTGACCGGCGTCTCGAGGCTGCGCATCGCCGGCAGTTGGATCGTCGTCGATGGTCTCACGTTCACCAACGGGTATGTCTCCTCCGGCGATGTCATTGGCTTTCAGGAAACCACTTTCAACGCCGCCAGCTTCAGCCGGATCACCAACTGCGCCATCGTCAATTACAACCCACCCAATGGCCTGCTCGACACCAAGTGGGTCTCCCTCTACGGCTTCAGCAACCGGGTCGAGAACTGCTACTTTCAGGGCAAGACAAACCTCGGCACCACGCTGGTCGTCTGGGTCGATGCCGACCCGAACAAGCCTGGTTACCACTACATCGGGCGAAACTATTTCGGCCCGCGTCCGCCCCTGGGCGTCAATGGCGGCGAGGCCATCCGGGTCGGCACCTCGGACGTCTCCCTCAACAACTCCCGCACCACGGTGGAGTACAACCTTTTCGACCGTTACAACGGCGACGCCGAAATCATCTCCAGCAAGTCCTGCGAAAATCGTTTCCGCTTCAACACGTTCCTCGAGTGCGAGGGCGCCCTCTCCCTGCGTCACGGCAACCGGTGCGTGGTCGAGGGGAACTTCTTCTTCGGTCGCGGCAAGCCCCTGACCGGTGGCGTTCGCGTGGTGGGTGAGGATCACCTGGTCCATAACAACTACTTCTCCGAACTCACCGGCACGTCCGCCCGCTCCCCTCTCAGTCTCATGCAGGGCATGGTCAACAGCCCCCTCAGCGGCTACGCCCAGGTTCACCGGGCAGTGGTGGCCTACAATACCTTTCATCAGTGCACGAACAGCCTGATGGTCGGCCTGGTGGGCACCCTGACGGGCACCACCAATGTCACCACACTGCCGCCGGTCGACTGCGTCATCGCCAATAACATCGTGGTCCAGGCCGCCGGCAAGTTGGTCGACCAACGCATCGACCCGGTCAACCTGCGCTGGGAGGGGAATATCATGTTCGGCGCCGCCCTCGGCATCCCCGACCCCGGCGGCATCCTGATCGCCGACCCGCTCCTGTTCCTCGGCGCCGACGGGTTGATGCGCCTGAACCCGGCGAGCCCTGCGGTTGGGGCAGGGCAGGGCAGCTATCCGCAGGCGGCCAACGACTTTGACGGCCAGCCTCGCACCGTGCCTCCGGATGTCGGCGCCGACCAAATCTCCGTCGCTCCCATCTCCAACAAGCCCCTCGTCCTGTCCGATGTCGGCCCACTCTGGCAGCGCACCACCGGCACGGTGCTTTCTTGGACCCCTCCCGCCTCCATCACCTACGGAACCCCCTTGTCGTCCCTGCAACTCAGTGCCGTGGCCAACGCCGCCGGCAGCTTCTCCTACACCCCTGCCGCCGGGACCATCCTGCCCGCCGGTTCCGGCCGCATGCTCAGTGTCGTGTTCACTCCGGTCGATGGGGTTGCCTTCAACTCCGTGACCCAGTCCGTGTCGATCGATGTCCTGCCCGCCATGCCCCCCTTGGTCTGGACGAACCCACCCGCCCTCAGCTACGGAGGCTCCCTCAGCGTCACGCAGCTCAACGCCACGGCGGGCATTCCCGGCACGTTTACCTACGTCCCCCCCGCCGGCACCATGCTCCCGGTCGGCAATAGCCAGGTCCTCGCTGTCATCTTCACACCCGGCGACACCAGCAACTATGTTCCAGTCACCCGCACGGTCCTGCTGAATGTCGTTCCGGCCCGGCCGCCCATCACCTGGAACACGCCGGCCGATCTTCCCGAGGGGACCCCGCTCTCCGGCGTGCAGCTGAACGCCGCGTCGCCGATTCCTGGTTCCTTTGTCTATCAGCCCCCGTCGGGAACCATGCTGGCGGCGGGCAGCGCGCAGCTCCTGACCGCCATCTTTACGCCAACGGACCCCGGCAACTACCTCTCCGTCACCCAGTCGGTCCGCATCAATGTGACCAGCGGTGGGCGGCTCGTCCCCATCGTGTCCTGGCCACCACCGGCGGATATGGTGGCGGGGACGGCCCTCGGCCCCGCCCAGCTCAATGCCACCGCCAATGTTCCGGGAACCTTCACTTACAATCCGCCGGCCGGCGCCCAACTCCCCGAGGGCAACGGGCAGTGGCTCACCGCCACCTTTGTCCCCGCGGATCCTGCCTTCTACACCAGCGTCTCGGTCAGCAATCGCATCAACGTGGCGCCTCCCGTCGGCAGTGCGGTTGTCCGCGTGGCCTACCTCGTTCCCTCCAACCGTGTCCCGTCGCCGAAGGCGGCCGCCAGCCTCCAGTCGGCGCTCCTGCACTATCAGGACTGGTTCCGGGACCAGATGGCCCTCAATGGCTTCGGGCCGAAGACGTTCGCCTTGGAGCCGGGTCCGGACGGCGTCAACCCGGTGGTGCATACCTTCCTGCTCGGGGTGACGGACAACTGGCTGCGCCAGGACAGTTCCGGGGCCCGCCTGCTTGAGGCGGCCCGAGCCGCCGGGGTCCCCATGGGCACCAACGGCCAGGTGTGGTGGCTGGTGCCGGAGATGCATCAACTCTACCCGGACGGAACGATCAGCGGCCAGATGGCCCTGTCCTCGACCAACGGCGGTTTCGGCGACCAGCCCAGTTGGGCGGTCACCAGCAGCGATGTCTTGGCCCTGCTCGAGCCCACGTGCCTTACCAACGCCAGTTTCTACCACGGGCTTGTGCTTCCGGAACTTGGCCCCTACGCCCTTGAGCAGGACATCACGTTCTCCTGGTTCGATGGCTCCACCATCAGCAGCATCGGCTCCTCCAGCCTGGGCGCCGGCCTGCGCCAGCTGGGCGAGGCCTTCGGCCTGGACCATGACTACCGCCACGACGAGAACTTCTACGGCAACCTCATGGGCTTTGGCTTCCGCGGGATCCGCGGCTCCTTCCATCCCAAGCAGTTTCCCTACAACGGAACCCGCCTGTCCCACGGCGCCGCCCTGGCCCTCAGCGTCAATCACTACTTCAACCCGGGCCGCCCCCTGACCGACACCGTGCGGCCTGCGATCACCCTGACCTCCGGTGCCTCGCTTCAGCCTGCCGATGGCCTCCTCACGCTGGCCTTCTCGGCCACGGACGACCGTGCCCTGCATGCCGCATTCCTCGCCGTCGATCGGGGTGGTGAGTGGGCTCAGATCGATGAGGTCTCCCTCGCCGGCACCAGCGCCGAACAGGCGTTCGTCACCCCATACTTCGAGCCTGGCCGGACCAATCTCTTCCGCCTGAGCGTCCTGGACTCCTTGGGCAACCGGGCAGTGCTCACCGCCGCCATCCGCGTGGAGTCCACCCTGAATCGAGCCCCGCGCCCGTTCATCCGCGTGTCCCCGCGCAACGCCGGCCCCGGTGAGGAGGTCGCGTTCGACGCCTCGGCCACCTTCGACCCCGAGCATGTCAGCGACCTGCTGGAGGCCGAGTGGGATTTTGACAACGACGGGGTTTTCGACACGCCGGCTTCCACCCAGATGCTGGTCACCAACCGCTTTCTCACGCTGGGCACGCGGATGGTCCGCCTGCGGGTGAGCGACTCCTCCGGCGCCACCGCCGTCTCCGACCCGTTTGCCATCGAGATCACACCCTGTGAGGCCGTTCTCTCGCCGGCCAGCCGCTTCCATGGCTACGGGGCAGGCTCAGGTTCTGTCTCCGTTACCACCAGTCCCAACTGCCAATGGTCCGTGGTCAACACCAACTCGTGGATCACCCTCACCTCGCCCACGAACATGACCGGGCCCGGGAGCGTTTCCTATGCCTTGGCTGCCAACCCGGTGTTTGTTGAGCGCTCCGGAACCCTGCGGCTCGGCGATGCTGTCTACACCATCATTCAGCGCGCCGCCTCCTGCGCCTACTCCTTCTCACCCGTTTCGCGCTACCACGGCTACGCGGCCGGCACCGGCACGGTGCGCATCGTGACCTCCAGCAACTGCAGTTGGACCCTGGTCAACACCAATCCCTGGGTCACCATCACCTCGCCCCTGTCCGGCACAGGCTCCGCCACCATCGCCTACAGCGTGGCGGAGAATCGCGTCGGCCAGCCCCGCCTGGGCAGCCTCGCTGCCGAGGGAGTCGCCTTTGTCGTCGGTCAGTGGGGCACCAACTGCTCTTACCTGCTCTCCGCGGCCAGCCGCGAGCACAGTGAGATGGCGGAGACCGGCTCCGTCGCCGTGACCGCCAGCAGCTCCTGCAACTGGACCGTGGTTAATCCCAGTGCGTGGGTCACGGTGGAGTCACCGCTCTCCACCAACGGCAGCGCGGCGGTGCTCTACCGCCTCGCGCCCAACCTGTCCGGCCAGTCCCGGACCGCCATCCTGACCATCGCCGGCCAGTCCTTCAGCCTCACGCAGCGGGCCTGTGGATACAGCCTGTCCCGGCCCAGCCGCGTTCACGGCTTCGGGGCCGAAACCGGCTCGGTCAGTCTGGCCACGGGCGACCTTTGTCCTTGGACGGTGGTCAACACCAACTCATGGATCCTGGTTACCGGCGGCCGGGATGGCGGGGTTGGGTCCGGCGTCGTCTCCTACACGGTCGCGGGCAACGCCTCGACCATGAATCGCAGCGGCATCCTCATGATTGGCGGGCAACCGTATGCCATCACGCAACTCGGGGTGCCCTGCGATTATGAGGTGCTGCCCGATGGCTGGAACCATGGCGAGGGCGCCGAGCTCAACGAGGTGCTGGTCCGCGCCGGCACCGGCTGCGCCTGGAGCGTTTCCAACCCCAACTCATGGATTACGATTCTCGCCGGCGCCGCCGGCAGCGGCACGGGCAGTGTCATCTATTCCGTGGCGCCCAACCCCGGCCCGGCCCGCCAGGGCATCATCCAGATCGCCGGCCAGGACTTCGCCGTCGGCCAGGTCAGCGGACAGCGCCGCCTGGCCGTGGGCGAACTCACCGTGGCCAACGGCCAGACCGCCTGCGTGCCGATCACCTTCGGGGCCCGCGGAACGGAGAACTCGCTCGCCTTCAGCCTCTGCTTTCCCACGTCCGCCCTGGCCTTCGCGTCCGCGACCCTTGGGAATGCCGCCTTCGGGGGATCCCTGCTCGTCAACAGCAACGAGGCCTCCGCTGGCCGGGTCGGGTTCACCATCGCCATGCCGCCAGGCTGGTCGATGCCGGCCGGCACCCAGGCGGTGGTCGAGGTCTGCCTGCGCGGAACTCTCCCCGCCGGCAAGTTGACCGCTCCGCTGGTCCTGTGCGATCAACCCCAGCCAAGGCAATCCCTCGATGCCGTCGGCCAGGTTCTTTCCCTCGATTACGTCAATGGCTCCGCCCGCATCATCGGCGACTGCTCCCTGGCGGAGTCGTTGGACGCCACCGACCTTGCCTGGACCACCAGCACGGCCACCGCCTGGGTCTGCCAGACCAATGCGGTCCGTGACTTCGAGGATGCCGCCGCCAGCGCCTTGGTCCCGGATGGCGGGGAATCATGGGTCCAGACCACCGTGGTCGGTCCCGGCACGCTTGCCTGGTGGTGGAAAGTCTCGTGCGAACCCAATGATAGCGACCGGCTGCGTTTCTACCTGAACGGGTCCGGGCAGTTTTCCATCAGCGGGGAGGTTGACTGGGAGTTCCGCACCTACGACCTCGGCCCTGGCACGCATACGGTTCGTTGGCGCTATTACAAGAACTCCACGCTGAGCGTCGGGCAGGACCAGGGCTGGCTGGATGAAGTCACGTTCCAGCCTGCACCCCCGCGGATCACAGTGGAGCCGCCCAACCTGTTCGTGCAGGCCACGGCCACCGCGACCTGGACCGTGGGCGTCACGGGCACCCCCCCCTTGACCTACCAGTGGCGAAGAAACGGGGTCAACCTGGTCAATGGTCCCGGCGTCAGCGGGGCCGACACCGCCACTCTCACCCTCTCCGGGGTGCAGATGAGCCAGGCTGGCGGCTATTCCCTGGTCATCAACAACCTGGCCGGCAGCGCCACCACCCGTGAGGCGCAGTTGACCGTGACGCCCTTCATCAGTCTGGCCGACGCCCTCGATGCCGACCTGGGTTGGACCACCAATGGCGCACCGTTTTGGACCGGGCGCGAATCCGACTCGAGGGATGGGGTCGATGCCGCCCAAAGCGGGCCGATTGGAGACAGCGGTTCCTCCTCGATTCAGGCTGTCCTGGTCGGTCCGGGAACCCTCAGCTTTTGGTGGAAGGTCTCCTCGCAGACCAACGGGGATTACCTGCGCTTGTATCTCGGCACGACGCAATTGACCAACCTGTCCGGTGAAGTGGACTGGACCCGCCACACCATGGCTGTCCCGGCGGGCAGCCAGATCGTGCGCTGGACCTACCAGAAGAACAGTTCCCTGGCGGTCGGGCAGGACCGCGCCTGGGTGGACGAGGTCGCCTTCCAGCCGGCTCCCCCGGCCATTACCGCCCATCCGGTCAGCCAGGTCATTGACCAAGGCGCCGGCGTCAGTTTCAGCGTGGTGGCCAACGGTTCCGCCCCGCTTTCCTACGCCTGGTTCCAGGATGGGGTTGAGTTGGTCAACGGCCCCGGTGTCAGCGGCTCGGCCACGCCCACTCTTTCCCTGACCAATGTGCCGCTCGAGCGGGCTGGGCAGTATTCCGTCCGGGTCATGAACCCGGAGGGCTCGGTCTTCAGTTCCAACGCGACCCTCACGGTCGGCCGGTTGGTGCCGCTGGCCGACGCGCTGGACGCGGCCGGCCCGATATGGACCACCGCGGGCAACCTGCCTTGGATTGGGCAGACGGCGGTGGCCCGCGATGGGGTGGATGCCGGCCGGAGCGGGCTCATCACGCATAGTCAAAGCTCCTCCCTTCTGACCACGGTCGGCGGGCCTGGCACGGTGAGTTTCTGGTGGAAGGTCTCCTCCGAGACCAACAGTGATCGCCTGCGTTTCTATGTCGATGGCAGCCAGGTGGCTGAGATCTCCGGAGAAGTGGCCTGGCAGTGGCGGACCTTCGCGCTGGCCAGCGGGGCGCGCAGCCTGGAGTGGCGCTACACCAAGAACTCCTCCACCAGCGTGGGGCTTGATCGCGGGTGGATCGACCAGGTGGTGGTCGTGACCAATTCGGTCCCGACGCCGCCCACCATCGGATTGCACCCGGTCAGCCGCAGCGCCGTGGCCCCCGCGACCGTCACCTTTGGGGTCGGCGCGGTGGGGTCCGCTCCCCTTGGCTACCAATGGCAGTTTAATGGAGTCAACCTCACCAACGGCGCCGGGATTAGTGGGGCCACCACGACCAATCTTGTGGTGGTTGCGTCCAACGCGACCTGGGCGGGGGCGTATTCCGTGGTCGTCAGCAATGCCGCCGGCCTCGCCGTCAGCGACCCGGCTGAACTCGTCGTGATCAGCGCGCCGGTCATCACCAACCGCCCGGCTGACCGTCACGTGGTCGCGGGGTCGAATGTTGTCTTCACGGTCGGTGCCGTGGGCACCGCTCCCCTCGGTTACCACTGGCAGCTCAATGGGCAGCCGTTGACCAATGGCGGCCGGTTCAGCGGCGCGACCACGGCCACCCTGACCATCTCCGCCGTCACCGCCGCCCAGGAGGGGGTCTATTCCGTGCTCGTCAGCAATGCCGCCGGCACCGCCAGCAGCGCGCTGGGCCAAATCTATGTGCGCCGCTGGGAAGCCCTCCGCACCGGCCCGACTGCGGATGATGGCAGCGCCAGCCTCGAAAGCACCCTCACCGGCCCGGGCGTGCTGCGCTTCCTCTGGAGGGTGTCGTCCGAGACGAACCGCGATCGACTCACCCTCTGGCTCAATGGGGTCGAACAGGCCGGGATTTCCGGGGAGCGGGACTGGGCACAGGAAACCCTGGCCGTGCCAGCCGGCGTTCACGTGGTGCAGTGGCGCTACCTGAAGGACCAGGCCGGGGCCGCCGGTGACGACGCCGGTTGGGTGGATGAGGTTGCCTTCACGGCGGAGGCGGCGGGAGCCTATCCGCCAGCCCTTGTCGTGGACCCGGTTCCCGCGACGGTCACCGAGGGAGACATGCTGGTGTTGGAGGGGTTGGCCACGGGGTCCTCCCCGCTGGCCTACCAGTGGCGGCGTGATGGGGTGCCCTTGGCGGACGGTCCCGGCGTGTTTGGAAGCCGGACCCATCGATTGACCCTGCTGAACCTGTCTGTGTCGCAGGCCGGTCTTTACAGCCTGGCCGTGACCAATGCCAGCGGCCAGGCCGTCAGCGCGCCGGCCGCCGTCTCGGTTCTGCCGCCTCCGCCATCCCTTGCCCCGGTGGTCACCGTCAACCCCGTGGGCCGCCAGGCCTTTGATGGGGGCCAGGTCACCTTCACGGTGTCCGCCTCCGGGGCCCAACCGCTGGCCTTCCAGTGGCAGTTCAACGGGACCAATCTGTCCGATTCCCTCCAGGTGGGGGGGGCGTCCACGCCAACCCTGCAACTCAGCAACCTGCAATCCTCCGAGATTGGCAACTACTCGGTGCTCGTCAGCAACGTCCATGGGGTGGCCCGGTCCACTCCGGTGGCCCTGGTCGTCCTGCCGGCCGCCAGCGCCGTTGGGGCAGCCTACCTCAACCTGCAGGCGGCCGGTTACACCGGCTGGGTGGCCCAGACCAGCGTGGCGCAGGACGGGGTCGCGGCCTTGCGCAGTGGCATCATCCCGGATGGCCAAAACACGCGGCTCGAAACCTGGGTCGATGGCCCCGGCACGCTGGCCTTCTGGTGGAAGGTGTCGTCCGAGCCGGTCAACGACCAGTTGCGGTTTTACATTGGCACCAATGAAGTGGCGCGCATCTCGGGTGAGACCGAATGGCAGCGCATGACGTTCGCCATCCCGGCCGGCGCCTCGCAGTTGCTCAAGTGGCGCTACTCGAAAAACGCCGACACCGCAGCCGGCCTGGATGCGGGTTTTGTGGATGGCATTGAATACACCATGACTGGCGGGGCCGTCCCCCCCGTCATTGCCACCGCCCCGGCCAGCCAATCGGTGCAGGCCGGCGATTCCGTTGCGCTTGCCGCCGCCGTCACCGGTTCACCGGCCATGTTCTTCCAATGGCGCCGGGATGGCGTCAACCTGCAGGACGGCGTCGGCGTCAGCGGCGCCCGGAGCCCCCGCCTCGTCCTCACCGGGGTGCAGCCGGCTCAGGCCGGGAACTACGCGCTGGTGGTGAGCAACGCGTCCGGTGTTGTCACCAGCCCCGAGGCTGCCATCTCGGTCACCCCGGCGCAGGCCGCGCCGCTCATCACAAGCGGCCCGTCATCCCAGCAGGCCCTGGAAGGGGCCACCGTGTCCTTCCGCGTGGTGGCGACCGGGGCCGAGCCCCTCGGCTACGCGTGGCTCTTCAACGGCGTCCCGCTCGCCGATGGACCAGGCATCCGGGGCGCCCATGCGGCCACCCTCGAATTGGATGCGATTGGGCCCGCCCGGACAGGTCAGTACTCGGCCCGCGTCTTCAATGCCCAGGGCACCGGTGTCACCGCGCGTGCCAGCCTCGTCGTGCGCTCGCCCGCCGAGGTGCTCGATGCTCCCTACCTCGTCGTGGCTTCCGGGACCGGCTTGTGGCTCGCCCAGACCGGGTCTACCCAGGTGGTTTCCGGAACCAACTTCGGCGCCCGCCTTACGGTCAGCATCCCGCCGGCCATCACCCAGCATCCTGTCTCGCGCACGGTGCGAGCAGGCAGCAACGTCGTGCTGAGCGTCGTGGCCACCGGCTCCCAACCGCTCTCCTACCGCTGGCGCTTCAATGGGTTGAACCTGACCGACGGCCCGTCCACCACCGGGACCACCACGGAGACCCTCACGCTGGTCGATGTCCAGGCCGGCCAGGCTGGCTCCTACAGCGTGCTGGTCACCAACGGGGTCGGCATCGTTCTGAGCTCCAATGCGGTCGTCGCCGTCAACTCGCCCCCGGTCGTCACCACCCAGCCTGCCAGTCAGACCCTCCCGGAAAACACCACCGTTTCCCTGTCCGTCTCCGTCGCCGGCACCGGCCCGTTCAGCTACCAGTGGATGCGCAATGGTCTGCCCCTGGCCAATGGCGGCAGCATCAGCGGCGCCACCAGCAACCTCCTCACCATCGTCAATGCCCAAGCCAGCCACTCGGGCACCTACACGGTGATGGTCACCAATCTGGTCGGGTCGACCATCAGTTCCAATGCAATCCTCGTCCTCAATACCGGCCTGACCCTCGGCGAGGCCACCGATGCCTCCTACCTCGGCTGGTCGACCGGCCTGGGCGCTCCCTGGGTCGTGGACAGCAACATCGTCCACCTCGGCTCCGGTTCCTCGCGCAGCGGGGCCATCAGCAACAATCAGTCCTCCGTGATGTCCGCCCTGGTGCCCGGCGCCGGGATCATCCGGTTCTGGTGGAAAGTCTCGTCCCAGACCAACCGCGATGTCCTCACCCTCTACGTCGATGGCGCCGAGTATGCCTCCATCTCCGGCGAGGTCGACTGGCAGTGGCGCACCTTCACCCTGCCGGAGGGCAGCCAACTCCTGCAGTGGGTCTACTCCAAGGACGCCACGCTGGTCTCCGGCCAGGACCGTGGCTGGGTGGATGAAGTGGATTTCGTGCGCACGGTCGGTCCCTCGGCCCCGGTCATCACCCGCCATCCGTTGCGGGTCGATGTGGACCCGGGCGCCACGGTGAGCTTCTCCGTGGAGGCCACCGGCAGCCAGCCCTTGGCCTACCAATGGCGTTACAACGGCGTCGATCTGGCGGAAGGCCTTGGGGTGGATGGCGCCACGGCACCCATCCTGACCCTCACCGGGGTCTCGGCGGGCCAGGCGGGGAGCTACGACGTCGTCGTGCGCAACCCCTATAGCCTGGCGCAGAGCTCCAATGCCCTGCTCAGGGTTGTGCCGAACCTCTCCGTGGAGGACGGGGTGGACACCGCCCTCGACAATCTCAACTGGGTGCTGGGCGGATTCTCACCCTGGCGCGGGCAGACCAACGTTTCCTACGACCGCGTCGACGCGGCCGAGAGCGGTGCGCTGCCCAACAGCCGCACCAACTGGATTGAGACCACCATTGTCGGGCCGGCTGCCGTGAGTTTTTGGTGGAAGGTGTCCTCGCAGACCAACAGCGACCGTCTTCGGTTCTTCATCAATGGCGTGGAACGGGCCAGCATCACGGGAGAGACCGATTGGCGGTGGCGCACCTTTGACGTCACCACCCCGCTGGCCACCCTCCGCTGGGCTTACGGCAAGGATGCGACGGGCGCCGCCGGGGCCGACCGGGCGTGGGTGGACCAGGTGCGCATTGGGCCTTCCGCACCCCTGATCACGAATGAATCGCCCCGCCTCGTGGTGGTTGACCAGGGCACCACGGTGAAGATGCAGGCCGAGCCCACCGGCAGCGAACCCTTCAACTACCAGTGGCGCTTCAACGGGGCTCCCCTGTCTGAGACGGGCAATGTCTACGGCGCCATCAGTTCCCGCCGGCTCATCCTCACCAATGCCCAACCCGAGCAGTCCGGCGTGTATTCCGTCACCATCGCCAATGCCGCCGGCGTGGCCATCAGCTCGGACTTCTACCTGACGGTCAACCGGGCGTTGCCGCTGCCCTTTGCCCTGAACACCCCGACCTGGGTGTGGGAGACGGGTGGCGATGCCTGGTGGGTGGGCGACACCAGCGGATCCCACGACGGCATCCAGACGGCGCGCAACGGGACCCTGGGCAGCAGCGACAGCACGTGGATGCAGACGACCGTGGTGGGCGAGGGAACTCTGCGCTTCTGGTGGCGCTCCTCCACCCAGCCCACGCTCGACTTCCTTGCCTTTTACATCAATGACACCGAGTTGGCGCGCATTTCCGGCGAGACCCCCTGGTCCCAGCGGTCGTTTGATCTCACCGGCAGCACCAATGTCATCCGCTGGCTCTATTCGAAGGACTCGCTGGTCACGAACGGGCAGGACCGGGTCTGGGTGGATCAGGTCACCTTCGGGCCGACGCCCCCCACCATTACCAACCACCCGGCGAGCCTGGCCGTGGATTCCGGTGCCACGGTCAACTTCCGTGTGGGCCACCGCGGCACCGGTCCCTTCACCTACACCTGGCGCCGCAACGGGATCCCGTTTGGCAACGGAGGCAACATCAGCGGCGCCAATACCGCCGTGCTCACCATCAGCAACGTGCTTGCCGCCCAGGCCGGAACCTATTCGGTCATCGTGAGCAATGCGGTGGGCGGGGCCACCAGCGCCAACGCGCAGCTCTTTGTCACCCAGCTGGTCCCCCTCGCCGCCGCGCTTGACGCCACCAACCTGGTCTGGGCGACCAACGGCAGTTCCAGTGCCGTCCAGCCTTGGGTCGGGCAAACGGGTGTCTCCTATGACGCGATCGATGCCGCCAGGAGCGGCGTGCTCGCCGACAACCAGAGCGCCTCGTTCCAGACCACCCTGGCCGGTCCCGGGACCATCAGCTTCTGGTGGCGCGTCTCCTCCGAGACCGGGCGTGATTTCCTCCGGTTCTATGTCGGCAGCACGGAGGTGGATAATCTCTCGGGTGAAATCCCCTGGGCGCAGCGCAGCTTCTCCATCCCGGCCGGCACCCAGACCCTGCGCTGGACATACCAGAAAAATGGCAGCCTTGCCGCCGGGCAGGACCGGGCCTGGGTCGATCAAGTGGTCTTCACCGGCCAGCCGGTGGCGATCACCTCCCAACCCCAGGCCCGGAGCATCGATGTCGGCGCCACGGCCACCTTCAGCGTTGGCGTGAGCGGCACCCCGCCCATCACCTACCAGTGGCGCTACAATGGCATACCCCTCGTCAATGGCGGGGGATTCAGCGGGGTCGACACCGCCACCCTGACCCTCGTTGGCGCCCAGCAGGTGCACTCCGGCAACTACTCCGTGGTGGTCCAGAACTCGGCTGGTTCCGTCACCAGCACCGATGCGCTGCTCTCCGTGTCCCCGACCCTTGGCCTGGCAGAGGCGCTGGACGCCCCGGGCCTCGTCTGGACCACCAATGGCGCACCGCCCTGGGTCGGGACTCCCGTCGGCAGCCATGATGGCGAGGATGTGGCGCGTGGCGGCGATGTGCCGCACAGCGGCTCCACCTACATGCAGACCACCGTCACCGGTCCTGGCTCGATCGCCTTCTGGTGGAAGGTTTCCTCGGAAACCAACAACGACCGCGTGACCTTCTTCCTTGGCAGCACCGAGTTGGCCCGCCTCTCCGGTGAGGTCGACTGGACCCGGGCGGTCTTCACCGTGCCGTCCGGCAGCCAGACGCTGCGCTGGACGTATCAGAAGAATGCCAGCATCAGCGCCGGCCAGGACCGCGCGTGGGTGGATGAGGTGTTCTTTGGCGCCGTCGCCCCGACCATCAGCACCCAGCCGACGAACCGGGCCGTGGAGGCGGGCAGCACGACCACGTTCTCGGTCGCGGTGGCCGGCACGCCGCCCTTCTCATATCAATGGCGCTACAACGGCACCCCGCTCGTCAACGGCGGCGGAGTCAGCGGCGTCACCTCGAGCAACCTCGTCCTCACCGGGCTCACCCTCAGCCAGGCTGGCGGCTACTCCGTCGTGGTCACCAACTCGGCCGGCGCGGTCACCAGTCAGCAGGCGGCCCTGACCGTGGGCGCCGTCATGCCGCTGGAGCAGGCGCTGGACGGCAGCGACCTGTCGTGGACCAACTCCGGCAACCTGCCCTGGGTCGGGCAGGCCCTCGTGTCCCGCGATGGGCAGGATGCGGCCCGGAGCGGAGCGATCACCCACAGCCAGTTGAGCACCATGCAGACCACCGTCACCGGGCCCGGCACGGTGACCTACTGGTGGAAGGTGTCCTCCGAGCCCAGCAACGACCGGGTCATGTTCTACATCGGCAGCTCCGAGCAGGCCCGCCTGTCCGGCGAGGTCGACTGGCAGCAGCGCAGCTTCCCCGTGCCTGCCGGCACCCAAACCCTGCGGTGGACCTACCAGAAGAACAGCTCCACCACGGCGGGCCAGGACCGGGCCTGGGTCGACCAGGTGGTGTTTGTCTCCTCGCTCACGCCCGTGGCCCCCTCCATCACCACCCAACCGCTCAGCCAGGGTGTTGGGGAGGGCGGCTCCGTCACGTTCACGGTGGCAGCCGCGGGTACCTCGCCCATGTCCTACCAGTGGCTCCTCAACGGCACGCCCATCGCCGGCGCGAACGCCCCCAGTCACACCCTGGTCTCAGTCACCCCGGCCCAGGCGGGCGTCTATAGCTGCTTCATCACCAACGTGGCGGGCAGTGTGACCAGTGCCGGCGCCGTGCTTTCCCTGCTGACCGTGGGCGAGGCCGTGGATGCCCCGGCCCTGACGTGGCTCGGCGCGGGCAATGCCGGATGGATTCCGCAGACGCTCCTCAGCCATGACGGAGCTGATGCGGCCCATAGCGGGGCGATTGCGGACGGGGAGAACTCCCGCCTGGAAACCTTCGTCAATGGCCCCGGGGTGATCAGCTTCTGGTGGAAGGTCTCGTGTGAAAGTGCGGACAACCTGCGCTTCTACATCGGGACCAATGAACTGGCCCGGATTGCCGGCGAGGTGGACTGGGAGTTCCGCACGTTCAACGTCCCGGCCGGGTCCAGCGTCCTGCTTAAGTGGCGCTACGGGAAGAGTGCCAGCGCCGTCGCCGGGCAGGACCGCGGCTGGGTGGACCAGGTCACCTACGCTGCCAGCGCGCTGCCTCAGATTCTGCCTCCGGACGATGAGCTCCCGGAGCCGGAGACGCCGCAGGCCGATCCCCCGCTCACCCGCCCGCCCAACGCGCCCATCGTCACCCGGATTGCCTTCGGCGACAGCAAGGCCGTGCTGTCGTGGGAGGGCAACCCGAACCGAATCTACCGGGTTTACTACAAGGACAGCCTTGCGGACACCGCCTGGCAGTTGCTCGACGGCGAGGTCCAAATCCAGTGGAAGGTCGTGAATGGGGAGATTCTCGTGAACGACTCCATTCTCTGCACCTTTACCGATGTCGTCCCGGGCAAGTCCCGCTTCTACCGGGTTCTTGAGGAGTAGCGCGGGCGGGGCAGGGGACGCAGGTTTTTGTTTTCAAGCCGGTTCCCGTTCCCGCCGAAGTGGATGGAGCATGAAACACCACGTTTTGAGACCCCGCCGGCGTCTCCCCTTGGCCTGGCGGCCCCTGGCCGCCTCGCTGCTGCTGGGCGCCTGCCTTGGCCGCGGCCTGGCGGCGACCAATGAACCGCCGTCCCCCTCCTGGTTGAGCCAGCCCATGTCGATGTTTGACGCAGTCAGGCTGGCCCTGCTGCAGAACAGCGACATTCTCAAGGCAGGGAGCGACCTGGAGGCCACCCATGGCGTGGTGATGCAGACAAGGGCCGTGGCGTTGCCCAAGGTTCAGGCTGAGGCGGGCTATTTGTATGACGCTGCCGCCGACGAGTTCGGGTTCGATGGCAATGGAATCTCCCGGGTGACCGACCAATGGAATGCCGGCATCCGCATTGTGCAGACCCTTTATGAGGGAGGACGCCTGCGGGCGTCCCTGCGCAGCGCCCGCCTGACCCGTGAGCAATCGCTGCTGGCCTACCAGACGGTCGTGGCCGACACGCTGCTCGCCGTGCGCACCGCGTATTACGACGTGCTGCTTGCGGAACAGGAGATCCTGGTGCAAGAGGCATCAGTGAAATTGCTGGCCCAGGAGCTGGAGAATGCCAGCCGCCGTTTCGAGGCGGGCGCCGTGCCCCGCTTTGACGTGCTGCGCGGCGAGGTGGCCGTCGCCAATGCCAAGCCGCGGCTGATCCGGGCGCGCAACACGTTCCGCGTGGCCAAGAACAACCTCGCCACCGTCCTCGGCTATAACATCCCCGCGCACATCTGGGAGGACATCCCCATGCAGCTGACCGGCAGGCTGGAGTCAGACCCGGTCTCCGTGGAGTTGCCGGCGGCGCTCGCCCAGGCGCGGGCGCGCCGGCCTGAGTTGGCCGTGCTGGGCAAGACGGAGGCCTTGGCACGCGAGGGCATCACGCTGGCCCGGGCCGGCGGCTTGCCCCGTCTCGGCGTCTTCGCCGGCTACGGGGGCCACAACAGCCGCTACGTCGACAGCTTCTTTGAGGCGGTGGCCGGGGCCACCGCCGGCGTGCAGCTGCAGTGGGACCTATGGGACGGCAACCTGACCCGGGGCAAGGTGAAGGAGGCGCGGGCGCAGCATCGGCGTGTCGAGCAGGATCTTGAGGATGTCACCCGCCGCGTGGAGCAGGAGGTGCGCACGGCCTATTCAACCTTCCTGGAGGCCCGCGAGGTGCTGGAGTCCCAGCGGAAGAACCAGGAACAGGCCGACGAGGCCCTGCGCCTGGCCACCGCGCGCTATGAAGCCGGGACGGGCACGCAGTTGGATGTGCTGGATGCCCAGACGGCCCTCACGCAGGCCCGGACGACCCAGATTCAGGCGCTGCACGGCTATGCCGTGGCGCGGGCCCGCCTGGAGCGGGCCGTCGGACAGGATGTCACCCAGACCCAGGCCATGGATCGGAAACCGTGAACCGCTTGTGCCACGCCATACCCCCTGATGACCCGCCTCTGCCAGCCCCTGTGCTTGGCGATGTTCCTCTGCCTTGGCGTGGCGGGTGCGCGGGCGGACGAGTATGACGTTCTGCGGCTGAAGTGGCGGGATCTGATCACGCTGGGGACCAATGTCCAGCCGGCGAACCCCCTTTACTCGAGCTGGGTTTCCACCATTGCGGCCGACGCGCAGCGGGAATGGGACAAGCTGAACACCAACACCGGTCGCACCTGGCTCTGGCAGGATTTGCAGACGCCGGGCCCGGCCTCCGGTGACCTGACCTCCTCCTACGAGCGGCTGCGCCGGATGGCGATGGGCTGGGCCGTGCAGGGCTCGGCGCTGCAGGGCAACGCCGCCCTGCGGACCGACATCATCAACGCCCTCGACTGGCTCTACACCAACGCCTACAACGAGGCCACCGCTCCCTATGACAACTTCTTCGACTGGGAGATTGGGTCGCCCCTCAACCTCGTTGACCTGACCGTCCTCCTCTATGACCACCTGACCAGCGGGCAGATCACCCGCTACATGAACACGGTCAACACGTTCACCCCGGCGCCCAGCCTGACGGGCGCCAACCTGGTCTGGCAATGCGTGGTGGTCGGGGTGCGAGGGGCGGTGGTCCGCAACGGCGCCAAGATCTCGGCGGCCAGGCTCGCGCTCAGCGACGTGTTTCCCTATGTCGGCGCCGGGGACGGCTTCTACGCCGAGGGTTCGTTTGTCTTTCACACCTACTTCCCCTACACGAGCGGCTATGGCTCGGAACTGCTGGCCAACCTGGTGCCCCTGCTGGAATGGCTGCAGGGTTCCACCTGGGAGGTGACCGACCCGGCGCGGACGAACGTGGTGAGGTGGGTTTATGACTCCTTCGAGCCCTTCCTGCAGGGCGGCGCGATGATGCAGATGGTTTCCGGCCGCTACTACACCCGGGACGGCGATGACCACCAGGATGGCCACGAGGTGCTGGGCTCCATCCTGCGGCTGGCCCGGACCGTGTCGCCAGCCGAGGCCGCCTCGCTGCGGGGCCTGGTCAAGCGGGAGATTCTCGGGGACACCTACCGGGATTTCGTGACCCAGAACTTTCCACCCTACGACGTCTGGGGGCTGGAGGTCGTGAACGACACCAACCTCGCGCCGCGCCCACCGCTGGTGGGGCACCGACAGTTCCCCCGCATGGACATGGTCGTGCACCGGCGTCCCGGTTGGAGCCTGGCCCTGTCCATGTCGTCGCGGCGGATAGCGAACTATGAGTCGACCCGGGGGGAGAACCTGCGCGGCTGGTACCTGAGCGACGGGGCCACCTTCCTCTACAACGATGACCTGGCCCACTATGCCGACGGCTACTGGCCGGCCTTCAATCCCTACCGGGTGCCGGGGACCACGGTGGACACGCAGGTGCGGACCAACGGCTCCGGTGCCAGTTACCGGAGTCCAAACCACTGGGTGGGTGGCGCCTCCCTGCCGGATTCCTACGGTGTTGCCGGCATGCAGTTGCGGGCTTGGAACAGCACGCTTTCCGCCCGGAAGTCGTGGTTCTTCCTCGATGATGAGGTGGTCTGCCTGGGGGCGGACATTGTCAGCACGGACGGGCGTCCCATTGAGACCGTGGTGGAGAACCGGCGCCTGGCGGCGCTCGGTGACAATCCGCTCACGGTCAACGGCCAGCCGCAGCCGGACCAGCCCGGTTGGGCCAGCCTCCTCAGCGCGGTCACCACGGTGCACCTGACCGGCAATGTGCCCGGCACCGATCTCGGCTACTTCTTCCCTTCCGCCGTCAATGTGCAGGCGGTCCGCGAGGTTCGCGCCGGGAGTTATGCCGACCTCAACCCCACTTACGGGTCCACCAACCGCCTGGCCCGCAATTTTCTGACCCTGACCCTGGACCATGGCATCAATCCGACCAACGGGTCCTATGCCTACGTCCTGCTGCCCAACCGCTCGGCGGCCCAGGTCTCCACCTATGCCGTCGCCCCGGACATCGCCATCGTGGAAAACACCTCCCGGGCCCAGGCTGTGCGCGAGCAGCGGCTGGGCATCACGGCCGTGAATTTCTGGAGGGACAGCACCAACCGGGTGGCGGGTATCACGTCGGACCGGCGCGCGGCTGTCATTCAGCGCAATGACGGAACCTGCCTGCAGGTGGCCGTGGCGGATCCCACCCAGACCAACACCGGCTCGATCACCATCGAGTTGACCGGGGTGGGACAGGCGATTCTTTCCGCTGACCCCACCATCACGGTCCTGCAGCTCAGTCCCACCATCCGGCTGGCGGTCAATGTGGCGGGGTCCCTCGGCGCCTCCCACCGCGCCAGCTTCTTTGTGGCGTCACCCGCCCTCGTCAACCTGTCACCCGTGGCGGACGCCTACGTGCAGAACGGCGATCAGACCAATGCCAACTTTGGCGCCTCGGCGTCGCTGGCCGTGAAGGCGTCCGCCACCAGCCTCGGCCGGGAGAGTTTCCTGCGCTTTGACCTGCGCGGCCTGTCCGGCCGTGCCTTCAACGCCACCCTCCGGCTCTTGCCCTTCACCACGAACGAGCCAATCGAGCATGCCCTGGCTCCCGTGACGGATGATGCATGGACGGAGACTGGACTGACCTGGAACAACAAGCCCGTCTCGGGGTCCGAATGGCAGCGCTGGAACGTTCCGGTTGCGGGGACGCCGGTATTGCTGCCCGTGTTGCCCTTGGTCGAGGACGCCAGGGCAGGGGACGGCCTCCTTTCGTTCCGGGTCTACAGCACCGGCACACCGCCCCCCGGCGGCAGCTATGTTGCCTATGGTTCCAAGGAGAATGGCGCGAGCGGGAACCGTCCCCAGCTTCAGGCGTCCCTCGGCAGGTATCCCCCCACGGTGTCGCTGGTGGAACCCGTGGCGGACAGCGTGCAGGACGCGCCTGCCGCGGTGTTCCTTTCCGCCAGCGCGGTGGATTCCGACGGGGTCGTGACCAACGTGACGTTTTATGCCGGGGCCTCGCTGCTGGGCCAGGACGCGACGGCTCCCTTCACGCTCACCTGGCCGGGCGTGGGACCGGGCCGTTACACGGTCACCGCGGTTGCCCGCGATGCCACGGGGCTCATGGCGACCAGTGGTCCGGTCACCTTCACCGTGTCGGGACAGGATCCCGTCGGTCGCGGCACCGGCCTGGTGGCCGAGTATTACTCCAACTCCGACCTTACCGGGCTTATCACCACCCGCATTGATGCCTTGGTCGACTTCGATTGGGGAAATGGAAAGCCGCTGCCCAACGCCCCTCCCAATGGGTTCTCCATCCGCTGGCTGGGGAAACTGCAGGCCCGCAAGTCGGGGCCGCATGCATTCCATGTCGCCGCGGATGACCGGGCCCGCCTTTGGATTGCGGGGCAACTGGTCACGGATACGTGGTCGCTGTCCTCTGCCGGGGAGGCGTCCGGCACCGTCACCCTGGCCGAGGGCGAGTATTATGACCTGCTGCTCGAGTATCAGGAGATCGATGGCCCTGCGTCCGTCTCGCTCGCGTGGACGCAGCCCGGGGTCGCGCGCCAAGCCGTCCCGCAGGCCCAGTTGTATCCGGCGGACGAGGGCCTGCGCGCCTCCTACCATGCCGGCACCAGCCTGAGTTCGCTCGTCTTCACCCGCATGGATGATCAGGTGGACTTCCAGTGGGGGGACGGTTCGCCGGATCCGATCCTGTTGCCGGGCTCATTCTCCGTGCGGTGGACCGGCCGGGTTCGGGCCCGGCAAGCCGGCACGTATGCCTTCCATACCGTCAGCGACGACGGTGTGCGCCTCTACGTTAACAACCAACTGCTGATTGACGACTGGAACACCCGACCCTTGGCGGAACGCACGGCCACCATTGCGCTGGCGGCCGGCCAAACCTACAACCTGACGCTCGACTATCTCAACCAGCCCGGGGGGGCGGCTGTGACCCTGGCCTGGACCCCACCCGGGGAGGGGCGCGAGGTCATCCCACGGGCCAGCCTGACCCCGCACCAGAACAATCGCGCACCGGTGCTGGATCCCATCCCTGGTTTCACCGCGGCGGTCGGCAGCCTCTGCCAGTTCACAGCCCGGGCCCGTGACCTCGATGTTCCCGCACATGCGCTCAGCTATTCCCTGGATGCGGGGGCTCCCGCAGGCGCCACCGTGGACCCCGCCACGGGGGTGGTCTCGTGGACCCCCTCGGCGGGGCAGGGGGGGAGCAGCCATACGTTCGCCGTGCGGGTGACCGACAGCGGGGTCCCGGCCATGACAGATGCCCAGTGGGTGACCATTTCCGTGGTGAGCAATGGCGCCAACGCCGCCGTTTCCCTCATCGCCACGGGCAGCCAGTGGCGCTACCTCGATTCCGGGAGCGACCCGGGGCCCCTGTGGCGGGAAAGGGCTTTCGATGATGGCGGGTGGTCCTTCGGTCAGGCTCCCCTGGGCTATGGGCAGGGCGACGAGGGCACCATCCTGTCATTCGGGCCCAACCCGGCGGCCAAGCCCGTCACGGTCTGGTTCCGCCGGCAATTCGTGGTGCCGGATGTATCCCGGGTCTATTCGCTGGCCGGCCGCCTGCTGCGCAATGACGGCGCTGCCGTCTACCTGAACGGCGCCGAGATCTGGCGGGAGAACCTGCCTCCCGGACCGTTGACCTCCTCCACCCTGGCCCTCACCCCGGTGGATGGCGCCGGTTCCGCCGGCTACCTGTTGGCCTCTTTCAACCCGGGTCTGTTGCTTCCGGGGACCAACGTGGTCGCCGTCGAATTGCACCAGCACTCCCCGTCCGGCCCTGACCTGCGGTTCGACTTGGAGTTGACCGGCACCGCCCTGGTCCCCGACCAGGTGCGGGTCACCCTGTTGTCCACCCCGGGCGGCCTGGAACTGCGCTGGCCTTGGGAGGCCGGTCTGCTGCAGCCCTACGCGGCCTCCACCCTGGCCGCCCCCATCCCCTGGCAGCGGCTTTCTGGTTTGCCGTCGTTCACAAATGATTCCTGGGTCCTGCCGGTGCCTCCGGCCGCGCAAGGCCGGACGTGGTTCCGGCTGCAGGCACCCTGAGGACTTCGCGGCCCATGGCCGTCCTCAACTGGGCCTAAACCAAGCACTTAGAGGGGCCGATAGTTTCGGAGATCGTGCCACTTGTTCCCCGCACCCTTTGTCAGCCCGGGAGGATTATCCCGCCTATGGGTGGAGTTACTCCATCCTGTGGCTACGTACTCCACCCTAGCTCACGGTAGGCAGTTTACCCGGATGGCTGGGGCAGGGGGTGGCTGATAGGTTGCATGACTGGACGGTTCGCTCATCTGCACCGTCCGGGTGCCTATTTTAGCCCGGCCGGCGGCCTGAAGCCTCCGGCGGGAAACCGGCGACGCAGGAAGCGCTCCGGTTGGGCGCATTGGAGCGGGAACGACAAGGACGGGTTCCTGGTGAACGGACAGGCCTCAGCGGCAGCGTATGCCCGCGGCCATGGACTGATTCGGTTTGAGAACAGCGTATGGAATTGAAGAAGCCTCGAGCGTTTGAGAGTGCGCGCCCCGCAGGTCAGCGGTGGCGCGGGACGGCGCTGGTTGCACGGGCATGGCGCGCCTCGCTGTCCGTTCTTGCCTCCCTGGCCATCGCGGGTGCCGCGCACGCGCAATCCAACGGGGTTCTGCGCGAGGTCTACACGCAGATTGGGGGTTCCTCCCTCCTGCGCCTGACGAATTACTCGAACTTCCCGAATTCTCCGGATGTCGTGGAGATCCTCACCAACAGCTTCGTGGGCGGATACAACTACGAGGAGCAGTTCGGCGACCGCTTCCGCGCGTTGATTGTCCCGCCGGTGACGGGAACCTACGTGTTCTGGGTGCAGGGCGATGATGCGGCGGCGCTCTACCTGAGCCCGGACGCCAGCCCGGCGGGCAAGGTGCAGATCGCGCGCAACGACCTCACGGCCCTCTATCAGGCTTGGTATACCTTCACCAATCAGCAGTCGGCCAACATCCTTCTCGAGGGAGGCCGCCGCTACTACATCGAGGCCATCCATAGCGCCGGCCTGGGTGACGACTCCTTCACGGTGGGTTGGAAGCTGCCGGATGGCACGCTGGAGCAACCCATCCCCATCCACCGGCTGTATCCGTATGGCGTCGCCGCCACGGGTGCCCCGAGCGTGACCTCGTCCCCGGTCTCGCTGTCCGTGGCCGAGAACAGCCCCGCCGTGTTTCGCGTCGGGGTGAACAACCTCGACGCCGTCTCCTACCAGTGGCAGCGAAACACCGTGCCGGTGCCCGGCGGTATCGGCGGCAGCCTGGCCTTGACCGCCACCACCAACGACCATGGGGCCAGCTTCCGATGCGTCGTCAGCAATGCGCTCGGCACCGTGACCAGCGCGGCGGCCACCCTTTCCGTCATCCCCGATACCACGCGGCCCGCCATGCTGGCCGCCGCCAACCTTTCCTCCAACCTGGTGCAGGTCCTGTTCACGGAACCAGTCGAGCCCGCCAGCGCCACCAATGCCCTGAACTATGCGCTGAACAACGGGGCCGCCGTCCTGTCGGCCACCTTCGGCTCCAGCACCCGCGTCATTCACCTGGCCACCACCCCGCTCACCCGCAATGCGGGGTATGTCCTGACGGTCAACAATGTCCGTGACCGGGCGGCCGCTCGGAATGCCCTCCTCGCCGGATCCCAGTTCCCCTTCACCGCCCTCCTCAAGGGCGCCTATGCCGAGTTGTTTGCCGACGTCCACGGCCCCCGGGTCTCGGACCTCACGAACAGCCCGGTTTGGCCCCAGGGCGCCCTCTCCGCCCAGTTGCTGACCGAGGTGCTCGAGACCCCGAGCTACCCGAGCAACCACTATGGACAGCGCCTGCGCGCCCGCCTGCATCCGCCGGTGAGCGGCCTCTACACCTTCTGGATCGCCGCCTGCGACACGGCCACCCTGCTCCTCGGGACCAATGACCAGCCTGCCAGCGCCCGGGCCATTGCCTCCGTGACGGTGGATGCGCCGGTCTCGGCGCGGCAATGGGATGTCCAGCCGGGGCAGCGTTCCGCCACCATCCCGCTGACCGCGGGCCAGGCCTACCATCTCGAGGTGCTCATGAAGAGCGCCATCTCGGACATGTATCCGGTCGATCACCTCGCGGTGCGATGGCAGTTCCCTGATGGGTCCCTGGATGAGCCGATTTCCGCGGCTTTCCTGACGCCGGTGGGGCTCAACCCGCCCCTTTTGGCCACCCAGCCGGCCAGTCAAGCCGCCGTCGAGGGCGGCCCGGTCAGCTTCGCCGTGACGGCCACCAACCTGGATGCACTGGTCTACCAGTGGCAGGAAAACGGCACCAACCTCCCGGGGGCGACCAATCCCGTGCTGAGCCTGCCCGCGGTTCGCCTGGCCCAGAACGGGTCCAGCTTCCGCTGCGTGGTGTCCAACCGGTTGGCCTCGACGAACAGCGCCGCAGCCATCCTGAGCGTCACCCCGGATACGACCCGCCCCACCATCACCCAGGTGCTCAACCTTGGCACCAACCGCATCACGGTGTTCTTCTCCGAGCCGGTGGATTCGGTGACCGCTGGTAACGCCCTCAACTACGGCGTTGCCGGCCTCGTGCTCTCCTTGCCCGTTGTGGCCTCCGATGGCCGATCGGTGGCCTTGACCACGACTCCCATGACCTTGGGCGCCAGCTATTCGCTGACGGTCAACAACGTGCGGGACCGGGCTGCCACGCCCAACCCCATCCTGCCCGGCACCACGGTCGGGTTCGTCGCATCACCCTTCTTCCTGCAGGACGTCGGGGCCGCCCCGGCCGGCGGCTCGATGTCCCTGGTGGAGGGCGGCGTGAACATGACGGCAGGCAACGGCCAGTTTAGCGGCACGGCGGACGCCTTCAGTTTCAGCTACCAACAGCGCCGCGGCGATTTTGATGTCAAGGTGAGGGTTCAGCGCCTGGAGTTTGGCGACAGTTGGACCACGGCGGGCCTGATGGCGCGGGAGGATCTTGGGACCAACAGCCGTTTCGCCGGCGCCTTTGCCACTCCCAGTGTGCTCGGCTCCTTCTTCCAGAGCCGGACGAATGCCGGCACCGCGCCCCTGCTGACCGGCTCGTTCCCCGTCAACTATCCCTATACTTGGCTGCGGCTGCAGCGCACGGGCGGCACCCTGTTCACGGGCTATGCCAGCCATGACGGCCAGACTTGGACCCGGCTGGGGTCGGTGAGCCTGACTCTGCCCACCACGATTTACCTCGGCTACGCCCTCTCCAGCCGCAACCCAACCAACTCGGTCATGGCCGAGTTCCGGGATTTTTCGGAGGTCACCGGGGCGACGCTGGGAAGCCTGACCATGGAGGTGGAGCCGCCCGGTCCCACCAGCCGCCGCACCCCGCTGACCATCTCTGAAATCATGTATCACCCCGCCGAGCGCACGGACGGCCGGCGCATGGAGTTTGTCGAGATCTACAACTCGAACCCCTACTACGAGGACATCAGTGGCTACCGGATCTCGGGGGACATCGACTACACGTTTCCGCCCAACACGATTCTTCCCGGCGGGGCCTATGTGGTCGTCGCGCGCAGCCCGGCGGACCTGCAGGCGGTGACCGGGGTCGAGGCCATGGGCCCCTACGCCGGCAGCCTGCCCAACGACGCCGGCCGCGTGCGCCTGCGCAACCAATGGGATGCCGTGCTGCTCGAGGTGGACTACGAGAGCCGTCTGCCCTGGCCGGCCGCCCCCGACGGGACCGGGCATTCATTGGTGCTGGCCCGGCCCTCCATGGGTGAGCGCAGTGCCAAGTCCTGGGCGCCCAGCGACCGCGTCGGTGGGTCGCCAGGCATGGTGGATGGCGTCGGTTTTGAGCCGTGGCGAAACGTCGTCATCAACGAGTTCCTCGCCGGCAGCCCGTTCCCCGAGGTCGATTACGTCGAGCTCTTCAACCACGGCGCCACGCCCGTGGATCTTTCCGGTTGCTGGCTCTCCGATGATCCGGCCACCAACCGGTTCCGCATCCCGAACGGGACGGTGCTCGGGCCCGCCGGCTTCGTGTCCTTCACGGAGACCACGCTGGGGTTCGGACTCAGCTCCCGCGGCGGGGCCGTCTACCTGTGGAGTTCCAACCTGACGCGCGTGATCGACTCACTCAAGTTTGAGGGCCAGGAGCAAAACGTGGCCTTCGGCCGCTATCCCGATGGCGCCCCTGGCTTCCAGTCGCTCGCTTCCCGCACCCCCGGCCTCACCAACAGCGCCGCGCGTCTCCATGCCGTCGTGATCAACGAGATCATGTACAACCCGGTGACCGATGAGGACAATGACGAGTTCATCGAGCTCCACAACCGCGGCACCAACGCGGTGAGCCTCTCCAGCTGGAAGTTCATTGACGGCATCGATTTCACGTTCCCGGCCGGCACGGTCATCCCGGCGGACGGTTACCTGGTGGTGGCCAAGGATGTGGCCCGCCTGCTCAGCCGGTATCCGGGGCTGACAACAAACAACACCGTCGGGCCATTCGCCGGCACCCTCGCCAACAGCGGCGAGCGGATTGCCCTGACCCAGCCGGGCTACTACTTCACCACCAACCTCGTGGGGACGATCCGGACCAACCAGTTCGACATCCTGGTCGATGAGGTTCATTACGACACCGGGGGCCAGTGGGGGGAATGGAGCGATGGCGGCGGGAGCAGCCTCGAGCTCATCGATCCGCGCAGTGACAACCGCCTGGGCCCGAACTGGGCCGACAGCGACGACACGGCGGAGAGCCAATGGACCTCGCTCTCCGTGACCGGGATGCTCGACAACGGCGTCTTCGAGGTTGGGGACTGGGACGCCCTCCAGATTTACCTGCCGAACAGCGGTGAATGCCTGGTGGACACGGTGGACGTTCGCATCCCGTCGGGGACGGCCAACCTGGTGACCAACTCGACCTTTGAGACCAGCTTCAACCACTGGGTGGTGCAGGGGAACCATCGCTTCACCCAGCGTTTCAACCAGGGCTACGCCAGTTCCTGGTCCATGCGGTTGGTCAGCCGGGGCGGGGGCGACAACGTCGCCGACCGCACCTACATCCTGCTCAATGCCCTCTACACGACGAACGTGACCGGGAGCATCTCCGCCCGGGTCAAGTGGCTGCGCGGGCGCCCGGAGATCATCCTGCGGCTGCGGGGCAACCTGCTGGAAGTGCCCGGCACCATGACCATCCCCACCACGCTCGGCACGCCGGGTTCGCGCAACAGCCGGTTTGCCACCAATGCCGCCCCGGCCATCGTGGAGGTCACCCACAACCCCGTGGTGCCGGCGGCCAACCAACCCGTGGTCGTCACGGCCCGCGTGAGCGACTCCGAGGGGGTGCAATCGGTCAGCCTCACTTACCGCGTGGATCCCTTTGGCGTGCCGGTCACTGTGGCCATGAACGACGCTGGCACGGGCGGGGATGCGGTCGCGGGGGACGGCCTCTATGCCGCCACCATCCCGGGCCAGTCGGGGCTTCCCAACAGTGACCTGGTGGCGTTCTACGTGACCGCCACCGACCGCTCCGCGCCGGCTGCCACGCGCCGGTTCCCGGCCTTCGCGCCAACGAACGAATGCCTCGTGCGCTTTGGCGAGGCCACGCCGCTCTCCTCCTATGGCACCTACCGGTTTTGGATGACGCAAAACACCCTGAACTCATGGATTGCCCAGTATAAGAACGCCAACGAGACCTTCCCGGGCACCTTTGTCTACGGGAACTTCCGCGCCATCTATGGCGCCGGCAGCCACTACGCGGGCAGCCCGGCCCACAACAAGCTCTACGACACCCCGCTCGGCACCAACTGCGACTACCAGTTCCGTGTTCCCTCCGACGACCGGCTCCTCAACGCCACGTCGCTGCGCGTGCAGCAGCCCGGGCTGTGGGGCGCCGACTTCTCGGGCCAGAACGAGCAGAACGCCTACTGGATGATCAACCAGATGGGACTGCCCTACCTGAACCGGCGCTCCGTCAACGTCTACGTCAACGGCCTGCGCCGCGGGCGGATTTACGAGGACACGCAGCGGCCGAACGGCGACTTCGACGAGCAATGGTTCCCCGAGGGCGCGCCGGGCGACCTCTACAAGATTGGGTTCTGGCAGGAGTTCAGCGACGACACGGAGCATCGCGATACGGTCAACCCCAGCCTGCTCAACTTCACCACGACCGGCGGGGTGAAGAAGCTGGCCCGTTATCGCCAGAGCTTCGCCAAGCGCTCCGAGCAGGGTTCCCTGCACAACTACACCAACCTCTACAACCTGGTGGACGCCCTCAACACGACGGCCACGGGCGACGCCTATCTGCGGCAGGTCATGCCGTTGGTGGATGTGCGGGCGTGGGCGCGGGCCTTTGCGGCGGAGCGCATCATCAACAACACGGACCTCTACGGGGCCAAGCGCTACGACGGGCCGTTCACGAAGCCCGGCGCCCAGAACAGCTTCCTGATCAAGCCCCAGAACGAGGGTTGGAAGTTCCTCATCTGGGACGTCGATGCCGCCTACCTGGGACTGCCCACCGATCCGCTGTTTGACTTCACGGATCCCCCGATTTCCAACCTCTTCTCCCAACCCCTGGTCCTGCGCATCTACTGGCAGGCGCTGGAGGAGGCCGTGAGCGGCCCCCTGCGGCCGGACAAGCTGCATCCCCTCATCGACGACCGGCATGCCGCCTATGTGGCCGGAGGCATCGACGCCGTGCCGCCCACGAAAATGAAGGAGTTCCTCGACACCCGGCGCGACTACATCATCCAGTTGTTGACGGAGGTGCGGGCCCCGATGGCCATCCTCAACAACGGAGGGGGCGACTTCACCAGCGCCTCCACGCTCGTGACCCTCTGCGGAACGGCGCCCATCGGCGCCCATGTGGTCACGATCAACGGGATTGAGTACCCCCTCACCTGGAGCAGCATCACGAACTGGTGCGTGCAGCTCCCGCTGTCCGGGAACTCCAACCGGTTTGAGATTCAAGGTTATGACGCGCGCGGCAGCCTGGTCGCCGGCGCCACCGACGCCATCACCGTCCACTACAACCAGCCGGTCAGCCGGCCGGAGGACAGCCTCGTCCTGAGCGAAATCATGTTCCAGCCGGCGCGCAGCAACGCGCATTACGTGGAGATCTTCAACAAGTCCACCAACACGGCCTTCAGCCTCTACAACTACCGCATCAACGGCCTCGACTTCGAGTTCAACCCCGGCGACGTGATTCCGCCCCGGGGTTACCTGGCCGTGGCCAGGGACCGCGCCGCCTTCCAGGCCGCGTATGGCAGCTCGGTGCCCCTGTCGGCCGGGGAGTTCCAGGGTTCGCTGCAGTGGAATGGCGAGACGCTGTCGCTGCTCCAGGGGGCGCTCGCCACCAACCTGGCCGATGTGCTGATCGACAAGGTGAAGTACGAGATTCGTGAGCCGTGGGCCTCGCTCCCGGCCCAGACCAACCGCGGCGTGTCCCTGCAGTTGATCGATGCAGAACAGGACAACGCGCGCGTGAGCAACTGGGATGACGGCACCGGTTGGCGCTACCACACCTTCACGGGCATCCCCAACAACACCACGGCGAAGCTCTACATCCATCTCGACGCGCCCGGCGAGGTCTATCTCGATGACCTCACGATCGTGAATGGCCTCATCCCCGGGGTCGGTGGCAACGTCGTGCGCAATGGCGGATTTGAGCAGGCCTTCTCCCCGGACTGGGCCTTCCAGGGATCCACCCCGGGGGCCAACAAGTCCCACATCACCAATGCCGTCGCCCGCAGCGGCACCAACAGCCTCCGCCTGATCTTCGAGGCCGCCGGCAGCACCTCCAAATGCCTCTTCCAGGACGCCCTGCTCACCACGTCCGGCTCAAGCAACTGGACGGTCGGATTCTGGTTCCGGGCGGTTCCCAACTCGCCCTTCGGCACGGGGACGAATCTCACCGTGCGCTTTGGCAGCAGCAGCAGCCCCTACGCGCCCACCTTCAATGTGGGCGGGGTGACGGCCACTCCGGGCGCGCCCAATTCCGTGGCCGGCACGGTCAATCCCTACCCCCTCCTGTGGATTAACGAGGTGCAGCCGAACAACCAGAATGGCCTGCGCGACAGCACCGGCACCTCCCAGCCCTGGGTCGAGCTCTACAATAGCGGCACCAACGCCATTTCCCTCAACGGCCTCCACCTCTCCAAGAGCTACCAGAACCTCAGCCAATGGGCGTTTCCCAGCGGCCTCTCCATCCAGCCCGGGCAGTTCCTGGTGGTCTTCATGGATGGCCGCCCGCAGTTCAGCACCCCCACCGAATTGCACACCTCGAACCGCCTGGATGTCTCAAGCGGTGCCATCATCCTTTCGCGGGGGCAGCAAATCCTCGACTACATCAATTACACCAACGTGGCTGCCAACACCTCCGTGGGCTCCTTCCCGGATGGCCAGTTGTTCACCCGGCAACTGTTCTATTTCACCACGCCGGGGGCGCCCAACAACGGCTCGCCGGTGCCGGTGACAATCAACGAATGGATGGCCAGCAACACCTCGACGTTGCTCGACCCGGCCACGGGCACCTTTGAGGACTGGCTGGAGCTCTACAATTTCGGCGATTCGCCGGTCAGCCTGGGCGGCTTCTACATGACGGACGACCTGCAGACTCCCAGGAAGTGGCGCATCCCAGATGGCACGACCATCGGGCCCCGTGACTTCCTGCTTGTCTGGGCCGACAACGACGTGCCGGGAACCAACACCATCGGCAATGCGCTCCACGGAAGTTTCCGGCTCTCCCGCAGCGGTGACGAAGTTGGCCTCTTCAGTCCCGAGGGTATCCGCGTCGACTCCGTCTCCTTCCCCTACCAAAGCAGCGATGTCAGCCAGGGACGCTATCCCGATGGCAACGCGCTGGGCGGCCCTTATTTCATGCCCACGCCCACTCCGCGTGCGGCCAATGTCATCACGAACAACATTCACCCTCCCATCCTGTCCCCCATTCCGAACCTGAGCGTGAATGAGGGGGGCACCCTGCAGTTCGTCTGCACGGCGACGGATGTGGATTATCCTGCCCAGTCGCTCGTGTTCTCGCTCCTGGGCACCGTGCCCGACGGGGCTGACCTGCAGCCGGGAACGGGTTTCTTCCGGTGGACCCCCGGGGAAGCCCACGGTGGACAGTCCTATTCGCTCACCGTGCAGGTGACGGACACCGGCGGTCCGCCGTTGTCGGATACGAAGACCTTCGAGGTGGTGGTCCATGAGGTGAACAACCCGCCCCTCGTCAGCCCGGTGGCCGGCCAGACGGTCAACCCGGGCTCCCTCCTTTCCCTGACGGTTTCCGCCTCGGACACCGACCTGCCCGCCCAGTTATTGACCTTTGCCCTCATCGGTCCGCCCCCGGGTGCCGCGCTGGATGCGGAGGGGCGTTTCACGTGGACGCCCTCCAATGATCAGGCTTCATCGACCAACCTCATTCGCTTCGCGGTGAGCGACAATGGCCAGCCGTCCCTCACGGTCACCCAATCCTTCGTCGTCGTGGTGGGCGCGGTCAGCCCCTGCGTGGGCCTGAAGGGTGACGTGGCCCCGCGCGGCGGCGGCAACGGCAGCGTGAGCGTCACCGACTGGGTGCAGGTCGGCCGCTTCGTGTCCGGCCTCTCTGAGATCTCCAACGCCTGCGAACTCGCCAAGGCCGACTGCGCGCCCAAGCCCTGCGGCAACGGCGCCTTGTCCATCACCGACTGGGTTCAGGCAGGCCGCTACGTCGCCGGACTTGATGTGGCCGCCTTTGTGCAGGATTGCGCGCCACTGGCCGGGTTCGCCCCCGCCGGCGGCGGTTTCCAGCCCGCCTCGGAGTCCCGCCTTGTCTACCTGCCCAACCTGGTCGTCGAGGCGGGCCAAACCAACTGTCTGCAGGTGCTCCTGTCAGGGCAGGGGGACGAGAACAGCACCGGTTTCAGCCTCGAGTGGGATACGAACCTCCTGGCCTATGTGGGCGCCCGCAAGGGCACCCTGATCGCCAACAACGGCTTCTTCATCAACACCAACCAGGTCCGCCTCGGTCGGCTCGGAGTCGCCGCCGGGGTGGCCGCCGGCGAGGCGTTCCTGCCCGGCACCAACCTGCTCGCCGAAATCTGTTTCCGTGCCCTGTCAACCAACCGGCCGGTGTCCAGCGCCGTTCGGTTCGGCAATCTGCCCATCACCCGGGAAATCAGCGATCCGGACGCCAATGCCATGGGCGCCACCTGGCAGGATGGCACGGCTGTCCTCGCCAACGGCACCTCCCTCCTGTTTGAGACCATCACCCGGCCGGATCCAACGCGAATCCGCCTCCGCCTGATTGGCGCGCCCTCCGGCGTCTGGCAGCTGCAGGGCTCCGCCAACCTGACGGACTGGCAGACCGTCACCACGGTCACCAATGACTCCGGGCTGCTCGAATACGTCGATGTCCCCGCAGGCAATCCCCAGCTGCGCTTCTACCGGGCGGTCAAGCCGCAGCCGTAGCCCGGCCCCTGCATGGTAACCGGGGCGCCAGATGATGGGGGAGGGCACGGGGTCCTCGGCAGGGGTTTCGCGGAGTGGCGAACCCGGGGGCACCCGTATTTCCCGGACACGGCGGACGGGCGAACAGTTTCTTGATTCCAGTCACAGGACTCGCAATGACAAAACGATTCTTGACCGAGACGGCGCGCCTGCTGGCGCTGCTGTTGGTCGCCATGGCCCCCGCAGCCCATGCCGCCTGCACCTACGGCACGTCCCCGGCCGCCCGCACACACGGATCAGGGTCCGCCACCAACACCGTGTCCGTCACGGCCGAGGCCGGCTGTCCCTGGACGGTCGGCAACACCAACCCCTGGGTTGCCATCCTCGTGGGGGCCAGCGGGGTCGGCACCGGCACGGTCACGTATGCCGTCGCGCCCAACCCCAGCCCGCTGGAGCGAACCGGCGTCGTCGTCGTGGCCGGCAACACGTTCACCATCCGGCAGTCCGCCCTCAGCTGCTCATTTTCCCTGTCCCCCGCGACGCGCACCCATGGATCCGGTGCGACCTCCAATTCGCTCACCCTGAATGCCAATGGCGCCGGTTGCCCATGGACGATCGGGGCCTCCCCCAGCTGGATTAGCATTGTCTCCCCGGCGACGGGCTTTGGGACCGCGACCGTTGACTACCTGGTGGCGGCGAACCCGGGGCTGGAGTGGCGCACCGGGCAGGTCCAGATCGCCGGCCAGACGTTCACGTTGATCCAGCGCGGCATCAGTTGCGCCTATGACCTCACGCCGGCCACCCGCACCCACGGTTATGGCAGCGCGTCCAACGGATTCCATGTCGAGGCCCTGGCGGGCTGCGCGTGGACGGCCGTTGCCGACCAGTCTTGGATCAGCGTGGCGTCGGGCGCCACTGGTTCCGGGCCTGGGGATGTGGGCTACCTGCTCGCGGCCAATCCCAGCGGGGTCGCCCGCACCGGGGTCGTCGTCGTGGCCAGCCAGGCCTTCACCATCGTGCAGTCCGGCCAGCCCTGCAGTTACGGCATCCTGACCGGCAACGCCGCGCACAGTTCGGGGGTGGAGACCGGCCTGGTCATGGTCACCGCCACTCCCGGTTGCGCCTGGACGGCCAGCAGCGCCGACGCCTGGATCAACATCACCTCAGGAGCCAGCGGGGTGGGCAGTGGCACGGTGGCCTTTCCGTGGCCGGCCTGACCTACACCATCTCGCAGGAGGAGCCGTCCTGCAGCTACCGGTTTTCACCCACCAACCGCGTCCATGGGCCGGCCGCCACGACCAACACCTTCAACCTGACCGCCGGCGCGGGTTGTCCCTGGACCATCTCGAACCTGAGCCCCTGGGTCCGCCTCGCGGTGGTCTCCGGCAACGGCCCGGCCACCATCGAATACACCCTCGAGGCCAATCAGGACTCGCTGGAACGCAGCGCTGTCCTCGGGGTGTCGGGTCAAACCATGGTCATTCGGCAGCTCGGGATCTCCTGCGCGCCGGCGGTCTCGCCGACCACCCGGTCCCACGGTTACGGCGCGACCAGCAATTCCTTCAGCGTGACGGTGAGCGCCGGATGCAACTGGCTGGCCACGCCCAGCGTAGCCTGGATTCGCATCGCCTCAGGCACCAACGGCTCGGGGAACGGAAACGTCGGGTATCTCGTCGACGCCAACCCCGCGGGAGTCGCCCGCACCGGGTCGGTCATGGTCGCCGACGCCACCTTCCTCATCATCCAGGCGGCCGCCCCCTGCGTTTATGCCGTCACTCCCGGCTCGCGCAACCACGGCCACGGCAGCGCCAGCAACGCGGTCTCGATCACGGCCACCCCGGGCTGTGCCTGGAGCGTCTCCAACACCAATTCGTGGCTCACCATTGTCGGTGCCGCCTCGGGGACAGGGGAGGGGACCGTCGCCTACCTGGTCGAGGCCAACGCCTCCCTGCAGCCCCGTTCCGGCAACCTGGTGATCGGCGGTCAGGTTTTTGCCATCACGCAGTCAGGCACGCCTTGCACGACTGCGCTGGAGCCCGCCGCCGGCCTGCATGGATTCAACCTGGAGACGGGCCTGGTGCGCGTCACCACGGCCACGGGCTGTCCCTGGACCGTGGTCAACACCAACAACTGGGTGGCGGTGCTCTCGGGTGCGGAGGGCGGGACGGACAGCGGCACCGTGGAATATGTGCTCGCCACCAACCCCGGCCAGACGCCCCGCAGCGGGAACCTGCTCATCGGCGGACAGGTGTTCCCGGTCAGCCAAGGTTCCGTGAGTTGCTCCTATCGGCTTTCCCCCACCACCCGGACGCATGGCTACGCTGCCGCGAGCAATTATGCCACGCTGACGGTCAGCAATGGCTGCACCTGGACGGTCGTCAATACCAGCGCTTGGATCACCGTCGTCGGGCCGCTGTCCGGCAATGGCAGCGCCACCCTCGGCTACACGCTGTCCCCCAATGCGAGCGCCGCCATTCGGGTGGGCACGCTCACCGTCGGCGGGCAGTCGCTCATCCTGACCCAGCAGGGCGTCTCCTGCACCATCGCCCTTTCCCCTTCCGCCCGCACCCACGGCTCCGGTGCCGCCAGCAATGCCCTCGCGGTCACCGACAGCGCCAGCTGTGGCTGGACGGTGGTCAACACCAACACCTGGCTGACGTTCCTCGGCTCCAACGGGCTTGGTTCGGCCTCCATCGGCTACCTCGTGGCCGCCAACCCGGCACCCGTCGAGCGGTCCGGTGTCGTGCTCGTCGGGGGGGTCGCCTTCAGCGTGGTCCAGGAAGCGGCCGCTTGTCCCATCTCGCTTTCCCCGGCCAGCCGAACGCACGGCCCCGGCGGGGCGAGCAATGTCCTGTCCGTCACCGACAGCACGGCTTGCGGTTGGTCGATCGTCAACACCAACCCATGGATCACGTTCCTCAGCGCGGCGGGCACAGGCTCAGCCTCGGTCCCCTACCTCGTGGCCGCCAACCCTGCCGCCGCCGAGCGTTCCGGCGTCGTTGTGGTCGGCGGGTCGGCCTTCACGGTCATGCAGCAACCCGCCGGCTGCGACCTCGTGCTGTCGCCGGTCACCCGGCTCCACGGCAATGGCGGGGCCACCAACACCATCGGCCTGGCCCTCAACGAGGGTTGCAATTGGTCCATCACCAAGACCAGTGCCTGGGTGTCCATCCTCTCGCCTCCCAGCGGGACGGGCAGCGCCACGGTGACCTACACCGTGGAGGCCAACCCCGGCCTGGACACGCGCACCACCGTCCTGAGCATCGGGGGGCAGCCGTTCACGCTCTCACAGGCCGGCATGGCCTGCTCGTTCCGTCTCTCCCCGTCCAGTCGGACGCACGGGTTTCTTGCCGTGACAAACTTCCTCACCGTCAATGCCGGGCCTTCCTGCTCCTGGAGCCTCGTCAACACCAACCCGTGGATCACCTTCCTTTCCGCGGCCAGCGGGACCGGCAGCAACGTCGTCCACTACACCGTCGCCCCGAATCTGGCCACGAACCAGCGCTCCGGTGCCATCGTGCTGGGGGACTCCGTCCTCAACCTGACCCAACGGGGGGCGACCAACGGTTTTGCCTTCGAGGTGTATTCCATCCAGGACGGCAGCCAGATGCGCCTGCGCCTGACCGGAATCCCCACCGGCGCCTGGGAACTGCAGAGTTCCGCCGACCTCCTGCAATGGTCGCGCCTGGGGGAGGTCACCAATGCCACGGGTGTGGTCGATTACATCGACCCCACCCCGGTCAACCTTGAGCGCCGGTTTTACCGGGCGGTCCGCCGATGAACCAGCGCCATGACCGGCCGGGGGCGCGTTCTCCACGTCCCGGTTGGAAAAAGATGCGCCGGTTGCCGATAGCTCCCTTGGTGTGCCCGGGCCGGGTCAGGCCCGGGAGGCACTGTTTTTACGAATGACTAGCTTGGCTTTCAGGAAGTTCCGCTCATGGAGCCTGCTTCTGGCAGGTCTCCTGGCCGTGGGTTGCAGCCTCCCTGTGCGGGGGGCTGATGCGGTGATTCGTGCCTTGGACGTGACCATTCCCCGTGGTGAAACCAACCGGGTGCTCGTGGTCCTGGAGGCGCAAGGCAACGAGAACGCGATCGCGTTCAGCCTCTGCTTCGACACCAACATGGTCAGCTTCGTGCGGGCGGTGCGCGGGGTTGATGCGGCTGCGGCCTCCGCCACCCTGGTGGTCGGCACCAGCCAGGCCACCCGGGGCCGGGTCGGCATGCTCCTCGGGCTCGACGTGGCCAGCGGGCAGGTCTTCAGTGCCGGCAATCACCAAATCGTCGAACTCTACCTGCGCGGGGCCCCTGGTGCCGGCACGGTGACCACCCCCATCTCGTTCTGCGACCTGCCCACAACACGGGAGGTCTCGGATGTCGAGGCGGGCGCGCTTCCGGCCTCCTACGTCGATGCCACCATCACGGTGGCGGGTAGTTGCACCTACTCCCTCGGCTCCAGCCTCGCCTCCTTCCCGGCTGCGGGCGGGAGCAATACGGTGGCGGTCACCGCCGGGACCGGTTGTGCCTGGGGTGTCTCCAATGCCCCCGCCTGGCTTTCGGTGCTCAGCGGGACCCCGGGGGTGGGCAACGGCCAGGTTGTCCTGGCCGCCCAAGCCAACCCCGGGCCCGGTCCCCGCGGCGGCAGCCTCCTGATCGCCGGGGTGCCGTTCGCCGTCACCCAGGAGGTTGCCTCCTGCGTCTACACCCTCTCGCCGACCAATCGGAGCCACGGGGCCGGGGCAGCCACGAACAGCGTCAGTCTCCTTGCCGCCGCGGCCTGCCCTTGGACCGCCTCCTCGACCCAGCCCTGGCTCATCCTGCTCTCCCCAGCCAGCGGCAGCGGGCCGGCCAGCCTGGAATACTCTGTCAGCGCCAACCCGGGGCTGGAGGAGCGCGTGGCCACGCTCCAGGTCGCCGATCAACAGGTCACCATCCGCCAGGCCGGCCTCGCCTGCACCTACAGCCTGTCCCCCACCAACCGCAACCACGGGTTCGGTGCCGCCACCAACTCCGTCGCCGTCTCCACCGACCCGGTTTGTGCGTGGACGGCGTCCACCACCAATGCGTGGCTGACGTTGCTCGCCCCCAGCTCAGGCACGGGATCCGGGTCGCTGCAATACTGGGTGGCTGCCAACCCGGACACCACTGAGCGCGTGGGCCATATTCAGGTCGGAGGCGAGGTGGTCACCCTGCGCCAGGCCGGGCGGCCCTGTGTCTACACCCTCTCGCCCACCAACCGAAACCATGGCACCAGCGCGGCCACCAACTCCTTCAGCATCAATGCCGACGCCGGCTGTGCCTGGGCCGCCACCACGACCAATGCCTGGATCTCACTGGCGACGCCGGTGGCCGGCACTGGTCCGGGGGCGGTGACATATCAGATTGCAGCCAACCCGGATGCGCAGGAGCGCATCGGCCACATTGAGGTCGCCGGGCAGATCCTCACCCTCCGCCAGGCGGGGTTGGCCTGCGCCTATCTGCTGTCCCCCACCAACCGCACCCACGGTGCAGGGGCCGCCTCCAACAGTGTCTCCGTCACGACCGAGGGAACCTGCCTGTGGACGGCCACCACCTCCAATGCCTGGATCACGCTTCTGCTCCCGGCAGCCGGGGCCGGTTCCGGCAGCGTCTCCTACCAGGTCGCGCCCAACCCCGACCCCGTCGAGCGCGTCGGCTACATCCAGGTTGGCGATCAGACCGTCACCCTGCGGCAGTCAGCGTTGAACTGTGCCTACGCCATTTCCCCCACCAACCGCAATCACGGCGCGGGGGCCGCGACCAACTCGGTGGCCATCGACGCGCAGGAAGGCTGCGACTGGGTTGCGACCACCACCAATAGCTGGGTGACGCTGGTGGCTCCCGCCGCCGGTGCCGGGCCCGGGACCCTTGTCTATCAATTGCTGGCCAACCCGGGGTCGGAGGAACGGCTGGCCTACATCCAGGTGGGTGGCCAGTGGCTCACGCTGCGGCAGGCCGGATTGCTCTGCACCTACGCACTGTCCCCGACCAACCGCAATCATGGTTCCGGCGCCGCCACCAACAGCGTGGCCGTCAGCGCCGACGCCGGGTGCGCCTGGGCCGCCAACACCACGAACGGCTGGATCACCCTCCTCAGCCCCGCGTCCGGCACCGGATCCGGCAGTGTGCAATACCAAATACCGGCCAACCCGGACGTGGTGGAGCGGGTGGGCCACATCCAGGTGGCGGGGCAGGTGATGGTGGTGCGCCAGGCCGGGTTGGTCTGCAGCTACTCGCTTTCCCCCACCAACCGCAACCATGGCTTCGGCTCCGCCAGCAACAGTTTCACCGTCAGCACGGGCTCCAACTGCCCCTGGACCGCCGCCACCACCAATTCATGGATCACCATCAGTTCGGCCGCCTCCGGGGTGGGCCCCGCCACGGTGAGCTATGCGGTGGCCCCGAATCCCAACCCGGCGGAGCGCCTTGGCGCCATTCAGGTGGGTGACAAGGTTCTGACCCTGCGCCAAGCGGGCATCACTTGCACCTATGCGATCTCGCCCACCACCCGGGCCCACGGAACCGGGGCGGCCACCAACACCTTCACCGTCACCGCCGGCGCCACCTGCCCTTGGACCGTGACCAATACGAATGCCTGGGTCATCCTCCTGGCGGGCGCCACCGGGACCGGAACCGGGATGGTCACCTACGCGGTGCTGGAGAACACCGGGCCCCTGGAACGCACGGGGGTCGTGCAGGTGGCCGGCCAGTCCCTTGTCCTGCGCCAGGCCGGGGCCACCTGCTCGTTCACCCTCTCGCCAACCAATCGCAGCCATGGCTACGCCGCCGCCACCAACAGTTTCAGCGTGGCTGCTGGGACCGCCTGCGAATGGACTCCCACCACCACCAACGGCTGGATCTCCCTCGGGTCGGCCGGCCCCCTGCTTGGCAACGGGGTTGTCACCTACACGGTGGCGGCCAATCCGGGCGCCCTCTCCCGGACGGGCCACGTGCAGGTGGCCGACCGCGTCTTTGCCCTGGTGCAGGACGGCCAGCCCTGCAGCCTGACCGTGTCGCCGGCCAGCCGAATCCACGGCTTCTCCGCCGCCTCCAACACCCTTTCCATCACCGCACCGCCCGGATGCGCCTGGAGCATCGTCCACACCAGCGCGTGGGTCACCCTCGACAGCCCTGCGAGCGGTTCCGGCGACGCCAGCATTCCCTATGCGGTCGCGCCCAATCCCTCGTCCCTCGACCGCGTGACCGTGATCCTCGTGGGTTCGGAAACCGTCACCCTCACCCAGCGCGGCGCGCCGTGCCTCTATGAGTTGTCCCCGACCAATGCCGTGAGCGACTCCGGTGCCGTCACCGGCGTGGTCAGCGTGACGACGGCCACCAACTGCATGTGGGTGGCGACCACCACCAATGCCTGGATCAGCCTGCCCGGCAATCCGGGCGGGTCGGGCTCCGGCACGTTGACCTATGTCCTGGCTCCCAACACCAGCACGGAACCCCGCGTCGGCCAAATCCTTGTCGGCTCCGAGCCGTTCGTGATCACCCAGGCCGGAGCGGCCTGCGCCTATCGCCTCTCTCCCGCCCTCCGCACGCATGGCTATGCCGCGACTTCCAATGGCTTCAGCGTCGTCGCCGGGGCCGCCTGCAGCTGGACCGCCCTCTCCAGCCAACCCTGGATTACCCTGGTGTCCGGGCAGAGCGGGGCCGGGGATGGCGCGGTTGGTTATCAGGTGGCCGCCAACCCCCTGCCCACCGAGCGCACCGGGACTGTCACGGTCGCGGACCAGGTCTTTACCCTGGTCCAGCTCGGCGCCCCGTGCACCTTTGCGCTCTCCCCGTCCGCGCGGACCCACGGGGCGGGGGCGGCCAGCAATGCCGTCACGCTCACCACCCTCTCCGGCTGCAGCTGGGAGGTTCTCAACACCAATTCCTGGGTGACCTTCGTCCCGCCGGTGAACGGGACCAACAGCGCCTTGCTTCCCTACTTGGTGGCCGAGAATCCCGATGCCGTGGAACGCGTCGCGCGCATTTATATTGGCGGCGAATTGCTGACAATCACGCAGCGGGCGGCCAGCTGTTCATTCACCCTCTCCACCGAGAGCCGCACCCATGGGTTTGCCGCCGCCACCAACTCGGTCACCCTCACCACCCTGGGCAGTTGTGGCTGGACGGCCAGCAGCACGAATGCCTGGGTCCAATTGGTGCCGCCGTTGTCCGGCACCGGTTCCGTGACGCTGCAGTACAGCGTTGAGGCCAATCCGCTCACCTTCTGGCGAACCGGCCACATCGTGGTGGCGGGCCAGGTGCTCACCCTCGCCCAACGGCCCGCTCCCTGCACCGTCACGCTGGCCACCGCCAGCCTGCTCAGCCCGGCCGCCGGGCTGACCGGGGAGGTGGGGGTGGTGAGTGCCAGCGACTGCCCATGGATGGCATCCACGACCAATGACTGGATCCAGCTGGTGTCCGGCGCCTCAGGCACGGGCAACGGCCTCGTCCAGTTCACAGTGGCCGCCAACCCTGACCCCGTTCAACGCGTGGGCTCCCTCGCGGTGGGCGACGCCAGCCTCGTGATCACCCAGGCGCCGGCCAGTTGCACCGTGACGCTGTCCAGCGCCACCCAGTCTTTCAACGCCACGGCGGCCACAGGGTCCGTGTCCGTCGTCGCCGCGCCGCTCTGCCCCTGGAGCGTCGTGAACACCAATACCTGGCTGCGTGCGCTGGAGGGCTCCGGCTCCGGCCCGGCTGTGGTGACCTACGTCCTCGACTCTAATGAGTCACCCACCCCCAGGTCCGGGTTCCTGGTCATCGGTGGGCAGCCCCTTGCCATCACCCAGGCGGGTGCCGCCTGCACCTACCGCCTTTCGCCCACCAACCGGACCCACGGCTACGGGGCGACCACCGGTTCGGTCTCCGTCGTCGCCGCTGAGGGTTGCTCTTGGCAGCCCGAATCGAACGTTCCCTGGATCACGCTGCAGGCAGGCTTCTCCGGTTCCGGCGGCGGGGCCGTCAGCTACGTGCTCTCCCCTAATGAATCCCTGGTTGCGCGGACCGGCACGGTCACCGTGGCCGACCAGACCCTGGTCGTCGTCCAGCAGGCCATCACGTGCGCCTACAGCCTGTCCCCATCCAGTCGCACGCATGGGAATGGGACCGTCACCAACGCCTTCTTTGTCAACACGGCCTCCGCCTGCCCATGGACCGTGCTCAACACGAACGCCTGGATTAACCTGCTCTCCTCCCCCTCCGGCCAGGGCTCGGGTATCGTGCAATACTGGGTGGTCACCAACGAGGCCACGGTCGAGCGGGTTGGCGCGCTGCAGGTGGGGGGGCAGTCGCTCATCATCACGCAGCGGGCCGCCCCCTGTGTCTTCACCCTGTCTTCCACCAACACCGGGCTTGATTACACCGCTCAGACCGGTCAGGTGACGGTGACCACCGGTCCGAATTGCGCGTGGACAGCGGAGAACACCAACTCCTGGATCACCTTGCTGGGCGCCACCAACGGGACCGGCACCGCGGTGCTTCGCTATGCCGTCTCGGTCAACATGGGAGGACAGGAGCGCTCGGGGCGCCTCCGCCTGGCCGGCCAGGACTACCAGGTCACTCAGGCCGCCTCGCCCTGCCTTTACGGCATCACCCCGGCTGGCCAGGCGCATCCCGCCGCGGGCGGAACGGGCACCGTGTCGGTCTCGGCCGCGCCCGGATGTGAGTGGGTGGCCGCGAGCGAAGCCGCCTGGGTCACCCTGGTGGACGGCCTGGCCGGCGCTGGTCCGGGCGAGGTGCGCTATGTTGTGCAGGCCAACGCCTCCACCGCGGGCCGCACGGGGTTGGTCATGGTCGCCGGACAGTACTTTACCGTGACGCAGGAGGCGGCCCCCTGCGCCTTCGCCCTCAACCCCACCCAGCGTGCCTTCACCCACCTGGCGGGTTCGGCAACCGTTTCCATCTCCGCCCCGGCAGGTTGCGCGTGGACTGCGGTAAGCACCAACAGCTGGATCAGTCTCACCACAGCCCCCGGCGCCACGGGCAATGGGTCGGTCTCCTACGCCGTCGCCGCCAACCCGACCGCGATTGCTCGCACGGGCTACGTCATGGTGGAGGGGCAGGTGCTGGTCATCAGTCAGGCCGGCATCCCCTGCGCCTACGCCATCGTTCCCACCGGCCGCAGCCATGGCTACGCCGCCGAGACCGGTTCCGTCGCCCTGACCACCGAGATCGGTTGCCCGTGGACGGCCACGAGCACGAATGACTGGATTACCCTGGTGTCGGGAGGCAGCGGATCCTCCAATGGGACCGTCACCTACGTCCTCGGCGCCAACCCCACCGCCCTGGTCCGGTCAGGCCATATCAACGTGGCCGGCAGTTCGTTTGCCATCCAGCAGGCGGCCGCCCCCTGTTCCTATGCCCTCTCGACCAACCTTCTCCTGTTGGGATATCAGCCTGGGACGGGCACCGTGGAGGTGCAGACGCCCCTTGGGTGTCCTTGGTCCATCACGAGCACGAACCCGTGGATCACCGTGAGCGGTGCGGCCTCGGGCACCAACAGCCGTCCGATCGAGTTCCTCCTGGCCACCAACGCGGTCACCGTGGCCCGCACGGGCATGGTCACGGTGGCCGGGCTTCCGCTCACCATCGTCCAGGCGGCGGCCCCCTGCAGTTTCACGCTGACGCCGGCCACGGCCATGGCGGGTTCCGGCGCCGTGACCGGCCTGATTTCCGTGGTGACCAGTTCCAACTGCTCCTGGACGGCGACGAGCTCCAACGCGTGGATCACGGTCACCGCGGGCGCCAGCCGCACCGGGAATGGCACCGTGGGCTATAGCGTGGCCGCCAACCCCGCCGGCCTCGCCCGGACAGGCCTCCTGCGCATCGGGGACCAATCCTTCGTTGTGTCGCAGGCGGCGGCGCCCTGCGTTTATGGGCTGGCCGCCCCCGGCGCCACGCACCCGGCCGGGGCGTCCTCCGGCAGCCTGACGGTGACGACGCTCGTCGGATGCGCGTGGACCGCCCTCACCACCAATGCCTGGATTACAGTAAACGCGGGCGCCGCGGGCACGAACACCGGCACGGCCGGCTATGCCGTGGCGGCCAATCCGGATGGCATTGCCCGGACGGGGTCGATCCAGGTGGGCGGGCTGTCCTTCACGGTGACGCAGGCGGCAGCGCCCTGCACCTACAGCCTGTCGGTCGCTTCCCAGTCGCACGAGTCGACGGGCGCGACCGGGTCGGTGCAGGTGACGACCCTGCTGGGCTGTCCGTGGGTGATCAGCAACCCGGTGCCCTGGATCAGCGTGGTCGGCCCCGTCTCACGGACAAACTCCAGCCAGGTCCTCTACACCGTCGCCCCCAACCCCACCGGGTTGACCCGGACCGGCTCTGTTTACCTGGCCGGGCAGCCGCTCCTGGTCACCCAGGCGGCCGCCCCCTGCACCTACACCCTGACCCCATCGACCCGCACCGTGAACCATCTGGTTGAGACGGGCATCATCAGCGTCGCGACGCTGGTGGGCTGCCCCTGGACGGCCACTTCCAGCGCGGGGTGGCTCTCCCTCGTGGGGACCTCGACGGGAACCAACAGCGGCACGGTCGGTTACCGGGCGGCCAGCAATGACACGGCGCTGGCCCGCACCGGGCTCGTCACCGTGGCCGGCCAAACGTTCGCGCTCATTCAAAGCGGGGCCCCCTGCAGCTTCACCCTCGGTTCCACCAGCCGCTCCCATGGTTCGGCGCGGGACACCGGGACGGTCAGCGTCGCCACCCTGACCGGGTGCTCGTGGTCGGCGGTCAGCACCAATGCCTGGATCACCATCGCCGGGGCGGCAACCTCCACCAACAGCGGGAGCGCCTCCTATGTCGTCGAGGCCAACCCCACCGCCCTGAGCCGCACCGGCCTGGTCACGGTCGCCGGGCAGTCCTTCACCGTCATTCAAGCCGGGGCCGCCTGTTCGTTCAGCCTGTCGAGCGCCACCGGGACGCACGGGCCGGCCGTCGAGACCAACACGATCCAGGTGACGACCCTGGTGGGCTGCTCCTGGACGGTCGCCAATACCAACGGCTGGATCCAAATCGCCGGCACTCCCAGCCGCACCAACAGCGGGGGAGTGACCTACACCGTCCAGGCCAACCCCACCGCGCTGGCCCGCACCGGCGTGGTCACCCTCGCGGGCCAGTCCCTTGTCATCACCCAAACCGGGGCCCCGTGCACGTTCAGCCTCAGTCCGTCCAGCCGCTCCCATGGCGCCGCCGCTGAGACCGGATCCGTCAGCGTGGTCACCCTCGTGGGCTGCGCCTGGGAGTCAGCCACCGCCACCCCCTGGATTACCCTGCTCGGCACCAACTCCGGATCCGGACCCGCCACGGTCTCCTACCGCGTGGAGCCCAATCCGACCGCCATCCCCCGGTCCGGCAGCCTGACCATCGCGGGCCAGACCCTGGCCGTGACGCAGGCTGGAGCCGCCTGCAATTACGAGTTCCTGCCGGCCTCGTGGGTGCACCGGAGCGGCAGCGAAACGGGCGTGGTGACCGTCACGTCCCTCGTGGGCTGCAACTGGACCGTCCAGAATACCAATGCCTGGATCACCCTCATCGAGGGCGGTTCCGGCTCCGGTTCGGGTTCCCTCGCCTACGTGGTCAGCCCCAATGCGGGCACGGCCACCCGCGCCGGCAACCTGGTCATCGAGGGGCGCAGCTATCCGGTTTCCCAACTGGGTTCCTCCTGTGGTTACCGACTCTCGCCCACGAACCGCTATCATGGCTTCGGGGCCGCCACCAACACCATCAGTGTCACCGCCACCAGCGGATGCCCCTGGAGCGTGGTCAACACGAATCCCTGGCTGACCATCCTCTCCGGCGCCAGCGGCACCGGCAACGGCACCGTCAGCTATGCGGTCACGGCCAACCGCGCGACCGAGCCCCGCACGGGCCTGCTGAACATCGGCGGCGAGTTCGTCACCTTCACGCAGTGGGGGACCAACTGCGCCTTCGCCCTGCAGCCCGCGTCCCGCAGCCATGGCCACGGGGCCGACACCGGCCAGGTGCAGGTGGCCGCCAGCAGCTCGACCTGCGCCTGGGTGGTGGAGAATACCAATCAATGGCTCACCGTGCTCGGGTCCGGCAGTGGCACCGGCGGGGCCACGCTCACCTACACGCTGGCCGCCAATCCCGGGACCCAGCCGCGCACGGCCCTCTTCCGCGTGCAAGGGGAATCCTTCACCGTGGTCCAGGCGGGCATGCCCTGCGCCTGGACCTTGACTCCCACCGAGCGGAACCATGGCCACGCCGGGCAGACCAACTCCGTGACGGTCAGCACCATGCCCGATTGCAATTGGTCGGTGCTGAACACCAACAGCTGGATCACGACGCTTGCCACCGGCGGGGTGGGCAGCGGAACCGTCGGCTACGTGGTGGCCTCCAACACCTCCGCCCGGGTCCGGTCCGGAACGCTGGTCATCGGTGGACAGGTTTTCCAGGTGTCCCAGGATCCGACTCCGTGCCATCTGCTCATCGAGCCGTCCTCGCGGTCCCATTCCTCGGGCAGCGACGCCGGGCTCATCTCCGTGGCCACCGTCGACGGCTGCCCGTGGTCGGTCGTGAATACCAACTCCTGGATTACCCTGTCCTCCGGGGCCGGCGGTTCCGCCAGCGGCACCGTCCTCTACACCGTCGATGCCAATCCCTCCTCCCTCCCGCGATCCGGCAACCTCGTGGTCGGCGGCGTGGTGTTCGCGGTCAGCCAGGCCGGGGCCGCCTGCACCACCACCCTCAGCCCGGCCACACGCTCCCACGGGGCCGGAGCCGAGACCGGCACGGTGAGTGTGGTGACCGCAGCCGGCTGCAATTGGACCGTGCTCAATCCGCATCCTTGGATCTTCCTGCTCAGCGCTGCCAGCGGAACCGGGCCCGGCAGCCTCACCTACAGCGTGGCTCCCAATGACTCCACCACCGCGCGAACCGGCGTGGTCAGCATCGCCGGGCAGTCCTTGACCATCCAGCAGGGCGGCGCCCCCTGCGCCTACAGCGTGGCCCCGCAGGACCAGTCCCAAAGCCGGCTCGCGGGGACAGGATCCTTCCAGGTCACCGCGGGTGCCGGATGCACCTGGACGGCCACGACAACCAATCCATGGATTCAAATCACCGCGGGCGCGTCCGGCTCAGGCAGCGGAACGGTGGCTTATTCCGTCGCCGCCAACCCCGGCGCCAGTCGGGTGGGTTGGATCTCGGTCGGTGGCCAGCAGCACGGGGTCAGCCAACAGGGCTCCCTCCGGGTGGTGCGGGTTTCGGACGCCAGTGTCGCGCGCGGGCAGACCAACCGCCTGCTGGTGGTGCTGGAGAGCCAGGGCGACGAGAACGCGCTCGGGTTCAGCCTCTGCTTTGACACCAATGCGCTGACCTTCGTCCGCGCGGTCCGCGGCGTGGACGCCACCAACGCGGCGGCCACGTTCAACACCAACCTGCTGAGCAGCGCACGCGGCCAGATCGGGTTCGCCTTTGGCCTCGACATCGGATCCGGTCAGACCTTTGCCGCCGGCTCCAATGTGCTGGCCGAGGTGTTCTTCCGGGCGGCCGCGTCCGGCGGCCCCGGCGTCACCACGGTCACCCTCTGTGATACTCCGGTTGCGCGCGAGGTGTCGGATGTCCTCGCGGAGGTTCTTCCCGCCTCCTATGGGAACGGCTCCGTGGCGCTGGTGAGCGCCTGCTCCTACACCCTGGGGGCTTCCTCGGTGGACTTCGGCGCCGCCGGGGGTACGGCCACCGTGGCCGTGCAGGCCGGACCCGGCTGCGCGTGGACGGTGCAGAATGCGCCGGCCTGGGTCCAGGTCACCTCCGGCGCCAGCGGCACCGGCTCCGCCAGCGTGGCCTTGGCGGTGCAGGCCAACCCCTCGTCCCTCTCCCGCACGGGCATCCTCAGCGTCGCGGGCCAGCCACTCTCTGTGACCCAAGCCGGTGCGGCCTGTGCCTTTGTCCTCTCGCCGTCCTCGGCCACGGCCGGCTTTGCCTCCGGCTCCGGCTCTGTCGAGGTCACCGCCCCGGCTGGGTGCGCATGGACGGTCATCAACACCAACGGCTGGATCACGTTCGAGCCGCAGGCCACCAACGGTTCCGGGCCCGCCATCCTGGCTTACAGCCTGGCCGCCAATGCGTCTCAAGTCCCGCGCTCCGGCGTGGTCGTGATTGGCGGCCAGCCATTCACGGTCCAGCAGGCGGCCGCCCCTTGCGTGCATGTGCTCTCCCCGGCCGTCCGCAGTGTGGCCTCCACCGGCGGCACGGGAGGCGTGACGGTGGCCACGACTGAGGGCTGCAGTTGGGCCGCGGTGACCACGAACGCGTGGATAACCGTCACCCCCGGGGCTTCCGGCACCGGCAACGGCTCCTTCGGCTACGAGGTCGCCTTCAACTATTCCGCGCAGGCCCGCACCGGCGCCATCGCCGTGGCTGCCCAGGTGTTTGTCATTACCCAGGCCGGTTCCACCTGCGGCTACGCCATCAGTCCCTCGTCCCGCAGCCATGCCTACCAGGGGGCCACTAATACCATCACCGTCTCCGCCGCCGCCGGTTGTACCTGGGACGTGATCAATACAAGCAGTTGGGTCACCGTCACCACGCCTCTCAGCAACACGGGCGGCGGCACCGTCACCTATGTGGTTGTCGCCAATCCGGGCGGGAATCCCCGCAGCGCGGTGCTGTGGATTGCCGGCAGCCCCTTCACCGTGGCCCAGGACGCCTCCCCGTGCGCCTTCGCCATCGCGCCCACGACCGTCACGGTGCCGGCAGCCGGCGCCACCAGCGGGGTCAGCGTGGCCACCTTCGCCGGATGTACCTGGTTTTCCAGCACCACCAACGCCTGGATCACGTTGCGTGCCCCGACCAACGGGGTGGGTGTCGGTTCATTCGGATACGTCGTTGCCGCCAACCCGTTCGGCTCGATGCGCACCGGTTATGTCATGCTCGCGGACCAGTGGCTCACCATCGCGCAGTCCGGAGCGCCCTGCAGCTACAACGTCACCCCGCTGAGCCCGGCCGTGGGGCATGCCGCCTCCACCAACACCCTCAGCGTCACCAGCCTGACCGGTTGCCCGTGGTCCGTTTCCAACGGCGTCCCGTGGATTACGGTCCTGTCCGGGACCAATGGCACGGGCAGCGGCAGCGTGAGCTATGCGGTGGCGGCCAACCCGACCGGCCTGCCGCGCAGCGCCACGCTGCTCGTCGGCGGCCTGGCGGTCGCGGTGACGCAGTCCGCCGCGCCCTGCACCTACTCGCTGAGCCAGGCAGCGCAGGCCTGGTCGGCGGGGGCGTCCACGGGCTCGGTGACCCTGACAACCCTGCCCGGCTGCTCCTGGACCGTGCAGGTCGCCGTCCCGTGGGTTGAGTTGCGCTCGCCTGCCGCGGGCACGGGGCCGGCCGTCGTCAGCTACGCGGTGGGCGCCAACCCCACCGCCTATGCCCGCACCGGCGTGGTCACCGTGGCCGGCCTGTCCTACGTGGTCACCCAGGCGGGGGCTCCCTGCACCTATGAGTTGACCCCCGCCGAGGCCCTCTGGGGTAGCGGCACCGCCACGGCTGCCGTCGCCGTGACGGCCGTCACCGGCTGTTCATGGGCGGCTACCACCACCAATGACTGGGTGGTTCTGTTGTCGGGCACGAACGGCACCGGGGGCGGCATCGTGGACTATGCGCTCCTCGCGAACCCCGGCGCGGCCGCCCGGACCGGCCTCGTTGAAGTGGCGGGTCAGTTCCTGCGCCTGGTGCAGGAGGGGGCCCCCTGCGTGGCCGTCTTGAGCCCAACCAACCAGGTGATGGATGCCGCAGGCGGTGTCGGCAGCTTCGAGGTGGCCCTGCCGGACGGCTGCCCGTGGACGGTCACCTCGACCAACAACTGGATTGCGCTGACGACCGGGACGAGCGGTTCGGGCCGCACGGTGGTGGGTTACACCATCCAGGCCAACCCCAGCCCGTCGCCGCGCTCCGGATGCATCATGGTCGCCGGAACCCCGTTCCCGGTGGAGCAGAGCGGGGTCGCCTGCACCTATGCCATCACGCCGCCCGCCCAGGTGCTGACCTCCGGCAATGTGACGGGCCTCATCAGCGTCGCCACCAGCAGCGGCTGCAGCTGGGTCACGGTCAACACCAACCCGTGGATCGCCATCAAATCCGGCGAGAGCGGCACCGGGCCCGGCCTGGTTCGCTATACGGCCGCCGCCAACCCGAATCCCAGCACGCGCACCGGCTACCTGGTCGTCGGCGGACAGCCCCACAGCGTGACCCAACTCGGCAGCCCCTGCACCTACACGCTGTCGCCGACCAACCGCCTGCATGGGTCCGGCTCGGAAACCGGGCTGGTCAGCGTGTTCACGGTCAACGAGTGCGCCTGGACCGTCGTCACGAGCAACTCCTGGATCACGCCGACCCTCACCAATGCCGCCGGCAACCTGGCCTTTGGCTACCAGATCGCGCCGAATCCCACGGCCAATGACCGGGTGGGATACATCCAGGTGGCCAACCAGTCCTTCGCCATCACGCAGCTGGGGTCTCCCTGCACCGTCACCCTGGGCGCGACCAACGCCTCGCATGGGCCGGGCGCCGAGACCAACTCGCTCGCCGTCAGCACGCTGCCGGGTTGCACGTGGACGGTGACCAAGACCAACACCTGGATCACCATCCTGACACCCGCCACCGGCGTGGGCACCGGGATGGTGACCTATGCGCTGGCGGCGAACACGAACCTCGCCGTCCGCTCCGCCGTCATCCGCATCGGCACCCAGCCCTTCACGGTCACCCAGGATGGCATGTATTGCACCTGGACCCTGGGCATCACCAACGCCGTGCACGGCTCCGGGGCCGAGACGGGCCTGTTCTCCGTCACCACCAGCAACCTGTGCCCGTGGACGCTCAGCACGACCAACGCCTGGATCACCTTCCCGGGGGGCACCAGTTTCGTGGGCTCCGGCCAGGCCTCCTACGCCCTCTCGGCCAACCCGAGCCCGGCTCCCCGCTATGGAACCATCGTGGTGGCCGGGCAGGTGATCACGGTTGGCCAGGCCGGCATCAACTGCACCTACAGCATCTTCCCGCCCGCCCGCACGCATGGCTACCTGTCCGAGACCAGCATCGTGGCGGTGGCGACCAGCAACCTGTGCCAGTGGGGCATCCAGAACACCAATCCCTGGATCACGGTGCTCGGTCCGACCAACCACTCATCGAGCATCAACCTCATCTACATCGTCGGCATCAACCCGACGACCAATGCGCGCACCGGCAACCTGCTCATTGCGGGACAGGTGTTCCCGGTGACGCAGGCCGGCCTCTTCTTCACCTGCCCGACCAACCGGACCGTGGAGTGCGGCAGTCCATGGATGTTTGACGAACCGACACCCAACGGCGGCTGCACGAACCCGGGCACCACCATCACCATTGTCAGCACGACCACCAACCTGGCCGGGCAATGCGGCGCCACCTACTCCGCGTCCCGCGTTTGGCGGGCGGTGGACGCCTGCGGGGGCACCCTCCTGTGCACCCAGGTGGTCCGGGTCGTGGACACCACGGCGCCGGTGTTGACCTGTGCGCCCGGCAAGGTGGCCGACTGCCTGCTGCCCTGGTCGTTTGATGAGCCCACCGTCCTCGATACCTGCAGCGGGGCCGCGGTCGCGGTTTCCGTGCAGTCCACCACGACCAACAGGGCGGGGGCGTGCGGGGGGGCTTACCTGGCCACCCGGGTTTGGGAGGCGGTGGATGCATGCGGCAACCGGTCCACCTGCGTCCAGACCGTCGAGGTGCGGGACCTGGCCCCGCCGGTGCTGACGTGCCTGCCCAACCGCGTCGTGAACTGCGGCGAGGCGTGGGATTTCGACAGTCCATCGGCGGTGGACGGCTGTGGCGGCGCTGTCACCTTGCGGGTGGTCGACACCGTGACCAACGCCTCCTGCGGCCTGACCTACTCGGCCACGCGGACATGGGAGGCCGTGGACGGATGCACCAACCGGGCCACCTGCAGCCAGACCGTGCAGGTCGTGGATGCGGTTCCCCCGGTGTTTACGTGCCCGCCGACCAAGGTGGTGGAGTGCGGCCAGGCCTGGAGCTTCGATTCCCCGGTGGCAACGGATTCCTGTGGTGCCGTGACGCTTTCCGTGGTCAGCACGGTGACGAACTCGGCGGGCTTCTGCGGTTCGACCCGGACGATCTCCCGCACGTGGAAGGCCACGGACGCCTGCGGCAACAGCAACCTCTGCACACAATTGGTGCGGATCGTGGACCTGTCGGCGCCGGTCATGGTGTGCCTGCCAGCCCGGACGGTCGAATGGGGTGCGGCATGGAACTTTGATCGCCCGACCGTCTACGACAGCTGCAGCGGGACCAACGTCACCCTGCTGGTCCTCAGCACCGTGACGAACACCGCCGGGTTCTGCGGGGCGGGCTATTCCGTCACGCGCACCTGGCAGGCCGTCGATGGGTGCACCAACCAATCCGCCACCTGCTCGCAGACCATCCGGGTCGTCGACACGACGGCCCCCGTGCTGGTCTGCGCTCCGAGCAAGACGGTCAACTGCACCCAGCCGTGGGATTTCGATCCGCCGACCGCCACCGACCTGGCCAGCGGGACCAATGTGACCGTGGTGGTCGCAGGCACGGTGACGAATGGGGTCTGCGGCGGTGCCTTCAGCGTGACCCGCACCTGGCGCGCCACCGACGGGTGCACCAACAGCGCGACCTGCAGCCAGACCGTCACCGGCATTGCCACCGTCACCGTGGCGGGAACCATCGTGTATCCGGCCTCCTACCCGGCCGGCGGCCCCTCCGACCAGCCCGTGGCCGGCGTGGCGGTGGCCGTCAGCGGCCCCACCAACGTGACCGCGGTCAGTTCCGCGGCCGGGGCCTTCAGCGTGACACTCTCGGGGGCGGGTTCCTACACCGTGACCCCGTCGGGAGGCCCCACCAATGCGCCCAGCGCGGGCGTCAGCACGCTCGACATCTCCCTGATTCGGCGGCACGTGCTCAGCATCACGAACCTGGATTCGCCCTACAAGATCCTGGCCGCCGATGTGAATGGCTCCAGCTCAGTCTCCACCCTCGACATCTCGTTCATCCGGCGACTCATCCTGGCGGCCACCAACTCGCTGCCGCAGGGGCTCTGGCGCTACGTGCCCGCGGATCATGTCTTTGCGAATCCGTCCAGCCCCTGGTCCGCGCCCGCCAGCCGCACGGTGTCCGTCAGTGGCGCCGACGCGCCCGGACAGAACTTCATCGCCCTCAAGCTGGGCGATGTGAATGCCAGCTGGGTCGCGCCGATCCTCCCGGCGGGAGCCTTCCGGCCGGCCGAGGCCGGGCCGGCGCCGCTGCAGGGGCCAGGCCCCGAGGTGGCGATCAGCCTGAGCCGCCACACCGCCCTGCCCGGGCAATCGGTGACCGTGCAGGTCACCGCGGCGGGGGTGCGCCGTGTCACCAGCCTGCAGGGCACGCTGGCCTGGGATCCCGCCGTGCTGCGGTTCGAGTCGGCGGCCCCCGGCGTCCTCGCGGGCTTTGATGCGTCCTGCCTCGCCACCCAGGCCCTGGGGCAGGGGCTCCTGCCCTTCTCGTGGGATGACCCGGGTGCCACGGGGGTGAGCGCCCCCGACGGCAGCGTCGCGTTCACCGTCACCTTCACCGTGGTGGGCAGGGCCGGGACCATGTCGCCGCTCAGCCTCGGCGACCTGCTGACGCCGTGCGAGGTGGGGTTGGAGTTTGCCCCGGGCAAGCTCACGGCCATGAGCGGCCAGGTCCTGGTCATGGACGGGTCGGAGCCGCAGTTGGCCCAGCCTGAGCTGGCGGGCGGCGCCTTCCAGCTGCCCCTGCCGACCGTGGCGGGCCGCCGCTATATCCTGGAATACACCGATACCCTGCCGGCCACCAACTGGACCCCGTTGCCGGCGGTGGACGGGGATGGGACGCGGAGGATCCTGATTGACCCCAGTCCCAATGCCCTGCGGCGCTTTTATCGCGTGCGGATCGAGTGATGGCGACCTCCTGAACACGGAACCCTTGATGTTATGAAACCACAGTCTGCGCAGCCGCGGGGCATGCCCCGCGCGATTCTCAAAGCCGTCCGGGCCTCGATGCTGGCCATTGCCCTGGCGGCCTTGGGGGCACCCGCCCACGGGGCCGGCCTCACCTTTGCCGGGGGACGTGCATCCGGCGCGGCGGGGGCCCAGGTGACCGTCCCGGTGCTGGTCACCAACTTCAGTGGCGTCAGCCTTTTCCAATTCTCGGTCCACTGGAATCCAGCGGTCGCAGGCTATGTCGGGGTGGAGCAGTTTGGGCTGCCCGGCATGGGTTCCGCGAATTTCGGCACGGCGCAGGCGGCGGCGGGAACCCTGACCGTTTCCTGGGATGATCCCAACGGCTTGAGCAGCACGGTGGCCAACGGGACCGCCATTTTTCATGTCCGACTCCAGTTGCTGGGAACTCCGGGCACCTCGATGCCCCTGACGCTGGACGGCACGCCCACACCCATCGAGGCGGCGGACGCGACCTTCTCGACCATCCCGGTCTCGGTCGTCGGCGGCCTGGTGACCATCAATGCCGCCGACCAGGCGCCGCAGATCACGGCCCAACCGCAATCCATCAGCGTGGTGCAGGGCGGCGCGGCGACCTTCAGCGTCACCGCCACCGGCACGGCCCCGCTGACCTACCAGTGGCGTTTCAATGGGCTGTCCATGGGCAATGAGACCAGCAGCACGCTGGGCCTGGTGGGCGTGCAGCCTGCCCAGGCCGGCGGCTACTCGGTGGTGGTCGCCAATTCCGTGGGGGCCGTCACCAGCACGGTGGCCACCCTGACCGTGACGGCCAGCAACGTGGCGCCCGTGATTGGCGCCATCGGAACCCTCACCGTGGCCGAGGGCGGCCTGCTCAGCTACGCGATTCCGGCCAGTGATGTCGACCAGCCTGCCCAGGCCCTGACGTATGCCCTGGTGGGCGACTACCCGGTCGGCCTGGCCCTCAATCCCACCAACGGTTTGATGACCTGGGCGCCGCTGGAATCCCAGGGCCCGGGGACGAACCAGGTCAGCGTCCGCGTCACCGACAACGGGGTCCCGGCCCTCAGCGACACGCGCTCGTTCTCGATTGTCGTGCAGGAGGTGAACAGCGCCCCGGTCATCGGGGCGGTGGCCAATCGCGTCCTGAATGAGGGAAGCGTGCTGACGTTTTTTGTGTCCGCCACGGATGCCGACCTGCCGGCGAACCGCCTTGCCTACAGCCTCGATCCCGGGGCCCCGCAGGCCGCCTCCATCCATCCGCAGACCGGTGAGTTCACCTGGGTCCCCGGGGAGGACAAGGGGCCCTCGCTGGTCACCATCACCGTGCGGGTGACCGACAACGGGAACCCGGCCCTGAGCGATTCCACCACGTTCACCCTGACGGTGAACGAGGTGAACACCGCCCCGGTGCTCCCGGCGCCCGGGAATCGCGTGGTGGCGGAGGGAACCACCCTGGCCTTTGAGGCCGGGGCCACGGATGGCGACCTGCCGGCGCAGGCCCTGTTTTACACCCTGGATGCGGGGGCTCCGGCCGGGGCCTCCATTCATCCCGGCACCGGGTCCTTCGCGTGGACGCCCAGCGAGGCCCAAGGCCCGAGCACCAACCTGATCACCATACGGGTGACGGATAATGGCTCCCCCATGCTCTCCGATTCGAAGAGCTTCCTCGTGGTGGTGACCGAGGTGAACGCGGCCCCGGTCCTGGTGCGGCCCTCCGATGGGATGGTCGTGGAAGGGGCCACCGTGGTGGTGACCAACCTGGCTGCGGATTCGGACATCCCTGTGCAACCCCTGGTGTTCAGCCTGGCGCCCGGGGCACCGGCCGGGGCCTCCATTCACCCGGTCTCCGGCCTGGTCACCTGGAGCACGGGGGAGCCCCATGGACCCTCGACCAACCGGTTCACCGTGGTGGTGGCGGAGAACGCGCCGGGCGGGCTGAGTGCAACCCAGTCCTTCGTGGTGGTGGTGCTGGAGAGCAACCTTCCCCCGGTCCTGCAGTCGGTGGCGGATCAGGCGGCCCAGGTCCTCGTCCCGCTCGTCATCACCAACCGGGTCTCCGATCCGGACTCCCCCACCAACCGGCTGTCCTTCCAGTTTCTCCAAGCCCCCAAGGGCGCCCGCCTGAACCGGTTGACTGGCGTGGTTTACTGGTCGCCCGCCCGCGACCAGGCGGGGTCGACCAACCTGTTCTCGGTGGTGGTGATGGACGACGGGGAACCCATGTTGCAGGCCACCAACACCTTCAGGGTCACGGTGGACGACTTTGTGGAACTGGGACTTGGAGCCGCGGTGCTGCGCAGCGGGGACGCCGGCAGCGTGCCCCTGCACATGTTGTCCAGTGTCGGCGTGACGAACATTCAGTCGCGCCTGCTGGTGCCCGCGGGTCGGTTGGCGGGCCTGAGCCTCCTGGGCACGGCCCCGGAACTGGGCTCGGCCGGGCTGCAGTCGTTGGGGGCGGGGGAATCCCTGTTGTCCTTGGAAACCCTCCCGGGCCAGGCGCTCGCCGCCTCCCAGCAGTTGGGCCACCTGAACTTCACGGCGGTGGCCACCCAGTCCACCTTCGTGCCCTTGACGCTGGCCACCCTGCAGGCGCGGCAGACCAATGGCGCCCTGGTGGGGCGGACACTGACGGAGGCCGGTCGCGTGGTGGTCATCGCGGAGGAACCCCTGCTGGAAGCCAAGCTGGAGACCAACCGGCAGCGCCAATTGGTGCTCTACGGGCCCCCGGGCGTGGGATACCGGATCGAACAGTCCCCCGGGCTGGACCCGGCGGACTGGCAGAGCGCGTGGCAGGGTTCGCTGACGAATCTTTACCAGGTCATCCCCTTGCCGGGGACCAACGGCCTGTTCTACCGCGCGACGCGGCTGCCCTGAGCGGCCTCAGCGCAGCGACTTGATCAGCACCTTGGATTTGCGGCCGCTCTGGTCGTACTTGTCGCGCCGGGCGGGGGGCAGGTCCTCGGGGGTGCCCTCGGCGAATCCGCACTTGTTGATGAAATAGTTGAAGGCCTGCGTCGAGAGGGTGACGAGGCTGCCCAGTCCCTGTTCCCGGGCCTGCTTCTCGACGAACTGGATCAGCTTCCGGCCGATGCCCTGGTTCTCGTGGGAAGGGCTCACGAACAGGAACGCCAATTCCCCCTTGTTGTGTTCCGGATACACGTGCAGGGCCACGCACGCCACCGGGTTCCGGTCGATTTCGAAGAGGTAATAGTCCCCGATGTTTTTCTCCAGCATGGGGCGCGTGCGCCGGACCAGTTCGTCGGTGTCCACGGCCTGCTTGGTGAGGTGCAGCAGGCTGCGGATGTCCTTCTTCAGGGCGCGCCGGATTTGCTGGTATTCGTTGGCGTAGATGAGGGTGCCGATGCCCTCGTTGGAGAACACCTCCGCGAGCAGGCCCTCATCGACCCGGCCGTTGATGAGATGGACCCGGGGCACGCCGGCGCGGCACGCCACGGTGGCATGGGTGGCCTTGGAGAAGAGTTCCGGCGGGATCTCCCCCTTGAACTGGGCGAGGAACTGCTCCAGGTCGCCGGCCAGCATCTGGCGGATGAGCTGGCCCTGGTGGGTGAGGCCATCGCAGGTCGTGATGAAGATGACCTTGGCGGCCTTGAGCGCCTCGGCGAGCGAGGCTGCCACGTGGTCGGAATTGACGCGGTAGGTCTTGCCGATGCCGTCGAAGCCGAGCGGGGGCACGACGGGGACGATGCCCTGGTTGAGGAGGCTCTGGAACAGTTCCACGTCGACCCGCTCGACCTTGCCGGTGAACAGGTGGTCGACCCCCTGCAGGATGCCAAGGGGATGGGCGACGATGCCGTTGGTCGTCACGGCGCGCAGGTCATGGGCGGCCAGGCCCTCGAGGATTTCGTGGGTCAACCGGTTGGCGGCGGTCAGGGCCAGTTGCAGGGTGGGGGCATCGGTGATGCCGACGCCGAAGAGGTCGGACGGGGTGACTCCCTGCTGGGATCCGAGGGCGGCGATTTGGGCGGAGGCTCCGTGGACGATGACAACGCGGATGTTCAGCGAGCGGAGGACGGCCAGGTCGAGCAGGATGTTGGCGAAGTTCTCATCGGTGACGATGGCCCCGTCGATGGCGACGATGAAGATCCGTTCCCGGAAGCGCGGGATGTACTGGAGGATGCCCCGGAGGTCGGTGGGTTTCATCAGGAAAACATGGCTCGGACCGGCGGAGTTGTTAAACCGCCCGGCCGTCCGCGGCGCAACAACAAACTGCGGGGCGCATTTTCGGCTTGGACCCCGGCGAGGCCCCCCCGGATACTCGGCGGCAGCCATGAATCCTGTAGCCCTGATCACCGGCGCCTCGCGGGGCATCGGCCGCGGCATTGCGCTGGAACTGGCCGGGTTGGGCTGGGACCTGGTCCTGAACTACGCCACCCAGGAGGCGGCCGCGGCGCAGGTCGCGTCCGAGGCGGTCGCGCGGGCCGCGGCGGCCGGTCATCGCATCCGGGCCGTGCCCGCGCAGGCGGACATCAGCCTGGCGGCCGACCGGGCCCGCCTGCTCGACGAGGCGTCCCGCGCCTTCGGGCGCCTGGATCTGTTGGTCAACAATGCGGGGGTGGCGCCGCGGGTCCGGGCCGATGCCCTCGACACCACGGAGGAAAGCCTCGACCGCCTGCTGGCCATCAATGCCAAGGGACCGTTCTTCCTCACGCAGCAGGCGGCCCGTTGGATGATTCAGCAGGTCACCCAACCCGGGCGCCCCGCCGCCGCGCCGCGCCCGAAGATCGTCACCATCTCCTCCATCAGCGCCTACACGGCCTCGGTGCACCGCGCCGACTACTGCCTGTCCAAGGCCGCCTTGTCCATGATTACCCCGATCTTCGCCGCGCGCCTGGCCGAGCATGGCATCAATGTCTACGAGATTCGTCCCGGCATCATCGCCACGGACATGACCGGTCCCGTCAAGGAACGGTATGATGCCCTGATTGCCGGGGGCCTGACCCCTTTGACCCGCTGGGGCACACCTGAGGACGTGGGCAAGGCCGTGGCGGCCATTGCCCAGGATCTGCTCCCGTTCAGCACGGGGGAGGTCCTCAATGTCGACGGCGGATTTCACCTGCGGCGACTGTGAGAAGGGCGAACCAACCAGGCAGGGCAGGGGGGCGTCGTCGGCGTCACATCGGCCTGTGGACACTCCTGCTTGGGGCCCTGGCGCAGGGGCTTGGCGTGACCGGCAGCCCGGCCGCCTCCGCGCTTCCGGCGCCGCGCGTGTTTGCCTGTGACCCGGCCGCCCTGGTGGAGGTGCGGCTGCGGGTGTTGACCAATGACCCCCATCTTGCGCCGGCCTACGCCGCCCTGACCAATGCCGCCCGCAAGGAACTCAAGCGCCGACCGGTGTCCGTGACGGAGAAGCCGCAGGCTCCGGCCAGCGGGGACCGGCATGACTACTCCAGCACGGCGCCGTATTTCTGGCCGGACCCCGCCAAGCCGGACGGTCTGCCCTATGTGCGGCGGGATGGGCAGCGCAACCCGGCCGCGGCGGGGGAGAACTCCGATGCGCCGCGCCTGGACCACACCACGACGGCGGCGTGGACGCTGGCGCTGGCCTATTACCTCGGGGGGCGGGAGGAACACGCGGCGCATGCGGCGCGGCTCCTGCGGGTGTTTTTCCTCGACCCGGCCACGCGGATGAACCCGAACTTCAACCATGCCCAGGCGGTGCCTGGCCGCAACACGGGCCGGGGCACGGGGATGATTGAGAGCCGGAGCCTGGCTGGCGTGTGTGACGCGGCCGGGATGCTGGCGGGTTCGACCCACTGGACCGCGGCTGACCAGGAGGCGTTGGTGGGGTGGATGGGCCGGTTCCTGGACTGGGCGCTGGACAGCCCGCATGGGCGGGAGGAGCGGGCGGCGCGCAACAACCACGGCACCTTCTACGACGCGCAGGTGGCGCACCTGGCGCTGTTCTGCGGGCGCACCAACCTGGCGCGGGAGATCCTGGTCTCGGCCGCCACCAACCGGCTGGACCGGCAGATCGAAGGGGATGGCCGCCAGCCGCTGGAGTTGGCCCGGCAGGATTCCTACAGCTACTCCCGCTTCAACCTGACGGCGATGTTTGACCTGGCGACGCTGGGGGACCGGGTGGGGGTCGACCTGTGGCGGCACCAGACCCCGCCGGGGGCCGGCATCCGCCGGGCGTTGGATTTCCTCCTGGACCACGCGGCGGACACGGGGCGGCCCTGGCCCTGGGAACGCTCCAAGAAGGAGTCGCGGACGCTGGAGCCGCGTCTGTTGCGCCAAGCCTTCCTGGTCTACGGGGATGCCCGTTACCGCGCGGCGCTGGGGCGCCTGGGGCATGCCCCCGCGTCCGTGGATGCCCTGCTTTTTCCCCTCCCCTGAACCCCCACTGAACCTGCCATGCCCCTGCGAATTGATGCCCAGTTGACGGCGCGCCGCCTGCAGCCCGCCTTGGAACGGATGTTCGAATTGTCCGGCCGGAAGATCATGGCCATCGAGAAGACATGGCGCCCGGCGCAGGGGACGCCGGTGTTCACGGTGGCGGGGCGTTATGCCTCCCGCGGGTGGACCGAATGGACGCAGGGGTTCCAGTATGGGTCGGCCCTGCTGCAGTTCGAGGCCACGGGGGACGAGGCATTCCTGGAGATCGGGCGGCGCGGCACACGGCAGCGGATGGCGGCGCATGTCTCCCACGTCGGCGTCCATGACCATGGGTTCAACAACGTGTCGACCTACGGCAACCTGCTGCGCCTGATGCACGAGGGGCGGGTGGACTGGAACGACCGCGAACGGGACTTTCATGAGCTGGCGCTCAAGGTGAGCGGGGCGGTGCAGGCGGCCCGCTGGACCCGCCTCGCCGATGGCACGGGGTTCATCCATTCCTTCAACGGACCGCACTCGCTCTTCGTGGACACCATCCGGTCCTGCCGCGCGCTGGCGGTGGCCCACCGGCTGGGCCATGTGCTGATGGGCGAGCAGGACGCGCGCATCTCCCTGCTCGCGCGGTTGCTGGAGCATGCGTGGAACACGGCCCGCTACAACGTGTATTACGGCGAGGGGCGGGACGCCTACGACGTCCCGGGCCGCACCGCGCATGAGGCGGTGTTCAACGTGGCCAGCGGGGTCTTCCGCTGCCCCAACTCGCAGCAGGGCTACTCGCCCTTCAGCACGTGGACGCGCGGCCTGGCCTGGGCGCTCTGCGGCTTTGCCGAGCAGTTGGAGTTCCTGCGCGGGGTGCCGGACGCCGACATCGCCCGGGCCGCGGCCCATTGCCGGGCGCCGGCCCAGCGGGGTGCGACGGGGCGGGGTGCGGCGGCGGCGGTGCGGGCGTGGATGCTGAGGGCGGCGGTGGCCACGGCGGAGTTCCACCTCGAAAACAGCTGCGCGGACGGCATCCCGATGTGGGACACAGGCGCGCCCGGCCTGTCACGGCTTCCGGCCGGCTACTTGGGCAAGCGCTCGGATCCCTACAACCGGTGGGAACCGGTGGACAGTTCGGCCGCGGCGATTGCGGCCCAGGGCCTCCTGCGGTTGGGCAGTTACCTGGGGAGCATTGGCGAGGGACGGCGCGGGCGGCGTTACCGGCAGGCCGGCCTGACCGTGGCCCGCGCGCTGTTGGAGGAGCCGTATCTTTCCGTGCGGCCGGGGCACCAGGGTCTCCTGCTCCACTCGGTGTATCACCGGCCGAATGGCTGGGATCATGTGGCCCCCGGGCAGCGCATTCCCAACGGGGAAAGCTCCATGTGGGGTGATTATCACCTGCGCGAACTGGGCGTTCTGCTGCTGCGCGAGGCCCGCGGGGAAGCGCCCCTGACCTTCTTTGGCTGCGTGCCCGGCGCGGCCTGACGGCGGCCGGTCAGATGCCCATGAGGTGCTCGATGACGAGCTGGTCCAGGTCCTGGTAGTTGCGGTCGGCGACCAGGCGGCGGGCCTCGGCCTCGGGGAAGGAGCGGACCCGGTCGAGGAGGAGCAGGAAGGTGCGGCGGCTGTTGACCAGGTGGCGCATCCAGTGCTCCGGCTTGGTGGTCCGGAACGGGTGCACATCGAAGCAGACATACTCCCCGTTGCGGCCGTAGCCGTTGCGTTCCAGGGCGCGGATTTGGTCGAAGGCGCTGCGGAGGTTGGTGCAGCCGAACGGGCGGTCCTGGTCGTATTTGAGCCCGTTCTGGTCGTTCAGGTGCAGCGACCAGAGCTTGTTGAAGGAGCAGGCAAAGTCGATTTCATCCGCGGGATCAATGCCGGCCAGGATGGCGTGGGCGCTCTCGATCAGGCAGCCCACGCGCCGCGGGTCGCGCGTCTGCTGGGCGATGGCGAGGGCGTGCCCGATGGTGGGCAGGTAGGCATGGTCCATCGGTTCGTTGGGCTTGGGCTCGATGGCCAGGCGGATGCGCCGATCGTGAGCCAGCATGGCGTCAAAGGCCTCGACCAGCCGGTCCACGCATTGGCGCGCGTTCTTGGATTCCCGGATGTAGCTGCCCTCCCGGGCCAGCCAGAGGACGATGAGGTCGGTGCCCAGGATGCGCGCGATGTCGATGCAGCGCTTGCTGCGCTCGATGGCGTAACGGCGGTGCCGGGGGTCGTTGCTGGTGTAGGCCCCATCAACCGTCTGCGGCGCAAACCACAGCCGCGGCGCCACCATCTCGGCGGCGATGCCCTCGCCGTCGAGGCGCTTGCGCAGTTCACGGGCCTCCCGCCGCAACTGCGCGTCCGACTTGCCGTCGATGTCCGGCACGGCGTCGTCGTCGTGGAACATCATGGCGTCAAAGCCATGGCGCTTGAGCTGGTCCAGCTTCCAGTCAAAGGACTGGGCCGGGCGCACCGGCGGGCCGTAGGGATCCTGCCCCTCGCTGAGGTTCCACGGACCAAAACAAAAGCGGTATTTCGACTTCGCCATAACGGGTGTTGGTTGGATGCGAGGCGGAGGCTAGGGGGTCGCCGCGAAATTGAAAGGGGGAAGATGCCCGGCGCGGCATTCGCCGGGAAGGGTTGCCTGGGCCCCCGGCCGGCCCTATGGTTTTCCCCAACAATTCCCGTCCCTCATGACCCTCCCTCTGCCCATGGCCTGGTTCCGCGGTTGGCACCTCTGGCTGTTGCTCTGGAGCCTGGCGCTTTCCGTGTCCGCTGCCGAGTCGCGCGCGAAACCGCGCGTCCTGTTCCTGGTGGGCGACGAGGAGTATCGCACGGGGGAAACGGTGCCGGCCTGGGCCCGCGCGGAACTGGCCGGGCAGGTGGAGTGCGACTTTGTGATCGATGACCCCAAGGGCCCCGCCGTCCTGCGGGGGTTGGAGCGCCTGCCGCGGGCGCAGGCGCTGTTCCTGAGCCTCAAGCGCCGCGCCCTGGAACCGGCACAACTGGAACGAATCCGGGCGCATGTGGCGGCGGGCAAGCCGGTCCTGGGCATCCGGACGGCCAGCCACGCCTTCGGGGCGCGCCAGCCGGAGCCCGGACGGTTGACATGGGACACCTTTGACCGCGACGTGTGGGGCGGCCACTACCAGAATCACTACGGCAAGGGGCCGGCCACGCTGGTCCGTTTGGCGGCCGGGGCGGCGGGGCATCCGGTGGCCGAGGGGTGGCCGGCGGGGGAGGTGCGCTTCTCCTCGCATCTGTATCGGTGCCGGGATTTGGGTCCGGGCACCCGGGTTCTCCTGGATGCCACGGTGGAAGGGCAGCCCGACATCCGCGAACCGGCCGCGTGGATTCGCACCGACGGGGGGCGCCGGCATTTCTACACCTCGCTGGGCAGCCCGGAGGACTTCCGGGAACCGGCCTTTCGCCGCCTGCTGGCGGGGGCGGTGCGCTGGGCGGTCAGCGCGGGTCCGGGCGCGGCGGCCGGCCCTGGGCGGCCCTGAAAAGCATTGTCTTCCGGGGAGGGGTTCGTAACGTTGCGGGGCGATGACCAAGACGTTTGCGCAGCTGGGGTTTCCGGGACGCCTCATTGCGGTGGAGGGCCTGGATGGGTCCGGCAAATCGACGCAGATCTACCTGCTGAAGCGCTGGCTGGAGGTGCAGGGCCTGAAGGTGTTCTTCAGCGAATGGAATTCCTCGGAACTGGTCAAGGCGGCCACGAGCAAGGGCAAGAAACGGGAGCTGTTGCGGCCGACGACGTTCAGCCTGATTCACGCCACGGATTTTGCCGATCGGTATGAGCGGCAGTTGGTGCCGCTGCTGCGGGCGGGTTACCTGGTGCTGTGCGACCGGTATGTGTTCACGGCCTATGTCCGCGACGTGGTGCGCGGCTGCGCCCCGGACTGGGTGCGGGGCATCTACAGTTTTGCCGCGTTGCCGGATCTGACCTTCTTCTTCCGGGCCGACCTCGAGGTCAGCCTGCAGCGCATCCTGGACGGGCGTCCGCAGCTGAAGTACTTCGAGGCCGGGATGGACCTGCGGCTCTCGCCGGATCCCTACGAGAGCTTCCGGATTTTCCAGGGCCGCATGCTGGACCAATACCTGTCGATTGCCGGGGAGTTCAATTTCGTGACCCTGGATGCCAATGGTCCCATCGAGGTGCAGCAGAGCCTGGTGCGGGAGCATCTTCTCGCCCGCCTGCGCCTGGCCGACTTCACCGCCGACCGAGTCCACCCCAAACCCGCCGCCATGGCCCGCTGATGTCCCGCCCTGCCTCCCGTTCCTCCCGTTCGTCCGCGGTGCTGCGCGGCGCGCCCAATCGCATCACGGTGCCCCAGCGCACGGCGCGCCGCTTCTATGGCCACGGCCTGCCCGGGGTCGACCTGCAGCGCCTGGCCGGCCGCCTGATCGTTGTCGAGGGGGCGGATGGCTCCGGCCGGTCCACCCAGCTGGAGCGGTTGGTCACGTGGCTGGAGGGCAACGGCCATGCCACGGCGCTGGTCGGCCTCAAGCGGTCCACCCTCGTGAGCGAGGAACTGGATCAGGCCAAGAAGGGGAACATCCTCAGCCGCACCACCCTCAGCCTGTTTTACGCGACGGACTTCGCCGACCAGCTCGAGAACGCCATCCTGCCGGCGCTCAAGGCCGGGTTCATTGTGCTGGCGGACCGCTACATTTACACCCTGATGGCCCGCGACCTGGTGCGCGGCATGGACATGCGCTGGCTGAAGAACCTCTATGGGATGGCGCTGGTGCCGGATGCGGTGTTTTACCTGAAGGTGTCCCCCGAGACGCTGGTCCAGCGCAACTTCGCCAAGGACTTCGCGCTGGATTACTGGGAGAGCGGAATGGATCTCGGCCTGTCGCGGGACATGTTTGACAGCTTCATCCGTTACCAGGCCTTGATGGCCCGGCAATTCCACCGCCTGCAGGCCAACTACGGTTTCCACATCATCGAGGGGGACCGGGAACCGGAAGAGATCCATCGCGACCTGCAGCGGCAGGTGGAGGCGGTCATGGCCACGCGCTGAGGCAATCCGGCATGGGCGAATCCCGTAATCATCTGGTGGGAGTGGACCTGGGCGGGACCAAGATCCTGGCCGGGGTCTTTGACGAGAAGCTCAACTGCCTGGGCAAGGCCAAGCTGCGGACCAAGTCCGAGCGCGGGGCGGACGGCGTCATCGAGCGGATTGCCCGGTGCGTGAGGGATGCGCTGGACGAGTGCGACCTGGCGATGGATTCCGTGCGGGGGGTGGCGATTGGGGCGCCGGGGGCCGTGGATGCGGAGGCCGGCCGGGTGATTTTCGCGCCGAACCTGGGCTGGAAGGATGTGCCGCTGCAGCGGGAATTGGAGGGATTGCTGGGGGTCCCGGTGGTGGTGGAGAACGACTGCAAGCTCAACGGCCTCGGGGTCTTCGAGGCGGAGTATCGCGGCAAGCCCCGGCAGTTGATCGGGATTTTCCTCGGGACAGGGATTGGCGCCGGCATCTTCCTCGACGGCAAGCCCTACGGCGGGTTCAACGGGACGGCGGGGGAGATTGGCCACATGGTGCTCGACGTGGACGGGCCCGAGTGCGGCTGCGGGAACCGCGGGTGCTTTGAGGCGCTGGCCAGCCGGCGGGCCCTGTTCCGGCGGATTGAGACCGCGGTGCGGCAGGGGCAGCCGACCGTGCTGACGGAAATGCTGGGGCCGGGCCTCGACGACCTGCGCAGCGGGGACTTGCGCAAGGCCATCCGGCGCGGGGACAGGTTTGTCGAGACGGTGGTGGAGGAGGCGGCCCAGTATACGGGCATTGCCTGCGGCAACCTCATCAACCTCTTCAACCCGGAGGTCATCGTTTTGGGCGGGGGCATCATTGATCAACTTGAGTTGGAAATGATGCCGGTGATCGAGAAGGTCGCGCGGGCGCATGCCCTGCGGGGCACGGACAAGGGCATCCGGATTGTGGCGACGAAGCTGGGCGACAACGCCGGCATCACCGGCGGGGCGGTGCTGGCGGCGCGGTTGGGACGCTGAGTCCGGCCGGCCGCTCAGCCGGTCACGACGTTGACGGGATGGCCGGCCAGGAAGGCGCGGGCGTTCTCCACCACGGTGTGCATCAGGCGTTGCCGGGCGGCGCGGGTGGCCCAGGCCAGGTGGGGCGTGATGAGGCAGTTGCGGGCGGTGAGGAGCGGGTGGTCCGCGGGGGGAGGTTCCTGGGCGAGGACATCCAGACCGGCCCCGGCCAGGCGGCCCTCGTTGAGGGCCTGGGCGAGGGCGGGTTCGTCGATGAGCGGCCCGCGGCTGGTGTTGAGCAGGAAGGCGGAGGGCTTCATGCGGGCCAGGCGGGCGCGGTTGACGAGGTGGCGTGTTTCCGGGGTGAGCGGGCAATGCAGGCTGACCACGTCGCTGGCCTCAAACAGGTGGTCGAGGTCAACCACGGCCACGTTCTTGGGCGGGGTCCCGCGGCCGGAGACGGCGGTGATGACCTTCATGCCCAGCGCTTCGCCCAGGCGGGCGACCGCCTGGCCGATGCGGCCATAGCCGACGATGCCGAGGGTCAGGCCGTCCAGTTCGATCAGGGGCGTTTCCCAGTAGCACCAGTCGGGGTTGGCCGACCACTGCCCGGCCCGGGTGCCGGCGGCATGGCGTCCGGCGTGCTGGGTGAGCTCGAGGAGGAGCGCCAGCGTGTGCTGGGCGACGGAGCGGGTGCCGTAGGCCGGGACGTTGGTGACCGTGATGCCGCGGTCGCGGGCGGCGGCCACGTCCACGATGTTGTAACCGGTGGCGGTGACGCCGATGTAGCGCAGCCGGGGCAGGGCCTCGAGGAGCTCGCGGCCGAGCGGCGCCTTGTTGGTGATGAGGAACTCGGCGTGGGCGGCGCGCTCACGGACTTCCGCCGGCGTACTGCGGGGATGGACGCGGCAGGGGCCGAGGGCCTCGAGGCCGGACCAGGAAAGGTCGCCGGGGTTGAGGGCGTGCCCGTCGAGCACGACGATGGTGGGAGTCATGCCCGCAGGAACGCGATGGGTCGGAGGGAGTGGCCGCCGGCCGCAGCCGGGCTATTTGAGCCGGTCGAAGCTCTTCTTGAGGATCTGCCAGTCCTTCTGCCCGGCCTGCTTGCCCTGGAAATCGGAGATGATCTTGGCCTCGAGGGCGTTCTTGGTCGGGCGGGCGGTGTTCCGGTAGAAGATGCCGAAGTGGCCGGGGAACGGGTGGTCGGCCAGCTTGTAGGCGGCGTGCTCGTCGGTGACGTCGTGTGTCTCGGGAACGAGGGTAAACGTGCCGCCCTTGCGGGGGTTGCTGGAATCAAAGGCGCCCTCGTAGAACTCGACGCACTCGCTGAGGCACTCGATGAAGCTGAAGCCGTCATGGTCCATGGCGGCCTCCATCATCTGGAGGACGTGGTTCGGGTTGGTGTGGGTGGTGCGGGCGACGAAGGTGGCCCCGGCGCTGATGGCCTGCTTCATGGGGTTGATCGGGTGATCGACCGCGCCCCAGATGTCGGTCTTGCTCTTGAAGCCCAGCGGGCTGGTCGGCGAGGTCTGCTTCTTGGTCAGGCCGTAGACCCAGTTGTCCATGACCACGTAGGTCATCTTGATGTTCTTGCGGGCGGTGTGGTTGAAGTGGTTGCCGCCGATGGAGAACGCGTCGCCGTCGCCGCCGAAGACAAAGACGTGGAGGTCGGGGCGGCTGAGGGAGATGCCGCTGGCAAAGGGCAGGGCGCGGCCGTGGATGTAGTGGGCGCCGTGGGCCTGGACGAAGTAGGGGAAACGGCTGGAGCAGCCGATGCCGGCCACGGTGGTGATCTTTTCGTGCCAGAGCTTGCGCTTCTCGATCAGCTTGAAGTAGAGGGCGAGCACGGAGAAATCGCCGCAGCCGGGGCACCACGTCGGGTGGTCGGCGGCGACTTCCTTCTTGGTCAGGCCCTTGCGTTCCTCGGCGCCGGGGACGCCGGGGGTGGGGACGCTGGTGAGGTTGCCGGGGCGGGGCGGGGCGGCGGGGGTCTGCGGGTTGCTCATGGAGACGATGGGAAAAGGGTGGGCGACGGGTGGGTGACGGGCTGGTCCGGGTTCAGAGCTTGTTCATGCCGGTCGACACGGAGGACTTGGCCCGGTCGAGGATTTCACGGACCTTCCAGGTGAGTCCGTCGGTCTTGTTGATGCCCTGGATTTTCTTGTCGCAATAGCGCGCGCGCAGGAGGGCGCCGAGTTGGCCGAAGCCGTAGAGGCCCTCGTCATTCATCTCGACCACGAAGATGTGGTTGAACCCGGCGAAAATGTTGTCGAGGCCGGGCGGCAGGGGGTTGAGGTGCTTGATGTGCAGGGAGGAGACGCTGTCGCCGGCCTTGCGGGCGCGGTCGACGGCTTCCTTGATCGGACCCTGGGTGCTGCCCCAGCCGACGAGGAGGATGTTGCCCTCGGGCGGGCCGTAGACCTTGGGCACCGGGAGGCTCTCGCCCAGCTTCTGCAGCTTGCGGCGGCGCTTGGCGGTCATCTGCATGTGGAGCTTGGGCGAGCCCGTCGGGTGGCCGAGTTCGTCGTGCTCCAGGCCGGTCACGATGGGATACTTGCCGCTCTGGATGCGGGTGCCCGGGGCGAGGTGGCGGGTGACGCCATCCTGGGCCGCGAGGTCGTAGGGCTTGTGGTCGGCCACCGGGGTGAAGTCGGGGGAGATGTCCTGGCAGATCTTCTCGAGGTTGGGCTCGGTAAAGGCCTCGATGCGGGTGGCGATGCCCTGGTCGGTGAGGACAATGACCGGCACGCTGTATTGGCGGGCGATGTTGACCGCCTCGATGGCCGTGTAGAAGCAGTCCTCGACGTCGGCGGGGGCGATGACGACGCGGGGGGAATCGCCGTGGCCGCCGAAGGCGGCGATGTTGAGATCGCTTTGCTCGATGTTGGTCGGCATGCCCGTGGAGGGGCCGCCGCGCTGGACATCGATGATGACGAGGGGCATCTCGGCCATGACGGCCCAGCCGAGCGCCTCGGTCTTCAGGGAGATGCCGGGGCCGCTGGAGCCCGTCACGGCGACGCGCCCGGCGTAGCTGGCGCCGATGGCCATGGAGATGGAGGCGATCTCGTCCTCGCACTGGACAAACATGCCGCCGTATTTGGGCAGGTCGCGCCGGAGCAGTTCCATGATGTCGGACCAGGGCGTGATGGGATACCCGGCGCCAAAGCGGACACCGGCGGCGATGAGGCCGTAGGCGAGGGCCTCGTTCCCGTTCATGACCACCTGGGCGCGGTCGGCGGCCTTCTGCGAATCGACAAACTTGAAGGTCTCAATGACGCCGCCCAGCGAGTGGCTGTAGCCGGCGTGGAAGGCGGTGAGGGCGTTCTGCGCGACGCTGGCGTCCTTGCCGGTGAAGCGCTCGTTGATGAGCTTCTCCAGCTTGGGCACATTGAGGTCGAACATCTTGGCCAGCAGGCCGAGGGCGAAGATGTTCTTGCCCTTGTCCTTGGCCGTGCCGCCGATGGCCTCGACGGTGAGGCCGGAGATGGGCACGCCGACGTAGTGGTAGGCCGCCTTGTGCGCCTCCGGGATCTCGGTGACGTGGCCGCTGTCGTAAAGGACGATGCCGCCCTTTTTCAGGGAGCTGATGTGGTCGTTGTAGGAGTGCTGGTAAAAGGCCAGCAGCACGTCGGCCTCGTCGCCCGAGCTCAACACCTCGCCGGAGCCCACGCGGACCTGGAAAATCGAGGGCCCACCGGAAATGGTGGAGGGAATGGTCATGAAGGTCATGACCTCCTGCTCGCTGCGTCCCGCCAGGCGGGCCAGAAAACCTCCGATGGCCTGGATGCCGTCCTGGGAGTTGCCGGCGATCCGGATAACCGCCTCCTGAATTTTGGAAACCTTGGGTCCCTGTCCGCCGCTGGCGGTGGTCGCTGTCGAATCGCTCATGAAATCCTGATTATCAACGTGTTCCGCGGATACTCCCCGGTTGCGCGATGGCCGGAGACAAATGCGGCAAGCCCCGCGGGACTTGCCGGCCCGAGACTAGCATTCGGCAAAAAGCTGTCAAACGATTAGCAGGAAACAAAAAGGCTACCGTGCCGGGAGACCAACCCCCACACTGCCGCCATGCGCGTTTATGGCGTTCAGTTCAACCTGGCGTGGGAGGATCCCGCGACCAATCTCCAGCGGGTCCGCGAACAACTTCTCAAGAATACCCCGCAACCGGGTTCGTTGGTGGTCCTTCCGGAGCTGTTTGCCACCGGCTTTACCATGAACGCCGAGGCGCTGGCCGAGTCCCCGGGCGGTCCAACGGAGCAGGGGTTGGCCGCGCTCGCCCGGGATTTCCAGGTCACCTTGCTGGGCGGGGTGCTCGGCCGCGGCCCCGGCGGTCGTCCCCGCAACCTGTGCATGGGCTTCTCCCCGGAAGGCCGCGAAGTGGTCCGCTACGCCAAGATGCAGCCGTTCTCGCCCGGCGGTGAATCGCAGCACTATGAGGCGGGCGAGGCTCCCGTCCTCTTCCCCTGGGCGGGCTTCACAGTGGCGCCGTTCATCTGCTACGACCTTCGGTTCCCGGAAATCTTCCGCGCCGCGGTGCGCCATGGTGCCCAGATGTTCACCGTGATGGCGAACTGGCCGTTGGCCCGCATCGAGCACTGGACCGCCCTCCTGCGGGCCCGCGCCATCGAGAACCAAGCCTACGTCGTGGGCGTGAACCGCTGCGGCACCGACCCGAAGCTCACCTATAACGGACGCAGCCTCATCGTCGGCCCGTCCGGCGATGTGCTCGCCCAAGCCGGCGATGGTCAGGAGGTCATCCAAGCGGAGGTGGACTTGGCGCATTTGGTCGACTACCGGAAAGCCCTCCCGTTCCTCGCCGACATGCGATCACGCCAAGCCGCCGACTCCTGCGGCGTCTAGCGTGGACGGATGGCGGTAGGCGACCGGCCCGGCTCCCGACACCGGACTGGTCAAGGCCTTCACCTAGGTAAATTACCCACAGACCGGGCCGGGCGGGTGTTCCCGCACCATTCCGGGCAGCCAGGATGAGCGAAGGAAGTCGGGAGGATGAGCGAAGGAAGTAGCAAGGAAGTCGGGCGGCACTCCAGGCGGGTGGCGGGTGCGGCTCCCACCTAGGGGGTGCGATGGGCAAGGCGGGACGCGCATGGCCCGCCGGCACCTTCCGGTGAGACCGCGAGGCGGACATGAGTGCAGGCCCACGGGGTCGCCGACCGGTGAGCTTTCTTGGCGGTTGAATCGTGCCGGTTAAGGGCGGCGCGATTCCTTGGAGGAAGGCGGAGCCGGGGCCTTTGGCGCCTGCAGGAGGGGGTCGTTGGGCGGCGTGTGGGAGCCAGGAACATGCCTTCGTTCCTTGTCCTGCCTCCGCCGCAGGGCAATCACGGCCATCACGCAGCCGGTCCAGGTGGGCAACATGTCGACCACCGGGAACCATTCGAGGATGAAGGTGGGCAGGAGCAGGAGGTGAAAGCCCAGCAACAGGCAGGCGAGCACGCAGGCGATGGCGTCGAGGACCTGCACGGTTCCGACCCAGCCCAGGGGACCGAGCGCGATTTGCAGGGTGTCGGTCAACGCGGCGGCGGCCAGGGCCAGCAGCACGCGCCGGCGGGTAAGCCTGGGCGCCGGGAACCAGCGGGTGATGGCGTCCAGCAGGCGCATCAGCATCCGCGGGTCAGGGCAGGGGGAGGAACTTCACGCAGACCGGAGCGCCCACGGTGATTTCCTGTCCGGTGGGGGTGAGCTTGCCGGTGTCGGGGTCGATGCGGAAAACCACCACGGTGTCGGAACTTTGGTTGGCCGCCAGCAGCCAGCGGCCGGTCGGGTCGATGCCGAAACTCCGGGGCGTGCGGCCGCGGGTTCCCACGTGCTCCACCAACCGCAGGCTGCCGTCCGCCGGGTTGATGGCAAAGACGGCGATGGTGTCATGGCCGCGGTTGGAGCCATAGAGGAACTTGCCGGAGGGATGCACCTCGACCTCGGCCGTGCTGAAGGAGGGCTTGACGCTTTCGCCGGCGGGCAGCGTGGAAAGGGTGTCGCGGCGCTGGAGGACACCGCGGTCCGCGTCATAGCCGAACGTCGTCATCGTGCAGGTCATTTCATTGATGACATAGGCAAAGCGTCCGTCGGGCCGGAAGGCGAGGTGCCGGGGGCCGCTGCCGGGCGGCAGCGTGGCATGGGGTGGCGTGTGGGGGGTGAGTCCGGCCTTGGCGGCGTCCAGTTGGTAGACGAGGACCTGGTCGAGGCCGAGGTCGCAGGCGAGGGCGAAGCGGTTGGCAGGGTCGGGGCTGATGTAATGCCCGTGCGGCCCCTGCTGGCGGCTCTTGTTCACGCTGGAGCCGGTGTGTTGCACGACGCTGCCCGGGGCCAGGCTGCCATCCTCCCGCACGGCGAGGGCGGCCACGCTGCCCCCGCTGTAGTTGGCCACCAGGACGGTCCGGCCGGAGGCATCCACCGTCAGGTGGCACGGGGCGCCGCCGCCCGACGACACCTGGTTCAGGGCGGTCAGCGTGCCGGTCGGCCGCTCGATGCGGAACGCGCTGACCGCTCCCGCCGGCTTGCCCTCGAACGTGGAGATTTCGCTGACCGCGTAGAGGGACTTCCCGTTGGGGGCCAGGGCGAGGAAACTGGGACTGCGCGTCTCGGCCACCAGTTCGGGGGGCGTCAGGCGGCCGGTCGCGGCTTCGAGGCGGGACGCGTAGATGCCCTTGCTGGACTTGCCGGTGTAGGTGCCGAAATAGACCAGGTGGTCGGCCCCGTGGGTTGTGGCGCACAGGCAGGCCAGGAGCAGGGGCAGGCAGGTCAGGGGCAGGCGGAGTGGGCGCATGGCGGCATCCAACCGCATCCGGCCGGGGCATGGCAAGCCAAGGCCTCGGCCCGGGTGCGCCGGCAACTCCATGGTTGCAGGCCCCGGCCGGGTGCCTTAGCGTCGCCGCGCTCGAACCATGAAAGTTTTCATCGACGGCAAGTATTACGACGAGGGGAACGCCAAGATTTCCGTCTTCGACCACGGCCTGCTTTACGGCGACGGCGTGTTCGAGGGCATCCGGGCCTACAACGGCCGCGTGTTCAAGCTGCGCGAGCACATCGACCGCCTCTTTGACTCGGCCAAGGCCATCCTGCTCGACCTGCCCATGTCGCATGCCGAGCTGATGAAGGCCACGGTGGAGACCTGCCGCCGGAACAAGCTCCGCGACGGCTACATCCGCCTGGTCGTCACCCGCGGCGTCGGCACCCTGGGGCTCAACCCCAACCGCTGCAAGCGCCCCTCCGTCATCATCATCGCCGGCAAGATCCAGCTCTACCCGCCCGAACTCTACGAGCGCGGCATGGCCATTGTCACGGTGGCCACCACCCGCAACCTGACCAACTCGGTCAACCCGGCCATCAAGTCGCTCAACTACCTCAACAACATCCTGGCCAAGATTGAGGCGAACAACGCCGGGGTGGAGGAAGCCATCATGCTGAACTCCGAGGGGTTCGTGGCCGAGTGCACCGGCGACAATCTCTTCATCGTGAAGCGCGGCCACCTCTACACGCCCCCGCTCTCCGCCGGGGCCCTCTACGGCATCACCCGCGGCACGGTCATTGACCTCGCCCGCGAGGCGGGCATCCCCGTCAGCGAACCCAACCTGACGCGCTACGATGTCTACGTGGCCGACGAATGTTTCCTGACCGGCACCGGGGCCGAGATCATCCCGGTGACCCAGATCGACGGACGCGTCATCGGCAACGGCAAGCCCGGCCCCATTACCCGGGACCTGGTGAAGAACTACAAACGCGTCACCCAGTCCACCGGCGAACCAATCTAAGGCGGACCCCGGCCTCCCCGCAGGCCAAGCAAAAAGCCCGGCCGATTGGCCGGGCTTTTTGTTGCCGGAAGGTGAGGTGGGCTCAGCCGCGGCCGCGGCGCTTGACCTTGAGTTGGGCGAGGGAGTGGAGCAGGGAAGCCTGCACGGTGGCCTGCTCCTCCTCGGTGAGCTTCTCGGCCAGGCGGGCCTCGGCGCGCTTGCGGGCTTCCTCGGCCTTCATCTCGTCGATGTCATCGGCCTTCACGGCCATGTCGGTCATGACGGCGACACGGTTGCCGGTGATTTCCACGAACCCCTCGCCGATGGCGAGGAGGTGGTCCTGCCCGTTGCGCCGGGCCACCAGTTCGCCGGAGCTGACCTGGGTCATGAGCGGGACGTGCATCGGGTAGATGCCCATCTCGCCCTCGACGCCGGGCAGCGTGACCATCTCGACGTCCTCGGAGTAGATCTTGGCCTCCGGGGTGACAATCTCGAGCTTCAGCGTGGCCATGGGTGGTTGGGGGTCGGGTCAGTGGGCGGGGCCGGTCACTCCTTGATCTCGTCGATGCCGCCCTTCATGTAGAAGTTCACCTCGGGCACGTCGTCGTGCTTGCCCTCGAGGATTTCCTTGAAGGCGCGGACCGTGTCGGCGACGGGCACCTGCTTGCCCTCGCGGCCGGTGAAGACCTGGGCCACGGAGAACGGCTGGCTGAGGAAGCGCTGCATCTTGCGGGCGCGGTAGACGGTGAGCTTGTCCTCGGGCGAGAGCTCGTCCATGCCGAGAATGGCGATGATGTCCTGGAGGTCCTTGTAGCGCTGGAGCACCTTCTGGACGCCGCGGGCGACATCGTAGTGTTCCTGGCCGACGATGTCGGGGGAGAGCGCCCGGGAGTTGGAGGCGAGGGGATCGACGGCGGGGTAGATGCCCAGCTCGGCGATGGAACGCTCCAGCACGATGGTGGCGTCCAGGTGCGCGAAGGTGGTGGCCGGCGCGGGGTCGGTGAGGTCGTCGGCGGGCACGTAGACGGCCTGGAAGCTGGTGATGGAACCCTTCTTGGTGGAGGTGATGCGCTCCTGGAGGTTGCCCATCTCGGCGGCCAGCGTGGGCTGGTAACCGACGGCGCTCGGGGTGCGGCCGAGGAGGGCGGACACCTCGGAGCCGGCCTGGGAGAACCGGAAGATGTTGTCGACGAAGAGGAGCACGTCCTGGTTCTTCTCGTCGCGGAAGTATTCGGTCACCGCGAGGGCGGAGAGGGCGACGCGGAGGCGGGCGCCCGGCGGCTCGTTCATCTGGCCGTAGACGAGGCCGATCTTGGAGCCGGGCTCGAGGACGGGCAGGCCGTTCTCGCCGATGAGCGGGTGGCCCTTGGAATCCTTCTTCGTCTTGATGACGCCGGCCTCGATCATTTCGTTGTAGAGGTCATTGCCCTCGCGGGTGCGCTCGCCGACGCCGGCGAACATGGAGATGCCGCCGTGGAGCTTGGCGATGTTGTTGATCAGCTCCATGATGACGACCGTCTTGCCGACGCCGGCGCCGCCGAAGGCGCCGACCTTGCCGCCCTTGAGGAAGGGGCAGATGAGGTCAATGACCTTGATGCCGGTGGCCAGCACCTGGGGGGAGGTGGACTGGTCGACCAGCGGCGGGGCGCCGCGGTGGATGGGCAGGTGGGCGTCGGCCTTGACGGGCCCCTGCTCATCGACGGCGTTGCCGGTGACGTCGAACACGCGGCCCATGACGGCCTCGCCGACGGGCATGGCGATGGGCTGGCCGTTGTCAACGATGTCCATCCCGCGCTTGAGTCCCTCGGTGGTGCTCATGGCGACCGCGCGCACCCAGTTGTCGCCGAGGTGCTGCTGGACCTCGAGGGTGAGCTTGGTGGGGCCCTGGCCGGGGAGGTTGTACTCCACGGTCAGTGCGTTGTAGATGGCGGGGAGTTTCGTGGTGAATTCCGCGTCCACGACGGGGCCGATGATTTGGACGATTTTTCCTTTGTTCATGCGTGCGGGAGGGTTCGGTTGGAAAGGGAGGGGATGGGGATGCCGGGGTCAGCCCATGGCCATCTGGGCGGTGGTGATTTCGAGGAGCTCCTTGGTGATGTTGGCCTGGCGGAGCTTGTTGTATTCGAGGGTGAGGTCCTTGATGAGCTGCTTGGCGTTGTCGGTCGCGTTCTTCATGGCGACCATGCGCGAGCTGTGCTCGGAGGCCTTGGCCTCGAGCAGGAACTGGTAGACCTGGAAGTTGACGTAGTGGGGGAGCAGGTTGCCCAGCACCTCGGCCGGGTTGGGCTCGAACAGGTATTCCTTGTCGGTCTTCTGCAGTTCGCCACCCTGGCCGTCCCCGGTGAGGTCGGCCTCGAGGGCCTCGATCCGGGCGATGGGCAGGAGTTGGCGGAGCTCCGGCTTCTGGGACAGCGTGTTGATGAAGTTGGTGTAGAGGACGTCCACGCCATCGACCTCGCCCTTGAGGAACAGGTCCTGGGCGAACTTGGAGATGGTGCGGGCCTCGGCGAACTGGGGGCTGTCCTTGTAGGTGAACTCGGCCGCCATGCTGCGGCGGAGGCGGGAGACGAACTGGGCGCCCTTCTTGCCGGCGCAGATGAAGACGGAGTTGTCCTTGTCGAGCTTGCCGGCCTCGCGGAGGAGGTTGGAGTTGAGGGCGCCGCAGAGGCCCTTGTCGGAGCTGACGAGGATGACGGCGCGGCGCCGGCCCGGGCGCTGCTCGAGCAGCGGGTGGGTGAACTCCCCGGCGCCGTCGCTGACCGCGGCCAGCACGTCGTTCATGAGCGAGGCGTAGGGCCGGCCGGCCAGGGCCGCCAGCTGCGCCTTGCGCATCTTGGACGACGCGACCATCTGCATGGCCTTGGTGATCTGGGCCGTGTTCTTGACCGACTTGATGCGCCGGCGGATGTCGCGTGTGCTGGGCATGGGGTGAGGGGGGGCGGTGCGCGCGCGGTCCCGGGCTTAGCGGTAGGTCTGCTGGAACTCGGCGAGGGCGGACTTCAGCTCGCCGGCGAGGGCGTCATTGATGGCCCCCTCCTTGCGCAGGCGCTCGAGGAGGGCCTGCTTCCGGGTGCTGAGGAAGTCGGTCAGCTTGGTCTGGAAGTCCTTGACCTTCTCCACGGCCACCCCGTCCAGGAAGTTGTTCTGCATGGCCCAGAGGATGGCGCTCTGCACCTCGACCGGGATGGGGTTGTACTGGTTCTGCTTGAACAGCTCGACGATGCGCTTGCCGCGCTCGAGGATGGCCTGGGTCTTGGCGTCGAGGTCGGACCCGAACTGGGCGAAGGCGGCCAGCTCGCGGTACTGGGCGAGGTCGCCCTTGATGCGGCCGGCGACCTGCTTCATGGCCTTGATCTGGGCGGCGGAACCGACGCGGCTGACGGAGAGGCCGACCGAGATGGCGGGGCGGACGCCCTGGTAGAACAGGTCGGTTTCCAGGTAGATCTGGCCGTCGGTGATGGAGATGACGTTGGTGGGGATGTAGGCGGACACGTCGCCGGCCTGGGTCTCGATGATGGGCAGGGCGGTGAGGGAGCCGTTGCCGTTCTTCTCGTTCACGCGGGCGGAACGCTCGAGCAGGCGGCTGTGCAGGTAGAAGACGTCACCGGGGTACGCCTCGCGGCCGGAGGGGCGCTTGAGGACCAGGGAGACCTGGCGATAGGCGACGGCCTGCTTGGAGAGGTCATCATAGATGATGAGCGCGTCCATGCCGTTGTCCATGAACCATTCGCCCATGGCCGCGCCGGAGAAGGGCGCGAGGTACTGGGCGGAGGCGGGGGCGTCGGCGCTGGCCGCGACCACGATGGTGTCCTCCATGGCGCCGGCCTTTTCCAGCTCGGCGATGACGCGGGCGATGTTGGACTGCTTCTGGCCGACGGCGACGTAGATGTTGTAGACCGGGCGGAAGGACGGGTCGCCGGAGGCGCGGCCGACCTTGTTGATGCGCGCCTGGTTGATCATGGTGTCCACCCCGATGGTGGTCTTGCCGGTGGAACGGTCACCGATGATGAGCTCGCGCTGGCCGCGGCCGATGGGGATCATGGCGTCGATGGCCATGATGCCGGTCTGGAGGGGCTGGCTGACCGAGCGGCGCTTGACGATGCCGGGGGCGATTTTCTCGACCGGGTAGTCGGTGGTTTTCTGGATGGCGCCCTTGCCGTCGATGGGGTTGCCGAGGGTGTCGACGACGCGGCCGAGGAGGCCCTTGCCGACGGGGACGGAGAGCAGCTTGCCGGTGGTGCGGACCTCGCCGCCCTCCTTGATGCCGAGGTAATCGCCGAGGACGATGGCGCCGACCTCGGTTTCCTCGAGGTTGAGCGCGATGCCGATGACCCCGTTGCCGAAGTCGAGCATCTCGTTGAGCATGGCATCGGTGAGGCCCTCAATCTTGGCGACGCCGTCGGAGATTTCGCGGACGGTGCCGACGTTGGCTTTGGCGACCGACGTCTTGACGCCGGCGATTTGGGCTTCGATATCCTGGAGTAGGGTGCTCATGGGTGCGTGTGCGGGGTTCGAAATCGGGTCAGGGAAAATCGGGTCAGGGAATCAGGGGGAATCAGAAAGTGTCACCGAGGGCGGCCAGGCGGCCGGCCACGCTGGCGTCGAAGACATCGCTGCCGACGCGGATGCGGACGCCGCCGAGGAGGGCGGGGTTTTGGGCAAAGGTCAGGTTGAGGCCGGAGCCGTAGCGGCGGGTGAGGCTGTCGCGCAGGGACGCCTGCAGGCCGGCGTCGAGCGGGGCGGCGCTTTCCACCACGGCGGCGCGCCGGGCGAGGTCCAGCTTCACCAGGCGCTCGAAGTGGCTGAGGATGGGCACGTAGCCGCGCGGCTTGGCCGCGATGACGGCCTGCACGGCCTGGCGGACCTTGGCCTCGTCCATGACGCCGCCCGTCTTGCAGGCGTTGAACAGCTGCTTGGCGTCGCGGCGGGCTTGCTTGTTGATCTTCATGGCGGGGAAGCCGGGCGCGCGGGCGTCAGGCGGCCAGTTCGCGGTTGGCCTCGGCGGCCAGGCGCTGCTGGTCCTCCGGGGTCAGCACCTTGCCGGTGACCTTGGCCGTGGTGGCGACCACCAGGCGCCCGACCTCGCGGCGGAGGTCGGCCAGCATGCGGGCGTGTTCGGCCTCCATGGACTGCTTGGCCTTGGTCACGATGTCGTTGGCGGCGGCGATGGCCTTCTGGGTCTCGGTCTCCTGCACGCGGGCGGCGGCGGCGCGCGCCTCCTCAATCATCCTGGCGCCCTGGGCGCTGGCCTGGCTGAGAATCTCCTGCGCCTTGGCCTGGGCCTGGGCCAGTTCCTGCTTGATGCGCTCGGCCCCGGCGAGGCCCTCGGCGATCTTGCGGCGGCGCTCCTCCAGGACGCCCAGGACCGGCTTGTAGGCGAACTTGTAGAGCAGGCCGGCGACAATCAGGAAGCTGATGCACTGGGCGATGAAGTGGGTCTTGTCGAGGCCGAACTGCTCGGCGACCTGGGTGGCCATGTTGCCGGAGGCGGCGGCCTGCGGCGCGGCGGCGGCCAGGAGGGGGAGGAGGTCCATAGGGTGGTTGTGGGCTTGGGAAAGGGGTCCTGGCGCGGGGCGGACCCCGCGCCAGGGGAGGGGAGCCTTACTTGCCGGCGAGGAAGATCGCGAAGAACACGATACCTTCCGCGAACGCCGTGCTCAGGATGGCCTGCACGAGGATCTTCGTGGCCGCGCCGGGGTTGCGCCCGACGGCCTCGGAGGCCTTCATGCCAATGATACCGACACCGATCGCCGCGCCCAGACAGGCGAGGCCGATGTGCAGGTTTCCACTCATTTCTGCCAGCAGGGGCATCATCATATGTTTGCGTTGCCTTTCGTATGTTCCCGGCGCCTCCCGCGATTGAACACGGTCCAGGCGCCGAAAGGGTTGCTCAGTGGGCGGCCTTTTCCTTTTCGTGGCCGTGGCCGGCCCCATGGCCGTGCCCGTGTCCCTCCTCATGCTGGCAAATCAGCAGGGTGAACACGGCGGTCAGGAGCATGAAGACCAGGGCCTGGACGACGCCGACCAGGAGTTCGAGGAAGTAGAACGGGATGGGGATGAGCCAGCCGAGCCAGGGCACCAGCTTGGCCATGGCCTCGAGCATGTTCTCGCCGGCGAACACGTTGCCGTAGAGACGGAAGCTGAGGGTGACGGGGCGGAAGAGGATGGTGACCACCTCGAGCAGGCCGACCACGACGAAGATGCCAATCATCATGACCTTGAGGAGGCCGGTGGTCTCGCCCTTGGGACCGAAGATGTGGAGGAGGAAGCCGCCCACGCCGTTGGCCTGGAGGGCCCAGATGAACCAGCAGGCGAAGAAGATCATGGCCATGGCCATGGTCATGTTGAGGTCGGCGTTGACGCCGCGGAAGATGGGGGTCGAGATGTGGTGGAGTTCGCCGTCGGGGCCGGGGTGTCCCCAGCCGATGGTGCCGACGCCGGGCAGGAGGCCGGCCCAGTTGGAGAACAGGATGAAGATGAAGACCGTGGCGAAGAACCAGAAGGTCTTCTTGACCAGATCGGCCCCCAGGATGCCCTCGAGGAACTCGTAGAGGCTTTCCACCAGCCATTCCCAGAAGTTCTGGGCGCCGCTGGGCACCTCCTGCACGTTGCGCATGGCGATGCGGGCAAAGATGATGAGGCCCAGGGCCACGACCCAGGTGACCAGCATGGAGTTGCTGATGAAGCTGTTCTTGAGCCGGAGGGCGGCCTGCGGGAGTCCCTTGTGCCCGCCGGCATGATGATCCGCATGGGCGGCCGCGACGGCGTTGGTGGTGCCGTCCGCGGCCGGGGCGGCCGCGGCGGAGGCGGCCGGGGCGAACAGTCCGCCGAGCAGGACCGCCACCAGGAGCAAAAGGTGCTTGTAGGATGCCATTCGTGTCGTGCCTTGCGGGGAGGGAATCGACCAGGACCACCGTCTTCCGCCCGAAAGCGCGGAGACGTTGCCGAAGTGTGAATTTTTTCACAAGAAGTTTTTGGCTCTTCCTTCCCCGGGCTGCGCCCGGGGTGGATGGGCGGTCGTCCGGGCCGGTCGGGCAGGCGGGGAAATTGGTTGGGTTCGGGGTGCGCGTGCCCCATACTGACGGGCAGCAAAGACCATGGAATACGAAGCGGTGATCGGGTTGGAGACGCATGTCCAGCTCAAGACCAAGTCGAAGATGTGGTGTGGCTGCGCCAACGCCTTTGGGGCGCCGCCCAACACGAACGTGTGCCCGGTGTGCCTGGGGTTGCCGGGCGTGCTGCCGGTGGCCAATGACGAGGCCCTGCGCTTGACCGTCCTGACCGGGTTGCTGCTGGGCTGCGAGATTCCGGCCCGGGCCAAGTTTGATCGGAAGAACTATTTCTATCCGGACGTCCCCAAGAACTACCAGTTGACCCAGTATGACCAGCCATCGACCCGGCAGGGTTTGCTGGAGTTTGAGCATGGCGGGGGGACGGCGCGGGTGCGCATCACGCGCGCGCACCTGGAGGAGGACGTGGGCAAGAACTTCCATTTCGAGCGCCAGAGCGGGGTGGATTTCAACCGGGCCGGCGTGCCGCTGCTGGAGATTGTGTCCGAGCCGGACCTGACCAGCGCCGACATGGCGGTGGCCTACCTGACTGCGCTGAAGGAAGTGCTGGAGCAGGGGGGCATCAGCGACTGCGACATGGAGAAGGGGATGGTGCGCTGCGACGTGAACGTGAGCGTGCGGCCCAAGGGGTCCAGCGGGCTGGGGGCCAAGATTGAGATCAAGAACATGAACAGCTTCTCCGGGGTGCGCCGCGCGCTGGAGTATGAGATTCCCCGCCAGATCGAGGTGGTCTCCCGCGGGGGGGAGCTGGTGCAGAGCACGCGCCGCTGGGACGACGTGGCGGGCATCACGGAGGAGATGCGGACGAAGGAGAACGCGCATGATTACCGGTATTTTCCGGAGCCCGACCTGATGCCCTTTGCGCCGGCGCCGGACTGGCTGGCGGAGGTGCGTTCGCGGGTGGTGGAGTTGCCGCTGGCGCGCAAGCAGCGGCTGATGCGCGACTACCAGCTGCCGCCGGGGGACGCGGAAGTGTTGAAGAGCAACCTCGCGCTGGGGCGTTATTTCGAGGCCATCGCCGGCCGGGCGGCCCATCCCAAGGCGGTGTCGGAGCAGGCGGCGCTGGGGGTGGAGCCCGCGGACGTGCGCCTGACCGGGTTGGACGGCCTGAAGTTCCCGCCGGAGGCGTTGCTGGAGTTGATTGGGTTGGTGGAGAACAAGACCCTGAGCAGCTCGGCGGCCCAGCAGGTCTTTGCCGAGATGTTTGAGACGGGGAAGGCGCCTGCGCTGATTGTCCAGGAGAAGGGGCTGGCGCAGGTGAGCAACACCGGCGCCGTGGAGCGGTTCTGCGACGAGGTCATCGCGGCCAACCCGGGGCCCGCGGCCGATTTCCGGGCCGGCAAGGCGGCGGCGCTCAACTTCCTCAAGGGGCAGGTCATGAAGGCCAGCAAGGGCAAGGCGAATCCCGCCGTGGCCGGCGAAATCCTCGAGCGCAAACTGCGGGCCTGAGCCGCCCGTGGCCGGAGTCCTGGGGTGCGTTCGGAAGTGGCGGTCCGAGGAGAAGGGAACCCGAACCCAGTTCCAACAAAACTGCCCGGCACTCTTGAACGCATTCGGAGTTCTACGGGGCGGCCGTGCGGTAGACCGCGGTTGGCAGCAGGTTGAGGTCGTCGTATTCGAGGATGCCGTGCAGGGGGGCGACAAGGGTGGCCAGGGTGGACCAGGTGGCGGGCGTGAGGCTGGGGGTGCGCTGCACCTGGTAGGTCCGGCCCGGGATGCCGGCGAAGCGGACGCGCAGGCCGCCGGGGATGAGCGTCATCGACACCTGGTTGGGCGAGGGCAGTTCGCCGCTGACCACCAGGACTTCGACCGCGGCGGTGGCGGTGCCGCCCTGGCCGTCATCCACCGTGTAGGTGAAACGATCCACCCCGGTGAACCCGGCCACCGGCGTGTAGGTGACGACGCCGGCGCTCAAGGTCACCGTTCCCCCGTTGGTGCTGAGGGCGCTTACGTTGGTCACCGTCAGGGTGTCCCCGTCCGCATCCGTGTCATCGACGATCAGCTTGGCGGCGGTGAAGGCCATGGCCTGGTCCCGGGTGGTGGCGCCGCCATTGGCATTGGCCACCGGCACGTTGTTGAGGACCTGCACGGTGCGCGTCACGGTGCCCGTGTTGCCGGCGGGATCGACGGCGGCGTAGGTGAGCGTGTAGGTGCCGCGCACGGCGGGATTGACCGATCCATTCGTGCCGACGGAAAGGGAACCCGCACAGGCGTCGCTGGCGGTGGCGCCAGGGTCGGTGAAGGTGGCGCCGCGCTGGATGGACAGGGGGGAGGCCCCGTTGAGCGCGACCACCGGCGGGAGCGTGTCGCGCACGGTGACGACGCGGGTGATGCTGTTGCTATTGCCGGCGGGGTCGACGGCGGCGTAAGTGAGTGTGTAAGTGCCGGGGGTGTTGGTGTCCACGCTGCCGCTGGTGGTGACGGAGAGCGAACCCGCGCAGGCATCGGTGGCGGTGGCGCCGGGGTCGGCAAAGGCGGTGTGGCATTCCACGGTCACACTGGCGCCGCCGTTCAGCGTCACGGCGGGCGGGGCGGTGTCGATGACCGTGAGGGTGGCGACGGCGCTGGTGACACTGCCGCCGCCGTTGCTGACGACGGCATAGTAGTTGCCGGCGTCGGCGGGGCTGACGGGGTTGAAGGCCAGGTTGGTGCCGGTGGCGCCGGGGAGGGCGTTGGGGCCGGCGTACCACTGGACGAGGAGGGGCGTGGAGCCGGCCGGGCTGACCGTGAGGGTGACCGAACCGCCGCACTGGGCGTTGGTCGAGGCCGGGTTGGTCACGGAGGGGAGGTCGGCGACGCGCAGGATGCCGTCGGTGGCGAGGGTGGTGGTGTCCCAGTAGAGGCCGGGACCGGGGGTGGCGGGCTCGAGGGCGCTGAAGGACCCGCTGTAACTGGTGGCGGTGAAGAGGGGGAAGGCATCACCGGCGGCGAAGGCCGAGCTGCTGTTGGTCACGGCGAGGGTTCCGCCATAGGTGGCGCTGGTGGCGCGGATGACGTCGTTGGTGGCGGCGGTGCGGTCGATCTCGATGAGCGTGCGGCTGCCGGCGTTGAGGGTGAGGCTGCCGAGCGTCTGGGCGCCGAGCCCGGCGCCGGGGGAGTAGGTGCCGCCGTTCTGGATGGTCACGGCCCCGGCGATGGGCCCGTTGCCGGCGAGCGTGGCGCCCGCCTGGACGACGACCGCCCCGGGGCCGGTGCCGCTGCCGGAGGCGTTGTTGACGAGCAGGGTGCCGCCGCCGACGACGGTGCCGCCCGCGTAGGTGTTCTCGCCGGAAAGCGTGAGCGTGCCGGCGCCGGTCTTGCGCAGGCCGCCGAGGTTGGAGATGACGCCGGAAACGACGGTGGCGGCGGGATTGTTGACCTCGAGGTTCTGCAGGCCGGGACCGAGGTTGAGCGACCCGGCCAGGGTGAGCGGGAAGGTTCCGGTGAGGGCGAGGACGGTGTTGGTGCTGCCGGGGCTGAAGATCAGGGTGTTGCCGAGGGTGCGGGGGCCGCCGCTGGCGAAGAGGCGGTTGGTGGTGATGGCCGTGCCGATGGACACCGGTGCGGTGCCGAGCGGGCCGCTGGTGACCGGGAGTCCGGTGGAACTGATGCCCAGGCCGAGCCCGCCGTCATTGAAGCTGACGCCGCCGCTGAAGGTGTTGTCGCCGGAGAGCACGGTATCGCCGGCCTGGCCGGCCACGCTGGCGCTGCGGATGAAGTTGCCCCCGCCCGCAATGACGCCGCTGAAGGTCTGTGTGCCGGCGGCGTTGAAGGCAGCCAGATGGCCCACGCCCGCCCCGGGGGTGACCACGACGTTGATGGCGTTGGTGAAAGTGAACCCCGTCCCGTAGTGGCGCAGGGTCATGATGCCCGCGCCGCCCGTGTCGCGGATAGTGAGGCTGCCGCCGGTCCCGCTGAAGCTGTCGTTGGTGAAGGCGAGCAGCTTCTGGTTGGAGGTGCTGGTGCTGGAGGAGTCCAGGATGCTGTCCGCGGTGAGAACGACGGGATTGCCGATGGCGGCGCTGACGGGATTGCGCCCGGCGGCGGTCACGTTGAGGATGGCGCCGGAGAGGTAGAGCGTGCCGGCCGGGCTGGCGAAGCTGCCGTCCTGGTCCACGGACAGCTTGCCGGCCGCCAGGATGGTATCGCCGGATCGGCTGTTGGCGGGGTTGTTGAAGCGCAGTTCGCCGGAGCCGAGCTTGGTCATGGCCCCGGTCCCGTTGAATCCGAAGGCGAGGGCGACGTTGTTGGCGCCGACGTCAAGGGTGCCGCCCCCGGCGTTGAAGGTGACGGTGCGCGCGGAGAGGTCGACGCCGCTGCCGAAGACCAGGGTGCCGCCGTCGAGGTTGACGGCGGTGCCGGCGCCGAGCTGGGCGAGGGCGGAGAACACGGTGGTGCCACCGTTGAGGTTCATGGGGCCGGTGAAGGTGCTGTTGACGCCGAGCGTGAGGGTGCCGGCGCCGTCCTTGGTCACGCTGGTGCCGGTCCCGCTGAGGGCGGTGTTGGAGACGGCGAGGCTGCCGGCGCCACCCAGCGTGAGGGCGTAACCGGCGCCGTTGAGGCCACCGGAGAGGGTGAGCGTGCCGGCGTCGGCGTTGATGCGGGCGGCGCCGCCGAGGGTGAGGGCGCCGGCCCAGGCGTTGCTGTCGGCGGTGCTGCGCAGGGCGCCGCCGTTGGCGGGGCCGGACCCGGCGAGGGTGAGCGGCTCGGCCACGGTGAGGTTGCCGTTGAACTCGAGGGCGGCGCCGGCGGCGACCGTGGTGCCGTTGGTGGCCGCTCCGAGGGCGGTGGCGTTCCGCACGGCGAGGGTGCCGGCGTCGACGAGGGTGGCGCCGGCATAGGTGTTGCTGGCGGAGAGTTCGAGCGCGCCGGCGCCCGCCTTGGTGAGTGCGCCCGCGCCCGCCATGGCGTTGGCGAGGGTCAGCGTGGTGGCGTTGTCGGCCTGGAGCGTGCCGCCGCCCGCGCCGAGCGTCACCCCGCGGTTGGTGTCGTCGATCGAGAAGGAGACCGTGCCCCGGAGGGTGCCGCCGTTCAGCGTCAGTTGGTCGGCGGTGGGGGAGGCGGGGTTCGCGCCCAGGCGGTCCTCGGCGCCGATCGCGACGGTGCCGCCGTTGATGATGGTTTTGCCGGTGAAGCTGTGCGCGCCCAGCAGCGTGAGAGTGCCGGTGTTGTTCTTGGTCAGCTCGGTGGCGCCGGACAGGCTGCCGGCGCCGCCGAAGGTGTAATGCTTGGCGGCATCCACCGTGATGCTGGTCGGCGTGGGCGTGCCCGTGACGGCGATGGCGGGCGAGGCCGAGCCGGTGTCGTCGAAGAGGACGTTGTCCGGGTTGTTGTACGCGCTGGCCACCCCGAAGAGGTTGGTCCAGTTGAGGGTGCTGCCGACGTCCCAGGCGTTGGCCACGCCGTCCCCCTGCCAGACCTTGGTGGCGAGGTTGACCGTGAGGGACGGGCTGGTGGCGGGAGCCATGGTCCCGTCGGTAAGGTTGCTGGCAGTGAGGGTGGCGGTGCCGGCCGTGTTGAGCGTGACACTGAACGCGCGCGTGCCGGAGGCGAGGGCGGCGCTGGCGGGCAGGGTGGCGGCGGTGTCGGTGGACGACAGGCCGACCGTGTCGGTGGCGGCGCTGACGAGGTTCCAGTAGGCGTCCACGCCGTTGACGGTCACGGAAAACGGGGCGCCGATCTCGCGCGCGGAGGGGGTGCCGGCCTTGCCGCCGGCGGTGCCGGGCGCGGCGGATTCACCGGGGACCAGGAGTTGGAGCTTGGTGAACGGGCCGGCCTGGATGACGAGGCCGGCAAGCGCGCCCGTCTTGGTGTTCACGTCGCTGGCGGTGAACGAAAGCGTTTCCGCGCGGTCATCGCGCACGGAGAAGGTGGCGACGCCGGCGGCCAGGGTCTTGGTGTTGTCGCCGTAGGTGGTGTCCCCGTTGGCGTCAATCTGCGCGAGGCCGGTGGTGGCGAGGGTGACCACGGTGGCGCTGTCGGCCACGGTGAGGTTCAGGGTGTCCTTGGCCGTCACGGTGACGGTGAACGGGGTGCCGGCGGTCTGCGGCGTGGCCGCGGTGACGTCGTAGTGGTCGATGGCGGAGACGGCGGCCTCGCCGGCCGCGAAGTCGCCGAAGGCGCTGACGCCGGTCGCCGTCGTGCTGGTGGCCGTGCGCGTCCCGGTGGTGGCGGGGAACCAGGAACCGCCGGCGTAGCGGCGGACGACGAACTGGGAGGGATCGGCCCCGGCGTCCACGTCCCCGGCGTCGAAGCCGAGGGTGACGTCGCAGGCGGTGGCGGCGAGGCCGGCGGCGCCGGTGAGGGTCCAGGAGCGGTTGGCGGTCTTGGCGGGGTCGAGGCCGGAGGTGGCGATGGCGGGATGCTCGCCGGTGGCGGTGCTGGCGGCGAGCGTGCCGCCGGCGCTGAAGTCGGCGTTGGCGAGGGAGACGGGGGCGTAGGTGGCGCCGGCGCCGATGGGGAAGGCGAAGGACTGGCCGGAGCCGGTGCCGAAGGCCCGCTGGAGGGTGCCGTTGATGTAGCGGGCGCTGTTGGCGCCGGTGATTGAGCCGTTGGCGGGGCTGTTGAGCTGGTTGGTGGTGGTGGCAAGGACGCCGCTGGTGAGGGTGAGGTTGGTGGCGGTGACGCTCGTCGAGAGGGTGAGGCCGGCGCTGTTGTTGAGGATGAGGGAGGCGACGCCGGCGGGGAGGCCGTCGCCGGAGGCCTGGGCGGCGGCGCCATTGTAGGTGTAGGCGGCGGCGGGGCTGAAGGAGCGCGCGCCCGAGACCTGGACATTGCCGGCGGCGCTGGTGGCGGCGATCCCGTCGGGGGACCCGATCTCGAGGCCGGCGCCCGCGTTGAGGTTGAAGGGGCCGGTGCCGGTGATGACGTTGGTGCCGAGGGAGAGGGTGGCGCCGGCGGCGACCTTCCAGGTGGTGCCGGCGACGTTGAGGGTGCCGGCGTTGGCGAAGGACTGGGTGCCGGCGCGGACAAAGTTGATCGAGCGCGTGCCGCTGGAGCCGCTGAGGGTGGCACCGCTGGCGATGGAGAGGTGGTTGGAAACATTGAGGGCCGCGCCGCCGCCGGCGGCGCCGGAGGCGTTCTTGAGGTCGAAGGTGCCGCCGTTGACGAGGACCTGGCCGGCCACGTTGAAGGTGATGGTGCCGGAGTTGTTGCCGCCGACGAGGATGCCGGCGTTGACCACGAGGTTGCCGCCGATGTTGAAGGTGGGGCTGGCCGAGCCGGTGAGGCGCAACTGGCCGGTGCCGGTGGAGCTGACGGTGAAGTTGCCGCGCACGTTGGTCAGGTTGCCGCTCAGGTTCAGGCTGGCGGTCTGGCCGGCGCTGTTCCAGGTGAAGTGCCCGAACACCTGCCCGCTCAGGCCGCTGGGCGCGGTGGTGGAAGCGCCCCAGCCGATCACCTCGCAGGTCGAGTTGTCATCCCAGGCCGCGGCCGGGATCGTCCCGCCGTTGAGGTTGTGCTGGTACTTGCCGCCGGACGCGAAGGCGACGGTGGCGCTGGCCCCGAGCGTGGTGGTCCCGGCGCTGGTGTAGGTGCCCGCCACGGAGAGGTCGGTGCCCGTCCCGTTGGCGATGGTCAGGATGACGCCGCTGTTGAGGGTGAGCTGGCCGCCGGCGTCGATCACGACCTGGTCGACGGAGACGGCGTTGGTGACGGTGACAGTGTGGCCGTTGAGGATGGTGACCACGCCGTCGGCGCTGGTGGGGGTGACGGCGGCGGCGGCCCAGCTGGTGCCGTCAAACTGTTCCCAGGTGGCGACGGCGTTCCATGCCCCGCTGCCCGCCGAACGGTAATCGCCGGCGGACTGGGCGGAGGCGGCTGGCCCGGCGGCCAGCCAAGCGAGGGCGCCGGCGAGGACGGACAGGGCTTGGCGGGGCAAACGGGAACCGGGGGCGGGCAGGGCAAGGCGTGGCGTGCTCATGGACGTGCGGGGTCACGAACGAGGTTCGGGGTCGGCAACGAGTCTGCCTGCGCCGGGGTGGGCGTCCATTGAACATTCGTTCACCCCGCCTGGGGCGGAGCGGCCAACGGTCGGGGCTAGAACGTTTGTTCCCTTGGCCTTGCGGGACCTTTTCTGGCAGCGTGAATCGCGTCACCCGCGATGCCCACTCCCATCAAAGTCTCCCTCGTCGAGGATCACCGGGCCACGCGCGAGAGCCTGCTGGCCTACCTCGGGCGGGCGCGCGGGTTGAAGTGCCTGGGCGCCCATGCCTCCGGCGAGGAGGCCCTGGCCGCCCTGCCCGCGGAGGCGCCGGACGTGGTGCTGATGGACATCAACCTGCCGGGCATGAACGGCATTGAATGCGTGGCCAAGCTGAAGGAACGGCTGCCGCGCACGCAGGTCCTGATGCTGACGACCTACCAGGAGACCGACCTGATTTTCGATTCCCTGCGCGCCGGGGCCAGCGGTTACCTGCTCAAGAACATGCCGCCGGCCGAGCTGGTCGAGGCCATCGAGCAGGTCCATGCCGGCGGCTCCCCGATGTCCATGCACATCGCGCGCAAGGTCGTGAGCCATTTCCAGCAAATCAAGAAGCCGGCCTCGGAGGTCGACCAGCTCACCGCGCGCGAGAAGGAGATCCTGGCCCTGCTCGCGCAGGGGTTCCTTTACAAGGAAATCGCCGACCAGCTCGGGATCACGCTCAGCACCGTGCGGGCCCACCTGCATGCGGTCTACGAGAAGCTCCACGTCCAGTCGCGCACCCAGGCGGTGGTGAAATTCCTCGGGGGCCGCTGACCGGGCGGGGCAGGGGCATCCTCCTGAACAAATGTCCGATGGCCCGCGCGCCGCTTCTGTCGCATCCTCCACCCCGTCATCCCATGCTGCCGGCACGCGCTCAACTTCAGTTCGTCCTCCTGGCCATCGCGTTGCTGGCCGCCGCGGCGGCGCCGGGGGCGGAACGGACCGTTGAGTTTCAGGTCAAGCCCGGCGAGCCATGGCAGCCGGGCGCCACCCGCGTGCTGGAGGACCTGGCGGGTTTCCGGGCGGCTTCGGTGCCGCTGACGCCCTACGGGGGACGCTCGGATCGCCGGGTGAAGGCGACGGGCTTTTTCCGGGTGGACAAGGTGGGGGACCGCTGGTGGCTGGTGGATCCGGAGGGGGGCCTCTTCCTGCACACCGGGCTGACCAGCGTGGCGCCGAAGTCGAAGCACGGGGCGAAGGAAGCCTATGCGCGGCTGTATGGCAGCGACGCGCGCTGGGCGGAGGCGGCGGCGGCGCTCCTCCGCGGGAGCGGGTTCAATGGCGTGGGCGCCTTCTCGGCGCCGGCCCTGCTGCGGGCCACGACGAACCCGCCCGCCTACACGGTCACCCTGCGGTTGGCGGCGGACTTTGGGCGCCGGCTGGGCATCACCCACCAACAACCGGGGCACACGGGATATGAGGGGGACTGTCTGCCGGCCCTGCATCCGGATTTCCCCGCCTTCTGCGCGGAAGCCTGCCGGGGGCTGGGCACCAATGCGGCCGACCCATGGCTGGTGGGGTATTTCTCCGACAACGAGCTGCCGGGTGAGCCGCGCATGCTGGACACCATGTTGGCGCTGGACGAGGCGCGGCCCGCGCTGGCCCCGATGCGGCGCGCGGCCTGGGACTGGTGGTGGGCCCGGCGCGGCGCGGGCGCGGCGCCGGGGGACATCACGGCGGCCGACCGGGCCGCCTTCCTCGGGCACGTCTTTGACACCTACCTGCGCGTCACCACGGCCGCCATCCGGCGGGCGGATCCCCACCACCTGCTCTTCGGCCCCCGGTTCCACGGCCCGCTGCGAGCGCAGCGTGCGGTCTGGGAGGCGGCTGGGCGTCATTTGGACGCCATCGCCATGAACTATTACTCCACGTGGACCCCGCGGGCGTCCGACCTGGCGAACTGGGCCGCGTGGTCGGGGCGTCCGTGCCTGATCACGGAGTTTTACGCCAAGGGCGCGGACACCCCGTTCCCGAACCGGGGCGGCGCGGGCTACATCGTGCGGACGCAGGCCGACCGGGGCGCGTTCTACCAGAACTTCACCCTTGCCCTGCTGGAATCCCGCACCTGCGTGGGCTGGCACTGGCTGCGCTACATCGACAACGACCCGGACGACCCGTCGCTGGATCCCTCCAACCGCGACTCGAACAAAGGCGTGGTGACGCTCCGCTATGAACCGTATCCGGCGCTCCTCGCGCGCATGCGCGAGTTGAACACCAACGTCCACGCGCTGGTGGATTTCCTGGACAAGCAACGTGGGCGGGCTGATTGACACATGAAGACAAGGGCAGGGCAGCGGGGCGAAGGCGGGCGTGACGCCCGGGGACGGCGGATGGACGCAGCCGGGCTGGCGTGGCTCGTCCTCGGCGCGCTCTTTTTGGCTGGGGCGATCGGATGGTCCGCCGCGCCACCGGCCGGGGAGTCGGGCGTGCCGGCGGCGGCGCCGTCCGGCGGCGCCCGCAAGAAGCTGGAGGGTTTCCGCATCGAGCCGCCGCCCGGGGTGCGCATCGAGTGGGACCGGGCCTACCTGGACCCGGCGCGCAACGAGAAGGCGGATCTGTATCTGCCGGCGGCGGCGCGGTCCGGGGCGCGGCTGCCCGCGGTGGTGGTCATGCACGGGGGCGGCTTCAACGACGGCGACAAGGCGCGGTCGCGCGAGCACAACCTCTGCACGAACCTGGCCCTGCGCGGCTACGTGGCCATGAGCATCAACTACAAGCTCTGGAATGCCGGGGCGCGGGACAAGGCCACCTGGCCGCAGGCGCTCCATGACGCCAAGACGGCGGTGCGCTGGCTGCGGATGAACGGGGCCGCGCTGGGGGTGGACCCGGACCGCATCGGGGCCTTCGGCTGCTCGGCGGGCGGGAACCTGGCGGCGATGCTGGCGACGACCGGCCCGGCCGACGGGTTGGATCCGGCCGGGCCGTGGGCGGGGTTCAGCACGCGCGTGAGTTGTGCGGTGGATTTCTATGGCGCGGTGAAGCTGATGGATTACCACGACATGAAGATGTTTGCGCAGACGCGCGCGGAGGCGCCGGGCCTCTACGAGAAGGCCTCGCCGGTGAGCCATGTGAGCCCGGGGGATGCGCCCCTGCTCATCGTGCATGGGACGAAGGACGACACCGTGCCGCTGGCGCAGAGCGAGGCCTTGGCGGCGGCGTGCCGGAAGGCGGGCGTGGAGCACGAGTTGGTGGTGGTCGAGGGCGCGCCGCACACGTTCCACCTGATGCCCAAGCAGCGGGACCTGCGTCCGGTGGTGTTTGCATTCCTCGATCGGCACCTGAAGAACGGGGCGGCAGCCGGGGCGGCCTCGGACCGGCGGTAAGCCTGCAGCGGAACCCCTGTCATGAAACTCGCCGGCCATTATCGCTGGGTCATCTGCGGCCTCCTCTTCCTGGCCACGACCATCAACTACATTGACCGGCAGGTGCTGGGGCTGCTGAAGGGCACGCTGCAGGAGCAGTTCCGGTTCTCGGAGCGCGATTACGGGGCCATCGTGTTCAGTTTCCAGCTGGCCTACGCCCTGGGCCTGCTGCTGGCGGGGCGGGTGATGGATCGGCTGGGGGTGCGGCGCGGGTTTGCGCTGGCGGTCGGGGTGTGGAGCGTGGCGGCGATGGCGCACGCGCTGGCGGATTGGGTGCCGGGCCTGTGGTTCCCGACCGTCCTGCTGGGCGACCCCGCAGCCAAGCCGCCGACCTTTGCGCCCAGCTTCGTGCTGCTGGCGGGCGCGGCGGCCGGCTTTGCCCTGGCCCGGTTCGCCCTGGGGTTGGGCGAGGCGGGCAACTTCCCGGCGTGCATCAAGACGGTGGCCGAATGGTTCCCGCGCCGCGAGCGCGCCCTGGCTACGGGCGTCTTCAATTCAGGCAGCAACGTGGGGGCCATCATCACGCCCCTGACCGTCCCCTGGATCGCGGCCCACTGGGGCTGGGCCTGGGCCTTTGTCGCCACCGGCGCCATCGGGCTGCTCTGGCTCCTGCTCTGGTGGCCCCTTTATCGCCCGCCTGGTGAGCATCCGCGCGTGACGCCCACGGAACTGGCGCTCATCCGCAGCGACCCGGCCGATCCGGCCGCGAAGATTCCGTGGCGCCGCCTCTTCCCGCACCGGCAGACGTGGGCCTTCGCCTTCGGCAAGCTCCTGACCGACCCGATCTGGTGGCTCTACCTGTTCTGGGTGCCGGACTTCCTCAAGCGCAACCACGGGCTCGAGCTGGGCGCCATCGGGTTGCCCGTGGTCATCATTTACCTGGTCGCGGACGGGGGCAGCATCGGCGGCGGCTGGCTGTCGTCCTGGCTCATCCGGCGGGGCTGGAGCGTCAACGCGGCGCGCAAGTCGGCCATGCTGCTGTGCGCGCTTTCGGTGGTGCCGATCGTGTTCGCGGCGAAGGCGTCGAACCTGTGGGTGGCGGTCGGGCTGATTTCGCTGGCGGCCGCGGCGCACCAGGGTTGGTCGGCCAACTTGTTCACCCTGGCCAGCGACATGTTCCCCCGCCAGGCCGTGGGCTCGGTGGTCGGGATTGGCGGGATGGCGGGCGCGGCGGGCGGGATGGTCATCGCCCTCGTGGTGGGGGAGATCCTCCAGCGCACCGGCAGCTACGTGCCCATCTTTTTCATCGCCGGGTCCGCCTATCTGGCGGCCCTGGCGGTCATTCACCTGCTCGCCCCCCGTTTGCGCGAGGCGGAGTTGTGAGTCCCGGAGCCCAGGCCCCCGCGCTCGAACAAACGTTCAATTGGAAACGGGGAGGCCGGCCTGTAATATCCCATTGATCCCAACGACCCATGGTCAGCCACGGACGCATGAAACCAATGCCTGTTTGCCCTCCTGTCACCCGCCCCCCGCGCCGTCGCCGGGACCGCGGTTTCACGCTGATCGAGTTGCTGGTGGTCATTGCCATCATCGCCATCCTGGCCAGCCTCCTGTTGCCGGCCCTGGCCAATGCGAAGCGCAAGGCGCACCAGGCCGCCTGCATGTCCAACCTCAAGCAGGCCGGGTTGGCGATCCAGATGTGGGCGGATGACAACGAGGGCTGGCTCCCGCCCGGCGAGGGCAAAACCACCGGCCTCCTGCATGGCCAGCGTCCCCACTACAACCAGACCGAGACCAGCGAGCTCATCTACTACCTGTCCACCTACCTTTCGCTCCCGGCGCCGGATGCCGTCGATCGCACAGCCAATGTCTTCTTCTGCCCCGGCTTCCAGCGCTATGGCTACAACGTCACCGTCATCGACCAGCGCACCTGCTACGGCGTGACCGCCCCCAATTACATCAAGGCCCCCAATTCCCCGCTCCCCATCCTGCCGTTCCGGCCCTTCGGTTATCCCAACGGCCAATCCACCCCCGCCTCCCGCCCCTACAAGCTTTCCGAGATCGAGGCCGTCCGGCCGCTTTCGGACGTGCCGTCCCTCTACGACTTGGACAAGAAACTGGTGACCAGCCAGAACAACACGTGGCAGCAGCAGTTGCCCTCGCAACCCGTGCACGGCAGCGTCCGGATGAGCCTGTATTTCGACGGCCATACCGACGCCCGGCCGGTCAGGAAGGTGGGCGAATTGTGAGTCGCCCAGTGAAGCATCCCTGCTTGGTGCTGGC
>JBJOEZ010000030.1:0-66297 GCA_046048995.1 Verrucomicrobiota bacterium | reverse complement strand
GTCGATTCGGGATTCAACGCCTTCTTCTTCGCCGCCCGCGAGGGCCGGCTGGAGACCGTCCGCGCCCTGCTCCAGGCCGGCGTGGACGTCAATGCCGTCATGGAGCCGCGCCGGCCCGCGGCCAAGGGGCCCGCCCGGGGCTCCAGCGCCCTGACCCTCGCGGTGGAGAACGGCCACTACGAACTGGCGCTGGCCCTGATCGACGCGGGCGCGCTCCCGAATGACCAGCGCTCCGGCCACACGCCGCTGCACATGATGACCTGGGTGCGCAAACCGCCGCGCGGCGAGGACCTTGGGACGCCCCCGCCGCCGGAACTGGGGTCGATGGGCAGCCTGCAGTTCATCCGGGCGCTGGTGCAGCGGGGCGCGGACGTCAACGCCCGGCTCACCGCCGGCCGGGGCGCCCACGGCAAATACAACCCCAAGGGCGCCACCCCCTTCTTCATGGCCGCGGCGACCGCCGATGTGGCCTACCTCAAACTGCTGCTGGAACTGGGGGCCAATCCGGCCATGACCAACGCCGATGGCTGCACACCGCTTTTGGCCGCCTGTGGAATTCATGTGGGCTCTGACCAGGCCACCGAGGCGGCGGGGGAGGAACCGGAGGTGCTGGAGACAGCGGCGCTGCTGTTGTCGCTCGGCGCCGACATCAATGCAGTGGACGCCAACGGGGAAACGGCCATGCACGCCGCGGCCCTGAAGAACCTGCCCAAGGTGGTCCAGTTCCTCGCCGACCACGGCGCCAAGGCCGAGGTTTGGAACCGGAGGAACCGGTTTGGTTCCACGCCGCTCATGCTCGCCCAGGGTTACCGGCCCGGCAACTTCAAGCCCTCGACGGAAACCGTGGCGGCCATCGAGCGCGTCCTGCTCGCCGCCGGGATCCCCCCGCCCTCCGCCCCCGCCCCGGGCGTGCACCGGAACTCGGACTGGGAACCCCTCCCGGCGGCCGCCGGACCCAAGCGACCCTGAGCCGGGCCGTCCGTGCCCTCCAGCGAGGCCACGCGGGAGGGCGCCCCGTCGGCCCGCCGCCACCTTCAGCGCGGCCCGGCCGGGAGGTGTTCCACCAGATGCCGGGCAATCCGCATCTGCACATGGACCCGGGTGCCCTCACCCTCCGAGAGGCCGTGGTCGCGATTGGGATACACGAAGTAGTCGAAGCGCTTGCCCAGCGCGATGAGCCGATCCACCAGGCCCTCGGTGATCTCAATGTGGGTGTTCGACTCGCCGGACCCGGTGATGATCAGCAAGTCGCCGCGCAGGCCCTCGGCGTAGTGGATGGGCGAACAGGTCCGGTAGCCCTCGGGATTCTCCTTGGGCGTGCGCATGTAAATCTCCTGGTAGCCGGCGTTGTAGTACTGCGCCTGCGGTTTCGGCACCACGGCAATGCCCACGTGATACGTGTCCGGCTTGCGGAACAGGGCGTTCAGCGTGTTCGAACCGCCACCGCTCCAGCCCCAGATGGCCACGCGCGACAGATCCACGAACGGGCACAGGCGCCCCAGCGCCTGCAGGCCCGCCGCCTGCTCCTCGGTCGAGAGCGGCCCCAGGCTGCCAAACACCGCCCGCCGCCACGCCGCCCCCTTGGGCGCGGGCGTGCCCCGGTTGTCCATGCTGACCACGATGTAGCCCAGGTCGGCCACCGCCCGGTGGAAGAGGCTGAACCCCTGCCCGCCCCGCCAGTCGTCCAGCACCGTCTGTCCGGCAGGCTCGCCATAGACAAAGACCAGCACCGGATACTTCTTCGCCGGGTCGAAATCGCGCGGCTTGATCATCCAGGCGTCCATCACCACGCCGCCGCCGATGTCGAGCTGGAGGAACTCCGTGGGCCGCGGGATCAGCGGCCGGGCCCGGGCCGCCGCCACGGCGTTGTCCTCCAGCACCCGCACGCTCCGGTGTTCCGGCAGCCGCACCAAATCCGTGACCGGCGGCCGGTCAAAGGCGGACCAGGTGTGGAACGCCCAGCGGCTGTCCGGCGAGAGGACGTAGCTGTGCGACCCCGGCTGCTCCGCCGGCGTCAACCGCTCGGGCGCACCGGTGCCGTCGAGGCGCGCGCGGTAGAGGTAGCGCTGGGTCGCGTTGGTCGGCGAGGCGAGGTAGTAGAACCAGCCATTCCGGTCATCCACCTGGCCCCGCGCAATCAGGTCGCTGCCCGCCGGCGTGATCGGCTGGAGGCGGGCACCGTCCCGCGAGACCACGTAGGCGCGACGCCAGCCGTCCCGCTCGCTGACGAGGACAAAGGCCTGGCCGCCGCGAATCCACTCCAGCCCCTCATTGGCCGACGGCATCATGTCCACCCACGCGCGGTCGGTTTCCGCATAGGCCCTGGCGCGCGCCCCGGTGCGATGGTTGACGATCAGGAACTCCCGCGCGTCCCGGGAGCGGCTCAGCTTCTCCACCAGCAACTCCTCCGGGTTCCCGGCCCAGCTCACCTGGTTCAGATAGAAGGACCCCGCCGGATCCGCCAGTTCGACCCAGCGCGTGGGGCCGCCCTCCGCGCCCACGACGCCGATGCGCAGCGTGGGGATCGGGCCGCCCAGCCGCGCATACCGCGTTTCGCGGAACTTGCGGTAGGTCGGATCGCCCGGCACGAGGACCGCCCGCTTGGGGACGGCCGAGGAATCGCTCCGGACAAAGGCGACCCAGCGGCCGTCGGGACTCCAGGAGGCGTCGCCGTTCCTGATGGTGTCGGGCTCGCCATCCTGGGTCAGGGAAATCGTCCGGCCGGCGGCCAGGTCAAAGACGAACAGGTCCGCGCCACGCGACCCCAGCAGCCGCTGCTCGTCAGGGGAGAAGGACTCCGGGGCAAACCGCGCCCCGCGCCCCGCCCGCACGGGGCGCACCGCGCCCGAGGCCGGCTCGTGGAGCCAGTGCTCGGTCCCCCCCTGGTCGCCGGCCGGATCGGTGTTCAGCAGAAACCGCTGGCCCGAGGGCGAGCGCACAAATCCCCGGATCCTGAGGCGCTGGTCGGTGGTGCCGGGGACGAGGAGTTTCCCGCTGGACACCACGACGGTGCGCCGGCCGCTCGCGCAGTCGTAAAGGGCAATCTCCTCTCCCGGCGCGCCTTCGGGCGTCTCCAACCTCAGGTAGCCCGAGCCGTCCGGCAGCCAGGTGGCGGCAAACGAGCGCATGCGAAACGCATTCGTTTCGTAAATGGCCTTGAGGCGCGGCTCAACCTCGGCCAGCAAGCGGTCGCTGGCCTCCCGCGCGGGGTTGGCGGCCCGGGCCGGCGGGGCAAGCGAGGCCACCAGCAGGCAGAGCAACCCGCATCGCCGGGCCAAGGAGCGGCCGGTCAACCAGGTGTCGGGGGTGGGGACAACGTGCGTTCTCATGGGAATGGAATGGCGAAGGCAGTCCTGCCCAACACGAAAGGGGGCAGGCGCCGGACACAACCCGGAACGGCGGCGGCGAGGGGCGGAGGTCGTGGCGACGACGGGGTGGTGACGGAGGCCATGCCTCGGGCCGCCCCGGCGTCCTCCCGCGTCATCGCCCGTTCTTCAGCAACTCGACCATGGCCTTACCCATGGCTTCACCGACGTCCATGTAAACCTCGGCCTTGCCGCCGTAGTGGCCGTTGCCACTGCCGCCCTGGGCCATGGGATGCGTGTAGATGGTGGCAACGTTGCCCTTGAACTCGGGATATTTGCCCGAGGCGCCGTCCACGGCGAGATGGCCCTCCAGCACCTTGCCGCCGTTGCCGCCGCCGCCCTTCACCGACTCGCCCATGGTGGCCAGCACGAACTTGGCGTCGGGAGCATCAAATTCCTTCCGCACCGACTTGATGAAGCGGACGAGGTTCTCCTCATACTTGGCGGCGTGCCCGGGATTGCCGGCATCCTTCTCGCCCTGCCAGAAGAAGAACCCGGCCACCTCGAAACCCTTGGCTCCGGGATAATGCTTCTCGAGATCGGCCAACGCCTTCTTGGCGTCGCGCAGATCGTCATCCCACTGCTTGCCGGCATACCACTCGATGGGCTTGCCCGTTTTCTTGTCGAGCCACGGCGGCGGTTCGGTGGCCTTGCCCTTGGCCGGATCCATCGGCCAGGACTCGGGCCGATCCTTGTAGCCGGCATAGACCATCGTCTTCTCCACGCCGGCCCGGTCCTTGACGACAAACTCATAGCGCTCGCTCCCGGGCGGCAGCAGATCCCAGCCGAGGCTGCGGTTGCCGATGCAGCTCTTGAGGATCATCACCGGCGCCTCGATGGCGTCCCCGACGAAATGCGCCAGGCCAAACTCGGGGCCAATCGTCCCGCACTTGGCCACCGTCATCGATTCGTTGTTCATCATCCCCCGGCCCTGCATGTAGCGCACATAGCGGACGTCCGGGCGCTCCACCCAGTTGCCGGCCTCGTCGGCGAGGTAGGAATACTTCTTCTTGGTCTTCACCAGGTTCTCGAGGGACGTCTCCGGGCCCTTGACCTTGCCGAGGCCCACCATGTTGGACTGGCCCAGCAGGATGAAAACCTTGACCTTCCTGGACATGTCCGCCGGCTTGGGCGCGGGGAGGGCCGCGGTGGGGAGGACCAACTGGGCCAGGAGCAGGCCGGTCAAGAGGGCGTGGGAGATGGAGGTTCGAGTTTTCATGGGCTGGAGTTCAGCGCGGGGCCGGTCGTGGTTTGGGGAAAGGGTGGAGTCCGGTGTCGGGGCCAGTTTTTCATGGGCGGCGGGTTGAGCAAGGCAAATTCCTTCGCCGAACGCGCCCCCTATGATACCGTCGAGGCGTTACGAGACCGATTCTCCCGGCGCCTGCGGCATGTTCACGCTGACCTTCCTTGGCACCGGCACCTCGCAGGGGGTGCCGCTGATCGGCGTTGATTACCCGGCCGCCTTCCTGGCCAACCCAAGGAACCACCGCACCCGCCCGTCCGTGCACCTGGCCAGCACGACCACGAAGGTGGTGGTGGACGTGAGCCCCGAGTTCCGCCTCCAGGCCCTGCGCGAGCGGCTGCAGTGGCTGGACGCGGTGCTCATCACCCACGCGCACGCCGACCACATCATGGGCCTGGACGACTGCCGGCGCTTCTGCGACCTGCGCGGGGGCCGCACCCTGCCCATCCACGCCAGCCCGGCCACCATGGCCACCCTGCGGCGCGTCTTTGCCTACGCCTTCCATGAAGGCCCCTGGCCCAAGGGCTATTTCATGCCGGAACCGCACGAGTTCACCGGCCCCTTCACGGTGGGCGACCTGGAGGTCACCCCGTTCGACCTGCCCCATGGACGCGCGGTGTCCAACGGGTTCCTCTTCACCCACGAGGGCCGGAAAAAGCTGGCCTACCTGAGCGACTGCAAGGAGGTGCCCCCCGCCGTGGTCGAGGCCGTGCGCGGGGTCGAGGTGGCCGTGCTGGATGCCCTCCGCTACACCCCGCACCCGACCCACATGTGCCTGGACGAGGCCCTGACCGCCGCGCGGCGGATCGGGGCGGGCCGGACCTACCTGACCCACCTCACCCATGATTATGATCATGACCTGGCCCAGGCGGAATTGCCGGAAGGAGTGTGGCTTGCCTACGACGGGCTTCGCGTCGATGTGGAATAGGTGCGCATGACTCCCGGTTTTCCATGGGCGAGACGGGGCCCGGCCCTGCGGCGGGCCCTGGCCCTGGCCGCGCCGGCGTGCCTGCTGCTTTCGGGACAGCCCGCTCCGGCGGCGGAGCCCGCGCCCGGGGCGGTTCCCGCGGCGGCGCCGGCCGTCGCCGTGTCAGCCGTCCCCGCGCCGGCCGCCGGCGCGCTGTCCCGGGAGGAGCGGGAGCGGCGCAACACCGGCAGCGAGGTGGTGGTGGTCTACAACCTGCGCATGCCGGAATCGCGGCAGGTGGCCGACTATTATGCGCAGCGGCGGGCGGTGCCGACCAACCAGTTGCTGGGGCTGGATCTGCCCCTGACGGAGGCGATATCGCGGCCGGACTACCTGGAACGCCTGCAGGGACCGGTCTTCCGCTGGCTGGAGGAACAGGGCCTGCTGACCTTCAGCCCGGCGACCAACGTGGTGCCCGGCCGGCCGGAGCTGCCGCCCTTCCGGCAGGCGCTGGCGGCGCGCGTGCGCTACGTCCTGCTGTGCTATGGCGTGCCGGTGAAGATCCTGCGCGACCCGACGCTGAAGGAGGCCGGCACGGAGAACCTGGCCCTGGAACTCAAGCGCACCGAGGCGGCGGTGGACAGCCAGTTGACCCTGCTGCCGGTGAGCGAGGCGCCGGCGCCGTGGGCGGGTCCGTTGCGGAACCCGTTCGCGCTGGCCACCAACACCGGCTACCTGCACCCGGTGAACGGGCTGTTGATGGTGACGCGGCTGGACGGGCCGACGCCGGAACTGGCGCGGGCCCTGGTGGACCGGGCGCTGGAGGGCGAGACGAACGGCCTGTGGGGCCGGGCCTACTTTGATCTGCGGGGGTTGACCAACGGGGGCTACAAGGCCGGGGACGACATGCTGGGCATGACGGCGCTGGCGGCGTCGCGGCATGGCTTTGAGGTGACGCTGGACGAGAAGCCGGAGACCTTCCCGGCGCGGTTTCCACTGAGCCAGGCGGCCCTCTACATGGGGTGGTATGACCAGCACGTGAGCCCGCTGTTCGGGCAGCCGCACGTCGAGTTCATGCCCGGGGCCTTCGCCTACCATCTCTACAGCTTCAGCGCGCAGACCCTGCGGACGACCAACGACATGTGGGCGGGACTGCTGCTGGCGCGGGGGGCGGCCTGCACCATGGGCTCGGTGGACGAGCCCTACCTGAGCGGCACGCCGGACCTGTTCGCCTTCCTGACCCGCTGGCTGTCGGGGTGGACCTATGGCGAGGCCGCCATCGCCGCCCAGGGCTCCATCTCATGGCAGACCACGATCATCGGCGACCCGCTCTACCGGCCGTTTGCCCGGGACGCGGCGGCCCTGCGGGCGGAACTGGAACAGCGCCAGAGTCCCTTCCTGGAATGGGCCTGGCTGCAGGCCATCAACCGGCTGCGCACCAACGGCACGGCCGCACCGGCGCTGCAACTGGAGTTCCTCAACTCAACGCGGCTGCCCCTGCTCAACCGCAGCGCGGTGCTGACCGAGAAGGTGGGCGACCTGCACTGGGCGGCGGGCAACCTCAGTGACGCCATCGAGGCCTACGAGAACGCGCTCAAGCGGGGCCCCAGCCGGGCGCAACGGATGCGGCTCCTCCTCACCCTGGCCGAGAAACGCAGCGCCACCGGGCCGGATGACAAGGCGCTGGGCTGGTATGAACAACTGCTGCGGGAGTTTCCCCAGTACCCCGACGCCCTCGGCCTCCACCAGCAGATGCTCGCGCTGGCCAAGCGCCTCAAGCGACTCGATCTCATCGAGCGTTGCGAACGGGAGATCCGCCTGCTCGGCCCGCCGCCCGCCGCCAACGGCACGACCCCCAAGGCCTGAGCCGCCCCCCCCTCACCACAACGGCGCCGGCGCCGGCGGCCCGTCCGCCACCGCAAACGCCCCCGCCAGCCGCGCCCGCGCCGCCTCCGCCTCCGCCGGCGTCGCCGCGTGCACACGGCACAACACCGACCCCGCCCGCACCGCGTCGCCCGGCTTGGCCAGTTGATCCACCCCCACCGCCGGGTTCAACACGGTGTCCTTGGTCAGCCGCCCGCCGCCCAGATCGCGCACCACCTCGCCGATCACCCGCGCGTCGCACCGCGCCACAAAACCCCCTGCCGGCGCGGGCACTTCCAATACCACCGGCGCCAGGTGGTCCCGCCCCAGCAGTGCCGCCATGGCCGCCAAGTCCGCCCCCTGCGCCGCCAGCAACTCGTCCCACTTCCGCCGCGGCGCCCCGCTGTCCAGGCACGCCGCCGCCCGATCCCGCGCCGCCTCCACCCCCGGCGCCAACCGCGTCAACACCAGCAGCCGCGCCGCGCATTCCACCACCAGCCGCCGCAAATCGTCCGGACCCCGCCCTTCCAGGCACTCCACCGATTCCCGCACCTCCAGCCAGTTGCCCGCCGCCCGCCCCAGCGGGGTGTTCATGTCCGTGATCACCGCGTCCATCCGCACCCCGCACGCCTCCGCCAGCGTCCCCAGCGACTCCGCCAGCGCCCGGGCCTCCTCCCGCGTCGACATGAACGCCGCCGCCCCCCACTTCACGTCCATCACCAACGCCTGCAAGCCCTCGGCCAGTTTCTTGGACAGGATGCTCGCCGTGATCAGCGGGATGCTCGGCACCGTCCCCGTCACGTCCCGCAACGCATACAGCTTCTTGTCCGCGGGAATCATGGTCTCGGTCTGTCCCCCCATCGCCACGCCAATCCGTTGCACCTGCTCCACCAAGCGCGCCGGCCCCAGTTGCGTGGTGAACCCGGGAATGGACTCCAGCTTGTCCAGCGTCCCCCCCGTGATGCCCAACCCGCGCCCCGAGATCATCGGCACCCGCATCCCCAAACAGGCCAGCAATGGCGCCAGCGGCAACGACACCTTGTCCCCCACCCCGCCCGTCGAGTGCTTGTCCACCACCGGCCGGGCATCCGCGGGCCAGCCCAGCACGTCCCCCGAATCCCGCATGGACAGGGTCAGGGCCCGGGTCTCCTCCGGGGTCATGCCCCGGAAATAGATCGCCATCAGCATGGCCGCCATCTGGTAGTCCGGGATCCCGCCGGCCGTGAAGGCCTGCACCATGCCCGCCACCTCGTCCGGGTCCAGCACCCGCCCGTCCCGCTTCGCTTCAATCAGGGGAAGAAACCGCATGGACCCGGAGGCTAGGCGCCACCCCCCGCAACGCCAATGCGGAATACACCGCATCGGACAAGCCACCCCCCCGCCCAATTGATACGTGTAGGTATTAGATGGTTGCCAAGGGGGCGGTGCCTCCGTAGGGTTGGCAAGCGATGCAGAAGGCTGGCCTGAGCCAACTTGCGGTCGGCGGCCATCCCCGGGGTTGCCCGGGGGCGGGCGGCGGGGTTCCTTGGTTTTTCGCCCTCTGCCTGGCGGCGCTCGTGGCCCTCCCCCCCTTGGTCTCCGCCGCTGACTGGCCCATGTTCCGCGGCAACCCGGCCCTCACCGGCGTGGCCCCCGGTTCCCTCGGCACCAACCTCGCCCTCCTCTGGACTTACAAGACGGACAAGCCCGTCCGGTCCTCCCCCGCCGTCGCCAACGGCCGCGTCTTCGTCGGGTCCGACGACGAGCACGTCCATGCCATCGACCTGGCCACGGGTCGCGGCGTCTGGAAGGTCAAGACGGGCGGGCCCATCGAGTCCTCCCCCCTCGTGTTCGAGGGCAAGGTCTACGTGGGGTCCGACGACGGCCTCCTGCGCGCGCTGGACGCGGCGACCGGGCGCGAGCTCTGGCAGTTCAAGTGCGATGACAAGATCCCGGGCTCGCCCAACGTGACCCCCGCGCCGGGCGGCCAGGGGCACTGGCTCGTTTTCGGGAGCTTCGATAGCCGGCTGTATTGCCTGGACGCGGCCACCGGCAAGTCCAACTGGGTGTTCGAGACCGGCACCGGCATCAAGGGCACGCCGGCCGTCCTCGACGGCGTCACCGCCGTGGGCGGCTGTGACGCCATGCTCCACCTGGTGTCGCTGAAGGACGGCGCCAAGGTGAAGGAGGTCGAGGTGGGCGCGCCCATGCTGGGCTCGGTGGCGCTGGCCAGGGGAAGGGCCTTCGTGGGCCACTACGAGAACGTGTTCCTGTGCGTCGACCTCGACAAGGGCACCAACCTCTGGACCTACCAGGACCGCGGCTTTCCCTACGTCTCCTCGCCGGCCCTGTTGGACGACCGCGTGGTGGTGGGCGGACGCGACAAGCGGCTCCATTGCCTGCGGCGCGACACCGGCGCGGTGATCTGGACCTTCGCCACGCGCGGCCGCGTGGACAGTTCCCCGGCGGTCTGCGACGGCAAGGTCGTGGTCGGATCGGAGGACGGGCGGCTCTACCTGGTCGCGCTGGCGGACGGCCGCGAGTTGTGGAGCTACGAGATTGGCGGGGGCATGACCAGTTCCCCGGCCGTCGTCGGGGGCCGCATCCTCATCGGCAATGAGGACGGCAGCGTGTATTGCTTCGGACCCCGCCCCGGTTGAACCCCTGCACCCCGCGCCCTCCATGACCGCCCCCGCCTCGCCCCCCCGCCTGCCGCCGCTGCAGAAGGAGACCACCGCGGGCAACTACTTCGTCGCCAATTACCCGCCGTTCTCGTTCTGGAAGACGGACCGCGTGCCCGAACTGGCGGCGGCGCTCGACCAATCGTGGCAGGCGCCCGGGGTGACCCCCCCCCCGCTGGGCCTCTACGCCCACATCCCCTTCTGCCGGAAGCGCTGTCACTTCTGCTATTACAAGGTCTACACGGACAAGGATTCCTCCGAGATTCGCCATTATCTCGACGCCCTGCTGAAGGAACTGTCCGTCTACGCGGCCAAGCCGTGGGTGGCCGGGCGCCGGCCGCGCTTCATCTATTTCGGGGGCGGCACGCCCAGCTACCTGTCGCCGGAGCAACTGCGGCACCTGACGGACGGCATGAAGCGGCTGCTGCCATGGGACGAGGCGGAGGAGGTCACCTTTGAGGCGGAACCCGGCACCCTGACCGACCACAAGCTGGCGGCCATCCGCGCCCTCGGCGTGACCCGGTTGTCCCTCGGCATCGAGCATTTCGACGACCATATCCTCGAGGTGAACGGCCGCGCGCATCGCTCGAAGGAAATCGACCGGGCCTACCGCTACGCGCGCGAGATTGGGTTCCCGCAGATCAACATCGACCTCATCGCCGGCATGGTGGAGGAGACCGAGGAGAAGTGGCGCGAGACGGTGGCCCGCGCGGTCGCGCTGGAGCCCGACTCCGTCACCATCTACCAGATGGAGGTGCCCTACAACACGGGCATCTACCAGCAGATGAAGGCGGAGGGGAAACTGGTCGCCCCGGTGGCGGACTGGGCCACCAAGCGGGCATGGGTGAGCCATGCCTACGACGAGTTCGAGAAGCGCGGCTACACCGTGACGAGCGCCACCACCGTCGTGCGCGACCCGGCCCGGGTGAAGTTCCTCTACCGGCAGGGGTTGTTCTCGGGGGCCGACATCCTCTCCGTGGGGGTGGCCAGCTTCGGGCACCTGCACGGGGTGCACTACCAGAACCACCACGAGTTCACGCCATACCTCGAGCGGGTGGACCGCGGCGAACCGCCCGTCTACCGCGCCCTCACCCCCTCGGCGGAGGAACGCTACATCCGCGAGTTCATCCTCCAGCTGAAGCTGGGCCAGGTCAGCCGCGCCGCCTTCCAGGCGAAGTTCGGTGCCGATCCCCTGGTCCATTTTGCCGAACCCCTGCGGCGGCTGGAGTCCTGGGGTTTCCTCGCCGTGGACGGCGACACCCTGCGCGTGCCGCGGGCCGGCCTGCTCCAGATGTTCTTCCTGCCTGAACACCGCGGCGGACGCTACGCCTGAACCCCCCTGCCCTTCCCGTGACTCCCCCGTCCTCCTCCCCGCGGCCCGCCCCGGGGGCCCCGCCGCCGCCCGCCGGGTCGGTCGCCTATCCCCTCGACGCCCTCTACGCGCGCCACGGCCGGGCCCTGCCCCCGCTCGACGTGGTCGAGGGCGCGGCCCTCCCGGAGCCTGCGCGCTCCCTGCTGGTGCACGAGCGGGACATGACCTCCACCCTCGAACAGTTCCACGGCGCCGGGATCCACCTGCGCGTGCTGGGACACGAACGGCACGGGGAGGATTACTTCCGCGAGGTCGTGCTGGAACTCGACGGCACCCATCGCCCGGTGGAGTTCGGGGCCATCGTGATTCACCTCGACCGCTTCAGCGCCGCGGCGCAGGCGGCCATCCTGGAGGGGCGCTTCCCCCTCGGCCACGTCCTGCGCGAGCACCGGGTGCCCTACCAGAGCCGGCCCCAGGCCTTCCTGCGCGTGGCCTCCGACCCCTTCATCAACGACCTGCTGGGCCTCCAGGGCGCCCATGTCCTCTACGGCCGGCGCAACACCCTTCTCGATCCCCGGGGCCGGCCGCTCGCCCAGATCGTCGAAATCCTCCCCCCGGCCTGAGCCCGTCCCACGTCACGTCCACTCCCCCATCATGTCCCTGATCGAACGCACCATCAGCGTCAGCTTCCGGCACCAGGTGCATTTCACCCGGAACGCCTTCGGCCTGGGCAACCCCGTGCTCAGGAACATCCTGGCCGCCAGCCCCGGCGCCATCCCGCGGGCCCTCGTCGTGCTCGACGAATCCCTGCACGAGGCCCAACCCGCCCTCGCGCCCCAGATCGAGACCTATTTCAAGACCATCGCCGACTGCGTCCAGCTCGTCGCCCCGCCCATCATCCTCGAGGGGGGCGAGCGCGTGAAGAACTCCTACTTCCACGTCTCCGAAATCCAGTCGCACCTCGACCGCCACCACATCGACCGCCACTCCTACCTGCTGGCCGCCGGCGGCGGCGCCCTCCTCGATCTCGTCGGCCTGGCCGCCGCCACCGCCCATCGCGGCGTCCGCCACGTGCGCCTCCCTTCCACCACCCTCAGCCAGGCCGACTCCGGCGTCGGGGTGAAGAACGGGATGAACGCCTTCGGGAAAAAGAACTTCATCGGCACCTTCGCCGTGCCCTGGGCGGTCATCAACGACTTCGACCTCCTGGCCACCCTGCCCCCCCGCGACAAGCGGGCCGGCTACATCGAGGCGGTCAAGGTCGCCTGCATCCGCGACGCCGCGTTCTTCGAGCGCCTCGAACAGGACGCCGCCGCGCTGGCCCGCTGCGAGCCGGCCGCCATGGAGCACCTCATCGAGCGCTGCGCGGAACTCCACCTCAACCACATCGCCACCGGCGGCGACCCCTTCGAGCTCGGCTCGGCCCGGCCCCTCGACTTCGGGCACTGGGCCGCCCACAAGCTCGAGCCCCTGTCCGAATACCGCCTCCGCCACGGCGAGGCCGTGGCCATCGGCATCGCCCTCGACGTCATCTACTCCCGCCGCATCGGCCTCCTCGAGGCCGCCGCCGCCGAGCGCATCCTGCACCTGATCGAGACCCTCGGGTTCGACCTCTTCGCCCCCGAGCTCGGCCACCGGGATGCCGACGGCATCTACGTCGTCCTCAAGGGCCTGGAGGAATTCCGGGAGCACCTCGGCGGCCAGCTCACCCTCACCCTCCTCCAGGCAATCGGCCGCGGGGTCGAGGTCCACGAAGTCCATTTCCCCACCATGCTGGAGTCGATCCGCGAACTCGAACAACGCCGGCCCGCCCGCGGCCAGGGCGGCCTCGTCTCCCTCGTCCGGCCCTGACCCCGCCATGAAGCGCACGGCCGTCCTGAATGTTGTCGGTCTCACCGAGGGCCTGCTCGGTCCCGACGCCCCCCGCCTCACCGCCTTCGCCCGGTCCGGCCGCCTGACCCACATCGACCCCGCCCTGCCCGCCGTCACCTGCACGGCGCAGTCCACCTACCTGACCGGCACCGCCCCGGACCGCCATGGCATCGTGGCCAACGGCTGGTATCACCGCGAGCTGGCCGAGGTGCAGTTCTGGAAGCAGTCCAACCACATCGTGCACGGGCCCAAAATCTGGGAAACGCTGCGCGAAAACCGGCCCGGGTTCACCTGCGCCAAGCTGTTCTGGTGGTACAACATGTATTCCAGCGCGGACTGGAGCATCACGCCGCGCCCCATGTACCCGGCCGACGGACGCAAGGTGTTCGACATCTACACCGGGCCGATGGACCTGCGGGAGACGATCAAGCGCGACCTCGGCGAGTTTCCCTTCCCGACCTTCTGGGGCCCGGCCGCCGGGGTGGCCACGCCCCAGGGCCCGCCCGACGCCGCCTCGCGCTGGATCGCCGAGTCGGCCAAGTGGATCGAGCGCCGGCACCAGCCCACCCTCAGCCTCGTTTACCTCCCGCATCTCGACTACAACCTGCAGCGGCTCGGCCCCCGGCACCCCGGCATCGCCGCCGACGTGCGCGCCATCGACACCCTCGTCGGCGACCTGGTTGATTTCTTCCGCGAACGCGGCGTCACGCCGCTGGTGCTCTCGGAATATGGCATCACCCCGGTGGACACACCCGTGCACCTCAACCGGGTCCTCCGCCAGGAGGGCTGGCTGACCGTGAAGGAGGAACTCGGGCTGGAGCTGCTCGACGCCGGCGCGAGCCGGGCCTTCGCCGTGGCCGACCATCAGGTCGCCCATGTCTACCTGAACGACCCGGCACTGGAACCCGCCGTGCGCGCCCGGCTGGCCGCGCAGCCCGGCGTGGACCAGGTACTGGGACGCGACGAGAAACGCGCCGCCGGGCTGGACCATCCGCGCGCCGGCGACCTCGTCGTGCTGGCCAGGGAGAACGCGTGGTTCACCTATTACTACTGGCTGGACGACGCCCGGGCGCCGGACTTCGCCCGCTGCGTGGACATCCACCGCAAGCCCGGCTATGACCCCGTGGAGTTGTTCCTCGACCCCGCCCTGCCCATGCCCAAGCTGCGCATCGCCCGGCGCCTGCTCCAGAAGAAGCTCGGCTTCCGCATGCTGATGGACGTCATCCCCCTCGACGCGACCCTGGTGAAGGGCTCGCACGGCATTCGCCCGGCCAGTCGGCAGGATTACCCGGTGCTGCTCACCCCGGCGGAGACCGTCGTGCCCGCCGCAGCCGGCCTGCTGCCGGCCACCGGCGTCCACCGCGTGATCCACGATGCCGTGGCGGGTTGAACCGGCAACCGGCCAAGGGGAGGGCGACTGGACCGCGCAGAAGTCAGGGCTGGCTCCTCAGCTCCTCGCTTGGCCCAAAGAAAAAAGCGGACTGAAAGTCCCCAACAGACAGGTTGGAAGGCCTGGGGGGAATGCACCCCTTCGACCCGACTTTCAGCCCGCTCTAAACAACACAGAACACACAGAACACTAACCCGAATACACGCCTTCCTTAGAGCAGCCCTGATGCCAGCCTGCCGCGCACACAATCGAACGCCGTCCCGGGCGTCCGGGTGACGCGCTTGGGGCCCGGCGCAAGCACTTGCGTGGGTTGGGACAGGCCGGTGGTGCGGGAGGGCGGGTGCGGGTGTCCCGGAAGTGGACAGGCCAAGGACACCTTGTCCCGGCCGTGGACGATCGGCCGGCCCGGGAAATGACTCTGGACTTGCCCGGCGCATCCCGGGATCCTCCAGCCCGTTGTGAGTCTTCCTTGCCTGACCTGGAAATCGCTGCGGGCCGTTGCTGGTCCGGGCCTGTGTTGCCTCCTGCTGTCCGGGTGCCGTCCCTCGGTCCCCTCGGGCGGGGCCCCGCCCGCCGGGCCGGGCGGGTTCGCCACCCAGGTCGTGCTGGCCGAGGCCAAGCGCCAAGCGGTCTCCGAGACGCTCTCCCTCGTCGCGTCCCTCGTGGCGGACGAGATGGTGGAGGTGCGGGCCGAGACGGAAGGCACGATCGAGGAGATCCTGTTTGAGGAGGGCGCACCGGTCAACAAGGGCGACCTCCTGATTCGCCTCGACGAATCGAAGTTCACCAACGCCGTCACGGAAGCCGAGGCCAACTTCAAGCTGAGCCAACTCACCTACGACCGGGTCCAGCGCCTGTATGCCGGCAAGCTCATCTCCCAGCAGGAATTCGATCAGGCGGCCGCCACCCTGCAGGCCAACCAGGCCTCCCTCGACCTGAAACGGCGCCAGTGGCGGGACACCCGCCTCGTCGCCCCCTTCGCCGGCATCGCCGGCGGCCGCATGGTCAGCCCGGGCCAGGTCATCGCCCGCAACACCATCCTCACCTGGGTGGTCGACCTCGACCCGGTCAAGGCCGAGATCTCCGTGCCGGAACGGTTCCTCGGGCAACTGGCCGTGGGCCAGAAGCTCGCGCTCACCGTGGCCGCCTTCCCCGGCGAGGTGTTCCCGGGCGAGGTCTACTTCATCGCCCCCCAGGTGGATCCCACCACCCGCACCGCCCTGATCAAGGCCCGCATCCCCAACCCCCAGCGCCGCCTCAAGCCGGGCATGTTCGCCAACCTCGATCTCACCCTCCGCCTCAAGGACCAGGCCGTCGTCATCCCCGAGTCCGCCGTGCTCGCCAGCGGCGACCGCACCATCATCTACGTGGCCGGCCCGGATGACATCGCCCAGATCCGCCCCGTCCAACTCGGCATCCGCCAGGCTGGCATCGTCGAGGTCACCCGCGGCCTCGAGGGCGGCGAACGCGTCGTGGCCGAGGGCATCCAAAAGGTCCGCCCCGGCGGCAAGGTCCGCGGCGGCCCGCCCGGCGGACCCGGCGGACCCGGCGGACGCCCGGGCGCCGGCGCGCCCGCCCAGACCAACGCCCCCGGCCGGCCGGGCGCGACATCCCAGGCTCCCCGGTGACCCTCTCCCGCGTCGCCATTCAGCGGCCGGTCTTCACGACCATGATGAGCCTGGCGCTCATTCTGTTCGGCCTTATTTCCCTGACCCGCCTGCCCGTCCGCGAGCTGCCGGACATCGACCCGCCCATCGTCTCCGTCACCAGCGTCTACCCGGGCGCCAACGCCAACGTGGTGGAAACGGAAGTGACGGAGCGGCTGGAGGAGGAGATCAACAACATCGAGGGCATCCGCACCCTGACCAGTTCCAGCCGCGAACAGGTCAGCAGCATCACGGTTGAGTTCGACCTCGGCCGCGACATCGACCAGTGCGCCCAGGACGTGCGCGATCGCGTGGCCCGGGTGCGCGGCAAGCTGCCGGAGACCATCGAGGAGCCCATCGTGGCCAAGCAGGACGCCGACGCCCAGCCCATCATCTGGATCGGGATGAACAGCGAGGTCCTGACGCCGCTGGAGCTGTCCCAGCTGGCCGAGCGCCAGATCAAGACCCGGCTGCAGACGGTCCGGGGCGTCTCCGGCGTGGTCATCGGCGGCGAACAGCGCTACGCCATGCGCCTGTGGCTCGACGCCGAGAAAATGGCCGCCCACCAGGTCACCGTCCTCGACGTGGAACGCGCCCTCCAGCAGCAGAACGTGGAGCTGCCCAGCGGACGGGTGGAAAACCTCGCCCGGGAGATGACCATCCAGACCCGCGGCGAGCTGAAGTCCCCGGACCAGTTCAACCAGCTGGTCGTCGCCAGCGACGGCGCCCGGCTGGTCCGCCTGCGCGACGTGGGCGAGGCCCGGGTCGGGGTCGAGAACGAGCGCACCATCGCCCGCAACAACGGCCGCCCCTGCATCTTCCTCGGCATCGTCAAGCAGTCCAAGGCCAACACCGTCGAGGTCGCCGAGGGCATCAAGGCGGAGATTGAGGCCATCAAGCCCACCCTCCCGGCCGGCATCGAGATCGTCTTCAACTACGACGAGTCCACCTACGTCAAGCAGGCCATCGACGAGGTCTGGACCACCCTCGGCCTCGCCTTCCTCCTCGTCGTCCTCATCATCTGGCTGTTCCTCGGCAACTTCCGCTCCACCCTCATCCCCGCCGCCGCCATCCCGGTCTCCATCCTCGGCACCTTCGCGATCCTCCACGCCTTCGGCTACTCGGTGAACATCCTCACCATGCTCGCCCTCGTCCTCGCCATCGGCGTGGTCGTCGACGACGCCATCGTCGTCCTCGAAAACATCCATCGCCACATCGAGAACGGCATGGCCCCCATGGCCGCCGCCCTCCGCGGCATGCAGGAAATCGCCCTCGCCGTCATCGCCATCACCGTCTCCCTCATCGCCGTCTTCACCCCCCTGGCCTTCCAGAAAAGCGCCACCGGACGCCTCTTCGTCGAGTTCGCCGTCGCCGTCGCCGGCAGCGTGGCCGTCAGCGCCTTCGTCGCCCTCACCCTCTCCCCGGCCATGGCCGCCCGCCTCCTCAAGGAACACGAACCCCGCAAGGTGTTCCTCATCCGGTGGTTCGATGCCGTCATGGGCCTGTTCATCCGCGCCTACACCGCCGTCCTCGGCCGCGGCGTCCGCGCCGCCGCCGCCGCCGCCCGCCCCTTCCGCTCCCTCCCCCTCCCCTTCCGCCTCGGCGCCGGTCTCGCCTTCGCCCTCCTCGTCACCGCCCTCTCCCTCGGCCCCAACTGGTGGTTCCTCCAGCGCCTCGAGGGCGAGTTCCTCCCCGAGGAGGACAAGGGCCGCATGTTCAGCTTCGTCTTCTGCCCCGAGGGCTCCACCACCGAGTTCACCGACCGCCAGATGCGCAAGATGGAGGCCATCCTCAACCGCACCCCCGAGGTCGATGTCTACGGCAGCATCACCGCCTTCGCCCTCGCCGGCCCCGGCCAGGCCAACAGCGGCATCATCTTCATCCGCCTCAAGGACGGCCCCCGCCGCAGCCTCCAGGACATCGTCAAGGGCCCCGGCGGCCTGCAAAGCCAGTTCTTCATGGGCGTCGAGGGCGCCTTCGCCGCCCCCATCATACCCAAGGCCATCGGCCGCGCCTTCGGCTCCGCCTACCAGCTCGTCATCCAGGGCCAGGATCTCGACGAACTCAACGCCTACACCCAGACCGTCCTCAATCGCCTGCGCGCCACCACCAACATCCTCAATGCCCGCAGCTCCTTCGAGCTGACCAAGCCCGAGTTGCGCCTGGACATCGACCGCAACCGGGCCGCCACCCTCGGGGTCAGCATCCAGGACCTTTCCCGCACCCTGCAGATCCTCTTCGGCGGCCTCGACCTCAGCCGCATCAAGGTCGAGGGCAAGGAATACGACGTCATCGCCCAGCTGGCCCGCCAGAGCCGCCTCACGCCCCAGGATCTCGACCGCCTCTACGTGCGCAGCCGCGACGGCCGCCTCATCCAGCTCAGCGCCATCGTCTCCCGCCAGGAAGGCACCGCCCCCAACGCCATCGAGCACTACAACCGCCTGCGCGCCACCACCATCTCCGCCACCCTCGCCGGCGTGTCCCTCGGCACCGCCATCGCCCAGACCGAGGCTCTCCTCCACGACCTGCCCCCCGGCTTCCGCGTGGCCTGGGCCGGCGAAAGCAAGGAATACAAGGACACCGGCAACGAAATCCTTTTCATCATCGGCCTGGCCCTGGTCATCGTCTTCATGACCCTCGCCGCCCAGTTCGAGAGCCTCGTCCACCCCCTCACCGTCATGCTCGCCGTTCCCCTGGCCGGCTGTGGCGCCTTCGGCCTCCTCTGGCTCGTCCAGGTCCTCAGCGGCGGCGCCGTCCCGGCCATGAACATCAACCTCTTCTCCCAAATCGGCATCGTCCTGCTCATCGGCCTCGTCACCAAGAACTCCATCCTGCTCGTCGAGTTCGCCAACCAGGAGCGCGCCGCCGGCGCCAGCGCCCTCGACGCCATGATCGAGGCCGGCCGCGTCCGCCTCCGGCCCATCCTCATGACCGCCTTCTCCACCATCGCCGGCATCCTCCCCATCGCCATCGGGTTCGGCGCCGGCGCCGAAAGCCGCCGCCCCATGGGCGTCGCCGTCGTCGGCGGCATGCTCAGCAGCACCTTCCTCACCCTCATTGTCGTCCCCGTCGTCTACGTCGTCTTCAGCGAACTCGCCTCCCGCCTCCGCCCCGGCTCCCCCTCGACAGCCACCCCGTCCGCCCCCCCGCCCGCCACGTCCTGAACCCCCGCCCGCCCGCGCCCCCCGCGGCGGACAGTTTTCGCCCGGTCTTCGGCAAAAATGGGCTGTGCCCCCCGTCGTCTCTTACCGGACGTTATGGTCACCGTGTCGCTCCCCACTGCTTCGTCCTCCCTGGCGATATCGCCTGCGCTCCTGCTGGCCCTGACCCTGGCCCTGCTTGGCTGGCCGGGCCCGTCTGCGGCGGATGACTTCCAGGGCGCCACGCACCTGATGCCCTTCGATGAGGATACCCTCAAGTACTCGAAGACCGCCGCGCAGGGATCCATCGCCCGGCTGCAACAGCGGCTCGACCGCGGGGAACTGAAGCTGGAGTTCGAGGAGGGCCAGGGCTACCTGAAGTCCATCCTCCGCGCCCTCGACGTCCCGCGCGCCTCCCAGGTGCTCGTTTTTTCCAAAACCTCCCTCCAGCGCGAACGCATCAGCCCGCAGAACCCCCGCGCGCTCTACTTCAATGACGATGTCTACGTCGGCTTCATCCCGGGCGCCCCGCTGCTCGAGTTCAGCGAGGTGGACCCGAAGCTGGGCGGCGTGTTCTACACGCTGGAGCAGGCCAGGGCGAAGCAACCGCGCTTCGTCCGCACCGACCAGTGCCTGGAGTGCCACGCCTCGGCCAAGAGCATGGGGGTGCCCGGGCATCTGCTTCGCTCCTTCGCGGTGGATGAGCAGGGGGTGGTCGACCTGGTGACCGGGGTCTCCCTGGTCAACCACCGCACCCCCCTGGCCGAGCGCTGGGGCGGCTGGTATGTCACCGGGGAACCGGGCGGACCCGCCCACCGGGGCAACCTCTTCGGCAAGGCGGCCTTCGAGCGGCAAGCCCGGGATCCCGCCCACAGGGGCACGCTCCGCGAGTTGAGCGACCTCTTCAACCCGGCGCCCTACCCCGAGGATTCCAGCGACATCGTCGCGCTGCTGGTCCTTGAGCACCAAACCCACATGCACAACTTCATCACCCGGCTGCACTACGAATCCACCCTCGCCCTCCAGCAATACGGGCACGTCAATTACCTCAGGAACATCATTGATGGGTTCCTCAAATACCTCCTGTTCTCGGAGGAGGCCGCGCTGGCGCAGCCCATCCGCGGCGGCGACGCCTATGCCCGCGCCTTCACCGCCCAGGGCCCGCGGGATGCCCGCGGGCGGTCCCTGCGGGATCTCGACCTCCAGGATCGCCTGTTCCGGCATCCGTGCAGTTTCCTGATCTATTCCGAGGCTTTCGACCGCCTGCCCGACCAGGTCCGCGAGGCCATCTACCAGCGGCTGCATGACATCCTGACCGGCCAGGACACCCGCCCGCAATGGGAACACCTGTCCCGCGCCGACCGCCGCGCCATCCGCGAAATCCTCGCCGCCACCAAGCCCGGCCTGCCCGCCTACTGGAAGCAGGCCAAGTAAACGGCCGACCTCGCGCGCCTTGGGCCTCGGTTTCCGCCCCATCCGCTTGCACACCGCGGGCGTCCGTCCCCCGGGCCGCCGCGCGCAGCCATCGGCGCATGCCGGCGGACCAATGGACGCAGCGGACTGTCCTCCGCGGCCGGGGCGGTTTGTCGTTTGACGCCGCCAGCGCTTTGCGGTGTATTCCCGTCGTCGATCCCAATCCCACTTCCCTGCCATGAGCACCCCGCTTTCCCGCCGTTCCGCCCTGGGCCGCCTCGCTGGCGGCGCCGCCGTTGCCGCCGCCGCCGCCTCCCTCCAAACCCGCCTGGGCGCCGCCGAGGCCGCCGTGGGGCCCGCCCTCAAGGGCCGCATCCGGCACTCCGTCTGCAAATGGTGCTATCCCAAGGTGTCCCTGGAGGAACTCTGCGTCGCGGGCAAGGCCATGGGGCTGGAGTCCATCGAACTCCTGAACCCGTCGGACTTTCCCACGCTCAAGAAACACGGGCTGACCTGCGCCATGGTCAACGGCCCCTTCGTCGGCCCCAACCGCATCGGCCGGATTGAGAAGGCGTGGAACCGGGTGGAACACCATGACCTGCTGGTCCCCGCCTACGAACAGCGCATCCGCGAGGTGGCGGAGGCCGGGTTGACCCACGTGATTTGCTTCTCCGGCAACCGCGACGGGTTGGCTGACGAAAAGGGCCTGGAAAACTGCGCCCTCGGCCTCCAACGCCTCATGCCCGCCGCCGAGAAGGCCAAGGTGACCGTGGTGATGGAACTGTTGAACAGCCGCGTCGATCACCGCGATTACATGTGCGACAAGAGCGCCTGGGGGGTTGAACTCTGCCGCCGCATCGGCTCGGAGCGCTTCAAGCTCCTCTTCGACATCTACCACATGCAGATCATGGAGGGGGATATCATCGCCACCATCCGGAAGCATCACGCCAGTTTTGCCCATTACCATACCGGGGGCGTGCCGGGCCGGGCGGAAATCGATGACTCGCAGGAAATCCACTACCCGGCCATCATGCGCGCCATCGCCGAGACCGGGTTCAAGGGCCACGTCGCCCAGGAGTTCATCCCCAAACGCCCCGATGCCCTCGCCTCGCTGCGCCAAGGCGTTGGCCTCTGCGACGTCTAGGGGCCGGCGCGCCCCGGCGCGCGCTCCGCAAATCCCCTAGCCCGCCCCCCGCAACCGGCGGGGTCCGTCTTCCGTAGCCCCGCCCAATGGTGAACGGGCCGGTTTCAGCGTAAGCAAAGGGCGTGACGCAGAACCACTCCAACGCCCGCAGCCACCAGTCCGAATCCATGTCCCCCACCCGCCGCCATTTGTATGTCTACATCCTGATGGTGTTGATGATGCTGACGGTGAACAGCCTGCGGGGCACCAGCGGGGCACGCGACTACCGCCCCACGGAACTGCCCCCGCCGATCAAGTCCTGCGAGGTCTACCCCGCCCCCGTCACGGTCACCCCTTGAGCCCGAGCCCCAGCGCCTTCCGGCAATAGTCGAGGCTATGCTCCAGTTCCGCCTTCTGATATTCCTGCTCAGCCTGCTTGCGGTCCTGGCCCTCCGCGGGCTTAAACGGAGCGATAGCCCGGCCCCGGCGGGCCAGGGCGACAAACCCGGCGAGGTCCTGGGCGCGAGCCTTGGGAAATGAAGCCCAGAAGCCGGGCTTGAGATAGGGAATCTCCCGGGCAAAGCCGCTGATGGTCTCGATGTGCACCGGGACCCCGGGACACAGCACGGCAAACCGCGCGAAGTAGGCTTTCCAGTCCACCACCCCCTGCCCCATCGCGGTCCACTGCACCTTGGCCCCGTCCGGATATTCCCAAATCATGGAGTCGCGCAGGCTCGTGGTCGCGGCGTAGGGCCCAAGCGCCTCGAGGCTGGCCAGCGGATCCTCCAGCGTCCACGTCGCGTTCCCGGAGTCCAGGTTCGCCCCCACGTAGTCCCGGCCCGCGGCCTCGATCAAGGTCACCAACTCCCACGCCTGCATGTCCCCGGCGTGGTTCTCCACCGCAATCTTCACCCCCGCGTCCACCGCCTGGCTGCGCAGCGCCCGGCACACCTTCACCGTGTCCGCGATCCGTGCCTCGATGCCTCCCTCGGTGCGACGGTCGTCGCCGTTGCCCAGGATGACCCGGAGCACGGGTGACCCCAGCGCCTTGGCCAGGCGAATGCCCAAGCCCAGGTGTTCCTCAGCCGTGCCCCACTTGTTCCGGAATGACTTGGAGGTCGGACAGATGCTCCAGGTGCCCAGATGAATCTGCAGGCCCAGGTCGGCCCCCCGCTTGCGCAGGTCCCGCAGGTAACCCTCCTCCCGGCTCTCCAGCGCATCCAGGTCCGAAAGGAAGAGGGAATCGGTCCGCAGCTTCGCCGCATAGTCCAACAACTGCGGCGCCTTCCAACCCATCGCCCGCACGGCAAAGTTGTCCAAACCCAACGGGATGCGCGGACGCCCCGCCAGGGCCTTCCCAGCCTCCGCCGCCCCGGCGGAACCCACCCAACCCGCCGCCACCGCCGTCCCCCCCACGGCCAAGGTCTGCAGGAAGTCACGACGCGTCCGCACTGGCGAAAACAGGTTGCTCATGGACCGCAGGTTGGGGTCCTCGCCAAGGCCCGTCAAGCGCCACCCCGGGGCCGGCTCGCGGGCTGGGCAGGGGGCGGCCATGAGCGATCCGTCATGGGCGTCGGACATGCCCGCGGTTTCCGGGGAAGAGGGAAACGACAACTGGACCCCCCCCGGGGGAGCCTGCGCGCCGTTGCATTTCCGCGGGCCGGGCCCTATCTCAGGCCCGTGCAACCTGCCCCCACCTTCCGCGGCCATGTGGAGTTCAGCCCGGGCTTCGCGCCCCGGCCCGAGATCCGTCATGTGTTGTTCGACTTCGACGGCACCCTTTCGCTGGTCCGGGAGGGTTGGCCGGACGTGATGGTGCCGATGTTTGCCGAGCATCTCCCGGCCCGGCCGGGGGAGAGCGAGGAGGCGCGCCGGCGGCTCTGCTGGGAGGACATCATGCGCCTGAACGGCAAGCAGACGATCTACCAGATGATCCAGTTGGCCGAGCGCATTCGTGAACGCGGGGGCGAACCGAATGACCCGCTCTGGTACAAGCATGAATACCTGCGCCGGTTGGACGCCCGCATCGCCGGCCGCAAGGACGGCCTCCGCACCGGGAAACTGCAGCCGATCGACCTTTTGGTGCACGGGTCCCTTGGGTTGCTGGAGGCCCTGCGGCACCGGGGGCTCACCCTCTACCTGGCCAGCGGAACGGACGAGGCCTATGTGAAGGAGGAGGCGGCCCTGCTGGGTGTGGCAGGGTATTTCGGGCCGCACATCCATGGGGCCCTCGACGAATACCGGAACTTCTCCAAGAAAATGATCATCGAGCGGATCCTCCGGGAAAACGGGGTTCCCGGATCGCACCTGCTGTCCTTTGGGGACGGCTACGTGGAAATCCAGAACACGAAGGAAGCCGGCGGCCTGGCCGTGGCGGTGGCCAGCGACGAGGCCCACAATGGCTCCGGCCGCGTGGACCCATGGAAACGCGAACGCCTGCTCGGCGTCGGTGCCGACGTCGTCATCGCCGACTTCCGCGACGCCGAGTCTCTCCTGGAACGCCTCCTGGGCCCTGCCCCCGCTCGCTGACCCGACCCCCCATTGGCTCGTCGACTCCTTGCCCTCCTCTGCGGTTGGCCTTGAATTCCTCGGGCGGAAGGGGCGTCATTGGGGGCGTGAAATCGATTCTCGCCTCCCGCTGCCTTGCCCTCCTGGTCCTCTGCCCCCTGGCGGTCCCCGCGGCCGACTGGCCCCAGTTCCGGGGCCCGAGCCTCAACGGGACCACGCCTGAGACCATCGCCACCGCCTGGCCGGCCGGCGGCCCCAAGCAGGTCTGGCGCGCCCCGGTCAACCTGGGGTTCAGCAGCTTCGCGGTGGCCGGGGGCAAGGCCTACACACTGGTCCTGCGCCCGGTCGACAACGTGAACAACGAGGTCTGCGTCGCGCTGGACGCCGACTCCGGCAAGGAGCTTTGGGCGGCCCCGCTGGGCTTCGCCAAGTATGACGGCGGCGGCAATGCCGGGGCGCCCGGCAACGACGGCGGGGACGGCCCGCGCTCGACCCCCACGGTGGATGGCGACCGGGTCTACGTGCTGAGCGCCGCCCTCGGGCTCTTCTGCCTCGACGCCGCCAACGGGCGGGTGGCCTGGAAAAAGGATCTCCCCCGCGAATACGGCGCCTCCAACATCCGCTGGCAAAACGCGGCCTCCCCGCTTCTCGAGGGCAACCACCTCTTCCTCTGCGGCGGCGGCGCCGGGCAATCCCTCCTCTGCTTTGACAAAGCCACCGGCGCCCTCGTCTGGAAGGGCCAGAGCGACGCCTTCACCCATGCCACCCCCATCGTCACCACCCTCCTCGGCCAGCGGCAGGTCCTCTTCCTCACCCAGTCCGGGCTGGTCGCCGTTGTCCCCGGCACCGGGCAGGTCCTCTGGCGGCACTCCTTCCCCTACCGCACCTCCACGGCCGCCTCCCCCGTGGTCGGCGGCGACATCGTCTATTGCTCGGCCGGCTACGGTGTCGGGGCCACCGCCGTCCGCGTTTCCAAGCAGGGCGACACCTGGAAGACCACCGAACTCTGGCGCAAGGAAAACCAACTGATGAACCACTGGAGCACCCCGGTCCACCGCGACGGCCACCTCTACGGCCTGTTCGGCTTCAAGCAATACGGGAAGGTGCCCCTCAAGTGCATCGACCTGGCCACCGGCGAGGAAAAATGGTCCCGGGACGGCTACGGCCAGGGCGGCACCATCCTGGCCGGGGGCGACGTGGTCGCGCTGGCCGAGAACGGCGAACTCGTGGTCGTGGAGGCCTCCCCCGCCGCCTACCGCGAGAAGGCCCGCACCAAGGCCCTCACCGGCAAGTGCTGGAACAACGTCGCCGTGGCCAATGGCCGCATCTACGCCCGCAGCACCAAGGAGGCCGTCTGCCTCCAGGTCTCGGGCAACCTGGCCGGCCGCTGAACCCGGCCAGGCCGCCTCAACCCGGCGTCCAGAACCGGACCGGCTCCGTCCCCGGCCCGCCGGCGCCGCCCGCCACCCGCCGCGCCTTCACGGTCACAAACGGCGGCAGGTAACGGCAACGGTGCCCAAAACTCCCCGGCTCCGCCCGGGGATCCGCATGGCGCGGCTCCACCAGGTCCTCGATCACAAAGCCGCTGCGGCATAGCCCGCCCAACAGGTCCGCCCAGCGGTGCAGGAACTCCACCGTGCCAGCCTCCCGGTGACCCAAGCCCTCCGGCACCGGCGGCAGGGGCTCGGCCCGGTAATAGGGCTCCGCCACCACATACCCCTTCCCCTCCGGCCGCACCCCGGCCTGCAGGGCGGCCGGTTGCTTGTGCTGGCTCACATACACGCCGCCCGGCCCCATGACCCGCGCCACCTCGCGATAGACCGCAACCACGTCGGGGACATAACAGGTGCTCACCGGCTGCAGGACGATCTCAAAAAAACCGTCCGCCAAACCCGCCAACCGGTCCATGGAAGCCTCGACCGTGCGCACCGTCAGGCCCCGGGCGGCCGCCATCCGCCGGTCCACCTCCAGCATGGCCGGGCTCAAATCAACGACCGTGACCTCCGCCCCCGCGGCGGCCAGCAGCGGTCCATGACGGCCACCCCCCGCCGCCAGGCAAAGCGCCCGCTTCCCCCGCACGTGGCCGCCCAGCCAGCCCAGCGGATCCGCCGCCGCCAGCGGATCGAGGAACTCCCGTTCGCCCGCCGGTTCAGTGTGCCAGGCCGCCACCCGGACCCGCTCATCCCAGGCCCGGCGGTTTTGGTCGTTCACGACGCTCATGCAATGGAAAGTGGGCTGGAAGGAGTCCTGGAGTGCCCCACCGCACCGCCTGGGCCATGGACTGCCTCAACGGGTCGGGGGATGCTGGAGGCGGATGGCGGAGCGGCGGGGCGGCAACACCAAGCCTGCTCGTTCCCTTTGTGCCCAGGCCCGGCCCGGGAGGGGGGAGACAGGTCAGGCCAGGTTGGGCAGGGATCCGGTGCTGTCACCCACGGTGGCCCCCGGGACGCCCATGCGCTCAAGCATGGAAACGTAGAGGTTCGTCATGGGCGTCTCGCGGTCCAGGCGGACATGACGTCCGCTGGTGATGCTGCCACCACCGCGGCCGGCGACGAGGACGGGGAGATTGTCGTGGTTGTGCCGGTTGCCATCACCCAGCCCGCTGCCGTAGACAATCATGCAGTTGTCCAGGAGCGTGCCCTCGCCTTCCTTCACCGCGGCCAACTTGTCGAGGAAGTAGGCAAACTGCGTGGCATGGAACCGGTTGATCTTCGCAATCTTCGACTTCTTCTCGTCGCTGCCGCCGTGGTGCGACAGGTCGTGGTGGCCGTCCGGCACCCCGATGAACGGATAGGCCCGGTTGCTGCCGTCATGGGCCATGATAAAGGTGCTGATGCGGGTCGCATCGGTCTGGAAGGCGAGGGTCAGGAGATCAAACTGCAGGCGCAGGTGGGCCTCGTAATCGCGGGGGATCCCGGTGGGACGCTGGTAATCCGGGAGGGTGGCCGCAAACTGGTTGGCCCGCTCGATGCGCTGCTCCAGCTCGCGGATGGCGTCGAGATACTCCTCCACCTTGCGGCGGTCGGTATAGCCCAGCCCGGCCTTCAGGCGGCGCGCGTCCTCCATGGCGAAGTCCAGGATGCTGCGCCGCTCGCGGTCGCGCCGCGCCCCGGCTTCGGCCATTTCCTCCGGCCGCCCGTTGCCAAACAGCCGATCAAAGACCAACCGGGGGTCCACCTCGGGAGGCATCGGCGTGGACTCGGATTTCCAGGAAATATTGAAGGAATAGGCGCAGCTGTAGCCGGAGTCGCAGTTGCCGGCCAGGCGGGCCCGATCACAGCCGAGTTCCAGGGAGGGCAGCCGGGTGCGGTCGCCAATCTTCCGCGCAGCCACCTGATCGACCGAGATGCCCACCTTGATGTCGGCCCCGGCGGTCTTGCGGGCGTGCGCCCCGGTCAGGAAGGTGGCGGAGGCACGGGCGTGGTCGCCGGCACCGTCCCGATGGGCGCGCCCCTTGTCGTGCGCCAGGCCGCTGAACACGGTGATGTCGCGGCGACGCCCCTCGAGGGGCTGCAGGATGAACGGAAGCTCGAAGTCACTGCCCACCGCCTGCGGGGTCCAATCAACCATGTTGGCCCCGTTGGGCACGTAGACAAAGGCCATGCGGCGAGGCAACCCGGCGGCCGGCGCGGCCAGCGCCCGGGCCGGCGCCATGGCGTCCAACATGGGCAGGGCAATGGCCGTGCCGAGGCCCTTGAGGAAGGTCCGACGGGGGATATGCCAGGATTTGGTCATAGGCGGATGGGGGTGGGTGGTGCGGATGTTCAACAGTGCCAAGGCGGGACACCAAACGCAAGCGGGTCCGGCCAGATAAAGGGGACCGGGTTCATGGCGGCCCGGCGGACAGGGTGGACTTGTCGACCTCGCCCCGGGCCTGCTGGAACGGCACGCTCCTGACGATTTCCACGATCAGCGCGGAAAAGCGGTAATCCTTCCTGGCCAGGCCACGGCCAATCTCGTCCAGCGCGCACTTGTCGAAAAAGTCGGTGCCGCGCCCGAGCGCGTAGGTGAGCATCTTCTCGCTCAGGCACCGCACGAACTCGTCCCGCTTCTCGCGCAGGAGGATGCGGGTCAGGCTGGCCGCACCGTCGAAGGCCTCGCCGCTGACCAGCTTGCCGGAACTGTCGATCTCGTGCGGGCCATCCTTCTCCCGGCGCGCCCCGATGGCATCAAAGTGCTCAAAGCCAAAGCCAATGGGGTCCATGCGGTCATGGCAGGAGGCGCAGGTGGGGTTTTCCCGGTGCTGCTCCATGCGCTGGCGCAGGGAACCGGTCAGTTCCTGTTCCTTCAACTCGGGCACGTTGGGCGGAGCCGGGGGCGGAGGGGTGCCCAGGATGTTGTCGAGGACGTATTTGCCACGCTTGACCGGGGAGGTGCGGGTCGGGTTCGAGGTCAGGGTAAGGACGCTGGCGTGGGTGAGCACGCCCGCACGCCCGGTGCCCTTGAGGCTCACCTTGCGGAACTCCTCGCCCCGCACGCCGGCCATCCCGTAATGCCGCGCCAACCGCTCGTTCACGAAGGTGTAATCGGCCTCGAGGAAATCCAGCACGCTGCGGTCCTGGCGGATGAGATGCTCAAAAAACATCTCGGTCTCCTGCGGGAGGGCCGCGCGCAGCGCGTCGTCATAGCCGGGGAAAGCCTTCGGATCCGGGGTGGCCAGCCGGAGGTTGCGCAGCTGCAGCCATTGGCCACCGAAGTTTTCCACGAGCGCCTGCGCCTTGGGGTCGCGCAGCATGCGGCGGACCTGCCCCTCCAGGTTGCGGCGGAGCTTGCCGCGCCCGGCCAGGGCGAACAACTCGTCGTCCGGCATGCTGCTCCAGAGGAAGTAGGACAGGCGGGAGGCCAGGGCATACTCATCGACCGGATGGACCGCCGCCGGATTGTTGGGATTGGGCTGAACCTCGCCGCGAAACAGGAAACGGGGGGAGACGAGCACCGCCGAGAGCGCCACCTGCACGCTCCGCTCAAAGCTGTCCCCGCCACGCAGCGCCCCCTCCACCAGCGTCAGCAGCCGGGACACATCCTCGGCCGCCACCGGCCGGCGCCAGGCCCGGGTCGCGAAGCGTTCGACGATCTCCCGCGCATATGCCCGGCGCCCCGCGGCATCCGCCGGCACCGCTGGACGCGGAAAAAGCCGGCGATGGGTCTCCGGCCACGCCGCCGCCCCACTCTCCAGCGGCCCGGAGACCTCCAGCCACTCGATGACCAGGTTGCGGTCCAGCCGGCGGGCGCGATCGACGAAGTTGTTGAGGTAGGCGGCGGAGAAGCGCAAGGAACCCGCCTCCGCCCGCACGCGGGCTTCATAGGTCTGGGGGGACGCCTGCGTGGCCGGGACCTCGAAGACCTGCACGTCCTTGCCCCCGAGCCGGAATCCCATGCGCACCACCTCAGCACCCGCCTGCTCCCCATAGGCCCGGGCGCGCAGCACATACTCGCCGGCCCGGGGAAAGTTGTGCTGCACGTAAATGTCGCCCTCCCGGGCCAGTTGCCGGCCCCCGTGGTCCACAGGCTCGCCCGGGGCCGACCCGGGCAGCGGGCCCGCCTCATACCGGCGGGTGACCGGTCGCAACGCCTCGGGCGTCACGATGGCCGCGTCCAGGATGCGCTCCGCCGCCGCCAGGTAGCGCTCCAGGAGGACGGGCGGGACCGAAAGCACGTCGCCGATGTTGTCAAAGCCGTAGCCTGAGTCGTCGGCCGGGAAGTCGTCCGCAGGTTGGAAGTCCACCCCCACCAGGTCGCGGATGGTGTTGTTGTACTCGGTGCGGTTCAGGCGCCGGATGGTCACCCGGCCGGGGTCCGGATGGTCGCAGTCAAAGGCAAACACCCGCTGGTCAATCCACTTGAGGATGCGGTCCCGCTCAGCCGGGGTGGGCTGGGGCTTGTTGTCCGGCGGCATGGCATGGGCACGCAGGTTTTGCTGCACCTTTTCCCACGTCCGCGGATCCGCCAGGGCCGCCGCCTCCTCCTTCAGGGGCTCCAGGGTGATGTCCCCCTTGCTCTTGCCCCGGCCATGGCAGTCGAAACAGTAACGGTCCAACAAGGGCAGCACCTCGCGCGCATAGTCCGGGGAGGACCGCGCCCCGCTGCGGCCGCCAAAGAGGGCGGCCCCCGCCGGAAGCGCGGATCCTGCCAGCGCGAGCGCCAGGCAAAGGGGGGCTGCAAAAAAACGGGCCGTCATGACGGGGGCTACAGACGCAGTCCAGCGGGTTTTGTCGAAAGATTTTTCGGTTTTTTTCCGGCCCCTTGGACCGCCCGCGGCGCGGGCAACCGCCGCGCCCCCCCCGACTCCGGCGGCATCGTTGACACCCCGCGCGCGGCCATGATACGGTCGCGCATCTAGGCCTCATGAGCTCCTTGAACCAGCATGTCCTGGTGCTCAACCGCCTCTGGCAGGCGGTGAACATCTGCACGGCCCGCCGCGCCCTGGCCCTGCTGGTCGAGGGTCGGGCCCAGGTGGTGGCCAGCGGAGAGGACGGCTCGTTCCAGACCTACAACTTCTCCCAGTGGCGGGATTTCTCCGCCCAGGACCCCCACGGGGAGAGCATCCACACCATCTCCTTCCGCATCCGCATTCCCCGGGTCATCCTCCTGGCCATCTTCGACCGCCTGCCCAAGAAGGAGGTCAAGTTCACCCGGCACAACATTTTCGAGCGCGACCGCAACACCTGCCAGTACTGCGGGGACGAGTTCGACCGCAAGGACCTCAACCTCGACCACGTCATCCCGCGCGACCGCGGCGGGCCAACCACGTGGGAGAACATTGTCTGCTCGTGCATCGCCTGCAACACCCGCAAGGCCAACCGCACGCCCTCCGAGGCCTCCATGCATCTCATCCGCAAGCCGAAGCGGCCCAAATGGCGCCCCTTCGTCCAGGTCAACCTCGGCCTGCAGCACCACGACAGCTGGAAACACTTCCTCGACGTGGCCTACTGGAACGTCGAGCTCGGCGAGGAACCCTGAGGCCGGCCGCCGCGCCCTGCGCGCCGGAGCCCGCCGGCCCTTCCCCGGTCACCCCACCACCCGCATCTCCACCACGTCCACGAACTGGCTGGGGTCGCCGGCGCTGATGCTGCTGATCACCACCACGGTCTGGCCGGGCTTCAGCCGCCCCTTCTCCACGAGGGCGCGCAGCGCCGTTTCCACCGTCTGCTCGGGACGATCATGGTTGAACGGGAGGACGAAGGCTTGCACGCCCCAGTGCAGGGACAGACCGGCGGCGATTTCCGGCTGCTCGCAGACGGCGAGGATGGGCGAGTAGCGGGGCCGGGCCGCGGCGGCCGCCCGCGCCATCGTGCCGCGCAGCGTGAACACCAGCAGGGCATCGGCCTTCAACTGGTCGGCCAGCACGGCCGCGCTGCGCACGAGCTTCTGCCGGGCGGTGGTCAACTGGGCGTGCTCATGATACCCGGCGCTGCCGCTGCGCTCGATGCGGCGGGCCACCCGGTCAAACACCGCCATGCACTGCAGGGGATACTGCCCGACCGTCGTCTCGCCGCTCAGCATGATGGCGTCAGCCTGCTCATAGACCGCGTTGGCCACGTCCGTGATCTCGGCCCGGGTCGGGTGCGGGGAGGTGATCATGCTTTCCAACATGTGGGTGGCCACGATGACCGGCCGGCCCAGGTGGAGGCACGTCTTGACGATGCGACGCTGGATGATGGGCAGTTCCTCATAGGGACATTCGATGCCCAGATCGCCGCGGGCCACCATGACACCGTCGGCTTCCCGCACGATGTCGTCGAAGTTCGCCACCGCCTGCTGGTCCTCAATCTTGGCGATCACGGCCGGCCGGTGCCGGACCCCGGCCAGCAACTGGCGCAATTGGCGGATGTCCCCGGCCTCCCGCACGAACGAGAGCGCGATGTAATCCACCCCCAGTTCCAGCCCGAGGGCAATGTCGGCCCGGTCCTTGGCCGTGAGCGGGGGCAGGTTCACGCGCACGCCCGGCAGGTTGATGTGGCGGCGGCTGCCCAGGGTTCCCGCGGTCAGGACCTCGCAGGTCGCCCGGCGGTCCGCCTTGGCCGTCACCCGCATCTGGATGGCGCCATTGTCCACCACGATCACGTCACCAACGGAAATGTCATCGATGAAGCCGGGGTAGTTGACCTCCACGGAGTGGGCTTCCCCGCTGCGCCCGCCCTGCACGGTGAAGGTGAACCTCTGGCCGGGCTGCAATTCCAGCGGCCCCGGCAGTTCGCCCGTGCGGATGGCCGGACCCTGGGTGTCCAGCAGGATGCCCACCGGTCGACCGCGGGCGGCGGCGGCGGCGCGCAGGTCGGCATGAACCCGCCGCACCCAGTCGTGCGGCGCATGGGACATGTTCAGGCGCGCGACGTCCAGGCCGGCGTCGAGCAGGCGCCCGAGCATCTCGGGTTGGTCGGTGGCGGGGCCGAGGGTGGCGATGATTTTCGTGCGGCGCATGGGAGGGTTCAGGGCAGCGGGTTGGCCAGCAGTTCCTGCAGTTCCGCCACGGCCTCCCGCACCTGGCGGCGTTCGGGGTCGCGGAACCGGTGGAACGGCTCGGCCATGAAATCGTCGCAAACGCCCAGGCACTGCAGGGCGCACTTGATGCCCTTGAGCACGGCCGAAGGATGACGGCCGATCGCGTAGAGGCGGCCGGAGACCTGCAGGATCCGCGCCTGCAGCGCCCGCGCGCGGGCCAAATCCCCGGCCTGGGCGGCCGCCACCGTGTCCACGTAAAGCCGCGGGAAGAGGTTGGCCCCGCCCGCCACCCCACCATGCCCGCCCATCAGCACCGACGCGGCCAGCAGTTCCTCGGGCCCCACCAGCAGGGTCCAGTCCGGCCGGCGCCCGGGACTGGCCAGCAGGCGCTGGAAGTAAACAAGGTCACCGGAACTGTCCTTCAGCCCGACGATGCGCGGCTGGTCCATCGCCCAGCGCACCGTCTCGGGCGCCAGGCTGACCTTGGTCAGCGCGGGCATGTTGTAGAGGAACAACGGCAGGGGCAACTCGGGGAGAATGTGCTCCAGGTAATCGCGCAGCTCGGGCTGGCCCTCCGGCATGTAGTAGGGCGGAGCCAGCACCAGGGCGTCGGCCCCGGCCTCGGCCGCATGCCGGGCCAGGGCCACCGACTCCACAAAGGCGGTGTCGGAAATCCCCACCAGGACCGGCACCCGCCCCCGGACCTGCCGGCAGGCGCGCTCGACCAACTCGCGCCGCAACCGGTAGCCCAGGCTGGGCCCCTCCCCCGTCGTGCCCAGCAGGAACAGGCCGGCCACCCCCCCGTCCAGCAGGTGGGCCAGCAGGCGCTCCAATCCCGGCTCATCCAGTTCATCCCGCCCCCGCAGGGGGGTCACCACCGGCGGAATCATCCCGGTCAAGGGGGCGTTCATCGGGGCGAAGTCTGCCGCCCGCACCCCATGGCTGTCGACTGGTTTGGGGCCGCCCCGGCAAGCCCAAAATTTCTGAGAGATCTATTGCAGTCCCGGGAACGAGCGGTAAATCATTGGGCACTTTTTGATTCCGAAGCGCACGATTGCGACGCACCTGATGAGCCCTTCTGTCTCCGCCACCCGCCCCACCCACCCCCTCCGCACCCGGCCCCCCGGCCGCCAAGGCCTCTATGACCCGGCCTTCGAGCACGACGCCTGCGGCGTCGGTTTCCTGGCCAACATCAAGGGACGCAAATCCCACGACATCGTCCAGAGCGCCCTGCAAATCCTGGTCAACCTGGACCACCGCGGCGCCTGCGGCTGCGAGGTCAACACGGGCGACGGCGCCGGCATCCTCCTGCAGATGCCGCATGAGTTCCTCCAGGTCGCCGCCCCGGAGGCGGGCGTGGCCCTGCCCGGGGAAAAGGAATACGGCGTCGGCATGGTCTACCTGCCGCCCGACGCCGCCGAGCGGCGCGAATGCGAGAAGGTCTTCGAGCAGATCGTGGCCGAGGAGGGCCAGAAGGTCCTCGGCTGGCGCACCATCCCCACCCGGAACGCCTCCCTCGGCGAGACCGCCAAGGCCAGCGAGCCCTGCATGCGCCAGATTTTCGTCGGCCGCAGCAGCAAGCTGTCCGATGACATGGCCTTCGAACGCAAGCTCTACGTCATCCGCAAGCGGGCCGAGAACGCCATCCGCTACTCCGGCAAGTTCCCCGGCGGCCACTACTTCTACGTCAGCTCCCTCTCCTACAAGACCTGCATCTACAAGGGCATGCTCATGCCCGCCCAGGTCGACCAGTATTACCCGGACCTCCGGCATCCCGCGATGAAGAGCGCGCTGGCCCTGGTCCACTCGCGCTTCTCCACCAACACCTTCCCCAGCTGGGAACGCTCGCACCCCTACCGCTACATGGCGCACAACGGGGAGATCAACACGCTGCGCGGCAACATCAACTGGATGCGCGCCCGGCAGTCGATGATGGAATGCGACCTGTTCGGGGACGACCTCAGGAAGCTGTTCCCCATCATCAACACGGACGGGTCGGACTCGGCCATGTTCGACAACTGCCTCGAGCTCCTCGTGCTGGCCGGCCGCTCCCTGCCGCACGCCATGATGATGATGATCCCCGAGCCGTGGGCCAACCACGAGTCGATGAGCGACGAGAAGAAGGCCTTCTACGAGTTCCACTCCTGCCTGATGGAGCCTTGGGACGGCCCGGCCTCCATCGCCTTCACGGACGGCCGCCAGATTGGCGCCTCCCTCGACCGCAACGGGCTCCGCCCCTCGCGTTACTACGTGACCAAGGATGACCTCGTCATCATGGCCAGCGAGGCCGGCGTGCTCGAGATCCCGGCCGAGCAGGTCGCCCTCAAGGGCCGGCTCCAGCCCGGCCGCATGTTCGTCATCGACACCGAGCAGGGCCGCATCGTCGCCGACGAGGAAATCAAGCAGTCCATCGCCACCCAGCATCCCTACCGCCAGTGGCTGGACCAGCACATGATCGAAATCGGCAGGCTGCCCGAGCCGCCCCACATCCACGAACCCGACCACGACACGGTCCTCCAGCGCCAGCAGGCCTTTGGCTACACCTTCGAGGACCTCCGGCTCCTCATGGTGCCCATGGCCCGCGACGGCGTCGAGGCGGTCGGCTCCATGGGCACCGACACCCCCCTGGCCGTCCTCTCCGACAAGCCGCAGAACCTCTTCAACTACTTCAAGCAGCTCTTCGCGCAGGTCACCAACCCGCCCATCGACTGCATCCGCGAGGAAATCGTCACCTCCGCCGAGACCACCATCGGCTCCGAGAAAAACCTCCTCCAGGCCCGCCCCGACAGCTGCCACCTCATCGAGCTCAAGTCGCCCATCCTCACCAACGAGGAACTGGCCAAGCTCCGCCACCTCGACCAGCCCGGCTACCGCTCCGCCACCCTGCCCATCCTCTACCCCGTGGCCGGTGGCGCTCCCGCCATGGAAAAGGCCATCGGCGAGCTCTTCGCCGCCGCCGACAAGGCGATCCGGGACGGCAACAACATCCTCATCCTCTCCGACCGCGGCATCTCCCATGACCTCGCCGCCATCCCCTCGCTGCTCGCCGTCAGCGGCCTGCACCACCACCTGATTCGCAACGGCACCCGCACGCGCGTCGGCCTCGTCCTCGAGTCCGGCGAACCGCGCGAGGTCCACCACTTCTCGCTCCTCATCGGCTACGGCGTCGGGGCGGTCAACCCCTACCTCGCCTTTGAAACGCTCGACGACATGATCCGCGAGGGACTGCTCGTCAACACCGACCACAAGACGGCCTGCAAGAACTTCGTCAAGGCCGCCGTCAAGGGCGTGGTCAAGGTCACCTCCAAGATGGGCATCAGCACCATCCAAAGCTACCGCGGCGCCCAAATTTTCGAGGCCATCGGCCTCAACCACGAGGTGATCGACAAATACTTCACCTGGACCCCCAGCCGCATCGAGGGCGCCTCCCTCGACGTCCTCGCCCGCGAGGTGGAACTGCGCCACCGCCGCGCCTTCCCCGACCGCCCGGTCGACGGCCACACCCTCGATGTGGGCGGCCAATACCAGTGGCGCGCCGACGGCGAGGCCCACCTGTTCAATCCCCAGACGGTCCACAAGCTCCAGCAGGCCGTCCGCACCGGCAATTACCACGCGTTCAAGGAATACTCCCGGCTCGTCGACGAGCAGCTCAAGCGCTTCTACACCCTGCGCGGCCTGCTCGACTTCAAGCCCGCCACCGCCATCCCCCTCGAGGAGGTCGAACCCGTCGAGGCCATCCTCAAGCGGTTCAAGTCCGGCGCCATGAGCTACGGCTCCATCAGCCAGGAAGCCCACGAGGCCCTCGCCATCGCCATGAACCGCATCGGCGGCAAGAGCAACACCGGCGAGGGCGGCGAGGACCCCGAGCGCTACACCTGGACAAACGAACAGGGTGACTCCAAGAACTCCGCCATCAAGCAGGTCGCCAGCGGCCGCTTCGGCGTGACCAGCCTCTACCTGGTCAGCGCCCGGGAAATCCAAATCAAGATGGCCCAGGGCGCCAAGCCGGGCGAAGGCGGCCAGTTGCCCGGCGCCAAGGTCTATCCCTGGATCGCCCGCACCCGCCACTCCACCCCCGGCGTCGGCCTCATCTCCCCGCCGCCCCACCACGACATCTACTCCATCGAGGACCTCGCGGAACTCATCCACGACCTCAAGAACTCCAACCACCGCGCCCGCATCAGCGTCAAGCTGGTCTCCGAGGTCGGGGTCGGCACCATCGCCGCCGGCGTCGCCAAGGCCCATGCCGACGTGGTGCTCATCAGCGGCTACGACGGCGGCACCGGCGCCTCCCCCCAGACCTCCATCAAGCACGCCGGCATCCCGTGGGAACTCGGCCTGGCCGAAACCCACCAGACCCTCGTCCTCAACAACCTCCGCTCCCGCATCGCGGTCGAGACCGACGGCCAGCTCAAGACCGGCCGCGACGTGGTCATCGCCGCCCTGCTCGGCGCCGAGGAATTCGGCTTCGCCACCGCCCCGCTGGTCTCCCTCGGCTGCATCATGATGCGGGTCTGCCACCTCAACACCTGCCCGGTCGGCGTGGCCACGCAGGATCCCCAGCTGCGGGCCAAGTTCACCGGCGACCCCGCCCACGCGGTCCACTTCATGAAGTTCATCGCGCAGGAGGTGCGCGAGATCATGGCCCAGCTCGGCTTCCGCACCATCAACGAGATGGTCGGGCGCACCGACCGCCTCGAGGCCCGCCAGGCCGTCGAGCACTGGAAGGCCAAGGGGCTGGACTTCAGCAAGATTCTCTACCAGCCCGAGGCCGGACCCGAGGTCGGACGCTACTGCCAGATGGCCCAGGACCACGGCCTCGACAAGTCGCTCGACCAGACGGTCCTCATGCCGCTCTGCGAGCCCGCGCTCAAGGAGGGCAAACCCGTGAGCGCCACCCTCCCCATCAAGAACGTCAACCGCGTGGTCGGCACCATCGTCGGCAGCGAGGTCACCCGCCGCCATGGCGCGACCGGCCTCCCCGAGGACACCATCCGCCTGCGCTTCCAAGGCTCGGCCGGCCAGAGCTTCGGCGCCTTCATGCCCAAGGGCATGACCTTCACCCTCGAGGGCGACGCCAACGATTACCTCGGCAAGGGCCTGTCCGGCGGCCGCATCATCGTCCACCCGCCCGCCGGGTCCACCTTCGACCCCGCCGCCAACATGATCGCCGGCAATGTCGCCCTCTACGGCGCCACCGGCGGTGAGGTCTTCCTGTGCGGCATGGCCGGCGAACGCTTCGCCGTGCGCAACTCCGGCGTCACGGCCGTCGTGTCCGCCATCGGCGACCACGGCTGCGAATACATGACCGGCGGCACTGTCGTGGTCCTCGGCCCCACCGGGCGCAACTTCGCCGCCGGCATGAGCGGCGGCGTCGCCTACGTCCTCGACGAGGCCGGCGACTTCAAGACGCGCTGCAACACCCAGATGGTCGGCCTCGAGTCCTTCGAGGACGCCGCCGAGTCCGAGTCCCTCCGCCAGCTCATCCAGCGGCACGCCGAATACACCAAGTGCCAGCGGTCCTGGAAAATCGTCGCCCTCTGGGAGCAATACGCGCCCAAGTTCGTCAAGGTCATGCCCAAGGACTACAAGCGCGTGCTGCAGGCCCTCAAGAAGGCCCGCCAGCAGGGGCTGAGCGGCGACGACGCCATCAACGCGGCCTTCGAGGAAAACGCCCGGGACCTCGCCCGCGTGGGCGGCGGCTGAGCCGCAGCCCGCGGGCCGGGCGCCCGCGGGGACAACCCGAGCACGACATCACCCACACCTGATTTCATTCCATGGGAAAACCAACCGGATTCATCGAGTACCAGCGGCAACTGCCGGCCGACCGCCGCCCGGCCGAGCGCATCAAGGACTGGAGCGAGTTCCATGAGCATATGGATGCCCAGCGCCTGCGCGAGCAGGGGGCCCGCTGCATGGACTGCGGCATCCCCTTCTGCCACACCGGCACGCTCATCAGCGGCATGGCCAGCGGCTGCCCCATCAACAACCTGATCCCGGAGTGGAACGACCTCGTCTACCGCGGCCTCTGGAAGGAGGCCCTGGAGCGGCTGCACAAGACGAACAACTTCCCCGAGTTCACCGGCCGCGTCTGCCCCGCCCCCTGCGAGGGCTCCTGCGTGCTCGGCCTCAACAACCCGGCCGTCACCATCAAGAACATCGAGTGCAGCATCATTGACCACGGCTGGGAACAGGGCTGGGTCGTCCCCGAGGCCCCCGCCAGGCGCACCGGCAAGAAGGTCGCCGTGGTCGGTTCCGGCCCCGCCGGCCTCTCCGCCGCCGCCCAACTCAACCGCGCCGGCCATACCGTCACCGTCTTCGAGCGCGCCGACCGCCCCGGCGGCCTCCTCATGTACGGCATCCCCAACATGAAGCTCGACAAGGAGAAGGTCGTCCTCCGCCGCCTCAAGCTCATGGAACGCGAGGGCATCTCCTTCCGCTGCAACACCGAGATCGGCAAGGACATCACCGCCCAGCAGTTGCTCAACGACTTCGACGCCGTCGTCCTCTGCACCGGCGCCACCAAGCCCCGCGACCTCCCCATCGAGGGCCGCCCCCTCCAGGGCATCCACTTCGCCATGGAGTTCCTCCACGCGAACACCAAGGCCATCCTCGACGACAGCAACGGAGCCAGCTTCATCTCCGCCCAGGGCAGGGACGTCGTCGTCATCGGCGGCGGCGACACCGGCACCGACTGCGTCGGCACCTCCATGCGGCACGGCTGCAAGAGCCTCGTCCAGGTCGAAATCCTCCCCAAGCCCCCCCTCCAGCGCGCCCAGGACAATCCCTGGCCCGAATGGCCCAAGGTCTACAAGATGGACTACGGCCAGGAGGAGGCCGCCGCCGTCTTCGGCGCCGATCCCCGCGTCTACCTCACCACCGCCACCAAGTTCGAGGGCGACGCCCAGGGTCGCGTCAAGGCCGTCCACCTCGTCAACATCGAGTGGACCAGGAACGACAAGGGCCAGTTCGTCCCCAAGAACGTCCCCGGCACCGAGCGGGTCCTCCCCGCCCAACTCGTCCTCCTCGCCATGGGCTTCCTCGGGCCGGAACAACCCCTCCTCGAGGCCCTCGGCGTGGAACGCGACCCCCGGTCGAACATCAAGGCCGACCACGGCCGCTTCCAGACCAGCATTCCCAAGGTCTTTGCCGCGGGCGACTGCCGCCGCGGCCAAAGCCTCGTGGTCTGGGCCTTCAATGAGGGCCGCGGCGCCGCCCGCGAATGCGACCGCTTCCTCATGGGTGCCACCGAACTCCCCTGAGTCCGCCCCCCCGCACCGCCAATCCCCACCTCCGCCCCGCACCGGGGAATCCCCGGTCCGGGGCGGCTTCCTTTCCCCCAAACCAGCCACCGGCCGATTGACTCCGGCGGCCCGGTTTGCCATGGTGTTGGCGTCCCAAAAATCACTTCTCTTGTGAGAAGCGGGCGGGCTTTGGCTTGGGAGCAAATTCATTCTGTGTGTCGCCAAAGCCCGCCACTTCCTTCTCCCGGCCTGGCAACGGCCCCACCCCCGCAACCCCGGCGCAGGAATGACCTTGCCACGGGCCGCCGCGGCCCGTTTCTTTGTCCGTCCATGCGCCTCCCGTTCCTCCTGCTGCTGGGCCTGACGTGGGCCGCCGCGCCAACCCCGGCCGGGGCCCAACCTGCCGCCCTGCCGCCCGGGCGCGGCCCGGCCCTGCCGCCGCCGCCCCGCCCCTTCCCGCCCGCGTTCCAGGTGGACAGGGATTCCCCCTGGCAGCGCACCGTGGAGGGCCGCCTGGTCCCCAAGTCTTCCGGCGTGTTCCATGGCCGGTGGGGGCGCTGGACCAATTCCCTCCTGCTGCAGGCCACGAGCGCGCCGGTGGACGTGGTGGTGGCGCCGGAGGCGGCCGGGCGCATCCTGCGCTTCAGCCTGAACAACGAGAACGTCCTGCACGACCCGGGGACGGAAACGCCGGTGGGCGGCCATTATTGCGACCTCGGATTCCCGCCTGCGGACGGGCCGGTCCGGGCCTTCTTCGCCGCGGCCCGGCAGGGTTGGTCGAGCCAGGCGGGCTGGCGCGTGGAAGTGCGGAGCGGGCGCGACCCCGGCACGGGGCTGGAAATCCAGAAAACCCTCCGGCTGGACCCGGAGACCGGCACCCTGCACCTGACGCAGTGGCTGGTGAACCGGCGCACGGCGGAGGCCCGGCAGTCGCTGCGGGACCACACGCGGTGTCCGGGCGGCGGATTTGTCCTGTTCCCGCTGCGCGCAGCCGGCCGGAGCCGGTTTGCGGCGGGATGGGCGCTGCAGCGCAAGGCGGGCGACACGCTGTCCTACGACGGCACCACGCCCTTTTCCCCCCGCGTGCGGGTGCTGGACGGCGTTCTGGTGGCCCAGGCTGCGGGCGACCCGGTCCGGTTGGGAGCCGACACGGATGCCGGCTGGGTGGCCTATGCGCGGGGACGGGTTCTCTTCGTGAAGTTTTTCGCCCACGAAAAGGAGGGGGACTATGGCGACGACGGGCTCCGGCTGGAGGTGGCCTGGGACAAGGACACCGTGGCGGTGGACCCGCTCAGCCCGCGTTTTGTCCTCGCCCGGCACCACCCCCAGGCCTGGCTCTCCCGCTGGGTGCTGCTGCCCTTGGCTGAACCGGTGACCAGCTTCGACCAGGCCCGCAGCCTGGCGGAGCGCATCCACACCTTGCAGCGGAACGCCGGCCGCCTGGAGATGGCGGCGTTGACCGGGGCCATGGCGAAAACAGCTTTGCCGCCGGGCGAGCCCATCCCATAATGCCGGCCCGGCCACGGCGGCCGGCCCCTGACGCTGATGAACGAGTGGAACATCCAATCCCGTGCGCACGCCTGCCAGGCCTGCGGCCGCCATTTCACCGACCGTCAGCCCTACCACACGGTGCTGTGCGACATGCGCCATGCCATCGAGCGGCAGGATCTTTGCGAGGATTGCTGGAAGGGGGATGCGGAGGGGGCGCGGACCCGCAAGGGGTTTGTCTCCCACTGGCAGGGCGTCTATGAGGCCCCGCCGGCGGCGCCGCCCGAACCCATCCAGAAGGAAAACGCCGAATCCCTCCTGCGCAGGCTGGTCGAGCAAAACGACCCCCAATACGCCGCGGCCAGCTTCATCCTCGCCGTCATGCTGGAGCGCAAGCGCATCCTCAAGGTCAAGGAACAGATCCAGCGCGAAGGCGGCCGGCTGTTCGTTTACGAGCATCCCAAGACCGGCGATGTCTTCACCATCCCGGACCCCAACCTCCAGTTGAACCAACTGGAGGCCGTGCAGCGCGACGTGGCGGCCCTGCTCGAGCATGGCCTCAACCCGCCGGCCCCCGCCGCAACGCCGGAACCGGCGCCCGCGCCGGCCCCGGCCGGAAGCGACGCCCCCTCGCCCGAGCCCGCCGCGCCGGAATCGGCCCCCGCGCCCGCCTCCTGAGACCCGCCGTGCCACGCGCCAGCGACCTTCAGGCCCTGCAGGAACGCCTGGGCTACCGCTTCCGGGACGAGGGCCTGCTCCGCCTGGCCCTGACCCATCCCTCCGTGGCCCAGGAGGCGCCGGGCACCACGGATGACAACCAGCGCCTGGAATACCTCGGTGACGCCATCCTCAGCGCGGTGCTGGCCCGCCGCCTTTACGAAACCTACCCGCAACTCGGCGAAGGCCCCCTGACCAAGGCGCGCGCCCAGCTGGTCAACAAGCAGAGCCTCGCCGCGGAATCCCGCCAGCTCGGCCTCGGCCAATACCTCCGGCTCAGCCATGGGGAGGAGGCCAGCGGCGGGCGCGACCGTCCCTCCGCGCTGGCCGACGCCTATGAGGCGCTGATCGGGGCCGTCTTCCTCGACGGAGACTACGCGGCCGCGGAGGAATACATCCTGCGCACCTTCGCCGGAGCCTTGGCCACCGTCGAGCAGGCTCCGCAAATCAAGAATCCCAAGGGCGAACTGCAGGAAATCCTCCAGTCCCGTTCCCCCGCCGCCCCCAGCTACCAGGTCATCTGCATGAGCGGCCCCGACCATGACCGCGTCTTTGAATGCGCCGTGTTGCACCAAGGCGTGGAACTGGCGCGCGGACGCGGCAAGAGCAAGAAGGAGGCGGAAAGCCAGGCTGCCCTCGCCGCCCTGCTCACCCTGCAGGAACCGGACGCGCCGGGCACCGCCGGCGCCTGAGCCGGGGACTGCCGCGCGTTCCCGTCTTCTTTGGCCTTGCCGCCACTGCCCGCGCCGGGAATAAGTTGGTCCATGCCCCGCCTCCTCCCCGTTCTGCTGGTGCTTGCGGCCCTGCTGGCCCGGCTGGACAGCGCCACCGCGGCCCCGGCGCTGGACAACACCCTGACCGAGGCCGAGATGCGCCAGGGCTGGCGCCTGCTCTTCGACGGCCGCACCACCGCGGGTTGGCTGAACAGCGACCGCTCCGCCCCGCGCACCCCGGTGCTCGACGGCGCCCTCAACCCCCATGGAGCCGGCCATTACATGCTCATTCACACGCAGCAATGGGGTGATTTCCTGCTCAAGCTGGACTTCAAGATCACCAACGGCTGCAACAGCGGGGTCTTCCTGCGCACGTCACCCCTGGAACCCCGGCCCGGCCGGGACGTCGGCTTCAATGGCCTGGAAATCGCCATCGACGACACCCCGGGCGCCGGCTACCACGACACCGGGGCGCTCTACGATCTGGTCAAGCCGACGCGCAACGCCATGAAGCCGGCCGGCCAGTGGAACCAGTTGGAGATCGCCTGCCTCACCAACCGCATCGAGGTGGTCCTCAACGGCCAACCGGTCCTGCGGGCCGACCTCGACCAGTTCACCGCCCCCAACCGCCGGCCCGATGGGACGGCGCACAAGTTCGACGAGGCCTTCAAGAACCATCCCCGCCGGGGTTATCTCGGCCTGCAGGACCACGGCAAGCCCTGCTGGTTCAAGAACATCAAGCTGAAGCCGCTGCCTTAATCCCACCGCAACCATGACCCCCTTCACTGCCGAACTCCTCGGCACCGCCCTGCTGGTCCTCCTCGGCGATGGGGTCGTCGCCAACGTCGCGCTCCAGCGTTCCAAGGGCCAGAACTCCGGCTGGATCGTCGTCGCCCTCGGCTGGGGCCTGGCGGTGACCATGGCCGTCTACGCCGTCAACGCCTTCAGCGGGGCCCACCTCAACCCCGCCGTCACCCTCGCGCTGGCCGTGCTGGGCAAGTTCGCCTGGGCCGGGGTGCCCGTCTACCTCGCCGCCCAACTGGCCGGGGCCGTCCTCGGCGCCGCCCTCGTCTGGCTCGCCTACCTCCCCCACTGGAAGGAAACCTCCAGCCCCGCCACCAAGCTCGGCGTCTTCTGCACCGCGCCCGCCGTGCGCCACACCGGGGCCAACCTGCTCTGCGAAATCATCGGCACGTTCGTCCTCGTGCTCGGCATCCTCGCCATCCAAAGCCCGAAAAACCTCCAGCCAGCCCACGGGCTCGACACCGGCCTGGGCCCCCTGCTCGTCGGCCTCCTCGTCGTCGCCATCGGCGTGTCCCTCGGCGGCCCCACCGGCTACGCCATCAACCCCGCGCGCGACCTCGGCCCCCGCCTGGCCCATGCCCTCCTGCCCATCCACGGCAAGGGCGGCTCCGACTGGGGCTACGCCTGGATTCCAGTCGTGGGCCCGTTTGTGGGGGGCGTGCTGGCGGCCCTCTTTTACAGCCGCGCCTGGCCGGTCGGCCCGTAGGAACGCCTACAGCACCGGGGCGGCCCGATGCCACTCGGTGGACTGCTCATAGGCGTGGGCCAATCGAAGCAGCCCGGCCTCCCCAAAGGGGCGCCCCAGCAACTGCAGCCCCACCGGCAGGCGCGCGTTCTTCGCCCCGGGCGTGGGGTTTGCCACAAACCCGCAGGGCAGGCTCAGCCCGCAGTTGCCCGCCAGGTTGCAGGAGATCGTGAAGATGTCGTTCAAATACATCTTCAAGGGATCATCCGTCTTCTCCCCAATCCGGAACGCCGCCGTCGGGCACGTCGGCGTCACGAGGGCGTCCACCCGCTGGAACGCCTGCTCGAAATCGCGCCGGATGAGGGTGCGGACCTTCTGGGCCCGCAGGTAATAGGCGTCGTAATAACCGCTGCTCAGCACGTAGGTGCCCAGGATGATGCGGCGCTTCACCTCGGGGCCGAAACCCGCCCCGCGCGTCCGGGAGTAGAGCTCCGCCGGGTCCGCGCCCGGCACCCGCAGCCCGTAACGGATGCCGTCATAGCGCGCCAGGTTGGCCGAGGCCTCCGCCGTGGCCACGATGTAATACGTGGCAATCGCATGGGCCGTGTGCGGCAGGGAAATTTCGACCAGCTCGGCCCCCAGCCTCTCCAACTGGCGCACGGCCGCCTGCACGGCCGCGCTCACCTCGGGATCCATGCCGGGAATGAAGTATTCCTTCGGCAGGCCCAGCCTCAGCCCGCGAATGTCTCCGGTCAGGGCGGCCGCATAGTCCGGGACCGGCTCGGCCACGCTGGTGGAATCGCGCGGGTCATGGCCGGCGATGGCCTGCAGCACGAGGGCGGCATCCTGGACGTCACGGGTAAACGGCCCAATCTGGTCGAGCGACGAGGCATAGGCGGCCAGGCCGTAACGGCTGACCCGCCCATAGGTGGGCTTGAGCCCGACGCATCCGCAGAACGCGGCGGGCTGGCGGATGCTGCCCCCGGTGTCGGTGCCCAGGGTGGCCGCAGCCTCGCCGGCGACGAGTGCGGCCGCGCTGCCGCCGGAACTGCCCCCGGGGCTGCGCGTGGTGTCCCAGGGATTGCGCGTGGGCGGATACGCGCTGTTCTCCGTGCTGCTCCCCATGGCGAACTCATCCATGTTCAGCCGGCCAAAGACAATCGCCCCGGCCGCCCGGAGCCTTTCCACGACGGTCGCGTCGTAGGGGGAGACGTAGTTCTGGAGAATCTTCGAGGCGCACCCCAGCGGCTGGCCCCGCACCGCCAGGACATCCTTCAACGCCACCGGCACGCCCAGCAGCGGGCGCTCGGCATGGGTGACGCCCCGCGCCAGGGCCGCGTCGGCCGCGTCCGCCTGGGCCAGGGCATCCGCCGCGTCCAAGCTCAGGAAGGCCCGGATGTCCCCATCCACCGCCCCGATGCGATCCAGGCAGGCCTGCAGGGCCTCCCGGGCGGAACACTCCCGTCGGGCCAGGGCCGTGGTGAGCTGGGCAACGGTCGGCAGGGGCGGCATGGGAGGGGTCATTCCACGATTTTGGGCACGACGAAAAGCCCGTTGGCTTGGGCCGGGGCGTTTTTCATGGCCTCCTCGTGGGCCAACGACGGCCGCACCTCGTCCGCGCGCACCACATTGACGAGGGTGAAGGGATGGGCGGTGGGCTCGATGCCGGTGACATCGACCGTGCGCAACTGGTCCACATAGGCCAGCACCTGGGCCAGTTGGGCGCCAAACTGCGCTGTTTCCTCCGGGGTCAACTGGAGGCGGGCCAACTGGGCCACATAGTTCACATCGAGCGAGGCAGGGACGGAAGCCATTGGGGCCAGAGTAGAAACGCCGGGCCGCCGGGCAAAGGGGAAACTTCGTCGCACCAGGCCGGGTCCCACCCGGGTGTTTCGGTTTGCCAAAGCCCCCCTGCTCTGGCCATCGTCAGGAACGCAATGATGACACGTTTCTCGCTTCCGGGCCGCCGGTTGCTGGCCCTCGCGGCCATCGTGGGACTGCAATCCGTGGCGTCGGCCGCTCCCGTCTCCGTCCCCGCCAACGGGCTGATTTGGCGCTCCCACTATGCCGGTCGGACAGCCTTGGCCAGGGGCACCAATGCCACGGTTCTGCGGCGGGTTGACCAATTGCCCGCCAGCGCCGCCTTCCGCGGCCAGATCGCCGCCGGCCTGGCCCGCGCCCCGCGGGAGTTCTGGCAAAAGGACCTGCCGGCCGGGGCTCCCGACGCCACCGAGCTCTGGAACCCCCTCTTCGCCGACCTGCTGGACGCGGAATCGGTGCTGGAAGTCCGCGGCCCGGTGGGCCGCACGGAGGCCGCCCTGGCCATCCAGCTCGCCGCCCCGCGCGCCAAGGTCTGGAACGACAACCTCAGCCGCCTCGCCTCCCTGTGGAAGCTCGGGCAGGCCACCCCCCTCAAGCTGGCCGGCGCCGAGGGCTGGCAATGTCGCCGGGCCCAGTCGCCCAACCTGTTCCAATACGTCCGCATCGGGGATTGGGTGGTGCTCGGCCTGGGCCAGGATCCCCTCTCCCTGGCCCCCGCGTTGGTCCAGCAAATCATGCGGACCGGGCGACCGGGCCCCCTCGCGGACCCCACCCTGCTGGTCGATGTGCACGCCGACCTGCCCGCCTTGGGCACCTGGTTCCCCTGGCTTACCCGCTACGGCCTGCCACCCCTCCACCTCACGGCCCGCGGCCGCGGGGAACATGTGCGCACCGAGGTGCAGTTCCGCCTGCCCACGCCGCTGCGCACCACCCTCGACCCCTGGCAGTTTCCCACCAACCTCATCGGCGAACCCCTGACCAGCTTCACCGTCGCCCGGGGCGTCAACGGCCTCCTCAACGCCATCCCGGGCCTGGCCCAGGCCGGCCTCAAGCCGCTCCCCAACCAGTTTTGCGCCTGGGGCGTCTCCAACGAGCAATCCCGGGTCTACATGGCCGCCCCCGTCGCCAACCCGGGCCCCGCCATCAGCCAGCTGGCCGTGGGACTGCCGCCGTTCTTCAAGGACCGTTTCGGCCAGATCTTTGGCGAGTTCTTCTACGTCAGCAACCGGAACTACCTGTTCTGGGGCAACATCCCCTTCGTCCAACCCTACCTGCAGCCCGTCACCAACGCCGGCCAAACCTTCCTGCACGCCGGGGTCTTCCCCCTGCCTCCCCGCCAGACCCCCCCCCCACCCGACCTGTTCAGCCAGCTGGCCGCCCGGCCCACCCTGCTCTACTACGACTGGGAAATCACCCCGCAGCGCATCCTCAACGGCCGCCTGCTCTGGGACCTCGTTCACATCCTGTCCAAACACCTGCCGCAGGGCGAAACCTCCCCGTCCCGCCTCTGGCTCGCCGCCGTGCTGCCCGAGTTGTGGAAGGATCCCGTCAACCCCAGCCAAAGCGTCACTGAGATCACGCTGGCGAGCCCCAATGAACTGCGCCTGGTCCGCAAATCCCACCTCGGCCTCACCGGGTTCGAAATGGCCTCCCTGTCCGCCTGGGCCGACTCGCCCGGGTTCCCCCTGCGCTACGTGCCGCCCCGCCGCATGACCGAGCCGCGCGGGACCAATGCCCCGCCCAAGCGCAGCGTCAACCCCGCCGCCCCCGCCCCGCGCTGACCCACCCATGCCGCTCCTGCTGGGCGTCAACATCGACCACGTCGCCACCCTGCGGCAGGCCCGTTACCGCGGCCAACCCGGCGGCGAACCGGATCCCGTCGCGGCCGCCCTCGCGTGCGAGGCCGCCGGCGCCCACGGCATCACCGCGCACCTGCGCGAGGACCGCCGGCACATCGAGGACCGCGACATCCACGAACTGCGCCGCCGCATCGCCACGCGCCTCAACCTCGAGATGGCCAATGCCCCGGAAATCGTGGAAATCGCCCTCCAGGTGAAACCGGACATCGTCTGCCTCGTCCCCGAGCGCCGCCAGGAAATCACCACCGAGGGCGGCCTCGACGCCGCCGGCCAGGCCGGCCCCCTCGGCGAAACCCGCCGGCGTCTCAATGACGCCGGCATCGAGGTCAGCCTCTTCATCGCCCCGGACCCCTCCCAGGTCGAGGCCGCCGCCCGCATCGGCGCGCAGTGCATCGAACTCCATACCGGGGCCTACGCGGAGCTCTTCCACCAAAAGCGCGAGCGCAACACCGAACTCGAGCGCCTGGTCGGCGCCGCCCGCCAAGCCCACGCCCTCGGCCTCCGCGTCAACGCCGGGCACGGCCTCAGCACCGTCAACGTCCCCCTGCTCCACGTCGTCCCCCACCTCGTCGAGCTCAACATCGGGCACAGCATCGTGAGCCGATCCGTGTTCGTCGGCCTGGAGACCGCCGTCCGGGAAATGCTCGGCGCCATGGCCGGTTACCCGGGCTGAACCGCCCCCCTCCCCCAACACCCCGCGCAAGCCCACGGGGGCGCAGAGAACCTGCATTGGGAGTGGACCTGCCGCGGCGCACGGCCGCTCGGCACGGGGGAGGCATCCCGCCCCAGGCGGGACGACCTGCCGCAATCCGGGTGGACCGGGGGCGTCTCAGCCGAACTTGCCGCAGCACTGCTTGAACTTCTTCCCGCTGCCGCACGGGCAGGGATCGTTGCGGCCGACCTTGGGCCCGGTGCGGACCGGCGCGGCCTTGGCGATGGCGTCGGAGGCTTCGCTGACCACGTCGCTGGGACGGCCCTCGGCCGCGGCGGCGTCGCCGCCACCACTGGCGGTGCTGGTGCCGGAGAAGGCGGAGACCTCGCCGTGCTCGGTGCGCTTGGGCAGCTTGCGCAGGAAGTTCTCCCAGGCCATCAGGCTGGAGGCGCTGCGGAAGATGTTGTTACAGATCTCGGTCTTGATGTTGACCATGAGATCCTCAAACAGCTTGAAGGCCTCGGCCTTGTATTCGAGGAGGGGATCGCGCTGGCCATGGGCGCGCAGGCCAATGCTGGTGCGCAGGCTGTCCATCTCATACAGGTGCTCCTGCCAGAGGCGGTCGATGGCGACCAGCATGGTGCCCCGCTCCATGGAGACCACGGCGTCCGGGTTGCTCTCGCACTCGATCTTGAGCCGGTAGGTCTCGCGAATCTGGTGGGAGATGTGCGAGCAGACGGCAAACTGCTGGGGGGTCAGGCCGCCGAAGAGGCCCTCGGCGTCCGGTTCCTCGGTGCCCGCCCGGGCGGTGGCGGCGATGTCCTCCTCGGCCATGCCGATGGGGAAGTTGAGGTTCACCCAGTCGGCCAGGCCGCGCAGGTTCCAGTCTGACGGTTCCTGATCGGTGGTGAACTCCTGCACCTTGCTGAGGACCACCTCCTCCATGACATCAAGCAGGCGATCGCGCACGTCGTCGCCGTGGATGATCTCGTTGCGGAAGCCGTAGAGGACCTCGCGCTGCTTGTTCATCACGTCGTCATATTCCAGGGTCCGCTTGCGGATCTGGTAATTGTGCTGCTCGACGCGCTTCTGGGCCTGCTCGATGGAGCGGTTGAGGAGCGGGTGCTCCAGCTCCTGGCCTTCCTCCAGCCCCATCTTCTCCATGTACTTCACGATGTTCCCGGCGCCGAACAGGCGCATGAGATCATCCTCGAGGGAGATGAAGAAGTGGGAGGACCCGGGGTCGCCCTGGCGGGCGCAGCGGCCGCGCAACTGGCGGTCGATGCGGCGGGCCTCGTGCCGCTCGGTGGCCAGCACGTGCAGGCCGCCCAACTCGGGCACGCCGGGGCCCAGCTTGATGTCGGTGCCGCGCCCGGCCATGTTGGTGGCGATGGTGACCGACCCGCGCTGGCCGGCCCGGGCCACGATTTCAGCCTCCTGCTGGTGGTATTTCGCGTTGAGGACGGAGTGGATGATGCCCTCCTTCTTCAGCATGCGGGAGAGCAGTTCGCTGACCTCGACGGAGATGGTGCCGACCAGGATGGGGCGGCCCTCGCCATGCAGGCGTTTGATTTCCTGGATGACGGCGTGGTACTTCTCGCGCCGGGTCTTGTAGACCGTGTCGTGGGCGTCCTTGCGGCCAACCAGCCGGTTGGTCGGGATGACCAGCATGCCGAGCTTGTAGATGTCGTGGAACTCCTGGGCCTCGGTCTCGGCCGTGCCGGTCATGCCGGCCAGCTTGTGGTAGAGGCGGAAGTAGTTCTGGATGGTGATGGTCGCGTAGGTCTGCGTCTCCCGCTCCACCTCCACGCCTTCCTTGGCCTCCACCGCCTGGTGCAGCCCGTCGCTCCAGCGCCGGCCCGTCATCAGGCGGCCGGTGTTCTCGTCCACGATGATGACCTTGTTCTCCTGCACGACATACTGCACGTCGCGCTGGTAAAGGGTGTAGGCCTTCACCAACTGCCCGATGGTGTGAATCTGCTGGGCCTTGGCCTCCAGCTCCTGCTGGAGCTGGGTCTTCAGCTGCAGCCGCTTGTGCGGATCGGCCTCCGGCCCATGGTCGATCTCGTGAAACTTCGAGGCCAGGTCCGGCAGCACAAACGCCTCGGGATCCTGCGGGCTGAGGAACTCGCGCCCCTTCTCCGTCAGGTCGGCCTCATGGCTCTTCTCGTCCATCGCGAAGAACAGCTGCTCCTTCTGCGCGTAGAGCTCCTTCTTGGTCTGGTCCCCGTGCAGCCGAAGCTCGGCCTTGTTCATCAGCTTCAGGTTCTCCGGGTTCTCCAGCAGGCGCAGCAACCCTTCCGAGCGCGGGGTGCCCAGCTTGACGCGGTAGAGGAGCAGGCCCACCTCGTTCTCCAGGGTGGCGGTATCCGCCGGGGCCGCCCCGCCCTCCGGCCGCAGCTTGCGCAGCAGTTGGTCGGCCTCCCCAAGGAAACGCTGGCAAAGCCGTTCCTGGTTGCGGTAGAGCGTCTCCACCTGCGGCTTGAAACGGTCATAGATGCCGTGGTCGTGGTTGACCACGGACGGGCCGCTGATGATGAGCGGCGTGCGGGCCTCGTCGATCAGGATCGAGTCCACCTCGTCCACGATGGCGTAGTGGTGCCCGCGCTGCACCTGCTCCTCCTTGCGCGTGGCCATGCCGTTGTCGCGCAGGTAATCGAAGCCGAACTCGGCGTTGGTCCCGTAGGTGATGTCGCAGGCATACTGCTCGCGCCGCTCCTGGGGACTCTGGTCGTGCAGGATGCAACCCACGCTCAGGCCGAGGAACCGGTAAACCGCCCCCATCCACTCGCTGTCGCGGGCGGCCAGGTAGTCGTTCACCGTCACCACGTGCACCCCGCGCCCGGCCAGCGCGTTCAGGTAGACCGGGAGGGTCGCCACCAGGGTCTTGCCCTCGCCGGTGGCCATCTCCGCAATGCGCCCGCTGTGCAGGGCCCAGCCGCCAATCAACTGCACGTCGAAGGGCACCATCTCCCACTTCAAGGGATGCCCCCGCACGGTCACCTCCCGCCCGCACAGGCGGCGACTGGCGTTCTTCACCACCGCAAAGGCCTCAGGCAGGATCTCATCGATGGTCCGCCGCAGTTCCTCGAGGTCCTGGATGGCCGAGCAGCGGGCCTTCCAGCCGGCCGTCAGTTCCCGCAGGTGCTCCTCGGGCTTGGATTGCAGCGCGGTCTCCAGCTCATTGATCCGGGCAACCAACGGGCGAAGCTTGCGGACCTCGCGGTCGTTCTTGGAGCCAATGAGCTTCTTGACGATGAAACCAATCATGAAGGGCCTTTCAAATCAGGGAGCGGACGCTACGGGATGGGGTGGAAACCGTCAAAAGGAAACAAAACCCGGGGAAGTTGACGCAGTCCCGGGTTGGCGAGTTGGCGAATCCAGCAGGGGCCGGGACAGGCCCCGGCACAGATGCGATCAACCCGGCGAAGGCCAGGGAGGAAAAATGGTCGGGGCGGTGAGATTTGAACTCACGACCTCTTGTACCCGAAACAAGCGCGCTAGCCAGGCTACGCTACGCCCCGACTGAGGAGCGGCATTAATGCCCCAGGACGGATGGCATTGCAACCCCCATTTTCAGGTTCACACCCCTTTCCCGGGCCGCAGGGGCCCGCAGGACGGGAGCGACGGGGGAAAAGCAAACGGCGCAAGGCCGGGGCCTTGCGCCGTGTGGGAAAGGGCCGGCGCGAACTTACGGCGCGGTCAGGTCGAGCGTGCGGTAGAACGAGGATCCGCCGGGCGGGTTGGTGTCCGTGAAGGTGGTGAGACCGAGGGCGTCACAGACCACGGTGGAGATTTGGGTCCACGGGCCATCGACGGCCGGCGCGCGCTCGATGGCATAGCTGCGGCCCGGGATGCCGGCGAAGGTCAGCGAGGGATTCCCGTTCACGGAGCCCACGGAGAGGATGTTCAGGCCGGCGAGGTTGCCGGGATACACGAGGACCTCCAGCTGGCCGAGGCTGAGGCCGCCCTGGGTGTCGGCGAGCACGTAGGTGACGAGGTCGGTGCCGACGAAGTTCGGCACCGGGGTGTAGGCGAGGCGATCGCCGACCACGGCCACCGTGGCCCCGTTGGTGCTGCTGCCGAGGGACACGAGGCTGACCACGTCACCCTCGGGGTCGCGGGCCGACTCGACCAGCTTGGCCAGCGCGTAGGTGACACCGCGGTTCTGGACCGTGCTGAGGGTGGTGAAGCCCGGCACCGGGGGCAGATTGTCGGTCACGCGGATGGTGCCGTTGATGGCGAGCTGCTTGAGATCCCAGACCAGGCCGCCGGAGAGCGGGGGCAGGTTGAGGGTGGCGAAGCTGCCGGCGTAGGCCGGGGCGTTGAACAGCTTGAAGGTATCGCCATCGACGAGCGGCTCGCCGGTGGCGACCACCGTGAGGACGCCATTGTAGACGAGCGGTTGGGCCGTGCTCAGCAGGTCATTGGTGCGGGTGCCGTTGGTGGACTTGGAGATGTCCATGACCAGGGTGCCGCCAAGGCTGACGGCGCCCGTGACGGTCAAGGTGCCGACCGTGATGCCCGGGGCGACCGCGCCGCCCGCGGCCACGGTGAGGGGGCCGGTCAGGGTGGCGTTGCCCTCGAGGGTGCCCTGGTCCACCAGGGTGGTGCCGGCGAAGGTGTTGACCGCCCCGAGCCGCAGGCTGCCGGCGCCGGTCTTGGTCAGGCCGCCGGGGCCGGAAAGCACGCCGGTGAGGGTGATCAGGTTGGTGCCGCTGTCGAGGGTCACGTTGCCGTTGGTGCCGGTGAGGGTCATCAGGCGGGAGGACGACCAGTTGGTGAGGGCCCGCAGGGTGCCGCCGCCCAGGTTCACCAGGTAGCTCGTGTTGGCGTTGTTATTGCCGCTCTGGATGCCGTAGGGACCGAGGTTGAAGGTGCCGCCCTCGAGATGGAAGGTGTCGGTGCCGGCGGTGTCGCCGCGGTTGTCGAGCACGATGCCCTGGGCGGTGACGACGCCGCCCGTCTGGGTGAAGACACCGGTGCCATCCACGCCGAGGTAAAGGACGCCCTGGAACTCCGTGGAGGCATTGACCACCACGCCGTTGGTGAGGTTGGTCAGGTTGAGGCTGCCCCCGCCCATGAGGTAGGTGCTGACGTTGTTGGGCCAGTGGCCGACGCGGACCTCGAGGGAGAGGTTGATGTTGCCCCCTTCCTGGACGACCTCGCCGACCGTGCCGGAGACATTGCCCAGGCTGAACCGGCCGAAGGCCGGGTTGGCCCCGCTGCGCACGATGAGCTTGCCGTAGAAGTCGCGGCCGACCTCGACCGTGCCGTTGGTCATGTTGATCTCCCGGGAACCGTCCAGGACCATGCCGCCGGGGGTGCGCAGGTAAACGGCGGAGCCACCGATGAGGTTGTTGGGCAGGGTGAACTGGTTGGACAGCCAGTAGAAGAAGCCGCCAGCATTGACGTTGACCAGCCCCTGGATGGAGCCGTTGGTGTTGCCGTTGCCAATGAGGAGGTTGCCGCCGTTGACGAACGTCCCGCCGGAGTAGGTGTTTTCGCCCGTGAGCAGCACATTGCCGGCGCCCAGCTTGGTCAACTGGCCGGTGCCACCGAGGGCGCCGGCGAGGGTGAGGTCGGTGCCGGCGTTGCTGGCGGCCTCAACCGCGTTGGAGCCGTTGAGGGTGCCGCTGCCCGTGAGGGTGGCGGTGCCATTATCCTTGAAGAGGCGGGCGGCATTGTTGAGGACGTAGTTCTTCGACTGGCTCACGGTATTGCCCCAGAACATGAGGGTGGCATTGGACTCGACCGTGATGGTGCCGGCCGAGCCCAGGCCGGTGGTGCCTTCGACGGAGATGAGGCCCTGCTTGATGTCGATGTCCCCGAGCCCGGTCTCGCCGACGCTGACCAGCGAGAACTGGGCGGCGTTGGTCTTGGTGAGCTTGTAACCGTTGCCGATCAGCGAGGCGGCCGGGTTGGCGCGGACGTCCCAGCGCGCGGAACCGCCGACGGTGAGGTCGCCGGCCAGGGTGACGAACATGAGCGCATTGTTCTGGCCGGCTCCGTTGTTGACCAGGGCGCCATTGCCATCGAAGCCGGCACCACTGGCGATGACGGGCTCGGCGTAGAGGTTGATGCCGTTGATTTGCAGGGAGGCCCCGGGGCTGATGGTGGTGGAGCCGACCGGGGTGCCCAGGCCGTTGGTGGCCGTGGGACGAACCTGGCCGGCGGTGATGGTGATGTTGCCGTTGTAGTTGCTGAGGGAGGCGCCAAGGGTGAGCAGGTTGGTGTTGTCCTTGCGGAAGGACCCGGCGCCGCTGACCACGTTGGCGAGGGTCACGTCGTCGCTGCGGTTGAGGATGATGGCGCCGTCATTGACGATGGGCCCGGGCCCGAGATTGCCATAGTTGCCGCCCACGCCCACCTGCACCGTGCCGCCGCCGGCGGCGATGAAGGTGCCGGCCGGGTAATCATTGAGGCCCGTGTTGGCAATGGTGAGCTTGCCGGCGAGCGACTTGTTCAGGGAACCGCCGCGGATGCGGCCGGAGCCGCCAAAGGTGTAGTCGGACACCTCGGCCTCCACCTGGGTGAGGGCCGGGTAGATGTCCCCGGCCAGGAGGACGTTGTACTCGGTGGCGAAGTCGTTGAAGATGGCGGTGTCGCCGGAATAGAACTGGTCACCGAAGATGGCGCCGAGCCAGTTGCCGGAGTTGCGGGTGTCCCAGGTGGTGGGCAGCGGGGCCAGGCCGCCGGTCCACTCGACCGGGAGGGAGGAACCGCCCGTGACCGAGACGCGCAGCTTGCCGGGAGTGGAGGTGTCGAGGGTGAAGGTCAGGCGGCTGTCGCTGACCACGGTGAAATTGGCGCCCGATCCGGAAAGGGTGCCGGTATAGCTCAGGAAGGTGTAGGGCGTGTTGAGGAGGAGGTTTCCGATGGGGATGAGATTGACGGTGGTGACCCCGGAGAGGTTGACCGAGCCCGCCACGGCCAGCAGGTCATTCACATTGGCGCCCTCGGTGTTGGTGCTGCTGAGCTCGATGTTGAGGGTGGTGCCACCGTTGAGGGTGAGGTTGCTGCTGACGAGCAGGGTGCCGGCGCTGAGGCCGGGGCTGATCTGGGCGCCGGTGCCGGCCACCAGCGAGCCGCGCACCGTGCCGACGCCGCCCAGCGTCTGGCCGGCGGCCACCGTGAAGGTGCCATCGGGGCGGTTGGTGACCTCGAGGGTGGTGCCGCTGCCAAGGGTGACGTTGGTGCTGGTGTCGATGGAAGCGCCGGGCAGCAGGCTGAGGGTGCCGGCGCTGACCGTGGTGAAGCCGGTGTAGTCGTTGGTGCCGCCGAGGCGGAGGATGCCCGCTCCGGTCTTGTTCAGGGCCGCGGGACCGGTGATGCGCCCGAACAGCGCGAGGTTGCCAGCGCCGCCGAGGCTGTTGGTGCCGGAGGCGAGGGTCACGGTGGCGAGGTTGGTGGCCGAGTCCCCGCCCAGGGTGGCGGCATAGGTGGAGGCATGCACCGTGACGGGCTTGTTATGGATGTTGCTGCCGGAGGAATAGTGGGCCAGCGTGGCGTTGGTGACCACCGCGGCCTTGGCCGGGTCGCCCATCAGGGTGCTGCCGAGGATGGTCAACTGCCCCTGCCGCACCTCGAGATCGCCAAGGCCGGTGTCGCCGAGGTTGCTCAGGGCGATTTCCGGCGGGCCCGTCTTGGTCAGCTTGAAGCCGTTGCCGAGGAGCCGGCCGCCGAACATGTCCCAGCGGTTGATGCCACCCACCGTCAGGTCACCCGTCATGGTGACGGGACCCCGGAGCCCGTTGTTGACGAGGGCAGCCCCGGTGTTGATGACGGCGCCGGTGTTGTTGATGCCGCTGCCCAGCACGGTGACCGGCTCAACGCCTGGGGAGACGCCGTTCAAGTCGAGGATGGCCCCGCTGGCCACCACGGTGGCGCCGTTGGTGAGGCCGAGGGCAGACGTGTTGCCGACGCGGAGGGTGCCCTCGTTGACGTTGACCGCGCCCAGGAATCGGTTCGGGTTGGACACCGCGAGGATGCCGTTGCCCTGCTTGGTGAGCCCGCCCTGGAGGCCGCCGATGCGGCCGGAACCGCTCAGGGTGTAGATGCGGTTGGTCGAGTTGTTGACCGTCAGGGAGGGGGCCCAGACATCGAGGCTGACCGAGATATTGGTGCCGTAGGCGCCGGACTCGTCGAAGGCCACGGCATCGGCCTGCTGGAACTGGCTGGCGGCGAGGGCGGAGCTGTTGGTCCAGTTGAGGGTGGTGAGATCCCAACTGCCATTCGTGTTGGAGAACCACCCAAGGCTCGCATTGGCGCCGGACACCACGAGGTTAATCTGGCCGGGAGTGGATTCGTCGAGGGTGAGCGTGTAGCGGGTGTTGTGCACCACCGCGGGATTGAGGGATCCGGTCTTGGTCCCGGTATAGTTGATGAGGCGGTAGGTGCCGGTCGCCAGGGTGGAGAGGGGGTTGATGACCACCACGTTGTTGGAGAGCACCAGGTTGCCGTTGATCTCGTAGAGATCGTTCACGCCGGCCCCGGTGGTGGTGGAGGAGGTGAGGTCAAACGTCAGGCGGGCGGTGGCGCCGATGACCGGCGTTTCCGGGTAGGTGGTGGTGCCAGGCACGGCAATGCCGGCCGGGGAGATGTCACCCAGGAAAATGGCGGTGGCGGTCAAGGCCGAGTTGGTGGCGAGCACCACATACATGCGCGTGCCGTCGAGGTAGGCGTCGCCGGGGGTGGTGGACCCGGGGATGCTGGCGGTGCGGGTCCAGGTGATGCCCTTGACTGTGCCGGTGCCGCCGGCGGAATCGAAGATGCTCCAGAGTGAGCGGACATCAGACAGGTTGTATTCGAGGCCGAGGTTGCTGGGGACGCTGTTGATGGTGTAGATGCGCTCCAAGGCGAGGGCCTCATCAAAGAACGCCACATCATCAAGGTCGCAGTCGTCGTGCTGGTCCATGCGGCCGAACTCGAAGATGGTGGTGGCCGTGGCATCGAGCCAAGCCTGGGTGGTGGAGTTGGTGCTGAGGCCGAAGATGATGGCGTTGTTGGCATTGACCCCGTTGTGGCGCAGCACCACGTGGTACCACTGGCCCAGGGTCAGGGCGGACGGATACATGGCGGGCTGCGCGTTGCCGCGCTTGAAGGTGACCGTGCGGGCGCTGCCGGAGCGGAAGAATCCCCAGCCAATGGTGGCGCCGGTGGTGGCGCCTTGGTTGCCGATGCGCATGGGGCCGGGGAAGCCGCCCACATTGGGCCCGGGCCGATACCAGAAGCTGAGGGTGAACGCATTGTTCAGCCACAGGTTGGTGTTGTTGGGCACCACCACCCGGCCGCCGTTGGCGTCGGAGAGGCGGTTGAAGTCCAGCGCGTTGCCGAAGCGGCCCGAAATCCACTGGGGAATCTGGGCGCCGGCAGTGGTGACGGAAAGTGTCCCGTTCAAGGGCACGGCCGCGCCGGAGGAGTCGGAGGTGTTGGTGCCGCTGCCCTCGTCAAACTTCCAGTAGCCGATGAGCGCCGCCTGGCTGGGGAGGAGTCCCACCAACAGGAACAGCGGGGCCAGCAGGAGGGCGGCACGGAGAGGGGAGACCAGGCGAAGCGGGAGGGAGGTCTTCATAGGCATCGACTTCGATTCAGATCCGAATCCATTCTGCGGGAACAGGAACTGCGTTGATTGCATCATTCACCGCCGGAACGCCGTGGTGGTTCCGGCGGCCTCCACCAAACCTTGGCAAAGGCAACCCAGCCAGTCACAGATTCCCGGGTGAACAAGGACTGTCCGTAACAGATTGGTGACCGTCAGGCAATCCCAATTTCCACCAAGGGCCTGCCGGTGAATCGTTTCAGTTGTAATTCCGACCCGTCACGTTCATGTTTCACAGCCGATCCCAATCCCGGTGGCGGCGCTTGTGCCCCCACCGGACCTTTCGAGTGCCGTGTTGTTCCGACTGTGCATCGAAACACGCCGCCGTCCGGCCCCCCGGGCGATGGTTTCCCCCTGCGTTCCGCCCATGAAACACCCCCGCCTGCTGACCATGGCCGCCCTGGCCTGGTTCCTCACCCTGGCCTCCAGCGACGCCGCAATCCTCTTCACCAATCGCTCGCCCTGGAAATACCAACTCGGCACCACCGAGGCGTCCAGCCCGACGGACGCCTGGCGCGCCCTCGCCTTTAACGATGCCGCCTGGGCCACCGGCCCGTCGCCCATTGGCTACGGCGTGGCGGACATCGCCACCGCCGTGCCCACCAGTTCCGCCGGGGGCTACACGACCATCTACCTGCGCAAGGCGGTCCTCATCCCCGACCCTGCCACCATTTCCCAGCTGGAACTGGCCATGCGGATCGATGACGGGGCGGTGATCTGGATCAACGGGGTCGAGGTGGGCCGCTTCAACGCCCCGGCCGGTGCGCTGGCCTACAACGCCTTTGCCAGCACCGCGCCGAGCCTCTGGACAAGCAACCGCGTGGTCCTCAACGCCACCAGCTCCCCGCCCCTGGCCAGCGTCCTGCAGGCCGGCACCAACCTGTTCGCCGTTCACCTGCTCAACGGCACCGTCGGCAGCAGCGACATCCTCTTCGATGCCGATGCCCTGACCGTGGAACCAGACCCCATTCCCCCCACCCTGCTCAGCGTCAGTCCCGGCGCCGGGACCACCCTCAATCAACTGACCTCCGTGGTGGTCGGGTTCAGCGAACCCTTGTCCGGCCTGGACGCCTCCGACCTGCGCGTCAACGGCACCCCCGCCACCGGGGTCAGCGCCGTCGGCACCACCTACACCTTCACCTTCCCCCAGCCGGCGGTGGGCGCCGTGGCATTCACCTGGGACCCCACCCACGGCATCACCGACCAGGCCATCCCACCCAACCCCTTCAACGCCACGGCCCCCGGCGCCACCTGGTCCTACACCCTGGTGGACAATATTCCGCCCACGGTCGCGTCCATCCTGCCCCAGATTGCCGCCGCCCTGCCCTCCCTCGGCGAGGTCCAGATCAGCTTCAGCGAGGCCGTCACCGGGGTGCAGGCCGCCGACCTGCTCATCAATGGCAGCCCGGCCACCAACCTGGTCGTTGTCTCCCCCACCCTGCATGTCTTCCGTTTTGCCCAACCCGCCCCCGGCACGGTGACCATGGCCTGGGCACCCGGCCACGGAATCACCGACCTCGCCTCCCCCGCCAATGCCTTCTCCGGCGGCACATGGACCTACACCTTGGATCCCTCGGCGTCCCTCGCCACGCTGGTCATCACGGAGTTCATGGCCAGCAACACCCGCACCCTGCCGGACGAGGACGGCGCCTACGAGGACTGGATTGAAATCCACAATCCCGGCGCGGTGCCGGTGGACCTCGCCGGCTGGTCCCTGACCGACTCCGCCTCCGACCTGCGCAAGTGGATCTTCCCGGCCACCAACCTGGCCGCCGGGGCCTACACCTACGTGTTTGCCTCCACCAAGGACCGCCGCATCCCGGGCCGCGTTCTCCACACCAACTTCCGGCTGTCCGGCTCCGGGGAATACCTGGGCCTGGTCCGCCCGGACGGCACCAACATCACCTCCCAGTTCGCCCCCGTTTTCCCCGTGCAATATGCGGATGTCTCCTACGGCCTGCAGCAGAACGCCAGCACCGTGACCCTCGTCAACACGGCCGCCACGGGCCGGGTGCTGGTTCCCACCAACGACGCGCTGGGCCTGAACTGGACCCAGCCCGGCTTTGCCGACAGCGGCTGGCTGGCGGCAACCAATGGCATCGGCTTTGAAACCAGCCCGGGCGAGCCCGGGGAAACGCCCTACGGGAGCCTGATTCGGACCGATATCCGCACCGCGATGCACACCCGGAACCCCGCCGCCTACGTCCGGTTCCCCTTCCAGGTCGCCGACCCCACCGCCGTGAACAGCCTCAGCCTGCAGGTGCGCTACGACGACGGCTTTGCCGCCTACCTGAATGGCCGCCTGCTGGCCACGCGCAACGCCCCGGTCACCTACACGGTGGCTGATTCCTCCCTTGATTTCTCCGGCGTCCACGGCCAGGACAACTGGTTCTACGGGTATTACAACCAGTCCACCGACACGGCCACGCCCGGCTACCAGACCAACGACTTCATCGCCTTCCCGCGTGACGGCACCACCACCCTGAGCGCGGGTAACTATTGGATGGGCACGGCGTGGGACTGGTATGCGGGCAACCCGCCCTGGGACTACCTCGACGCCACCGGCGGACATCCCAACGGCTCCAACAGCGGGCAGGTCCACTGGGCCGTCCGCCGCTGGCGCGCCGAGGTGGCCGGCACCCTGCGCCTGACCCTCCGCTACGCCAAGTCCAACACCGGCGGCGGCAACGGCACCACCGGCCGGGCCTTCCGCAACGGCACCCAGGTCTGGTCCCAGACCGTCGGCGGCACCGACGGCGTCGGTGTGAATGTCACCCTCACGATCAGCAATGTCGCCGTCGGCGACCTGCTCGACTTCGCCATCGATCCCCTGGGCACGGACACCACCCAGGCCGACAGCGCGGACGGCACCCTCTTCACCATCAGCATCGACGCCATCGCCCCCGACCTCGTCCACAACTCGGCCGCCCTCACGGTGCGGTCCAACGCCCTCGGGCGCGAGTTCGAGCCCATCTCCCTGCCCAACGCCCTTTCCTGGCTGGTGCCCGGCGAAAACATCCTCGCCCTGCAGGCCCTCAACGTCCACGCCACCAACGCGGACCTGCTCATCCAGCCAATCTTCGAAAGCACCCAGCCGCTGCCCCTCACCGAGGGTGTCGGCCGCTATTTCTCCGTCCCCACCCCCGGCGGCGCCAACGGCTCCGGCGTCCAGAACCTCGGCCCCATCATCGCCGAGACCACCCACAGCCCGGCCGAACCCCTCGATGGCGAGGATCTCGTCGTGCTGGCCCGCATCACGCCGACCATCGCCCCCCTCGCCACCAACGTGCTCGTCTACCGCATCATGTTCGGCAGCGAGGTCACCGTGCCCCTCCTCGACAACGGCCTCAACGGCGACGGCAGCGCCGGGGACGGCGTCTATGGCGCCCGCATTCCCGCCTCCGCCTCCACCCCCGGCCAGATGATCCGCTGGTACGTCCTCGCCACCGACACCGGCGCCCGCCAGACCCGCTGGCCCTTCTACACCTCCACCACCGCCTCGCCGCAATACCTCGGCACCATCGTGGCCAATCCCGCCCTCACCAATCCCCTGCCCGTCCTGCACTGGTTCATCGCCAGCCCGACTGGGGCCGATTCCGACACCGGCTCGCGCGCCTCCATCTATTACCTCGGGAAGTTCTACGACAACGTCTACATGAACCTGCACGGCCAATCGAGCCGCGGGTTCCCCAAGAAGAGCTACGACGTGGAGTTCAATCCCGGCTACCGCTTCACCTACCGGCCCGGCTCGCCCACGGTCAGCGACATCAACTGGATCACCACCTACGCGGACAAGGCCCACCTGCGAAACCTCCTCAGCCACGAGGCCTTCGCCGCCCATGGCAGCGCCCACCACTGGGTCGAGGTGGTGCGCGTGCAGCAGAACGCCAGCTTCTACGGCACCGCCCACCTGGTCGAGAACGGCGACGAGGAATTCATCAGCCGCCTCGGGCTCAACCCGGAGAATCCCCTCTACAAGATGTACAACACGTTCACCACGTCCCCCACCCACGCCAACCTCGGGTCGGGCAACGTGGAAAAGAAGAGCCGCAAATACGAGGGCAGCGCCGACCTCCAGGCCCTGCTCAACGGCATTCTCCTCACCGGCGAACCCCGCCGCGCCTTCATCTACGACAACATCGACGTGGCCCAGATGATCAACACCATGGTGGTGCGCGCCGCCGTCGCGGAACAGGACTGCTGCCACAAGAACTATTACTTCTACCGCGACACCCTCGGCGACCGCGAATGGGAGATCTGGCCGTGGGACGTCGATCTCTCCTACGGCCGCCGCTATATCAGCGGCCCGAATTACTGGGACGACAACATGATCTGGGACACCCGCAACCCGGTCGGGGACAACAACGGCCTGCTCCTGGCCCTCTATAACACGGCGGAGATCCGGGAGATGTACTGGCGCCGGTTCCGCACGGTGATGGACGAGTTCCTGCAGGCGCCCGGCACCCCCACCAACCAGCTCCGCATCGAGCGCCGCCTCGAGGCCCTCGTCCCGAAAATCAGCCCCGATGCCCTGCAGGACCTCGCCCTCCGCGGCACCTGGTGCTGCGGCGCCGCCGGCCCCTACACGCAGGCCACCATCCCCCAGCCCACCAACTACCAGACCCTCCGGCAGGCGGTGGACCTCATGAAGAACGGCTACCTGCCGGCCCGCCGCGGCTACCTCTTCACCAACCGCAATGCGGTCAACCTGGAGATCCCCAACCCCCAGCCGGCCGACGCCCGGGTCCTCCTCGCCACCTATGAAGCCAACCCGGCCTCCGGCAACCAGGAGGAGGAATATGTCGTCCTCACCAACAGCAACCCCTACGCCGTCGACATCTCCAACTGGCGCCTCGACGGCGCCGTCCAGCACACCTTCCAGACCGGCACCGTCATCCCCGCCAACCGCGTCCTCTACGTCTCCCCCAACATCAACGCGTTCCGCGCCCGCACCACCGGCCCGCGCGGCGGTCTCGCCCTCCATGTCCAGGGCAATTACAAGGGCCGCCTCTCCGCCCGCGGCGAAACCCTGCGCATCATCAATGCCGCCGGCGGCCTCGTCGATTACTGGTCCTACCCCGCCGCGCCCAGCGCCGCCCAGAACGCCCTCCGCATCACGGAAATCATGTATGCCCCCGCCCCGCTGGCCGGGAACACCAACAGCGCCGAGGAGTTCGAATACCTCGAGCTCCGCAACACCGGCGCCACCCCCCTCAGCCTCCTCGGGGTCCGCCTCACCAACGGCGTCTCCTTCAGCTTCAGCGGCAGCGCCGTGACCAACCTCCCCCCGGGCGCCGCCGTCCTCGTCGTCCGCAACCTCTCCCTCTTCCAGGCGCGCTATGGCGCCTCCGTCCCCGCCGGCACCGTCGCCGGCCAATACGAGGGCGCCCTCGACAACAAGGGCGAACGCCTCACCCTCCTCGATGGCACCGGCGAGGAAATCCTCGACTTCGAGTACAACAATTCCTGGTACCCCGTCACCGACGGCCTCGGGTTCTCGCTCGTGGTGGTCGATACCGCCGCCCAGCCCGACGCCTGGGGCAACAAGAGCCAGTGGCGCCCCAGCGGCCAGTGGCACGGCACCCCCGGCCAGGCCGAGGGCGCTCCGACCGCCCTGCCTGCCGTCCTGATCACCGAGGCCCTCACCCGCTCCGAGACCCCGCCGCCCACGGACAGCATTGAACTCCACAACCCCGGCGCCACCCCGGCCGATGTCGGCGGCTGGTTCCTCACCGACGACTTCAATGCGCCGCAGAAGTTCCGCATCCCGGCCGGCACCCTCATCCCGGCCGGCGGCCACGTCGTCTTCGACGAGTCCCAGTTCAATCCCGGCGGCCTCGGCTTTGGGCTGAACTCCGACGGCGACCAGGTCTGGCTGTTCAGCGGCGACGCCGCCACCAACCTGACCGGCTACGTCCACGGCTACGCCTTCGGCGCGGCCGACAACGGCGTGACCTTCGGGCGCGTGGTGACCAGCGACGGGCGCGAGCATTTCGTGGCGCAGACCTCCCCCTCGCTGGGCGCCGCCAACCCCGGCCCCCGCATCGGGCCCGTGGTCATCAGCGAAATTCATTACCGCCCGCCCGACCGCGTCGATGACTCCGCCGGTTCCTTCACCGGGCCGGTGGTTTCCGACAACAGCTCCGACGAGTTCATCGAGCTGTTCAACGCCGGGAGCACCAACGTGCCCCTCTTTGATCCCGCCCAGCCGTTCAACACGTGGCAGGTCTCCGGCGGCGCCGACCTCGCCTTCCCGCTGGGCATCACCCTCGCCCCGGGCGAGCGCATCCTCGTGGCCAATTTCAACCCGGCCGACGCCGCCGCCCTGGCCGCCTTCCGCACCCGCTTCGGCGTGGACCCCTCCGTGCGCGTGTTCGGGCCCTATTCGGGCAAGCTCAACAACAGCGCGGACGACGTGAACCTCAAGCGCCCCATCCTCCTCCCCGGCGGCATCGTCGGTTTCGTCCTCGTCGATGAGGTCGAATACAGCGACGGCAACGCCTGGCCGCAGGGGGCCGACGGCTACGGCTACTCGCTGCAGCGCTGGAACACCGCCGGCTTCGGCAACGAACCGGCCAACTGGGTCGCCGCCAGCCCCACCCCGGGCCGCGCCACCAGCACCAACAACCCGCCCCCCACCTTCCCCGTCCAACCGGCCAGCCTCCTCGTCTCCCTCGGCCAACCCGCCGCCTTCACCCCCGTGGCCGCCGGCGCTGGCCCCATCTCGTTCCAATGGCTGTTCAACGGCCAGTCCCTCCCCGGCGCCACCAACCTCACCCTGCAAATCGCCGCCGCCTCCCTCGCCCAAGCCGGCGAATACAACCTCCTGGCCTGGAACTCCGGCGGGCTCTCCGTCAGCGCCACCGCCACCCTCAACATCGGAATCCCCCCCACCATCACCCAGGCCCCCACCAACATCCTCGTGCGGATCCCGCCCGACCCGGCCGCCGCCCCCACCACCAACGCCACCTTCACGGTCAGCGCCTTCAGCCGCTCCCTCCTCTCCTACCAGTGGCGCTCCAACGGCGTCGATATCCCCGGCGCCACCGGCTCCAGCCTCACCATCACCAACGTCCGCACCAACCACACCGCCTGCTTCAGCGTCGTGATCAGCGACGGCGCCTCCTTCCTGCAGTCCACCGCGGCCTGCCTCTACCCCCTCGTCGCCATCGGCAGCCCCCTCCAGGGACCCCTCCCCCAAATCGTCACCCCGGGCAGCCCCGTCACCCTCAGCGCCGAATACACCGGCTGGCCCCCGCCCTACACCGTCATCTGGCAAATCGGCTCCGCCGGCCAGGTCACCAACAGCGAGAACCGCACCGCCACCTTCCACTCCTTCAACGCCACCAACGTGGCCGGCATCACCCAGCAATGGCGCGTCATCGTGCGCAACCTCGCCACCCCCGGCGGCCGCGTCAGCACCTTCGCCCCCATCATCACCACCACCGACTCCGACAGCGACGGCCTGCCCGACAGCTGGGAGGCCACCTACGGCGCCGCCTTCGGCGGCAGCCTCGACCCCTTGGGCGACGCCGACGCCGACGGCGCCTCCAATTACAACGAGTTCATCGCCGGCACCGACCCCACCAACGCCACCAGCGTCCTGGAGGTCGAATCATTCAGCTTCACCAACGGCGTCCGCCTCGAGCTGAACATCCTCTCCAACCGCACCTATCAGGTCCTCCGCTCCCCCGCCGCCGCCGGCGCACCCTGGACCTCCATCGCCGACTTCACCGCCCGCCCCACCAACCGGACCGAGGTGGTCCGCGACCCCCTCAGCGGCACCAACGGCTACTACTACCGCATCGCCACCCCGCGGCGGCCGTGAA
>JBJOEZ010000029.1:0-59583 GCA_046048995.1 Verrucomicrobiota bacterium | reverse complement strand
GCAGCCGCACGGCGGGGTCTTGGGGCGATGGAACGGGGTCGGTCATGCCAGGAACCGAAGCCTATGCCAAGACGCGGGCCAGGGGGAGAGGAAAGAGGGAGTGATCGGGTTAGCGAATTGGTGAGTCAGCGAGACGGCGGGTGAGCGAATCTAGGGGCCGCACACTTCGACCTTGCCTGAAGGGGGGCGGCTTGAAAGCTTCCCGGCGTGCAATTCGGCATCTGCAACGAGATTTTCAAGGACTGGAAGCTGGAGGACGCGATGGCCTTTGCCCGGCGGACGGGCTACGACGCCATTGAGATCGCGCCGTTCACGCTGGCCAACCATGTGACGGACATTTCCGCCGACGCCCGCCGGGGGATTCGGGAGGCGGCGGCGCGCACGGGCATCGCCATCTCCGGGATCCATTGGGTGCTGGTGCAGACCGAGGGGATGTATCTGAACCATCCGGACGCCACGGTGCGGACGCGGACGGCGCGTTATTTCTGCGATTTGGTGGACTTCTGTGCCGACGTGGGCGGGAAGGTGATCGTGGTGGGGTCGCCCAAACAGCGAAACCTGATGGAGGGCGTGACGGCGGCGCAGGGATGGGAGTGGGCGACGGGGACGTTCCGGGACGCCGTGCGGAGGGCGGAGGATCGCGGCATCACCATCTGCTTCGAGCCGCTGGCCCCGGCCGAGACGAACTTCATCAACACGGCGGCGGAAGCCGTCCGCTTCATCCGCCAGTTCAACTCCAAGGCTTTCCAAATCATCCTCGACGTGAAGGCCATGTGCTCCGAGGAAAAGCCAATCCCCCAGATCATCCGGGAGAGTTGGCCGCACTTTGCCTACTTCCACGCCAACGACCGCAACCTGAAGGGGCCTGGTTTTGGGGACGTGGACTTCGTGCCGATTGCCGCCGCCCTGCGCGAGGTGGGCTACGACGGGGTGGTGTCGGTGGAGGTCTTCAAGTTTGACGAGGGTCCGGAGGCCATTGCCACCCGGAGCCTCGAATACCTGCATCGGACCTTCGGCCCGGTCGCCCGCCCGGGCGGCACTCCCTGATTGACGCGGGCCGGACCGTTCCTCCTACACTCGCCGCAATACCTCACCTGACCCAAACCAACATGGCTGCCAAGACCAAAGCTCCCGCTTCCAACATCACCTCGGTCCTCAACGAGAAGCGCGTGTTCCGCCCGGCCAAGGAGTTCTCCGCCCGGGCCCACATCAAGTCCCTGGCCCATTATCGCAAGCTGTGGGCCGAATCCATCAAGTCGCCGGACAAGTTCTGGGGCCGCATGGCGAAGCAGGAACTGGTCTGGACGAAGCCCTGGAAGCAGGTAATGCGCTGGAAGGAGCCCTACGCGCAATGGTTCGTGGGCGGCCGGCTCAACGTGAGCGCCAACTGCCTCGATCGCTGGCTGGGCACGCCCACGGCCAACAAGGCGGCGCTGATCTGGGAGGGGGAGCCGGCCACGGACGGTCGTCCGGGGGAGGAACGGACCCTGACCTATGCGCAGCTGCACCGGGAGGTCTGCCGGTTTGCCAATGTGCTCAAGCGGAACGGGCTGCAGCGGGGCGACCGGGCGCTCATTTACATGCCGATGGTCCCGGAAGCGGCCATTGCCATGCTGGCCTGCGCGCGCATCGGCGCCGTGCACAGCGTGGTGTTCGGCGGGTTCAGCGCGCAGAGCGTGGCCGACCGCATCGCCGACTGCGGCGCCCGGGTGGTCATCACCGCCGATGGCGGCTACCGGCGCGGCAGCGTCGTTCCCCTGAAGAAGAACGTCGACGATGGCCTGGCCATCAAGGGGCCGGACGGCCATCTGCTGGCCAAGACCATCGAGCGCGTGATCGTGCTGCGGCGGACCGGCCATGAGATTGCCATGGAGCGCGGCCGCGACGTTTGGTGGCACGAGGAAACGGCGCAGGTTGGCGCCGACTGCCCGGCGGTCCCCATGGACAGCGAGGCGCCCCTGTTCATCCTCTACACGAGCGGTTCGACCGGGAAGCCCAAGGGCATCCTGCACACCACGGCCGGCTACCTCCTCGGGGCCCGGATGACCAGCCGCTATGTGTTCGACCTGCAGGAGACCGACATTTACTGGTGCACGGCGGACATTGGGTGGGTCACCGGCCACAGCTACGTCGTCTATGGCCCGCTCGCCAACGGGGCCACGTCCCTGATGTATGAGGGCGCCCCCAACTGGCCGGAGCCCGACCGGTTCTGGCGGTTGATCGACAAGTATCGCGTCACCATCCTCTACACCGCCCCGACCGCCATCCGCGCCTTCATGAAGTGGGGCGTGGAATGGCCGAAGAAGCACAACCTGAAGTCCCTGCGCCTGCTGGGCAGCGTCGGCGAGCCGATCAACCCGGAGGCCTGGATGTGGTATCACGAGGTGATCGGGGGCAAGCGTTGCCCCATTGTCGACACCTGGTGGCAGACGGAGACCGGCGGCATCATGATCACCCCGCTGCCGGGCGCCACCCCGACCAAGCCGGGCACGGCCACGCTGCCGTTCTTCGGCATCCTGCCCGAGGTCGTGGACGACCAGGGCAAGGCGGTCCCGCGCAATACCGGCGGCAAGCTCGTCATCCGCAAGCCTTGGCCCTCCATGCTGCGCGGGCTCTGGGGCGACCCGGCCCGCTACAAGGAGGTTTACTGGACCGAGGTGAAGGGCAGCTATTTCACCGGGGACGGCTGCCGCCAGGACAAGGACGGCTATTTCTGGATCGTGGGCCGCATCGATGACGTCCTCAACGTGGCCGGGCACCGCATCGGCACCGCCGAGGTGGAGAGTGCGCTGGTCAGCAATCCGAAGGTGGCCGAGGCCGCGGTGGTGGGGCGTCCGGACGACCTGAAGGGCCAGGCCCTGGTGGCGTTTGTCACCCTGAAGACCGGGGTGCCGGTGACGCCGGAACTGCGCGAACAGCTGCGCCAGCACGTGGGGAAGGAGATTGGGCCGGTGGCCAAGCCGGACGACATCCGGTTTGCCGAGGCCCTGCCCAAGACCCGGTCCGGGAAGATCATGCGTCGCCTGCTCAAGCAGGTGGCCAGCGGCGTGGAAATCAAGGGCGACACCACAACGCTCGAGGATTTCTCCGTGCTGGCCAAGCTGGGCTCGGCCGAGGACTGATAGGATAGGCCGGCCCGCGAGTACCCCGTCACCACCTGGGGCTCCCCCCGATCCTGCTTAAAACATGAATGCCGGTCCCTTGCTCGATGCCGTGGCGGCAGGATTGGCCTCCGCGCGGTTGGAGGCAGTCCTGCGGTGAAGGTCCGGCTTGGCCGCCATGAGTCGCTTGTGGCGGGCTTGGCGGACATTATTGCCCGCAAGCGTGCGGCCGGACGCGAGCGAGACAAGGCCGTGCTGCCGGTGCTGGAGCGAACACTTCGTGAAAAAACCGCGTCGTAATCCCCAGCCTTCCCGGGCGGTCGTCCTGCGGGCCTTGCGGCGCGAGAGTGAACGGGAGGAGTTGGAACTCATCCGCCGCCGCCTGGCCATGCCGGTGGAAAAACGATTGAACTTTCTGCGCGTTCGCCTGCCCGGCGGTGGTTCCCGGCTTTGAAGTCGGCGCCCCTCACCCCGCCCGGCGGTCCGGGCGCTTCCAGCGAATCCGGGCCAGGAGCAGGTCGCCCTTCCAGCCCCGCTTGGGCAGGATCTCCCCGTCGGTCACCCAGGCCTCGTCGGCGGTGACGTTGACCGGGTGGAAGTTGCCGCTGTAGGCGACGTCGTCCGGGGCCTTGACGCCATCCCCGACGAGGGGCAGGACGATGCGCTCGGTGGCGCGCCGGAGCCGGCGGCGTTGGGTGTCCACCTCGGCCAGGTAGAGGGGGGCGCGCCAGCGGGGGACGTTCACGTTGGAGGCATCCTTTCGGGTGTAGACGAGGAACAGCCCCTCGGCATGGGGCAGCCAATGCTGCTGGGTGGTGGACATCGTCAACGGCTCGCCGTCGTCCCAGGCCCAGGGTTCCTGGGGTTCCCAGCGCAGGCCATCCGTGCTGGTGGTCACGTAACCGCGGTTGTCCTCGGCCCGCAGCGTCATCCAGTAACGGTCGCCGTGGCGGATGAGGGATGGCTCCAGGAGGCCGCGACGGTGGCGGTGTTGCAGGGCGGGACCCACCTCGCGGATGGCGAGAGTCTTGCCGTCGAAGGAGCAGAGGGCGGCGGAGACGGCCCGGGGTTCCTGCAGGCTGGCGGCGTGGCTGAGGGCCAGCAGGACGTCGCCGTTGGGCAGGGTGACGCGTTGGCCGCAGTTGTTGCTGTAGATGGCCGCGCCCCGGGGGTCTTTCCATTCGAGGTGCCGTCGGGGGCCCCAGGCGCCGTCCCGCCACACGGCATAGACGGGGCGGCGCGGTGGTTGATCGGGCGAGAACCGGGGTCCCGAGTAGAACACGTTCTGACCCAGTGCCAGCACGGTGCGGGATGGGGAATGCCACTCCGGCACCACGTCGCAGACCGCCTCCTCCGCCCCGCGTTCATGGGGCACCCGGCCGAGTGCGGGGACGGGCCGGGGTTCCGTCCAGGTCCGCCCCAGGTCGCGCGAGGTCATGGAGTGCACGGGCCCGTAGTAGTCGGACCCGGCAATGGACTGCAGGGTCATGAGGGCCAGGGGCGGCTCCGGGGCGGGCTGGGGGATGAGGCATACCTTGGGATGGAACCAGGTGGGGCCGGGGCCGGTCCGGCCGACGCGGAGGGTGACCTTCTCGATGGAGGCGATGAGCGAGTCCGGGCGGGCGTCGGTGGCCTGGAGGGCAGGGGGGCGGGCGGCGAGCGCGGCGGTGGCCAGGGCGGCCTGGCCGAGGAAGGCGCGGCGATGGAGCCGAGTTGGACGGGCGGCTGGCATCAGCGGGCCCGGCGCTCGATTTCCGCGTCCAGCCATTGCCCGCGGGTCACCACCCACTCCTTCATCTGGGCCATGTCCTCGGCAAAGGTCAGGGCATCCGGGTAATAACCGCGGGCATCGCGCCAGCGTTCCTCGTTGCGCCGGGCGGCGTCGCCCAGGGTGCGGACGTTGTCGTCCATCAGCCGGTGCAGGGTGGCGGTGGCCAACGGCTGTTTCCTGAGTTCCTGCCAGCGCGTGGCGAAGCGACGGCGAAAGGCGGGATCGGCGTGCAGGCGGTCGAAGAGATGATTCGACAGCCAGGCATCGGGACCGACCGGGGTGGCGTTCCAGTTGCGGCCGAAGGTGGCGTCGTAGTCCCACGGAACAAAGAAGAAGCGGGGTGCGGCCTTGGGGTCCGAGGCGGGGGCGGCGTCGCGGGCGAGGAGAAAGTTCTTCGTGATCCCGTCCATGTTGCTGGTGAGCAGGACGAGCAGGTGGAAGTCGATGGCGCTGTCGAGGTCGAGGCGGGCGACGATGCCGGTGACGGGATGCAGGAAGGCGGCGTCCGGGCTGCGGCTGACGAAGCGGTTGAATTCCTCGAGGGGCCGCCAGTAGGGCAGGGCGAGAGGATCCGGCTCGCGTTGTTCGTAGCCATCGTGTCCGGGGCTGCCGAAGTTGGCGGCGTGATCGACGGCCTTGTAGAGGCAGGCGTGACTCGGGGCGTTGCTGTCAAAGCGCCGGAGGCCGAGCAGCGTCCGGTCGACCCGTTCCATGAGCAGGTAGACGCCCTGGTCGGCGCCGTTCAGGCTGAGGTTGACGAACCGGCTTTGGGCGGCCGGTCGGGGTGCCTGCGGGGTGGCCAGGGAGCGGAAGAGGTCGTAGGACAGCTTGTGCCGCATGAGCGAGCGGTCGATGAACGCGGCGTTGAGGACCCACTGGCTGGAGGGCGGCAGGCCCAACCACGAGGCGGGCTGGGTGAGGGTGAGGCGGTAGGACTTCTTGGGGTAGGCTTGGGAGGAAGCCCCGTGAATGCTGACTGTCGCGGGCAGGAAAGCGGCGGGGTTGGCGGGGGTGGCGGGGCTGTCGGCCGGCAGGAGTTGGATCCGGCAGGGCACCTTGGGGTCGGGCACGATGGGGACGGAGGCCTCGAGCAGGATGCGCGGGAGAGATGCCGCCGCCGGCAGCCGGGCCGGGAGGAGCAACCCGGCCAGGCAGGCCAGGCAGAAAGCGAAAACCCGCGCCACCGGTGGGACCGGGGGGCGCGGGTGTCGCATGGGAGGGGGCCTCAGCTGACGCCCATGCCGAGGAGGAACATGATGTTGCTCTGGGTTTTGCGGAGCTTGCCCAGCAGCAGTTCCATGGCCTCGACCGGCGGGACGCCGGTGAGGGCGCGCCGGAGGAGGACGACCTTGTTGTATTCGTCCGGGTGATAGAGCAGCTCCTCCTTGCGGGTGCCGGAGAGCTCGATGTTGATGGAGGGGAAGATGCGGCGGTCGACCAGGTGGCGGTCGAGGTGGATCTCCATGTTGCCGGTGCCCTTGAACTCCTCGAAGATGACCTCGTCCATGCGGCTGCCGGTGTCGATGAGGGCGGTGGCCATGATGGTGAGGGAGCCGCCCTCCTCGAGGTTGCGGGCGGCGCCGAAGAAGCGCTTGGGCTTGTGGAGGGCGTTGGCGTCCACGCCGCCGGAGAGGATCTTGCCGGAGTGGGGCTGGACGGTGTTGTAGGCGCGGGCCAGGCGGGTGATGGAGTCCAGGAGGATGACGACGTCGCGCTTGTGCTCGACCATGCGCTTGGCCTTCTCGATGACCATTTCGGCGACCTGGACGTGCCGTTCGGGGGGTTCATCGAAGGTGGAGCTGATCACCTCGGCGCCCTTGCAGCTGCGCTCCATGTCGGTGACCTCCTCGGGGCGCTCGTCGATGAGGAGGATGAAGAGGTAGCTCTCCGGGTTGTTCTTGAGGATGGAATTGGCCAGCTTCTGCATGAGCACCGTCTTGCCGGTGCGGGGCGGGGCGACGATGAGGCCGCGGGTGCCCTTGCCGATGGGGCAGACGAGGTCGACCACGCGGGTGGAGAGCTCCTCCGGCCCCGTCTCGAGGATGAACCGCTTGTTGGGGAAGAGGGGCGTGAGGTTCTCGAAGTGCGTCTTGTCCTTGGCCTTCTCGGGGTCCTCGCCATCGACGGCCTCGACCTTGAGGAGGGCGAAGAACTTCTCCTTGTCCTTGGGCGGCCGGATCTGGCCGGCGATGAGGTTGCCGGTCTGCAGGTCGAAGCGGCGGATTTGGGAGGGGGAAACGTAGATGTCCTCCGGGCAGGAGAGGTAATTGAAGCTCTGCGAGCGGAGGAAGCCGAAGCCCTCGGGGAGGACCTCGAGGACGCCCTCGGAAAACAGGATGCCGCTGCGCTCGGCGTTCTTCTGCAGGATGTGGAAGATGACCTCGTGCTTGCGCATCGTGCCGAAGTTCTCGATCCCCATCTGCTTGGCCATGCCGTTGAGCTCGGTCATGTTCATCGCCTGGAGCTTGGCGATGTTGACCGTGACGGGCGGCTTGCCATCGGGGCCCTGGCGGGAGGCCATGGCCTCGGCCTCGGCGGCCTCCTCGTCCTGGACCTCGACCGGCTTGGTGGGGAGTTCGAGCTTGGTCGCGGGCTTGGCGGGGCCGCTGGCGGCGACGTCGGCGGCGGCGGCCTCGGCGGCGGCGGCGGCGACGGCGGCCAGGCCGGACGGGTCGCCCAGGTGGACGGGCTCGGGCGCCTTTTTCTTGGCGCCTTTGGGTCGGTTGACGTTCTTCGGTGATCCGGAAGGTCTGGGCATAAAAAGGGTTTAGGCTGTCAAGCGGACTCGGGTGTTAAAACGGCCCGTGCGCGGGGTGCGCAGTTTTTGGAACACCGTGGCCTGGGATTGTTCGAGGCCCGGGAGGTTCGGAGAACGCGATTAGAGTGGTGCGCGTTGCTCAGTAGGGCAAGGGAAATTTTGCCGTGAGCTCGCGGACGCGGCGGCGGACGTGGTGGGCGGCCTCGGTGTTCTTGATGTCCATGAGCACCTCGGCGATCATGTCGGCGATGGCGGCCATCTCGGATTCCTTCATGCCGCGGGTGGTCACGGCGGGGGTGCCGACGCGCACGCCGCTGGCCTGGAAGGGGGAGCGGGTCTCGAAGGGGATGGTGTTCTTGTTGGTGGTGATGCCGGCTTCGTCGAGGGCGATCTGGCAGTCCTTGCCGGTGAGGCCCTTGGCCCCGACGTCGATCAGCATGAGGTGGTTGTCGGTGCCGCCGCTGACCAGGCGGAAGCCATTCCGCTGGAGCCCCTCGGCCATGGCCCGGGCGTTGCGGACGACCTGCTCGGCGTAGGCCTTGAAGGCGGGCTGGAGCGCCTCATGGAAGCAGATGGCCTTGCCGGCGATCACGTGCATGAGGGGGCCGCCCTGGATGCCGGGGAAGGCCTGGGAATCGATCTCCTTGGCGTATTTCTCGCGGCACAGGATGATGCCGCCGCGGGGTCCGCGCAGGGTCTTGTGGGTGGTGGAGGTGACGAAGTCGGCGTGCGGCACCGGGCTGGGGTGGACCCCGGCGGCGACGAGGCCGGCGATGTGGGCGATGTCCGCCAGGAGGTAGGCGCCGACCTCGCGGGCGATCTCGCCCATGCGCTGGAAGTCGATCACGCGCGAGTAGGCGCTGGCGCCGACGGTGAGCATCTTGGGCCGGTGGGTGCGGGCCATCTCGGCGAGGGCGTCGTAGTCGATGCGCTCGTCGCCCGGGCGCACGCCGTAGTGGACGATCTCAAAGAAGCGGCCCGAGAAATTGGCCTTGTTGCCATGGGTCAGGTGCCCGCCATGGCTGAGGTCCATGGTGAGCAGCTTGTCGCCGGGCTTCAGGAAGGCGAAGTAGACGGCCATGTTGGCGCCGCTGCCCGAGTGGGGCTGCACGTTGGCGTGCTCGGCCCCGAAGAGCTGCTTGGCGCGGTCGATGGCCAGTTGCTCGATGGTGTCGACGTTCTCGCAGCCGCCGTACCAGCGTTTCCTGGGGTAGCCCTCGGCGTATTTGTTGGTCAGCACGGAGCCCTGCGCCTGCATGACGGCCGGGCTGGTGAAGTTCTCGCTGGCGATGAGCTCGATGTTCTCCTGCTGGCGAATCCGTTCCAGCTCGATGGTCTGGGCCACCTGGGGATCGACGTGGTCCAGGGCCAGTTCGGGGTGGGCCCCGGGCTCCATCTGGGCGACGCGGCGCTCGTGGCGCCCGCCCTCGAAGCGGGCGGCGAGGAAGGCATCGACCACGCGGCGGGCCTGCTCGGGGCTGAGGGAGTGGGCGCCCAGGCAGAGGATGTTGGCGTCGTTGTGGCGCCGGGCCATCTCGGCCATGTGCTCGTCCCAGACGAGGGCGGCCCGGGCCCCGGGCACCTTGTTGGCCGCGATGCTCATCCCGATGCCGGAGGTGCAGCAGAGGATGCCGAGCTCCTGCTTGCGCCCGGCCACGCTCCGGGCCACCGCCTGGGCGTAGCCCGGGTAATCGGTGGATTCCTTGGAGGAGGTGCCGAAGTCGGTGACCTGCAGGCCGTGCCGGATTAGGTGGTGCTTGATGGCCTCCTTGAGCTCGTAGCCCCCGTGGTCGGAGGCAAGGGCGAGGGTCTTGGGCGGGGCGGCAGCCTGGCTGCCGCCGGGGACGGTGGTTTGCTCGATGAACTTCAACATGCTGGCAATGCCCTGCTCGATTTGGTCCCGGCAGCTCTGGTAGACCTCCAGCGACCCGCCGATGGGGTCGGAGATGTCCTTCTCATAGGCGTCCAGGGTTTCGTCAAACTCGCGCAGGAGAAAGGTTTTTTCCGCCGCCATGGGGAACAGCAGGGTGACGGCGTCCACGTGGCTGTGGGTCATCCCGAAGATGTAATCCGCCTGGCGGACGATATCCGGGGAGAGCATCCGGCTGCGCTGCTGGGTGATGTCGATGCCGAGTTCCCGGAGGGCCTGCACCGCGTGGGTGCTGGGGGGCAACCCGTCGATGGCTCCCACCCCGGCCGAGAAAACGCGGTAGGCCCCGCGACTCTTCATGGCATGGCGGAACAGCCCCTCCGCCATGGGGCTGCGGCAGATGTTCCCGGTGCAGACAAACAGGATGGTCTTCATTTCCCGACTGACGGCCGATCATCTAAGGTTCGTTGCAGGGAGGTCAATGGCGAACTTGGGCACGCGCGGGCGGCGCGGGGAATTGCGTTGAAGATTCAGGGTGCCCGGATAGTCTATCGCGCGGTTCTCCGTCGGGTGGGCTGGATTCCTGCAGTCGCGGCACCCCCGGCGGCCCCGTCCCGTCCCTATGCCGACACATCAACTGTTTGGTCCCGCCGCGGGTGTCCTGTCCGGCCTGCTCGCCCTTCTCCCGCTGCATTCCGGCACGGCGGCGCCCCAGCCCGGCGCCCCGGGGGCCGCGCCGGTGGACTATATCCGCGACATCCGTCCGATTCTCTCGGACAACTGTTTTTCCTGCCACGGCCCGGACGAGCAGAGCCGCAAGGCGGGCCTGCGGTTGGACGAGCGCGAGTCGGCGTTGCGCCCGGCCAAGTCCGGCGACCGGGCCCTGGTTCCCGGGGATCCCAAGGCCAGCACCCTGCTGGCGCGCGTGATGTCCGCCGACCCCGACGAGGTGATGCCGCCGCCCAAGACGAAGAAGACCCTCAGCCCGGCGCAGGTGGAGTTGCTGCGCCGCTGGGTGGCCGAGGGGGCGGAGTATCGGGGGCACTGGGCCTTTGAGAAGCCCCGGCGGCCCGCCCTCCCGGATTCCGGCGCGGCCCGGCATCCGGTGGATGCCTTCCTGCAGGAGCGCCTTCGGCAGGAGGGCCTGGCCTTCTCGCCCGAGGCGGACAAGACGACCCTGATTCGCCGGGTCACGCTGGACCTGACCGGCCTGCCCCCCACGCCCGCGGAGGTGGACGCCTTCCTGGCCGACCGCAGCCCGGAAGCCTATGACAAGGTGGTGGCGCGCCTCCTGCAATCCCCGCGCTATGGCGAGCACATGGCCCGTTATTGGCTGGATTCGGCGCGCTACGCCGACTCGCACGGGTTCCATATCGACAGCGAGCGGAGCGTGTGGAAATACCGGGACTGGGTGGTGGAGGCCTTCAACCGGAACATGCCGTTTGACCAGTTCACGGTGGAGCAGTTGGCCGGGGATCTCCTGCCCGGGGCGACGCCGGAGCAGAAGGTGGGCAGCGGTTATGTGCGGTGCAACATGAGCACGGGGGAGGGCGGGGCCATCGAGGAGGAATACCGGGCCAAGTATGCCTTTGACCGGGTGGAGACGACCGGGACCATGTGGATGGGGCTGACCCTGACCTGTGCGCGGTGCCACACACACAAGTATGATCCGATCACGCACAAGGAGTATTACGGGCTTTACGCCTTCTTCAACAACCTGAGCGAGTCGGTGATGGACGGGAACCGGCCGAACCCGGAGCCCTTCCTGCGGGTTCCGTCCCCCCAGCAGACCAACCGGTTGGCGGAGCTGAAAGCGCTCCTGGCGGACGGGCAGAAGCGGATTGAGGGCCCGATGGAGGAGTTGGATCGGAGCCAGGCAACGTGGCAGGAGCGGTGGCGTGAGCGGCTCAGCCGGGGTTGGTCGGTGCCGGCGACGGTGGCGGCCCGGAGCCTGGTGACGAACGGCGCCACGCTGCGCGTGCTGGAGGACAAGTCGATCCTGGCCGAGGGCGGCAACCCGGAGTCGGACAGCTACCTGGTCAGGTTGAAGCCGGCGGCGGGCCAGGTGGCGGCGCTGCGGTTGGAGACCGTCCCGGACAAGAACCTGCCCGGCCGCGGCGCGGCGCGGGCGCAGGATGGCCGCTTCCGGTTGTCGGAGTTTGAGGTGGAGTTTGTGGAGGACACGCGGGGCACCAACGCCAAGCCGCGGAAGCTGAAGTTTGCCCGGGTGCTCTCGGATGCGGCCGAGGCAGGTTTTGAGGTGGAGAAGGCGACGGACGGGAAGGCGGACACGGGCTGGGGGGTGGCGGCCGACGCGGTGACGCAGCCGCACCTGGCCTTGTTTGTCCTGGCCGAACCCGTGCAGGCGGGCGCGCACAGCGAGTTGCGGGTGACCCTGCGGCATGAGGCCTCCAAGTCGATGCGGTCGCTCGGCCGTTTCCGGCTGGCCGCGGCGCAGAATGAGCGGCTGGTTGACTGGCTGAATCCGCCCAAGCTGGCCTCCTGGCAGGTGTTGGGGCCATTCGCGACCGAGGGACTCCAGCATGGGTTCACCAATGTCTACGCGCCCGAGAAGGGGGTGGACCTGAAGAAGTCCTACGACGGGCTGAAGAAGGAGATCAAGTGGGCGGCCAAGCCCGAGTTTGACGCGCAGGACAAGGCCCACCAACTGGTGCAGGACCTGCACGGCCTGCATGGGGCCTATTATCTGCACCGCACGCTGACCGTGCCGGCGGCCCGGAAGATGGACCTGGCCCTGCGCGCGGACGACGCCTTCAAGTTTTGGGTCAATGGCAAGCTGGTGGCCCAGCGGCCGGAGGACAAGCCCGGGGAGGGACTCCTGCGGGTCACCGTGGACCTGAAGAAGGGCGACAACACCCTGCTCTTCAAGGTGGTCACCGTGCAGGGGGCGGCCCTCTTCACCTTCCAGTCCAGCCTGGGCGGCTCCGATTACCTGTCGTCCGAGGTGGCCGCCATCCTGGCCACGGCGCGCCAGTTGAGCGACGCCCAGCGCGTCCAGGTCCGCAATTTTTACCGGCGCGAGAATTCCCCGGAGTTTCGCCGGCTGTTCGATGAGGTGGCCCGCATGCGGGAGGAGGAGACATCCATCGACAAGGCCATCCCCACGACCATGGTGGCCAAGGAGTCGGACAAGATGCGGGACACCTTCATGCTGGTGCGCGGCGAGTATGACAAGAAGGGGGAGAAGGTGCGGGCCGGGGTGCCTGCCATCCTCCCGCCGCTGCCCGAGGGCGCCCCGACCAACCGGTTGGGCCTGGCCCAGTGGCTGGTGGCGCCGGACCACCCGCTGACGGCCCGCGTCACGGTCAACCGCTTCTGGCAGCAATACTTCGGGGTGGGCCTGGTCAAGACGGCCGAGGACTTCGGCGTGCAGGGCGAACCGCCCTCGCATCCGGCACTGCTTGACTGGCTGGCCACGGAGTTCGTGCGCACCGGGTGGGACATCCAGCGCCTGCAGCGCCTGCTCGTGACCAGCGCCGCCTACCGCCAGTCCTCCCGGACCACCGCCGCCCTGCAGGCGCGCGATCCGGAGAACCGCCTGCTGGCCCGCGGCCCGCGTTTCCGGGTCGATGGCGAGGTGCTCCGCGACAGCGCCCTGTTCATCAGCGGCCTGCTGGTGGAACAGCGCGGCGGACGCCCGGTCAAGCCGTATGAGCCGGCGGGGCTGTGGGAGGCCGTGTCGTTCAACAACAACCAGAAGTATGTCCAGGACAAGGGCGAGGGGAACTATCGCCGCAGCTTGTACACCTTCTGGAAGCGGCAGAGCCCGCCGCCGAACATGCTGATCTTCGATGCGCCGACCCGGGAGTATTGCATCGTCCGGCGGCCCCGGACCAACACCCCCCTGCAGGCGCTGGTGCTGATGAACGACCCGCAGTTTGTCGAGGCGGCGCGCGCCTTTGCCGATCGGATCCTGCGGGACGGCGGACGCACGGTGTCGAGCCGCCTGGCCTTTGCCTTCCGGCAGGCGACCGGCCGCGCCCCCGTGGCCGACGAGGCCGCCGCGCTCGAGTCGTTGCTGCGGCAGGAACTGGCCGCCTTCAAGTCCAGCGCCGAGGCGGCCCGCAAGCTGGGCGGGGTGGGCGCCTTCCAGCCCGCCTCCGGCGCCAGCGCGGAGGAACTGGCCGCCTGGACCGCCGTGGCCAGCGTCCTCCTCAACCTCGACGAAACCGTGACCAAGGGCTGAGCGCCCGGCTTCCCCATGAATCCGTTCCTCGAACACCAGCAACTCCTCACCCGGCGGCATTTCTTCGGGCGCCTGGCCACCGGCATCGGCACCGCCGCGCTGGGCAGCATGATCAATCCCCGCCTGCTGGCCGGCGGCCCCGGGCCCGCGGTTCCCGCCGCCGCCGCCTACCTGCAGCCCCATTTCGCGCCCAAGGCCAAGCGCGTCATTTATCTCTTCATGGCCGGCGGGCCGTCCCAGCTCGACCTCTATGACTACAAGCCGGGCATGGACAAGCTCCATGACCAGGATCTGCCCAGTTCCATCCGCATGGGCCAGCGCCTGACCGGCATGACCTCCGGGCAGAAGCGGTTCCCGGTGGTGAAGTCCCTCTTCAAGTTCAGCCGGCACGGGGCCAGCGGCACCTGGTTCAGCGAACTGATCCCCAACATCGCCTCCATCGCGGACGACGTTTGCGTCATCAAGACCGTCAACACCGAGGCGATCAACCATGACCCTGCCATCACGTTCATCCAGACCGGGTTCCAGCAGCCCGGCCGGCCCTGCGTGGGCTCATGGCTGCATTACGGCCTGGGCACCGACAACCAGAACCTGCCGTCGTTCATCGTGATGATCTCCAGCGGCAAGGAGGCCGACCAGCCGCTCTACACGCGCCTGTGGGGTTCGGGGTTCCTGCCCAGCGAGTACCAGGGCGTGCAGTTCCGCGGCACGGGCGACCCGGTGCTGTTCCTCTCCAACCCGCCGGGGCTGGACGCGGCGTCCCGCCGGCGGATGCTCGACACGATGGCGACGCTGAACCAGCGCCAGTTCCAGGCCTTTGCCGACCCGGAGATCAACACGCGGATTGCCCAGTATGAGATGGCCTACCGGATGCAGACCTCGGTGCCGGACCTGACCGACCTGGCCGGCGAATCCGCCTCCACCCTGGAGCTCTACGGGCCGGACGTGAAGAAGCCGGGCTCCTTTGCCTACAACTGTCTCCTGGCCCGCCGCATGGCGGAGCGCGGGGTGCGTTTCATCCAGCTCTATCACCGCGGGTGGGACCAGCACAGCAACCTGCCCAAGCGGTTGCGCGAGCAGACCCGCGACACCGACCAGCCCAGCGCGGCGCTGGTCAAGGATCTCAAGGCCCGGGGGCTGCTCGAGGACACCCTCGTTGTCTGGGGCGGGGAGTTCGGCCGCACCGTCTACAGCCAGGGGAAGATTGAGAAGGACAACTACGGCCGCGACCATCACGGCCGCAACTTCTGCATCTGGATGGCCGGTGGCGGCATCCGCGGGGGCATGACCTACGGGGAGACCGACGACTACTGCTACAACGTGGTGGATAAACCCGTGCACATCCACGACCAGAACGCCACCATCCTGCACTGCCTGGGCATCGACCACGAGCGCCTGACCTACCGGTTCCAGGGCCGTGATTTCCGCCTGACCGACATCCACGGCGAGGTGGTCAAGGGCATCCTGGCCTGACGCGCGGCTGGCCTGCCTGCCCCGCGGGCCCGGGGTCCGGTGGGCGGGCTTGTGCTTTGTCGTTTCCTGCCGATGGCCTGCGTGGCAAGGTTTCCCCCGTCCGCGCCCCCACCGGCGGCCAAGCCGGGAGGAGCCCGGCCGGTCCTGCGTGAAATCCTCGCGAATCGTCATCCTGATGCTGGCGGGCAACCTCGTGTTGTTTGCCCTCATCCTGGGCCACCTGCTGCGCACGCCGCGTTCCTGGCCGGGGGCCGGCGCGGGGACCTCCCCTGGAGGCGCCGGGCCCGACGCGGCGGAGCAGGGGCCTCGTCCCGCGGAGACCCAGGTGGTGCTCGTGACCAACGAGGTGCGCTGGGCGCAGCTGGAGTCCGAGGATTATCCCACCTACATCGCGCGCCTGCGGGCGGCCGGTTGCCCGGAGCAGACCATCCGGGACATCATCATCGCCGACCTCGACAAGGTGCTGGCGCCGGAGATCCAGGCGGCGCAGGGCCGGCGCAAGCAGCTGGCTTACTGGCATTCGGAGGAGGAGGAACTGGCCAACGACGTGGACCGCCGCGAGGTGGAGCGCCGCGAGCGGGAGATTGACCGGCGCAAGCGCCAGATCATCCGCGAGCTGCTCAACATTGACCTGGCCCGGGAGCGCATGGAGCTGAGCGGCCGGCAGGATTACCTGGAGCGGCGCCTGTCCTTCCTGCCCGGCGAGCGCCGCAGTGAGGTGCGGGACGTGCTGGAGCGGTTGGACGAGGCCGAGCAGCAGTTGCGCGAGCGGGAGCTGGAGGAGGGCGACAGCCTGACCCAGGCGGAGCGCGCGCAGTTGCGGGACCTCCGGGCCCAACGGGAGGCCGAGTTGGGCCGGCTGCTTTCCCCCGCCGAGCGGCAGCAGTTTGACCTGTGGTTGTCGCCGACGGCCAACGCGGTGCGGCAGGCGCTTTACGGCATGCAGGCCAGCGAGCAGGAGTTCCTGGCCGTCTACGGGGCGCGCAAGGCCTTTGAGGACCGCTGGCAGGCGCGCGAGGCCGAGTCCCTCGACGCCGCCCTGCTGGGGCAGCGGGAGCAGGAACGGGTCCGCATGGAGACGCGCATCCAGGAACAGCTCGGGGAGCAGCGCTATGCGGAGTACAAGCGGGGTGAGGACGAGGATTTTCACCGGTTGAGCGCGGTGGTGACGCGTTTCCAGCTGCCCAGGGACAAGGCGGCCGAGGCCTATGGCTACAAGCAGGTGGCCCAGTCCTACCGGGCGCGGGTGCTGGGCGACGCCCAGTTGGACGCCCGGCAGCGGGCCGAGGCCCTGCAGTCCATCAACCAGGAGACGGAGAAGGCCGTGCGTGAACTGCTGGGCGACCGGGCCTACCGCTACCTCGTCCGCAGCGGCCAGGCGGGCTGGGTGCGGGAGTGAACCGCCCGGCCGGCGGGGCGTTCCGCCCACTTTTGCGCTGGGAAGTTTTCCGCGGGCGCCTAAGTTGCCTTCCACCGTCATGAACTGGCCCGCGGATTACCACATGCACACGCGCCTCTGCCGCCACGCGGTGGGGGATCCGGTGGACCTGGCCGCGCGCGCCGTCGAGTTGGGGTTCACGGAAATCGGGTTCTCGGAGCACAGCCCGATGCCGCGGGACGACTTTGACGACTGGCGGATGTATGAGCGGGACCTGGGGCTTTATGTGCGGAACGTGGAGGAAGCCCGGCGACGCTACCCGCAGTTGACCATCCGGCTGGCCTTGGAGGTGGATTATCTGCCGGGGCAGGAGGACTGGATTCGCGACCTGGCGGGGCGGCATCCGTGGGATTACCTGATTGGGGCGGTGCACTATGTCTCGGAGTCGTGGGCGCTCGACAACCCGAACGCCCTCTCGGAATGGCGGCACCGGGATCCGGACCAGGTGTGGGGTGTTTATTTCGACCGGTTGACCGCGGCGGCGGCCTCCGGCCTCTTTGACATCATGGCGCACGCCGACCTGTGCAAGAAGTTCTGCTTCTACCCGGCGGGCGACTGCACCCCCCTGTTCGAGCGGTTCCTGGAGGCGGCCCGCCGGGCGGGGGTGGCGATGGAGTTGAACACGGCCGGGTTGCGCAAGGATTGCCGGGAGATTTATCCGAGCCCGCGGCTGGTGCGGATGGCGGCCGAGCGGGGGGTGCCGGTCACCTTTGCCTCCGATGCCCATGCCCCGGCCGAGGTGGGGATGAACTTTGCCGAGGCGATGGCCCTGGCCAGGGACTGCGGGCATGTCCACTGGCGCCGATTCACCGGCGGGCGCCGCAGCGAATTGGTTCCGCTCTAGCCCAAGGCCTCAGCCGGCGGGGCCCGGTGGGCGACCCTACCGGCAGCCGCTGGCGCCTTCTCCGGTTGCGCGCGGGGCGGGTTTGTGTATGCTGTTGGTATTCAACAGGCTTTCAGCCTTCCCGTAATCCTGGCCCCTCTGCGTCCCCAGACACCTCTCAAGGTTAAGGGCGGGTTGGACGAACCTATACGGACATAATTGTGGCATTACGGTTACGTATGTTCTGTTTCCCTTTTTCCGGGGCTGGGCGGCTCCGCGCGTGGTTTGCCTTGGCGGTTGGCCTGACCCTGGGCTCCGCCGCGCTGGTCTCGGCTGCTCCGCCCGCGGTGAGCATCCTCAACCCGGCCAACAACGCCCTCTTCTCGCAGGGGAACGCGCTGTCGATCACCCTCGTGCCCGGGGTCACCAACGGGGCGGCCTCCGGTTCCGTCACCAACGTGAGTTTCTTCCGGGGCAGCAACCTGATTGGCAGCGCTTCCAGCAGTCCGTTCCGGGTGTCGTGGAATGCCCCGGCCGTGGGCACCTACAGCCTCACCGCGGTGGCCCGGGCGGATGACGGACTGGGCGCCACCTCCGCGCCGGTGTCCGTCACCATCAGCAACCTGCCCCCGGGAGGCTTCAACCTCGTCCCGGCGCAGTCCGCCTGGAAATACGTGGATGCGAACACCAACCTGGGCACGGCCTGGCGGGCGGCGGGCTACAATGACAGCAGTTGGAGCAACGGCGTGGCGCAACTTGGCTTTGGCGACGGGGATGAGGTGACGGTGCTCCGCAACAACCAGCAAATCACCACCTACTTCCGGCAAGCCTTCACCGCCACCAACGTGGCCGCCATCACGGGCCTGACCGTGCGCGTGCTGCGCGACGACGGCGTGGTGGTTCACCTGAACGGGGTGGAGGTGTTCCGCAACAACATGCCGGGGGGCGCCATTGCCTTTAACACGACCTCCTCCGCCAATGCCGCCCCGGCGGACGAGACGATCCTTTTCTTTGCCGGCAGTGTTTCGCCGACCAACCTGGTCGAGGGGAACAATGTCGTGGCGGTGGAGATCCACCAGGCCAACAGCACCAGTTCGGACATCAGTTTTGACCTGGAGTTGCTGGCGCAGTACGGCACCCCGAACGTGGCGCCCTTGGTCGAGATCACGGCCCCCGCCAACGGCGTGGTGATTCCCGCCCCGGCCGCCGTGTTCGTCGAGGCCACCGCCTCGGATCCGGACGGCACCATCAACCGGGTCCGGTTGTTCACGAACGGCGTGCTGTTCGGCCCCGACACCACCGCCCCCTACCAGTGGAGTCTCTCGAACCTGGTGGCGGGGGCCTACACCCTGCAGGCGGTGGCGGTGGACAACCTCGGACTCACCGCCACCTCCAGCGTCAGCCTGACGGTCACCGGCAACGTGCCGCCGATCGCCACCCTCACCGCGCCCGCCGGCAGCGCCACCAACTTCATCGCCCCGGCCGCCATCACCGCCAGCGCCACGGCCTCGGACTTCGAGGGCGCCGTCGCGTCGGTGGAGTTTTACCTGGGCGCCGCCCTGTTTGCGGTGGACTCGGCCAGCCCCTTCTCGGCCACCACCAACGGCGTTCCGCCGGGCAATTATGCCGTGCGCGCCGTGGCGATCGACGAGGGCGGGGCGCGCGGCACCTCCGCGGTCGTGCAGGTGACCGTCAGCCCGAACACCCCGCCCGTGGTGGCCCTGACCAACCCGGCCAGCGGCGCCAGTTTCAACGCCCCGGCCACCGTGTCCCTCCAGGCCAACGCCACCGACTTCGAGGGGGCCGTGGCCTCGGTGGCCTTCTACCAAAACGGCAGCCTGCTCGGCACCGACACCACCGCGCCGTTCTCCTTCGCCTGGAACAGCGTGGCGGCCGGTTCCTACACGCTGGTCGCCGTGGCCACGGACTCGCTCGGGTTGGCGGCCACGTCCGCCCCGGTCAGCATCACGGTCATCTCCACCACTCCCACGGTCAGCACCTTCATCGCCTCCAACAGCGTCTGGCGCTATCTCGACACCGGCACCGACCTGGGGAGTGCCTGGACGGCGACGGGGTTCAATGACAGCGGTTGGAGCAACGGTGTGGCCCAGTTGGGCTATGGGGACGGCGACGAGGCCACCGTGGTCAGCTTCGGACCCAGTTCCACCAGCAAATACATCACCACCTATTTCCGCCGCACCTTTGCGGTGGCGAACGCCTCCACCTACACGAATCTCACCCTCTGGCTGCTGCGGGATGATGGCGGGGTGGTCTACCTCAACGGCACGGAGGTCTACCGCAGCGCCACCATGCCGGCCGGGGCGGTCAGCTTCAGCACCCTCGCCTCGCTCGGCCAGGACAACGCCATCGACACCGCCACCATTTCCAATTCCGGCAGCCTGCTGCTGAACGGCAACAACGTCATCGCCGTGGAGATTCACCAGAACACGGTGGACAGCAGCGACCTGAGTTTTGACTTCCAGCTGGTGGGCATCGCCGCCCCCACCACGGGGAGCAATCTGCCGCCCACCGTGACCCTGACGGCCCCGACCAACAACCAGGTCTTTGCCGCCCCGGTCAACATCACCGTGAACGCCAATGCCGCGGACGCGGATGGCACGGTGACCCTGGTGGAGTTCCTGGCCAACGGCGCCAAGATCGGCGAGGACGCCTCGGGCCCGTTCAGCCTGGCGTGGAACAACGTCGCCCCGGGCAGCTACACCCTGCGCGCCATCGCCACGGACAGCGCCGGGGCCACCGCCACCTCCGGCCCCGTGAACGTGACCGTGAGCGGCACAGGCAACCAGCCACCCACCGTCTCCATCACCTCGCCCGCCGCCGGGGCCACCTTCCTGGCCCCGGGCAATGTCTCGGTCACGGTCAGCGCCAGCGACCCGGACGGCGCCGTCACCCGCGTCGATTACTACCGCGGCGGCGTGAAGGTCGGCGAGAGTTCCGCGTCCCCCTTCAGCTTCACCTGGAGCAATGTGCTGGTCGGAACCTTCCCCCTCCAGGCGGTGGCCTATGACGCCTTCAGTGCGTCCGGCACCTCGGCCCCGGTCAGCCTCACGTTCACCGGCGCCGCCCCCGCCACCCTCATCGCGGCTGGCGCGGTCTGGAAGTATTTCGACAACGGCATCGAACCCAACACGGCCTGGCGCGGGACGGCCTTCGATGACGCGTCGTGGGCCAGCGGCCCCGCCGAGTTGGGCTACGGGGAATCCGACGAGGCGACCGTGGTCAGCTTCGGCCCCAGTTCCACGAGCAAGTACATCACCACGTATTTTCGCCACCGGTTCACCGTGGCCAACCCGGCCGCCTACAGTTCCCTCATTTTCCGCGTTCTCCGCGATGACGGGGCCGTCGTCTACCTCAACGGGATCGAACTCTTCCGGCAGAACATGCCGGCCGGCGCGGTCAGTTCCAACACCCTCGCCTCGGCGGCGGTTTCCGCGCCCGACGAGACGGCCTACTTCACGAACACGGTGCCCACCACCGGCCTGGTCTCCGGCAACAACGTGGTGGCGGTGGAGGTGCACCAGAATGCCGCCAGCAGCTCCGACCTCAGCTTCAACCTCGAGCTCATCGGGAACACCGGGGCCGTGGTGAACAATCCCCCGGTGATCAACCTGACCGCCCCGTCCCCCGGCGCCGTTTTCACCGAGCCTGCCACCATTTCCTTCCAGGCCACGGCCACGGACGCGGATGGACCGGTGGCCAAGGTGGAGTTCTACGCGGGCGGCACCCGGCTGGCGGAGGACACCTCCAGTCCCTACACCTACACGTGGAGCGGGGTGCCCCTCGGGAACTATGCGCTGCGGGCGATCGCCACGGACGGGTTTGGGACCACCTCCACTTCCGCCGTGGCGAATGTCACGGTGGTGCCCTCGACCGCCCCCACCCTGGTCAGTCGGTTGCCCGCCCCGGGCCCGGTGGGCAGCCTGACCCAGGTGACGGTGGCCTTCAGTGAGCCGGTGGATGGCGTGGAGGCGGGGGACCTGCTGGTGAACGAAATGCCCGCCACCGGGTTGAGTTCCACCAACGGCACCAACTTCACCTTCACGTTTCCCCAGCCCATGGACGGCGTGGTGACCGTCCGCTTTGCCGCCGCGGCCGGCATCGTGGATCGGGAATCCCCGCCCCAGGAATTCCTCGCCACCGCCACCAACGCCACCTGGACCTACTCCCTGGCCGACAACGTCGCCCCGGTCGTGGCCTCGGTCAGTCCCGTGCCCGGCTCGACCCTCCGCTCGCTCACGCGCGTCCGCGTGGAGTTCAGCGAGCCGGTCACCGGCGTGGGCGCCTCCGACCTGCGCGTCAATGGGGCGGGCGCCACCGCGGTCACGGGGTCCGGGTCCGGCCCCTACGAGTTCAGCGTCAACCCGCCGCCCGGGGCGCAGCCGCTGCTCGTCACCCTGGCCTGGACCAACACCCACGGCATCCGCGACCTCGCCGCCCTTCCCAACAGCTTCGCCGGCGGTTCGTGGTCGGTCACCCTCAACACCAACGTGGTCGAGACCAACATCCTGATCACGGAAATCATGTATCATCCGCTGCACAACCAGGCCGGGTTCGTGCCGGAGCCCTACTCGGAGGAGTTCATCGAGCTCCACAACCGCGGGACCACCGCGGTCAACCTCGGCGGCTGGCGCCTGGCCGGCGGCATTGACTACGTGTTCCCGTCCGGCTCCCTCGCGCCCGGCGCCTACCTCGCCGTGGCGGCCAACCTGGCGGCCTTCACCAACAAGTATCCCGGCGTGACCAACGTCACCGGTCCGTGGACCGGCCGCCTCGGCAACACCGAGAACTCCATCCACCTGGAGAATGCCCTCGGACAGCGGCTCCAGTCCTTGCGCTATGCCGACAGCGGGGACTGGGCCCTGCGCCGCATTCTGCCGGATGAAACCACCGCCCGGCCGAGCCTGGAATGGACCACCCCGGCGGACGGCCAGGGCAGCTCGCTCGAGTTGGTGAATCCGCGCCTCCCGCTGGACGAGGGCCAGAACTGGTCGGCCAGCCTGGTCACGCACGGCACCCCGGGCCGCACCAACACCGTGCTGGCCACCAACACGGCGCCGCTGATCCTGCAGGTGGCCCACAGCCCGGCCGTGCCGCGGAGCACCGAGGCGGTCACCATCACCGCCCGCCTGCTGGACGAGCAGGCCTCCGGCCTTTTCGCCCGCCTGGTCTGGCGCACGGGCGGGGGGGCGTTTGCCTCCAGCAACATGTTCGACAACGGACTGAGCGGCGACGGCCTCGCCGGCGACGGCGTCTTTGGCATCGTGCTGCCCACGCAGCCGAACCTGACCGTGGTCGAGTTCTACGTCGAGGCGCTCGACGGCGGCGGCCGCGTCCGCACGTGGCCGGCCGCCACCTCCACCAACGGCACACAGGGTGGCAACGCCCTCTACCAGGTCAGCGACGAGGTCTACACCGGGGGGCAGCCGATCTATCGACTGGTCATGACCGAGGCCGACAACCAGGCCCTGGCGGACCTCAACAACAGCGCCCCGAGCAGCAACGCCAAGTACAACGCGAGCCTGGCGGTGACGGACGGGCAGGGGACCCGCGTGGCCTATCGGTTGGCGGTTCGTCACCGGGGCGCCGGCAGCCGCGGCGCCCAGCCGCCCAACCTGCGCCTGTTCCTCACCCCGGACAGTCCCTGGTCGGTCCGGGCCATCAACATGAACACCCGCCAGACCCACTCGCAGCTGGCCGGCAGCGTCATCAGCCGCCTGGCGGGGCTCGTCTCCGAGGAAGGCGTGGCTGTGCAGATGCGCCGGGGCGGCACCAACGCCGCCACCGCCGGCTCCCCCATGTTCGGCTCCCATATCGCCCTCGAGAGCCGCGATGCCCTGTGGGTGGAAAACCATTTCCCCCTTGATGCCGAGGGCAACCTCTACACGGCCACCCGCCCGAACGCGGGCCTGGCCCCGTTCTCCCCCTACACCCCGGCCAACATCGAGGCCCAAGGCTACATCAAGGACAGCAACCAGTCCGATGCCGACTACACGGACGTCCCCAGCCTGATCCAGGTGATGAACGCGCCGCTGGACGGCGCCTATGCGGCGGCGGTCCGGAACCGGGTCAATGTTGAACAGTTCCTGCGCTACATCGCGGTGCTTTCCCTGATGGGTTACGGGGAAACCTCGATCGGCAGCGACGGCGCCCCGGACGACTACACGCTGTATCGCGGCCTGCTCGACCCGCGCTTCATGTTCTTCCCGCACGACCATGACACCGACTTCGGCCAGGGCGACGGTTCCCGCCGGCCCGCCACCGACAGCGTCTTCCGGGCGGGGGCCGCCAACGCCGTCATCAACCGGTTCCTGACCCATCCCGAGTTCGTCCCCCTGTATTTCCAGGAACTGCGCCAGCAGCTGGAGACGGTGTTCCGGCCGGAATCCGTCACGCGGGCGCTGGACCAGGCCTACCTGAACTTCCCGGTGGCGGCGCAGACGGTCACCGACATGAAGACATGGATGACCAACCGGTACCTGAACGTCTGGAGCCAGATTCCCACCAACTTCACGGTGGGTGCCGTGCCCGCGCTCGTCACCAGCCCGAGCCTCGCGTTGGCGGGGCAGGCCCCGGTCATCGAGACGCGCTCGGTCCTGGTCAATGGCCAGGTGGCCAGCTGGAACCCGGTCACCGGCGCCTGGAACGTCAATGTCTCCCTCCAGCCCGGGCTCAACCGGCTTACCGTCCAGGCCGTGGACGCCGCGGGCGCGGTGGTCCAGGCCCTCGTCGTGGAGACTCGCTACGACGATTCCTCCGTCACCACGGTCTCCGGCGCCATCGCCGGCAGCACCACGTGGTCCGCCGCCAATGGACCCTACCAGGTCACCGGCACGGTGACCGTCGGGGACGGGGCCACCCTCACCATCCAGCCGGGCACGACCGTGCTCCTCAACAACGGGGTCGGCATCACCGTGACCGGGAGCGGCCGGCTCCTGGCCGAGGGCACCCCCGACCAGGTCATCCGCTTCACCCGCCAGCTCAGCGGCGGCACGGCCTGGGGCCAGATCTACCTCAACGGGGCGGCCACCGAGTCGCGCCTCACCCATGCCGTGCTCGAGCATGCCGGGGCGGCCAGCGGCGCCGTGCGCGCGGACAATTCCCGGCTCTACCTCGACAGCGTGGTCTTCTCCAACACCGCCGTGCAGTACGTGAACGTCAACAATTCCTCGTTCAACGTCCGCCGCTGCGTCTTCCCCAGCCTGTCCGGCGTCGAGCTCTTCCATGGCGTCGCGGTGCCCCCGGCCGGCTACGGCATCGTGGAAAGCAACTGGTTCGGCACCACCACCGGCCTCAATGACATCATCGACTTCACCGGCGGCCAGCGTCCCAACGCCATCCTGCAAATCCTCAACAACACCTTCACCGGCGCCAGCGACGACGTCCTGGACCTCGACGGCACCGACGCCCACATCGAGGGCAACGTCTTCGTCAATGTCCGCCATGATCCCGCCACCAGCCCCGATGACACCGCCAGCGCCATCTCGGGCGGGTCGGACGCCGGCAACACCTCCGACCTGACCATTGTCCGGAACCTGTTCCACGACGTGGATCATGTTGCCCTGGCCAAGGAGGGGAACTTCTACACCCTGGTCAACAACACCATGGTCAAGGTGGGCGTGGCCGCGGTGAACTTCGGCGAGCCCGGCCGCAACGTGGCGGGCGGCGCCGGGGCCTTCCTCGACGGGAACATCCTCCTCGATTGCCCGGTCCTTTTCACCAATTACACCAGCGCGGTGATGACGGTGACCGTCAACCGCAGCCTGCTCCCCTTCGCGTTTCCCGGGACGGGGAACACCAACCTGAACCCGCGGCTCACGGACGTGAGCGGTGTGACCTGGCAGAACATCCGGTCCAAGTTTGCCCTGCTGCCCAGCTCACCCGGCCTCGAGGCCGGTCCCAACGGGCTGGACATCGGCGGCCTCGTGCCCGGCGGGCCCAGCCTGAGCGGGGTGCCCGTTTCCCCCACCGGCCTCAGCAATGCCACCGTCGTCGTCGGCGGCCCGGGCATCACCCACTACCGCTACCGCCTCAACGGCGGTGTGCTCAGCGCGGAGACTCCCGTGGCCACGCCCATCACCCTCAGCGGCCTCCCGGGCGGGCTCCACCAGCTCTCGGTCCTCGGCCGCAACTCGGCCGGCGCCTATGCCGACACCCCGACGCTCAGCCGCGCGTGGATCGTCAATTCGCTCAAGACCATCGTGCGCTTCCAGGAGTTGCTCGCACGCAACGACTCCGCCGTGCCCGTGGGCGGGCGATACCCGGACCTGGTGGAGCTGTACAATCCCGGTCCCTCGCCGGTGTCCCTCGCGGGCATGGGCGTCTCCGACGACGTGGCGCGGCCCTACCGGTATGTGTTCCCCGCCGGGGCCACCATTGCCGCCGGCGCCCACCTCATCCTCTACGCGGATGCGGAGGTCACCCCCGCCGGGTTCCACCTTGGGTTCACCCTGCGCCAGGAAGGCGGGGCCCTTTTCCTCACCTCCGCCTCCGGGGTGGCCCTGGACTCGGTGGTCTTTGGCGCCCAGTTGGCGAACCTGTCGATTGGGCGCGGGCCGGACGGCGCGTGGCGGCTGAGCCAGCCCACCTTTGGGGCCGCCAACCTCCGGGCCCCCCTGGGCCAGCCGCAGACTTTGCGCATCAACGAGTGGCTGGCCAGCGGGGTGACGCCGTATCCGGATGATTTCGTGGAGTTGTACAACCCGGATGCCTTCCCGGTGGACCTGGGTTCCCTCTTCCTGACCGACAACCCGAACGGGGCCCCCTTCCTGCATGACATCGCGCCGTTGAGCTTTGTCGCGGGCGGCGGTTACGCCGTGTTCCTGGCGGATGGCAACCCGGGGGCCGGGGCCCAGCACCTGAACTTCGGGCTTGCGGGCGAGCAGGGGATGATTGCCCTCGTGGCGGCCGATGGCAGCCTGGTCGACCAGGTGATCTATGGGCCGCAGACGTCCGATGTCGCGATGGGCCGCCAGCCCAACGGCGGCGTGAACTACGGTTTCTTCAACCCGCCGTCCCCGGGCGGGCCCAATCCCAGCGTGGTCGTGCCCGGGGGCACGGTGGTGATCAATGAGGTGCTGGCCCTGAACATCAACAAGCGCCAGTTGGATGGATCCACGCCGGACTGGGTCGAGTTCTACAACCCCACCACCAATGCGGTGAGCCTGGGCGGGCTGAGCCTGTCGGACAACCCGTTGCTCCCCTCCAAGTATGTCTTTAGCAACAGCCTGGTCGTGCCGCCCCTGGGCTGGGCGGGCATCCGCTGCGATCCCGACCAGCCGGTGTCGGCCGGGAATGCCGGCTTTGGGCTGAAGTCGAGCGGGCAGGGGCTCTACCTGTTCGACGCGCCGGGCAACGGGGGAAGCCTCCTGAGCGCCGTGAGTTTTGGCCTGCAGGCGGCGGACTTCTCGCTCGGGCGGGTGCCCGACGGCGGCACCAACTGGGTCCTGTGCGTGGAGTCGATCGGGGGCGCCAACAGCGCCGTGGTCCTCGGGCCCGCGTCCGCCCTCCGGATCAACGAGTGGATGGCCGAGCCCTCCGGGTGCAACAACTGCGACTGGTTTGAGGTTTACAACACCAGTCCCCAGCCGGTCGCCCTCGGCGGCCTCTGGCTCAGTGACGACCTGACCTCGCCGGCGGCGCGCCAGCGGCACCGCATCGCGCCGCTGTCCTTCATCGGGATCAATTCCGCCAGCGCCGGCGCCTACGCCTACGCCCGCTTCGAGGCGGATGCCGACCTGCAGTCCGGCCCGGAACACGTCGATTTCCGGCTGGGCGCCCTCGGGGAGCAGATTGGCATTTCCGCCGCCGACGGGCAGTTGATCGACGGCATCACGTTCGGCCCCCAGGCGGCCGGGGTGTCCGAGGGGCGCCTGCCGGATGGGGGGGCGTCCGTGACCAACTTCCCCGGCACCAGCTCGCCCGGGGATCCCAACTACCGGCTCCTGGCCACCGTTGTCATCAACGAGGCCCTGACCCATAGCGACCCGCCCTTTGAGGACGCCATCGAGATCCGCAACCTCTCGGCCAGCCCCATTGACATCAGCGGATGGTATCTCAGCGACAAGAAGCATGACGTGCAGAAGTTCGTCGTCCCGCCGGGCACCCTCCTGCCGGCCAACGGCTACCGGGTCTTTTACGAAACCCAGTTCAATGACCCGCTCCTGGTCAAGCCGTTCTCCCTCAGCTCGGCGCGGGGCGATGAGATATACTTTGCGGCAGCCACGGCCGGGGTGTTGACGGGCTACCGGGCCGAGGTGTCCTTCGGCGCGGCCCAGAACGGCGTGTCCTTCGGCCGCTATGTGAACTCGGTCGGCGAGGCGCACTTCGTGCCCATGGCGGCCCTCACCTTCGGGGTGGACGACCCGGACACCGTGCCGGATTTCCGCCTCGGCACGGGCGCCGCCAACACCTCCCCGCGGGTGGGCCCGGTGGTCATCAGCGAGATCCTCTATCACCCCACGGATCTCGAGGGTGGCCTCGACGATCCGCTGAACGAATACATCGAGCTGCGCAACATCACCGCCGTCACGCAGCCCCTGTATGACCCGGCCTTCCCGACCAACCGCTGGCGGTTGCGGGATGCCGTGGACTTCACCTTCCCGCCGGGGGTCAGCCTGCCGCCGGGCGAGGTCCTGCTGGTCGTGCCCTTTGATCCGGCGGACCCCGCGGCCCTGGCCGCCTTCCGCGCCCGCTACGGGGTTTCGCCGACCGCGGTGGTCCATGGGCCCTGGTCCGGACAACTGGCCAATGGTTCCGAGAGCGTCGAACTGGTGCGGCCGGATGCGCCCCAGGCGGCCCCGGACCCGGACGCCGGCTACGTTCCGTCGATTCTCGTCGACAAGGTCAAATACTCCGATGCGGCGCCCTGGCCCTCGGCCGACGGCAATGGCCTGTCCCTGCAGCGCCTGGCGGTGGACGAGTACGGCAACGATCCCGTGAACTGGACGGCGGCGGCGCCGACGCCCGGGCCGGCGGGAGGCGGCGGAGGGGACACGGACGGGGATGGCATGCCGGACGCCTGGGAGGCGCTCTATCCGGGGCTGAACCCGCTGGCCAACGACGCGGCGGGTGACCTGGACGGGGACGGCATGACCAACCTGCAGGAATACCTGGCCGGGACGGCCCCGAACGACGCGGCGAGCGCCCTGCGCGTCTCCTTTGCCAGCACCTCGCCGATGGTGCTGCAGTTCGGCGCGGCGGCCGGCAAGGCGTATGTCGTGGAGTTCCGCAACTCGCTGGGCGCGGGTTCGTGGACCACGCTGGCCACGGTGGCCGCCGGCCCGGCCGGGCCGGTGCAGGTCACGGACGTCGCCCCACCGGCCAGCGGGCGGTTCTACCGGGTGCGGTTGCAGTAGGGCAGGGGTTCCGCAGCCGGCCGGGCCTGGTCCCAAGAGAAAGCCCCGGAGGCGGCGCTGGGCCGGTCCGGGGCGGTGGGGGGAAGGGGCGGGGCTTACTTGGCCTGGGCGGCATAGCCGGGCAGGGGCTTGCCGTCGTCGGAAAGTTTCCCGGCCGTCCAGAGGACGCCGCGGGTCACGAGGTCGAGGTAGCGGGAGTCGCCGACGGTGCCGTTGTTGTGCCCGATGGTGGTGCTCCAGACGCGGCCCTGGCCGTATTGGTTGGCCCAGGCCACGACGGCCTCGTCGGTCTTCTCCGTGCCGTCCTTGCGCTTGACCACCTGCTTGCCGCGCGCCAGCGGTTGCGCGCCGGGGAACACCTTCACGTTGTTGTAGAGTTCCTCCTTGATGGTGGTCCAGTTGGCCAGGCCGCGCGTGGTGGGATGGCCGGGGGATTCCACGAACGAGATGGCGATGGGTTCCTGGGGTCCGTGCCCGGTGGACTGGAGGCCGATGAATTCGAACCAATCCGGGGTGCCCGTCCGGTAGCTGTGCATGGCGCAGTGCAGGTTCACCGCCCCCACGCCGCCCTTGTGCGCCGCGAGGATGTTCTGCACGAAGGGCAGATCCTTCACGTCGGCGGAGCATTCGTCATGGATGACCACATCGTAGCCCTTGGCCCAGTCGGCGTTCTCGTAGAGCGCGAAGCGGGCCTTGGTGCTGCGGTCGTTCGTGTGCACCTGCGTCACCACGACATGGGCCCGTTCCTCCAGGCCCTTCTTCAGCAGGTCCTTTTGCTGGGCGTAATCATGGCAGCAGCCGCCGGTGATCAGCAGCACCTGCAGGGGCTTGGGTTCGGCGGCGCCCAGGGGGGGCAGGGTGGCCAGGCTGGCGCTGAGGGAGAGCAGGAGAAGAATGTTTTTGGGTTTCATGCAGCAATTGGATGGGCGTATTGAGCGCGAATTCCCCGCGCTTGGCCAGCGGGGATTTCAGGGGCGCCCGGGCGTCCGCCGGGCCGGCAGGGCAGGGGACGGGGCGGGCCCGCCTCAGAAGAGCGTCGGCACCCCCTCCTCCAGCAGTTTGATGTGGTGGGCGAGCTTCTGTTGGTGGGCCAGTTCGTGCAGCCAGCGCGGGGGTTCCTCCAGGGGTTCGAAGGACAGCTTGAACGTCCCGAAATGCATGGGCACCAGCCAGCGCGCGCCCAGGTCCCGGAACGCATGGAGCGCCTCGTCCGGGCCCATGTGCACGTGCCGGAAGGTGTCCGGGTAATAGGCGCCAATCGGCAGCAGCGCGATCTCCGGCTTGAGCTTGCGGCCAATCTCCTTGAACCCCTCGAAGTAGGCGCTGTCGCCGGCGTGGTAGATCCGGCGCCCCTGGTGCTCCATCAGGAAGCCCCCGTAGCCCCGGTGCTCATCGCGCAGGGTGCGGGCCCCCCAGTGCTTGCAGGGGGTCAGGGTCACGCTCCAGTCGCCATGGGAGAAGCTCTCCCAGTTCTGCAGTTCAATGATGCGGGTGAAACCCAGGTCGCGGGCCAGGTCCCCCACCCCCCACGGCATCACCCCAATCTTCGTGGACGGCAGCCGTCGCAGGGTCGGCTTGTGGAAGTGATCGAAGTGCGCATGGGTCAGCAGGACCAGGTCGATGGGCGGCAAATCCTCCAGGCGCAGTCCGGACCGCTTCAACCGCTTCAGCACGAACAGCCAGTTGGCAAAGTTCGGGTCCACCAGCACGTTCAGGTCGCTGAACTGGATGAGGAAGCTGGCGTGCCCAATCCACGTGATGGCCACGTGGCCCTTGGTCAGCTTGGGGAACACCGGGCGCCGATGCTGGCCCGTGCGCGGGGTCAGCCAGGTTTTCCAGACCATCTCGTAGAAAAAGGTCCGGGGATTGAAGTGGTTGGAGGGGGTCAGTTCCTTGAAGGAACGCGGCAGCCGTCGGCGGGGGCGCTGACCGCCCGATGCGTGATGGGACTCTTTCGTCATGCCAGTCTGCGGACCGCAGGCGACGCCAGGAACCCCCTCCACGACCGGGGGGCGGGCGTCGCCCGGGAACCCTCCCACTCAACGCCAGGACCGCCCAAAACGGAAACGGAAAAGTTCCCGCTCGCCTTCCGGGGCGGTTTTTGGCAAAAAATGAACACTCCCACCGGTGTGACCCTTTCCCAACCAATGCTCCCATTGCTTATGAAGCGGCTCCCCCTTCTTCTCGCCCTGGCCTGTGGTCTCACCGCCTCGTTGCTGTCCGTTCCCCGGGCCCGGGCCGACGGCGCCGTGGTCTTCCATGAGATCATGTATCATCCCGCCACCGATGAATCGCTCAACGAGTGGGTTGAGTTGAGGAATCTCCTGGCCGTGGATGTGGACATCTCGGACTGGTCCCTGGCGGGCGGCATTGCCTACCGGTTCCCCTCCAACTCCATCCTGCGCGGGGGCCAGCACCTGGTGGTCGCTGCGGCGCCTTCCGTGCTCGCCGCCCAGCTGGGCGTGACCAATGTCTACGGGCCGTTCCTCGGCCGGCTCGACAATGCCGGCGCCCTCCTGCAGCTCCGCAACAACAGCGGCCGGGTGGTCGATGAACTGGACTACGGCACGGACGGCGAGTGGCCGGTCGGCCCGGACGGCGCCGGCGTGTCCCTGGCCAAGCGGGACCCGGACAGCGCCAGCGGCCCGGCCGCCAACTGGACGGCCAGCGAGCAGATGGGCGGAACCCCGGGCGCGCGCAACTTTGTCCCGGTGGGCAACGCCGCGCCGGAGATGCGGCACCTGACGGTCACCGGCGGGTGGCTCTACGAGGCCTCCGGCACGGACCTCGGGACGGCCTGGCGGGATCCGGCCTTCAATGACACCGCCTGGGCCTCGCGCCACTTCCTGACCAACCGCGCCATCCCGGGGCTCTACAACACCGGCCTCGGCGTGGACGGCAACGCGGCGGCGGATGGGACGGCTGACCCGCATTATGTCCTGACCTATGGCGCCCAGGGCACGGTGGGGGCGGGCGCGCTGATCATCCAGAATCACCCGGCGTGGATGGCCAACGACGCCAACTCCAAGTGGATCGGGGTGACCAACCCCGGCAGCACCTCCATCAGCGGGGGCGGCTACGGCTATCGCACCACGTTTTCCCTGCCGGGGTTCCTCCTGTCCACGGTGGAGCTGAACCTCAGCGTGGCCATCGATAATGCGGTGACCAATGTCTTCCTCAATGGCGCGGCCCGGGGCATTTCCTACGCCGGCTTCGCCGGGCTCAGCACTCCCTTCACGCTGTCCGGCGGCTTTGTCAGCGGCCTCAACACGCTGGAGTTCGGCACGGAAAACCAGGGACCCGGCCCGGGCGGGTTCCGCGCGCAGTTGGCCGGGTCCGGGCTGGCCGTCAACGCCGACGCCCCGCCCCCGGCCGGGCGCGTGACCTATTATGCGCGCACCCGTTTCCCGTTCACGGGCAATCCCCAGTTCACCGCCCTCAAGCTCAATGCCATCCTCGCCGACGGCGCCATCTTTTACCTGAACGGCGTGGAGGTCTACCGCCACAACCTCCCGGCAGGACCGGTCAGCCATACCACCCCGGCCCTGGCGGATGTCGCCCCCACCGGCTACCTGGGGCAGGTCGCCATCTCCGCCGCCAGCCTCGTCAGCGGCACCAACGTGCTGGCCGTCGAGATCCACCAGGCGGCCGGCAGCCCCGACGGCCCCGTGGTCGGGGTCGAGTTGGTGTCCACCCCGCTTCCCCGGCCCCCGACGCTCCTCGCGTTCAATGAGCTCTCCGCGTCGACCAACGCCTCCTTCTGGCTGGAACTCGTCAATCACGGGTCCACCCCGCTGGCCCTGGCCGGCGTGGTCATTCGCCGCGACGCCGCCACCGGCCCCGACCAGGAATACGTCTTCCCGGCCGGGCCCGTCCTGGCCGCGGGGGGCTACCTGGCCTTGACCAACCAGACCCTGGGCTTCCTCCCGGTCGATGGCGACCGGCTCTTCCTCCTGCCGGCGGCGCGCGACGAGGTGCTCGACGCCGTGGTCGTCACCCGCGGCGCCCGGGCCCGGGTGCCCGCCGGCAGCGGGCCCTTCCTCCGCCCGACCACCCCCAGTCCCGGTGCCGCCAACCTGGTCACCCTCCGGGACGAGGTCGTCATCAATGAAATCATGTTCTCCCCCAAGCGCCTGCCATCGACCAACGGCCTGCCCCCCGCGGCCTCGGGGGAAAAGTGGGTCGAATTGCACAACCGTTCCTCCAACGCGGTCGATCTCACCGGCTGGGAATTCGACGGCGGGATCCGCTACCGGTTCGGCGCCGGCACGCTGATTCCCGCCGGGGGCTACCTGGTCGTGGCGCGCGATGCCACCGCTCTCCGGGCGAAGTTTCCCGCGGCGGACATCGTGGGGGATTACAGCGGCACCTTGTCCGGCAATTCCGATCATCTGGTGCTCAAGGATGCGGCCGGCAACCCGGCGGATGAAGTGCGCTACTTCAGCGGCGGGCGCTGGGCCGAATACGCCTCGGGCGGCGGCTCCAGCCTCGAGTTGCGGAATCCCGCCGCGGACAACGCGCGGGCCGAGTCATGGGCGGCCAGCATTGAGTCGAGCAACACCGCCTGGCAGACCGTCTCCTACCGGATGGTGGCCGGCGTGCCGACCGGGAGCGGCCAGCCCACCACGTGGAACGACTTCGTCCTGGGCCTGCAAGGGGCCGGGGAATGCCTGATCGATGACCTCAGCGTGATCGAGACCCCGGCCACCACGCCCGTGCAAGTGCTGGCCAACACGAACTTCGACGCCGGCCTCGCCGGTTGGCGCGTCGTCGGCACCCACAATCGGAGCCGCGTCATTCCCGAGCCCGGCAACCCGGGCAACGCCGTCCTGCACCTCGTGGCCACCGGGCCCCAGGAGCACATGCACAACCACATCGAGACCACCCTGACGGGCGGGCGCACCATCGTGAACGGCCGCGAATACCAGGTCTCCTACCGGGCCCGCTGGCTGGCCGGCAACAGCCTCCTCAACACCCGGCTCTACTTCAACCGCGTGGCGCGCACGGTCGAGCTGGCCTACCCCACGTCCACCGGCACCCCCGGCCGCCGCAACTCCCGTTGGGAGGCCAATGTCGGCCCCACCTTCACCGGCCTGCAGCATGCCCCGGTCATCCCCGCGCCGGGCACCCCGGTCACGGTCACCGTCCGCGCCGAGGACCCCGACGGCGTCGCCTCCGCCGAGTTGTGGTGGTCGGTCAACAGCGGCGCCTGGAACAGCGCCAGCCTGGCGGCCGGCGGCTCCGGGTTCCTCACCGGGTCCATCCCGGGCGGGGCGGCCGGGGACGTGGTCCAGTTCTACGTGCGGGCCGTCGACGGCCTGGGCGCGGCCGCGATGTTCCCGGCCCTGGGGCCCGACTCCGGGGCCCTCTACAAGGTCAATGACGGGCAGGCCAACCTCGCGCTGTCCCACAACGTCCGCGTGATCGTCACCCCGGCCATCGCCAACGTGATGCACGGGACCGCCCAGGGGGTCAACCAGACCAACGTGATGAGCAACGAGCTCTTTCCCTGCACCATCGTCTACGACGAGACCCGGCCCTACTACGACTGTGCCGTGCACCTGCGCGGCAGCCAGCGCGGCCGCTACAGCGACGTGCGCACCGGCTTCCACATCGAGTTCCAGCCGGACGACCTTTTCCGCGGCGTGCACCCGGTCATGCTGGTGGACCGCTCCGGCGCCGGGGACTCGGTCAACAACCGGCAGGAGGAAATCATCCTCAAGCACATGCTGAACCGGGCCGGCGGCCTGCCGGGCACCTACGGGGAGATCGCCCGCGTCATCGCCCCCCGCAGCGCCCACACCGGGCCCTGCCAGTTCTTCCCCCGGCATGAGGACGCCTTCATGGAAACCGCCTTCGGCGATGACGGCGAGGGGCGGCAGTTCGAGATGGAACTCATCTATTATCCCACCACCGCGGATGCGGGCGGCTACAAGCTGCCCCAGCCGGACGGGGTCATCGGGACGGACATGACCGACCTGGGTTCGGACGAGGAGATTTACCGCTACAATTTTATGATCAAGAACCAGCGGGACACGGATGACTACCGGGACTTCATCCTGTTCTGCAAGACGCTCAGCCTCTCCGGCGCCCAGCTGGAGACCCAGGTCCGCCAGATCATGGATGTGAACCAGTGGATGCGCGCCTACGCCATGGCCTCGCTCGGGTCGGTGGGGGACATGTACAGCTTTGGCAACAACCACAACTTCTTCACCTACCAGCGGGCGACGGACCGGAAGTTTGTCTACATGCCCTGGGACATGGATTTCACCTTCACCCGCGGGGCCACCGGGGCCCTGGTGGGCGACCAGAACATCGCCAAGGTGGTCAACCTGCCGGCCAACCTGCGCTGCCTCTACGCGCACATGCTCGACATCATCGGGACCTGCTTCAACACCTCCTACATGGGCTACTGGACGACCCACTATGCCAGCTTTGCCCCCGGCCAAAGCTATGCCGGGCACCTGACCACCATCGGTTCCCGCGCCAGCTACGTGCAGACCACCATCAACGGCGCCGGCGGCAACAGTCCCTTCGCCATTACCAGCGCCACCAACCTCGTCACCGGCACCAACCTCGTCGTGCTCACCGGCACGGCCCCCGTGACCGCCCACACCATCCGGGTCAACGGCCGCGAGTATCCCATCACCTGGTCCACCATCTCCTCCTGGACCCTGCGCGTGCCGGTCAGCGAGGCGCTCCAAGTGCTGACGATCACGCCCCATGACCTGCGCGGCAATCCCCTCACCAACTTCTCCCGCACCGTCACCGTCTCCTACACCGGGGCCGCCCCGGACCCCGCCGGCATCGTGGCCATCAACGAAATCATGTACAACCCCGTCGCCCCGGACGCCTCCTACATCGAGCTCATCAACACCTCCAGCAACCTGAGCTTCGACCTCTCCGGATGGCGCCTGAACGGCGTCGATTACACCTTCCCCGCCGGGAGCGTGATCACCAACCGGGGCCTGCTGGTCCTGGCCAGGAACGCCGCGGCCTATGTGCTGGCCTATGGCAGCGCGGTGCCGGCGCCCTTCGACACCTACCCGGGCTCCCTCGACAACGACGGCGAGACCCTCACCCTGTTCCGGCCCGGCCCGTTGCCGGGCTCCGAGTGGGTGGTGGACAAGGTCCGCTATGATCGGTTGCCCCCGTGGCCGGCCCGCGCCAACGGGCTGGGGGCCTCGCTGCAGGTGGTGGATCCCACCCAGGACAATGCCCGGGTGGCCAACTGGTCAGATGGTGCCGGCTGGCGCTATTACAGCGTGACCGCCTCCAGCGGGCCGGGCACGGCGACCGCCTTCGCCATTTTCCTGTCCAACCTCGGGGAGCTCTACGTCGACAACCTCTCCCTGGTGCAGGGAACCACCCCGACGGCCGGCCCGAACCTGCTGGCCAACAGTTCGTTCGAAAATGGGCTGGCCTCCTGGGGCATCCTGGGCAACCACTCCAATTCCACGGTGGTGACCGGCGTCGCCCTGTCCGGGACCAACAGCCTGCGCATGCTCGCCGCCGGCGTGGGCGCCGCCACGTCGTCCGCCATCACCCAGGCCGTGGCCGGGGTGGTCACCAACCTGCCCTACACGGTCAGCTTCTGGTTCCTGCCCAGCACCTCCACCACCACCGGCATCAATTATCGGGTCACCTCCTCGCTGCGTTCCCTGACCACCATCGATGTCCGCTCCGGCCTGCCCACGCCCGGCACGCCCAACTCGGTGGCGGCCGCCCTGACGCCGTTCCCGCCCCTCTGGCTCAACGAGGTCCAGCCCGTCAACGCCGGCGGCCTGCTTGACGGCCAGGGCGAGGCGGAGCCGTGGATCGAGGTCCACAATGCCGGAACCTCCGCGGTCAGCCTGGCCGGCTGCCATCTCTCCGGCAGCCTCGGGTTCCTCAACCAGTGGGCCTTCCCGCCGGGTGCGGTCCTGGAGCCGGGCGAGTTCCGCGTCGTGTTCTGCGACGGCGAGCCCGGGGAATCCACCGCCACGGAATGGCACGCCAACTTCCGCCCCTCGTCCACCAACGGATCGGTGACCCTCTCGTGGTCGCCGGGCGGGGCCGTGCAGATGCTGGATTACCTGACCTACGGGGTGCTGCCGGCCGGCGGCAGCCACGGGGCGTTCCCGGACGGCCAGCCCTGGGCACGGCAGGACTTTGCGGTGGCCACCCCGGGAGGCACCAACAGCAACGCCTCGCTGCCCCTCACGGTGTTCCTCAACGAATGGATGGCGGACAACACCGGGTCGCTGGTCAACACCAACCACAACAACCAGTTGGACGACTGGTTTGAGCTCTACAATCCCGGCCCGGCCCCGGCGGATTTGCGCGGGCATTTCCTGACGGACGATCCTGCGCAGCCGCGTCAGTTTGAGATTCCGCCGGGCTACGTGATTCCCGCGGGCGGCCACCTGTTGGTCTGGGCGGACGGGCGTCCTGACCTCAACCGGGCCGGCGATCCGGCCTTGCACGTGGGCTTCCAGCTGAGCCGGGGCGGGGAGGGCATTGCGCTGCTGGGGGGCGATGGCCGGGTGGTGGACGCCGTGACCTTCCCGGCGCAGGAGGAGAACCTGAGCCAGGGACGCCAGCCGGATGGGGCGGGCACCGTGTATTTCCTGGCCGCGCCCACGCCGGGCGCGCCGAATTCCCTGTGGCTGAACCGTCCGCCGGTGCTGGCGCCCATCCCGGACTTGGAGGCCTACGCCGGCTTCCCGCTGACCTTCACGGCGGCGGCGGTGGACCCGGATGTGCCGCCGCAGTTGCTCACCTACTCGCTGGATCCCGGCGCCCCGACCAATGCCTCGGTGCACCCGGTGTCGGGCGTGTTCAGCTGGACCCCGGAGGCCGGGCAGTCCGGTTCCACCAATGCCATCACGCTGCGGGTGACCGACAATGGGCCGCTGGGGTTGACCGACGCGCGGACGTTCGCCGTGGTGGTGCGCACCGGTTTGGTGCTCGGGGGTGTGACGCCGGGACCGGCGGGGACCATCCAGTTCAGCGTGGGCACCGTGCCGGGCCGCACCTACCGCCTGCAGTACAAGAACGGGCTGGCGGACCCGGGCTGGACGGATTTGCCCCCGGACCGGGTGGCCACGGGTTCCAGCCTGCTGATCTCCGATGCGATGGGGGCGCAGCCGCAGCGGTTTTACCGCGTGGTGCAGGTGGATTGAGCGGGGGTGGCAACGGAACCGGCCCTGCGCCGCTGGGCGGGGCAGGGCCGGGTGGAGAGGGACGGGGTGTCGCCGGGCGGTTCAGCGTCCGGCCGGGTTGATGATCTCGCTCATCTTGAAGATGGGCAGGAACATGCAGACTGCGATGCCGCCGACGGTGACGCCGAGGAAGACGATCAGGATCGGCTCGATGAGGGACGTCAGGCCGGACAGCGTGGTCTGAATCTCGTCGTCGAGGAAGTCGGCGATGCGCTCCAGCATGGTCTCCAGCTTGCCGGTTTGTTCGCCGGCGGTGATCATGCGGATGATCATGGAGGGGAAGATGGGGTGCTTGCCGAGGGCGACCGAGATGCCCTCGCCGCGCTCGATGTCCAGGGCGGCGGTCTTGACGGCCTTTTCCATCACCACATTGCCGGCGGTGTTGGCCACGATTTGGAGGATTTCGAGGATGGGCACGCCCGCGCGGATGAGGGAGGCGAGGGTGCGGGTGAAGCGGGCCAGGCAGATTTTGTGGGCGATGTCGCCGAAGATGGGAAGGCGGATGCGGGCGCGGTCCCAGAACTCGCGGCCGGGGGCGGTCTTGATCCAGGCGATCCATCCATACACGGTGGCGCCGGCGGCGCCCAGCATGTAAACGATGTATTCCTGCATGAACTTGCTCAGCTGGATGAGCGCCTGGGTGGGCCCCGGCAGCTTTTGTCCGAAGCTCTTGTAGACGTCGCCGAACACCGGCACGACCTTGACGAGCAGGAAGATGGTGATGCCGATGGCGATGAGGGTCACCGCCGTCGGGTACATCATGGCCGACTTGACCTTCTTGCGCAGCTTGTCGGTGCCCTCGAGGTAGGTGGCCAGGCGGGCCAGGATTTCAGCCAGCAAACCGCCCCGCTCGCCGGCCGCCACCATGCAGACATACAGCTTGTTGAAGGCCTTGGGGTGTTTGCCGAGCGCCTCGCCAAAACTGTCACCACCCTCCACGCGGCTGCAGACATCCTTGATGACGTCGCGCATCACCTTGTTGTGGGTCTGCTCGTAGAGGCCCTGCAGGCACTGGACCATGGCCAGGCCGGCGTCGAGCATGGTGGCCAACTGCCGGGTGAAAACCACAAGGTCGGCCAGACCGACCGAGCCGCCATGGGTGCGTCCCTTGCGGCCCATGCGCTCCTGGATGGAGAGAACCAGGAGGTTGCGGGCAAGAAGACTGGCGATGGCCGCCTGTTCCGTCTGGGCTTCCAGGGTGCTGCGAACCTCCCGGCCGGAGTTCGCATCGCGCGCGACGTAACTGAATGACGGCATAATTAAGTGTCTGCCTGGGCCCGTTCCCGGCATCCCGCCGAAGCTTTTGCGCCCTCCAGGGGCGGGTTCCTCTCTCCGGGGAACCAAGCTCGGCGCCGAGTAGAACTCAAGGCTTCTTACCTTTCGGAACAATGCCCCAAACCCTTTAGCGGATTCCCGGCCCGTCCCGGTCCCCCGGCCCCCCCCGCCTCAGTGGCCCCTTGTCGGCCCCCGCCGGCCTGCTAAGCTCGGGTCCGTGTCCGATTCCCTCCATCCCGAGCGCAAGCACGTGCGGTTGGCGACCTGCGGCAAGTGCAAGGCCAAGAACTGGCTGGAGGACGACCATGGGCCGCTCGTGCCCGAGCCATGTAAAAAATGTGGACACCCGGTCATTGTGCCTGCGCCCATCCGCCATTTTGAGGTCCGCGAGGTGGTGGCCTCGGGCGGGATGGGTACCGTTTACCGGGCCTTTGACACCATCCTGGGGCGGATGGTCGCCATCAAGATGCTGCGGCGGGGGATGGCCGACGACCGGCAGGTGATGGACAGCTTTTACCGGGAGGCCCGCGCCACCGCGGCGCTCAACCACACCAACATCATTCACATCTATAACTTCGATGTGCATGAAGGGGCGCCTTTCCTGGTCATGGAACTGGCCGACCACGGCTCCCTGGACAGCTGGATTGAGCGGGACCAATGCGTGCCTGAGTTGAACGTGCTCGATGTCGGCATCAAGGTGATCGGGGCGCTGGAGTCCGCCCTGCAGCGCAACCTCCTCCACCGCGACATCAAGCCGGGGAACATCCTCTTTGACGAATACGGGGAACCCAAGCTGGTGGACTTCGGGCTCGCCTGCGCGGCCGAGAACAAAACCGAGTATGAGGCGGAAATCTTCGGCACCCCCTCCTACGTCGCCCCGGAGAAGGTCCAGCGGCGCGGGGAGGATTTCCGGTCGGACATGTACAGCCTCGGCGGAACCCTCTATCACGCCCTGATCGGGCAGGTTCCCTTTGAGGGGGACACCATCGAGCAGGTGGTGACCCACCATGTCCATACCCCGCTGGTGCCGCCCAACCAGTTGCGGCCGGATGTGTCCCAGGCCACCAGCGATGCCATCGTCACCGCCATGGCCAAGGATCCCGCCCAGCGCTACGCCACCTACGCCGACTTCAAGATGGCGCTCGAGGCCTCACGCAGCTTCCTCCTCGTGCAAAGCATGCAGCAGGGTGCCGAGGAAGCAGAGCAGTCCCCCGAAACCCCATCGGCCGGTGGCGGTTCCTGGTGGCGCCGCCGCAGCGAATCCTAGTCCCCCCAACCCGGCCGGCCCCGGCCCACGCTCCCAACCCGCCTCCGTCATGACCTCACTTGCCTGTCGGTTGCTGCTCGTCACCCTCCTCGTTGGCCTGGCGGGCCTGGCCGCCGGGGCCCCGGCGCCCAACATCATCTTCATTCTGGCGGACGACCTGGGCTACGGCGACCTGGGCAGTTTCGGGCAGGCCAAAATCCGCACCCCCCATCTCGATCGCCTGGCCGCGGGCGGCATGCGTTTTACCCGCCATTACTCGGGCAGCCCGGTCTGCGCCCCGTCGCGGTGTGTCCTGATGACAGGGCGGCATCCGGGCCACGCCTTCATCCGGGACAACCGCGACGCCCGGCAGATCAACCCCGGGGCGGCGTCCGAGGGACAAGCCCCGCTGCCGGCCGGCACGGTGACGCTGCCGGGCCTCCTGCGTGAGCGCGGCTATGTCACGGGCGCATTCGGGAAATGGGGCCTCGGCCCGCCGGGCAGCGAGGGCGACCCCCTCCGGCAGGGGTTTGATCGGTTTTACGGCTACAACTGCCAGCGCGCGGCCCATAATTTCTATCCGACATCGCTCTGGGACAACACCACCTCCGTCCCGCTCCGCAATCCCGCCTTCTCGGCCCACCAGAAGCTGAAGCCGGGGGCCGACACCAATGATGCCGCAGCCTACCAGGCCTTTTCCGGCCGCGATTATGCCCCGGACCTGATCCACGAGCAGGCCCTCCGGTTCGTGCGCGAGCACCGGGCGCGCCCCTTTTTCCTGTATCTCCCGACCACTGTTCCCCACCTGGCCCTGCAGGTGCCGGAGGACAGCCTGGCCGAATATGCCGGGCGTTTCCCGGAGACCCCGTATCCTGGCGGCCGCGCCTACCTGCCGCACCGCACCCCGCGGGCCGCGTATGCCGCCATGATCACCCGCCTGGACCGCGAGGTGGGGCGCCTGCTGGACCTGCTGCGGGAGCTGGGACTGGAGGAGCGCACGCTGGTGGTGTTCACCTCGGACAACGGCCCCCTCTACGACCAACTCGGTGGCACCGACACCGAGTTCTTCAATTCCGCCTCCGGCCTGCGCGGGCGCAAGGGCTCCCTGTATGAAGGCGGCATCCGGGTGCCCCTGATTGTGCGCTGGCCGGGCCAGATTCCGGCCGGGCAGACCAGCGACCGCGTCACCGGCTTCGAGGATTGGGTCCCCACGCTCCTTGAGCTCACCGGAAAGGCCGGGCCGCCGCCCCGCCAGGTCGATGGCATTTCGTTTGCCCCCACCCTCATGGGGCAGAAGCAGGAGGCCCGTCCCTTCCTCTACCGGGAGTTCCCCGCCTATGGGGGGCAGCAGTCCCTCGTGCTCGGGGACTGGAAGGGCATCCGGCAGCAGTTGCTGGCCAAGGCCGCCCAGAACAACCCCGGCCGCGGAAAGCTGCAGCTCTACCACCTGGCCAAGGACCCCAACGAAACCACCGACGTCGCCGCCCAGCATCCGGAGGTGGTGGCACGCATCGAGCGGTTGCTCCGGGAACAGCATACGCCCTCCGCGCTCTTCCCCTTCCCCGCGCTGGATCGCGCGTCGCCCTGACGGCGTCCCGCCCCGGCCCCCGCCGGATCGTGTTTCCGGGTTGCTCCGCGTCTACGTAGCAACCCGCGTAAGCGGGTTGGGCCGGGGGGCCTCCGCGGACGAACGCCCGCGTCTACGTAGCAACCCGCGTAAGCGGGTTGGGCGGAGGGGCCTCCGCAGACGAACTTCCGCGTCTACGTAGCAACCCACGTAAGCGGGTTGGGCCGGGGGCCTCCGCAGACGAACTTCCGCGTCTACGTAGCAACCCACGTAAGCGGGTTGGGCGGAGGGGCCTCCGCGGACGAACGCCCGCGTCTACGTAGCAACCCGCGTAAGCGGGTTGGGCCGGGGGCCTCCGCGGTTACGGGATGGTTTTGGTAGGCAGGATCCCTCGTCGTTGTTACTGTGCGGCCATCTCCTATGGCCACCATTGCAATTCTCGGCACCATGGACACGAAGGGCGAAGAGCATGCCTTTGTCGCCCGGCAGATCAAGGCGCACGGGCACCAGGTGCTTGTGATTGACGTGGGCGCCCTGGAACCGCCGAAGCTCCAACCCGACGTGCCGCGTGAGCAGGTGGCCCATGCGGCCGGGGCCGACCTGGGCGCCATCCTCGCCCGGCGCGACCGCGGCGAGGCGGTGGCGGCCATGGCCAAGGGCGCCCCCATTGTCCTGGCCCGGTTGGCGGCCGAGAAACGCATCGATGGCGTCATTTCCCTGGGCGGCGGCGGCGGCACCGCCATCGCCACCTCCGCCATGCGGGCCCTGCCCATCGGGTTTCCCAAGGTCATGGTCTCCACCCTGGCCAGCGGCAATACCGCCCAATACGTGGGTTCCAAGGACATCGTGATGTTTCCCAGCATCGTGGATGTGGCCGGGCTCAACCGGATTTCGCGCCAGATCCTGACCCGCGCGGCCGGCGCCATCTGCGGGATGGTCGAGGCCAAGCCGCCTGCGGCCGAGGACAAGCCGATCGTGGTGGCCAGCCAGTTCGGCAACACGACCACCTGCGTTGATCACGCCCGCAAACTGCTCGAGGCCGCCGGTTACGAGGTCCTGGTTTTCCATGCCACCGGCGTCGGCGGCCGCACCATGGAGTCCATCGTCGAGTCCGGCATGGTCGCCGGGGTTCTCGACATCACCACCACGGAGTGGGCCGATGAACTTGTCGGGGGCTTCCTTGGCGCCGGTCCCACCCGCCTGGAGGCGGCCGCCCGGCACGGCGTCCCCGCCATCGTCACGCCCGGCTGCCTCGACATGGTGAACTTCCACGGGCCGGAGTCCGTCCCGGCCAGGTTCAAGGGGCGCACCTTCTACCAGCACAATCCCCAGGTCACCCTCATGCGGACCTCGCCCGAGGAATGCGCCCAGCTGGGCCGGATTCTGGCGGAGAAGGTCAACCTCTCCACCGGACCGGTCACGGTGCTGCTGCCGCTCAAGGCCATCAGCGTGATCAGCGCCCCGGGCCAGCCGTTCCATGATCCCGTGGCGGACCAGGCGCTCTTCGAGGCCCTGAAAGCCAACCTGCGGCCCGGCATTGAGGTGGTGGAAATGGACTGTGCCATCAATGATCCGGCCTTTGCCGAGGCCTGCGCGCGGGCCCTCCTGCGGAACATGGGCCGTTCCTGAGCGAACCGCGGCGGGAAGGCCCGGTTAGGACGCGGACGTGCCCAGGTGGCGGAGGACGCGGCGGTGCGCCGAGGTGAAGGCCAGTCCGTGCAGGCGTTCGAGGGCGAGCCAGCGCCCGCCGGGGAGTCGCGGGAGGAACCGCGGGGGGAAGCCCGCCCGGTAGGCTTCCAGGGTGATGCGATAGCGGGTGATGCTGTGCCGCACGGTGGTGAAGGGTTGCAGCGAGTCGGGTGGGCGGCCGAGGAGGCGGTGGCAGGTTTTCCCGGGGCAATCCTCCGCCCCGACATCCACGTTGGGAAACTCCCATAATCCCGCGTTGACCGTCCCGTCCGGGCGTTGGCGGACGAGGTATTTCCCCTGCCGCTCGAGGACGAAGGCCAGGCACCGGCGGTGGGTGACGGCTGCGCGGCGGGGCAGGGCGGGCAGGGACTCGATGCGGCCTGAACGCCGGGCCACACAGAGGCGGCGCACCGGGCAGGCCTCGCATTGCGGTTGGCGGGGGGTGCAGACCAGGGCGCCCAGTTCCATGAGGGACTGGTTGAGGGCCGAGCACTGCGTTGGCCCGGCGGTGGTGGCCAGGGAGTCCGCCACCTGCCAGAGGCGTTCATTGACCGGCCGGGTGCGGGGGTCGCCGTCGATGCCGAGGAGGCGGGTCAACACCCGGATGACGTTGCCGTCCACGATGGGCCGCGGTTGATGGAAGGCGATGCTGCAGACGGCGCCCGCCGTGTAGCGGCCGATGCCGGGCAGGGCGAGGACGTCGTCGTAGGCTTCCGGGAAGCGGCCCCCGTGGGCGGCCACGATGGCCTGGGCGGCGCGCTGCAGGTTGCGCGCGCGGCTGTAGTAGCCGAGGCCCTCCCACAGCTTGAGCACGCGTTCCGGCCGGGCCGCGGCCAGGGCCGCCACGTCGGGCAGGTCGGCCATCCAGCGTTCCCAGTAGGGGATGACCGTCTTGACCTGTGTTTGCTGCAGCATGATTTCCGAAATCCAGACGGCATAGGGATCGCGGGTGCGGCGCCAGGGCAGATCGCGGGCGGCCCCGGTGAACCAGCGGGTCAGGCTGGTCACGACGGTGCGGGCGGTGCGCGGGGACAGGACGGGCGGCACGGGGGGAGGGTAGGGGGGCGCCCGGGTGTCGGCAAACCTTCCGCCGCCAACTTTCCACTCGAAAGCGCGCGGGCAAAACCCGAAGCTGCGCGCGTGAAACCCCTGACGTCCTACACCTGCAAGCTGGACGACACGCAGGCGGCCGACCTGGAGCGGCACCTGCGCGAGGGCGGGTTTCGTCCGCGCGAGGTGCCCTACGCGCGGTTTGCCGGCGAGAAGGACAAGCTCAACGTCGTGTTCTACACCAGCGGCAAGCTGGTGGTGCAGGGCAAGGGCACCCAGGAGTTCGTGGAGTTTGTCCTCGAGCCGGAGATCCTCAAGCAGGCCCGGGTCGGCTATGAGGCCGTGCTGAACCCGGAGCTGCTCCTGCCCCGGCTCGGCGTGGATGAATCCGGCAAGGGCGACTTCTTCGGCCCGCTCTGCGTTGCCGGCGTGTATGTGAACCCGGCGGTCATTGAGGCCTGGCGGGACGCGGGCATCCAGGACTCCAAGAACATCGGGAGCGACCGGCGCATTGCGGACCTGGCCAAGCTCATCCGGGAGACCCCGGGGTGCGTGACCAGCGTGGTGCCCATCGGGAACGAGGCCTACAACCGGCTGTATGCGAGCATGCGCAGCGTGAACACCCTGCTGGCCTGGGGCCATGCGCGGGTCATCGAGAATCTCATGGGGCAGCGGCACCGCATGGACCCGCCCCCGGTGCGGGCCATCAGCGACCAGTTTGCGTCCAACAAGCAGACCGTGGCCAAGGCGCTGATGACGATGGGCCGGGAGATCGAGCTGGTGCAGCGCCACAAGGCGGAAGAGGACATCGCGGTGGCGGCCGCCAGTATTTTGGCGCGGGACGAGTTTGTCTCGCGCCTGGCCAAGCTGGGCCAGCAGTTCGGGATGGAACTGCCCAAGGGAGCCTCCGCCGCGGTGGACGCGGTCGCCAAGGCCTTTGTCGAGCGCTATGGCGCCGACCAGCTGGCCCAGGTGGCCAAGGTCCACTTCCGGACCGCCCTGCGGGCCCAGGGCCTGCCCGAACCGCCCAAGACCCCGTGGCGCCGGCGGTGAGGGACGGCGGGCGGCACCCGGGCGCGCACCGTGGGGGCGCCCGTCCGCCTTTTCGCTTCCGTCCGGTCCCCGGCGCGGTTTGAATCACTTTCATGCAAACGCGTCCCCTGGGCCGCACCGGCCTGCAGTTGCCCATCCTGAGTTTCGGGGCTTCCTCCCTCGGCCAGGAGTTCCGGAGCGTGACCCTCGACGAGGCCCTGCGCAGCGTGCGCACCGCGCTGGACTGCGGCCTGAACTTCATCGACACCTCCCCCTTTTACGGGCGTGGCATGAGCGAGGTGCTCCTGGGGCTGGCGCTGCGGGGGGTGCCCCGGGACAGCTATCTGCTCTGCAGCAAGCTGGGGCGCTACGACCTGGCGCACTTTGACTTCAGCGCGAAGCGGGTGGCGGAAAGCGTGGATGTGAGCCTGCACCGGCTGGGGACGGATCACCTCGACATCCTGCTGTGCCACGACATTGAGTTCGTGGAGATGCAGCAGATTGTGGACGAGACCCTGCCGGCGCTGCGCCGGGCGCAGCAGGCGGGCAAGGTGCGTTTCGTTGGGTTCAGCGGTTATCCGCAGAAGATCTTCCGCTACATCTGCGACCAGGCCGACGTGGACTGTGTGCTGAGCTACAACCAGTACACCCTGCAGAACACCCGGTTTGCGGACGAGACCGTGCCGTGGCTGAAGGAGCGGGGGATTGGGGCAATGAACGCCGGCCCGTTCAGCGCGCGCCTGCTGACGAACGCGCCGCTGCCGGCCTGGCTGAAGGAGCCCGAGGCGGTCAAGGCGGCGGCCCGCCAGGCGGCGGCGCACTGTGCGGCGCGCGGGGTGGACATCGCGCAGCTCGCCCTGCAGTTCAGCCTGGCCCACCCGGACATCGCCACCACCATCGCGGGCAGCGCCAACCCGGAGAACATCCGCAAGTGGGCGCAGTGGGCCGCCCAGCCCCTGGATCAGGGCCTTTTGGGCGAGGTGCTCGGGATTTTCCAGCCGGTGAAGAACATCGGCCACCTCGAGGGGTTGCCGAGGAACAACTAGACGACCGCCGCAAGCTCCCCCTGCATGAATCCCGAAGCCCTCTCGCAAGGATTGGCCGCCTACCTTTGCGTGGTCTTGATCGTGACCGTCCATGAATTTGGCCATGCGTGGATGGCCTCGCGCTGCGGCGACGACACGGCCCGCAGCCAGGGCCGGGTGACGCTCAACCCGCTGGCGCACATCGACATGCTGGGCACCGTCATCATTCCGTTGCTGATGATTGTGCTGACATCGACCGGGCAGGGCCGCCTGGCCGGTTTCCTGATTGGCTGGGGCAAGCCGGTGCCGGTGAACCCCTCCTACTTCCGCCATCGGGTGCGCGATGACATCCTGACGGCCATGGCGGGGCCGTTCATGAACGTGGTCCTGATGGTGGCCGCCCTCATGGCGGCCCGCGTGGCGGCGTTCGGGAACGTGGACGTGGTCATCGAGGCCGGCCTGCAGATGGCGAGCATCAGCATGTACCTCTTCTTCTTCAACCTGATCCCCGTGCCGCCGCTGGACGGGTCGCATGTCCTCCGGCACGCGGTGGGGATGCGCGAGGAGACCTTCCTGAACTTCAGCCGCTACGGCTTCTTCGTGGTGGTGGTGCTGATCCAGATTCCGCTGGTCCGGCAGTTCCTGGGCGTGGCCACCATGACCAGCGTGCAGGTGACCTGGCGCCTCCTGGGGGGCTGAGCCCCCGGCCGCTCAGCCCTTGCGGGCGGTCTTGGCCTTCAGGTCGGTCCAGAACTCCTCCACGGAGTCCTTGCGGATCTGGCGGGCGGGGATGTCGATGAACTTCCCGGCGGGAATCACGGTGGTGTTGCCCTTGAGCAGTTCGCTGAGCACCTCCACGGACTTGTAGCCGTACATGTAGGGATTCTGCACGACGGTCCCGTGGATGTGGCCGTCCTTGATGCCCTGGAGGGTGCCGTCATCCTCGTCGAAGGCGATGAGCTTGACCTGACCGACTTTGCCGGCGCGGGAGAGGGCCTCGAGGATGAGGGGGGGATTGTAGGCGAAGAGGCCGACCATGCCGGCGAGGTCGGGGTGGCGGGCGAGGGCGTCCTCGGCGTTGGCCTTGGCCTTGGCCCGGTCGAACTGGTCGGTCATGGTGCCCACGATGGTGAAGTTGTTCCCCGCCGGCATGGCCCCGGGGGGATCAAAGCGGGTGGGGTCCTCGGGGCGGCCCAGCAACTCATCGATGACTCCCTGGCGGCGGCGGCGGGCGTTGTCCTGTTCGAGGCGGCCGACGAGGATCATGATTTTGCCGCCATTGGGAAGGGCTTCCTTGATGAGGGCCCCGCACATGCGGCCGGCCTTGTAGTTGTCCATGCCGATGTAGACCAGCCGGTTGGCCTCTGGCGCGTCGGAGTCGTGGGTGACCAGCTTGGTCAGGCCGGCGGCCTTGTTGAGGAGGTCGGTCTGGTTGACCGGGTCGATGGGGCTGATGGCCATGCCATCGACGCCGCGGGTGAGGAGGTCCTCGACGATGCGTTTCTGGTCGCCGATGCCCTCGGCCGGCATGTGCACGGACACCGTGGCGCCGTATTTCTCGCCGGCGGCCTTCACGCCCGCCTCGGCGATGGTCCAGAAGGCGGCCACGCCATTGCTGATGAAGGCGATGCGGGGTTTCTTGCCGGACGCGCCGGAATCGGACTTGCCGCAGCCGCCGAGGCCAAGGAGGGCGAGACCGGCAACCAGGGTGAGGCAGGGACGCAGGAGTTTCATGGGGATGGGGGTTGAGGGTTCCAGGGAGCGATCAGATGACGGTCATGCCGCCGTTGACGTGCAGGCTTTGGCCGGTGATGAAGGAGGCGGCCTCGCTGGCCAGGAAGACCACGGCGCCGCCGAGGTCGCCCGGCACGCCCCAGCGGTCGGCGGGAATGAGCTTCCGGTAGCCGTCCTTGTCGGTGAAGGAGTCGTGGGCGTGCCGTTCGACGGGGATCCAGCCCGGGCAGATCATGTTCACGGTAATCCCGTGGGGGGCGAGTTCGGTGGCCAGGCTGCGGTGGAAGCCGTTTTGGCCGCCCTTGGCGGCGACGTAACCGGTGAACTGGGGAACCCCGCGGGCGACGACCTCGGAACCGATGTTGAGGATGCGACCCCAGCGTTGCTGTTTCATGTGGGGCAGGAAGGCACGGGTCAGCAGGAAGGGGCTCTTGATGAAGAAATCGACCATGCTTTGGAAGAAGGCCCAATCGTAGTCCTCGATGGCCTTGTGCGGCTGGTCGCAGGTGGCGTTGACCACCACGATGTCGACGGGGCCGAGGCCCTGCCGGATTTCGGAGGCCATGCGCTGGACCTCCTCCTCGCGGGTGACGTCGGCGCGGACGAGCATGCCCTCGAGGCCGGCCTCGCGATAGGCGGCGAAGGCGCGTTCGGCCGTCTCGGTGTTGTGGGCGTAATTGAGGGCGACCCGGGCCCCGGCGCGGCCGAGGGAGGTGGCCATGGCGCGGCCGAGGCCGCGGCTGGCGCCGGTCACCAGGGCGACCCGGCCGGCCAGGGAGAAGGGATGGGCGGGGGCTGCTGGTGCGGGCGTGGGCATGCGGTGTTGGGGTGGAAGGCTAGGCAGGGTGCGCCGGGGGGTTCAATGCAAAAGCCCGCGGGCGGGGGGCGGGGGGTGGCTTCCGGCGCGCGGCGACCCCAAAAGCGACTGCGCCGCCCGGGGTGGCCGGGCGGCGCAGCGTGAACGGCGGAAAGAGCCGTGGGGCAGGTCAGGCGTTGTCGCCATCCTTCTGCTTCTCGGCCTTGCGCTCCTCGTCGGCGGCGTCGAAGGCGTGCTGGAGGGCGACCAGGTCCTCGCCCGGCTTGAGGCTGTCGAGGATCTTCTGCTCGGCGGCCAGCTGTTCGGCGCTGTAGTTGGCGGCCTTGATGGAGAGGCCGATGCGGCGATCGGCCTTGTCGATCTTGATGACGCGGGCGGTGACGTCCTGGCCGGGCTTGAGGACGTTCTTGATCTTGTCGACGCGCTCCTCGGTGATCTGGCTGATGTGGACGAGGCCGTCGATGTCATGGGCCAGGCCGACGAAGGCGCCGAAGCTGGCGAGCTTGGAGACCTTGCCGGTGACGAGGTCGCCGACCTTGTAGAAGTTGTCGATGTTGCTCCAGGGGTCCTCGCCGAGCTGCTTCATGCCGACGGCGATGCGTTGGTTGGCCTTGTCGACCTCGAGGACGACGACCTCGACCTCGTCGCCCTTCTTGAGCATCTCGGACGGGTGATTGATCTTGCGGGTCCAGGAGAGGTCGGACACGTGGATCATGCCGTCGAGGCCTTCCTCCAGCTCGACGAAGGCGCCGTAGCTGGTGAGGTTGCGGATCTTGCCCTTGATGCGGGTGCCGGGCGGGTATTTCTCGCTGGCCTTGTCCCACGGGTTGGTCTCGAGCTGGCGCAGGCCGAGGCTGATTTTCTGCTCCTCCTTGTTGACGCCGAGGACGATGGCCTCGACCTCCTGGTCGGGCTTGAGGACGTCGCTGGGCTTGGCGATGCGCTTGGTCCAGGACAGTTCGGTGACATGGACGAGGCCCTCGACGCCGGGTTCGAGCTCGATGAAGGCGCCGTAGGGGACGAGGTTGACGACCTTGCCCTTGACCTTCTGGCCGGGCATGAACTTGCCCTCGATTTCGGTCCAGGGATTGGCCAGCTTTTGCTTGAGGCCGAGGCTGACGCGTTCCTTTTCCTTGTTGATGTCGAGGACGACGACGTCGAGTTCCTGGCCGACCTTGAGCATCTCGCTGGGGTGCCCGATGCGGCCCCAGGACATGTCGGTGATGTGGAGGAGGCCGTCGAGGCCGTTGAGGTCGATGAAGGCGCCGAAGTCGGTGATGTTCTTGACGATGCCCTTGCGGATGTCGCCGGGGGTCATCTCGCTGAGGAGCTTCTGGCGGCGCTCGGTGCGTTCCTGCTCAATGAGCTCGCGGCGGGAGAGGACGATGTTCTGCCGCTCCTGGTTGATCTTGACGACCTTGAAGTCGTAGGTGTTGCCGACGAACTGGGCGAGGTTGCGGGGCGGGACGATGTCGATCTGGGAGGCGGGGAGGAAGGCCTCGACGCCGATGTGCACGATGAGGCCGCCCTTGACCATGGCCTTGACCTTGCCGGTGACGGTGCCGCCCTCGTTACAGATGCTGAGGATGCGGTCCCAGTTCTGCTTGAACTCGGCCTTTTCCTTGGAGAGCTCGACCATGCCCTCGCGGTTCTCGACCTTCTCGATGAGGACGTCGATGACATCGCCGACCTTGACGGTCTTGATGTCGAGAAATTCGTTGGCGGGGATGATTCCCTCGCTCTTGTAGCCGATGTCGACCAGGACTTCCTTGGGGCGGACTTCGATGACGGTACCTTTGACAATTTGGCCGTTGGCAAAGCCCATGGGGCTCTGCTTCATGGCTTCTTCCATCGTGAACATAACAGGGATGCGGACGGGACGCGGAACTGACGTTTCGCTTGGGTTGAACCGGTGGAGTTTCCTTGCCTACGAAACTGCGGTTGCGGGCGCAACGCAGGGTTGAGGGTCAGGTAACTGGTTAACGGTTGTTTCTCAGCCTATGTGGGCATCCGCACTCGCGGCGCCCAGGCGGACGGGCAGATTAGGCACGGAACGCCCGGGTGCAAGCCGTATTTTTGGGGCAAAGGTTCCCTGCAGGGGGGGCGGGGAGGGCGGGGTGGGGGCTCCTTTTGCCTTTCTCACCCGGCCCGGGCTGCCGTACAAGCGGGTTCATGAAGCTCACCGTCCGCCGGTTTGGCCTGAATCTGACGCACACGTGGCGCATTGCCCGGGGTGCGGGCACCAGCACGTTTCCGGTGGTGTTTGCGGAGTTGGCGGATGGCCGGGGCCTGTCCGGGATAGGGGAGGCGGCGCCCATCCAGCGTTACCAGGAGAACGTGGACACGGTGGAAGCTTTCCTCAAGCAGGTGGACCCCGCCCGGCTCTCGTTTGCGGACATTCCCGGGAGCATGCGTTATCTCGACACCGTGGCCCCCGGGAACCAGGCGGCCAAGTGCGCCGTCAACCTGGCCCTCCTCGACGGGGCGGGCAAGGCGGCGCGCCAGCCCATCCATGACCTGCTCAAGCTGGGCTTCACCGAGGGGAAGCACGTGACCAGCTTCAGCATCGGCATCGACACCCCCGAGGTCATTCGCGCCAAGGTCCAGGAGGCCGAGCGTTATCCGGTCCTCAAGCTGAAGGTGGGGGTTCCGGGCGACGAGGCCAACTTCGCCGCGCTCCGGTCCGTCGCCCCGACCAAGCCGGTCCGGGTGGATGCCAACGAGGGCTGGAAGACGAAGGAGGAGGCGCTGGCCCGGCTGGAATGGCTGCACCAGGATGGCCACATCCAGTTCTGCGAGCAGCCGCTGCCCGCCACCGCCCCGGTCAAGGACTGGGCCTGGCTGAAGGCCCGGTCCCCCGTGCTCATCTACGGCGACGAGTCCTACCACCAGGCGGCCGACGCGGAGCGCGCCGCCGAGTGTTTCCATGGCGTCAACGTCAAGCTGGCCAAGACCGGCGGCATCTCCGGCGCCTACGAGGCCCTGCGGGCCGCCCGCCAGCGCGGCCTTGAGACCATGATCGGATGCATGATCGAGTCCAGCGTGCTCATCAGCGCCGCCGCGCAGCTGGCCGAGCTGGCCGACCATCTCGACATCGACGGGAACCTGCTCATCAACAACGACCCCTACCGCGGTCCGACCGCCGAGAAGGGATTGGTCAGCTTTGCCACCGCCCCGGAACCGCATGGGCTGCGCGTGCGGGCACGGTCCAGTTGACGGGCTGGCCCCCAGCCCGCACCTTCCTGTCATGCCGCTTTACGAATACGAGCTCTGCGAGGGCAGTTGCGCCGCCTGCGGCGGCCGGTTCACCCTCCGCCGCCCGCTGGACGCCGCGCCCCTCACGCAGTGCCCGGCCTGCCGCAAGCCCGTCCGCAAGGTCCTCTCCCTCTTCAACACGCCGACCCATTTCAAGCCCACCTCCATCTCCGACGCCAAGAAGGCCGGCTTCACCGTGCTCAAGCGCGTCAACAAGGGCGAATACGAGAAGCAGTGAACGGCAACCAGCGGTTGACCGGATCCCCGGGGGAACGAGTGGGATCCGGCGCGGGCCGCTGGTGCGGTGGCTGGACGCGGGGGCGGGGGGCGCGCTAGCCTGGCGGCGGATCCCGGTCACCTGAGCCTGCCATGCGCCACGCCTTGCTTCTCCTCCTGTTCCTTGCCTCCCGCCTCGTGGGCGCGGAGGACGTGGCTGCGGTGCGGACGGAGGCCGCCCGTTGGCGGGCGGAGCGCCGGGTCATCGACCTGCACCTGCACGTCAACTACACCTCCCAGCACCTGGCCCGCGCGGTGAAGATCCTCGACGCGGTGGGCGTGGGGCTTGGCGTCAACCTCAGCGGCGGCCGGGTCACCCCGGCCAAGGACGGCGGCCCCTCCGAGTTTGAGCGGAACAAGGCGCTGGCCGACCGGTTGTTCCCCGGGCGGTTCCTGCACTATTTCAACCTGGATTACTCCGGGTGGGACCAGCCCGACTTCGCCGCGCGGGCGGTCCGCCAGGCGGAGGAGGCCCGGCGCCTCGGCGCGGCCGGGTTCAAGGAATACAAGCGGCTGGGGCTCAGCCTGCGGGACGGCCAGGGCCGGCTCATCGCGGTGGATGATCCCAAGCTGGACCCCTTCTGGCGCCGCCTCGGCGAACTGGGCCTGCCGGTCTCCATCCACGTGGGGGACCCGGCCGCGTTCTGGCTGCCTTACGACAGCCGCAACGAGCGCTGGAAGGAACTCAAGGATCACCGCAGTTGGTGGTTCGGGGACACCAACCAGTTTCCGCCGCGCCTGACGCTCCTGGCGGCGCTCGACCGCGTCGTGGCCCGCCATCGAGGCACCACCTTTGTCGGGGTGCACTTTGCCAACAACCCGGAGGACCTGGACTGGGTGGAGGCCGCCCTGGACCGGCATCCGAACCTGATGGCCGACCTGGCCGCCCGCATCCCGGAACTGGGCCGGCATGACCCGCGCAGGGTCCATCGCCTGTTCGTGAAGCACCAGGACCGCATCCTGTTCGCGACCGACTTCATGGTGGTGCACAAGCTCATCCTGGGTTCGAGCGGCGACGATGAGCAGCCGACCGACCGCGACGCGGAGATCTTTTACGAAAAGGAATGGCGCTGGCTGGAGACGTGGGACCGGGACTGGCCGCACATGACCCCCATCCAGGGGGACTGGAAGATCCGCAGCATCGGGTTGCCGGCCGGGGTGCTGCGCAAGGTGTACTTCGACAACGCGCGCCGTTTGCTGGCCCGGCACCTGCCCGGGCCGGTGCTGCGGGCGGGGCGGGTGGCGGAGGACTTCGACCCGGACGGCCGCCTGGCGGAGGCGGCCTGGGCGCGCGCCACGCCGGTGCGGGTCGAGTTGGGCTCGGCCACGGGTGAGGCGCGCCCGGAGTTGTCGACCACCGTGCGCGCGTTGTGGTCCGGCCGGTGGCTTTACCTGGGCTACGAGTGTCCCTTCACCGAGTTGACCGTGTTTGACACCCCGCACCCGGAGAAGGAGCGGCTGGGCCTGTGGGACCGGGACGTGGTGGAGGCGTTCATCGGCACGGATTCCTCCAACATCCAGCGTTACGCGGAATATGAAATCGCGCCGACCAACGAGCGCCTGGACGTCTGGTGCGACCTGCCGCGAAAGAACTTCGCGTGGGACGGCCGGGCGCAGTCGGCGGTGACCGTGGACCGGGCGCGCCGGGTGTGGACGTGCGAGGTGCGCATTCCGCTGGAGGTGCTGGCGTCGGCGGCGCCGGTCCCGGGGACCCGCTGGCGCCTGAACCTTTACCGCTGCGACAAGGCCAACCACGCCTACCTGGCCTGGCGGCCGACATTGACCGGTTCGTTCCACACCCCGGAGCGTTTCGGGGAACTGGAGTTCACCGAGTAGCGCGGGGGTGGCGTCGCCTGGCCATGCCCCGCGGCGCCCGGCGAAAAATCGGATCGACCCGGCGGGCGGGATGCCTATGGTGACGGGCAAACGCATGACACTTGCCACGCTGCGCACGCTGGTTCGCCGGGGGGACATTGACACGGTGGTGGTGGCGTTCCCGGACGTCTTTGGCCGCCTCGTGGGCAAGCGGTTCACGGGGCGGTTCTTCCTCGACTCGGTGGCCGCGCATGGCACGCATGGGTGCAACTACCTGCTGACGGTGGACATCGACATGGAGCCGCAGACGGGGTTCCGGGTGGCGAACTGGGAGTCGGGTTTCGGGGATTTTGAGCTGCGGCCGGACCTGTCGACGCTGCGGCGGATTCCGTGGCTGCCGGGCACGGCGCTGGTGGTGTGCGATTTCTGCCATGCGGACGGCCGGTGGGTGGCGGAGGCCCCGCGCAGCATGCTGCGGCGGCAGGTGGAGTTGCTGGCGCGGCGCCGGGTGGTGGCGAGCGTGGCGAGCGAGCTGGAGTTCTTCCTTTACCAGACCAGCTATGCGGACGCCTTTGCCTCGGACTACCGGGTGCTGCCGCCCTCGAGCGATTACCGGATTGATTATCACACGATGCAGCCGGCGCGGGATGAGGGTTTTTTCCGGGCGCTGCGCAACCAGATGGTGGAGGCGGGGGTGCCGGTGGAGTCGAGCAAGGGCGAGTGGGGGCGCGGGCAGCACGAGGTGAACTTCGTCCATGGCCCGGCCCTGCCGATGGCGGACCTGCACACGGTCTTCAAGCAGGGGACCAAGGAGATGGCGGCGCAGCAGGGCCGGAGCGTGACCTTCATGGCCAAGCCCTCGATGGCGGAGCCGGGCAACAGCTGCCACATCCATGCCAGCCTGTGGCAGGGGAGGCGCAACCTGTTCTGGGACGACCAGCGCAAGGGCGGCTCGCGGGTGTTCCGCCAGTTCCTGGGGGGCTTGTTGAAATACTCGCGGGAGCTCTGCCTGTTCTTTGCCCCGACGGTCAACGCCTACAAGCGCTACCAGTCGGCCAGTTGGGCGCCCACCAAGCTGGCCTGGGCCCACGACAACCGGACGGTCGGGTTCCGGGTGGTGGGGCAGGGGAAATCCTTCCGCATCGAGAACCGCATGCCGGGCGCGGATGCCAATCCCTACCTGGCCTTTGCCGCCACGCTGGCGGCGGGCCGCGCCGGGCTGGAGGAGGGGTTGGACGCCGGCGGTCCCTACGAGGGCAACGCCTATGTGGACGAGCAGTTGCCCTCCCTCCCGCGCTCGCTTGAAGAGGCGGCCGGGCTGCTGGAGTCCAGCCGGTTGGCGCGGCGGGCCTTCGGGGACGAGGTGGTGGACTTCCATGTGCGCACCGCCCGGCTGGAGGCGCAGGCCTTTGCCAACTCCGTCACCGACTGGGAGAAGCGCCGCTACTTCGAGCGGATTTAACCGGCTGGCCCGTGCGCGCCTGCGTCATCTTCAACCCGGTGGCCCGTGGCGATCGCGCGCGGGATTTTCGCGCCCGCCTCGCGGGGCTGTCCGCGTCGGTCGAGCTGATGCCGACCCAGGCGGCCGGCCATGGGCGCGTGTTGGCGGCGGCGGCGGTGGCGGCGGGCTTTGACACCGTGATTGCGGCGGGCGGGGACGGCACGCTCAACGAGGTCCTCAACGGGCTGGCGGACGCGCCCGGGGGCCTCGAGCGCGCGCGGTTGGGCGTCCTCCCCCTTGGCACGGTGAATGTCTTCGCGCGGGAACTCGGCCTGCCGATCGATTTGGACGGGGCCTGGCGCGTGTTGGAGGCCGGGCGCGAGGCGCGCATTGACCTGCCCGAGGTTGGCTTTGGGGCGGGGGCGACAGCCCAGTCCCGGTGCTTCGCGCAGTTGGCCGGGGCCGGCCTGGACGCCCGCGCCATCGAACTGGTGAGCTGGGGCGAGAAGAAGATCCTGGGGCCGCTGGCCTATGTATTGGCGGGGTTCAAGGCGATGACGGAGGAGCAGGCTGCGATCACGGTGCGGACGGAGGCCGGGGAGGAGCAGGGGGAGTTGGTGTTGGTCGGCAACGGGCGTTTCTATGGGGGCACGCTGCAGGTGTTCCCGGAGGCCAGCCTGTGCGACGGGCGCCTGGATGTGACGGTGTTTCCCAAGGTCAACTGGCAGACGCTGGCGCGGAGCGGGTGGGGTTGGTTGAATGAGTCGATGCTGGCCGGGGCGGGTTGCCGGACGCTGCAGGCGGCCTCGTTCACCCTGACGGCTGACCGGCCGGCCGCGTTGCAGTTGGATGGGGACGCGGTGGGCCACCTGCCGGCGCGGTTTTCCGTGCGGCCGCAAGCCTTGCGCGTGGTGGTGCCGTAACCGCCTTGCTTACTCGATCCGCTGGATGCGGTAGAAGCGCTGCTGGATACCCTTGTTGCTGTCCTCGAAGAACAGGACTCCGCCCGTGCCCGGGATGAGTTCCGAAAGATCCCGCCAGGCATCCCCAGCCCAGCCCTCCCGGCCTTGCACCCGGTAGGAGCGGCCAACCTCGGAATCCCATCGCAGGGTCAGCAGGCTGCCACGCGCCTCGAGCAGCAGCAGGACGGGAGCACCGGTGCCAGGCAGGCCGGGCATCCCCGCAGGGGCGGCGGCGGCGGGTTGCATCAGGTTTGCGAGCGCCGGGGCTCCCAGCGCCACGGGGCAAAAGGCAATGTCATCAAGGACGCCCACAAATCGCTGCGTGCCGTCGGAGGAGGCGCCGACGCTCAAGGGGTTGGGCGTGATCCGGATGCCGTTGGCGGCGGAGCCGCTGGTCAGGGAACTGGTGATGAGCACCCCATTGGTATAGAGCCGGGGCAGGCTGCCGGGTTGATGAACCACGGCCACATGCATCCATTCCCCCAACCGGATGACGTTGTTGGCCGATTCCAGGCGATTCTCGCGTCCGGCCGGTGAGACCCAGCGATATTGCAGCTTGGCGGCCGATGACCGGAGCATCCAGCTGTATTGGGCGGTGGAGCTGGTGTTGCCCTTGGCCACGATGACCCGGAGGTCCGCATTGCTCTGGGGCAGGATCCACGCCGCCAGCGTGAGGGCCCCGGTGTGGTTCAGGGACGAGCCGCTGCCCCCATCGACCCGGTCATCGAGCCCGTCAAACTGCAGCGCCCTTCCCCGGATGCCGGTGACGCGGAGGGGGCCGTTGACAAGGGTGCCGTGGTTGCCGTTGCCGGAACCGTCCAGCGCGGTGACCCCGGAGCTTTCCTCGAAGTTGTAGTAGACGACATGCGGCGGCGGTGACTCCACGATGAGGGAGAAGTCCTTGCTCCCCGTCTGGCCGAAGCCGTCCGTGACCTGCACCCGGAATGGGGTGGTGCCCGCGGTGGTTGGCGAACCGCTGATCACGCCCGTGCCTGCGCCCAGGGCAAGCCCGGCCGGAAGGGTTCCCTGCACGACGCTCCAAGCCATCGCTCCGGCGGTGTTGGCCGTCGTCAGGCCAACCGCGTAGGCGCGGCCGACCATCCCCGTCGGCAGAATCGAGGCGGTGCCAATGACCGGTGGGGGCGGCACTGTCATTGCCAGGGTCAACTCGCCCTCGGCGGTTCGCGCCTCCGCATCGGTCACGGCAACCCGGAACGTGTGGGTGCCCACGGCCGAGGCCGTGCCCGACAGGACACCGTTGGCGGCCAGGGTGATGCCGCCCGGCAGGCTGCCCGAGGCCACGGCCCACAGATAGGGAGGCTTGCCGCCGTTCGCGGCCAGGGCTTGCAGGTAAGGAACAGTCGCCTGGCCGGAAGGCAGGGGCGAAGGGGTGCCGACCACCAAGGGCGGCCGCCGGCAGGTCGAGACCCCGTTGGTGAGGCTGCGGAGTTCGGTCTCCGTCAGGATGCTGGACGCCACGAACACCTCGTCCATGGTTCCGTTGAAAGGGCTGACCTGGTCCGCCGACATGCCGACGGCAAAGGCAGTGGTGGCCGATCCGCGCAGGGCGGTCAGCGACCCGCTCGAAAGGACTCCCGCGACGGCCGCGCCATTGATGTAAAGCACGGGGGCTGAACCAGGGGTGTGGGTGACGGCCACATGGTTCCAGCGACCGGCCGCGAGGACATTATTCGCCGTCGCGTAGATGGAACGGAGCCCGGTCGGGCTCACCCACCGATACTCAATCCTGGCATTGGCCACACGGAGTGCGTAGGAAAACCCGTTGTTGGCATCGCTGCCTTTCACGAGGAGATAGCGGCTGTCTTTGACACTCGTTGGACGGATCCAGCACCCCAAGGTCAGATCCCCGGTCAGGTCGAGCGCCGCCGCGTTGGTGGCCAGCACCGCGTCGTTGACCCCGTCCACCCGCAGGGCCCGGCCCACCACGCCGTTCGTCCGGAACGGGCCATTGGTGAGCATGCCGTGATTGCCGTAACCCGAGAAGTCCTGGGCCGCATTACCGGATGCCTCCTCGAAGCCGTAATGAAGCAGCAACGTGCAACTGGGGGCCAAGTCTTCGACGGTGACTGTGAACGAGCAGGGGGTCGTGTTTCCAGCCGCGTCACTGGCCGTGCAGAGGACCGTGGTCGTGCCCTTCGGGAATTGGCTTCCGCTGGATGGCGCGCAGGTGACTGATGGGGATCCGCAGTTATCGGTGGCCAGGACCACAAAGGCCACATTGGTGGCCACCGACGGGGGAGTGGCCCTTGTTATGTTGGCCGGGCAGGTGACGGTGGGGGCCTCGGTGTCGGTGACGGTGACGGTGAACGAGCAGGAGGCGGTGTTGCCGGCGGCATCGGTGCCGGTGCAGGTGACGGGG
>JBJOEZ010000028.1:0-60155 GCA_046048995.1 Verrucomicrobiota bacterium | reverse complement strand
GGTGTTCTACCGGAACGTCTGGGTCGTCGAGCGGTGAGGCTTGGAGTGCGCCAGCGAAGCTGGCGCTTTCAAAGCGGCAGCGGTGCTGCCGCAGTCCATATCACGGCCCCACCACCATGTGGGTGAAGGGCGGGACGGTGGCCTGGAGGTGGACGAGGATCCCGACCAGCGCGGCCAGGGCGAGGGAGTGGAAGAAAACGTAGCGGAGGATGGCGCCCTCGTGGCCGTACCAGTTGGTCGCGGTGCTGGCCACCACGATGCTCTGGGCATCGACCATCTTGCCCATGACCCCGCCGCTGCTGTTGGCGGCCGCCATCAGCACGGGGTTCACGCCGGTCTGCTCGGCGGTGATCTTCTGCAGGCTCCCGAACAGCACGTTGGAGGCGGTGTCGCTGCCGGTCAGCGCGACGCCCAGCCAGCCCAGCAGCGTGCCGCAGAAGGGGTAAAACGCGCCGGTCCGAGCCAGGGCCAGGCCGAGGGTGGCGTCGGTGCCGGAATATTTGGTCACGTAGCCCAGGGCCAGCATGGCGGCGATGGTGATCAGGCTGAAGCGGACCAGCCAGAGGGTGCGCCCGTAGGCGCGGGCCAGTTCCCCGGGCGAATAGCCCATGAAAAAGCCGGAGAGCAGGGCGGCCAGCAGGATGCCGGTGCCGGTGGCGGACAGCCAGTTGAGCTGGAACACGGCCGCCTCGGGCGGGGCCTGCGGCGGGGCGACGGGGGGTGAACGCTGGATGAGGCGGTCGAGCCCGCTGACCTTGAACTCCGGCGCGGTCCAGGCGGCGCGGAGCTGCAGGTTGGTGGCGCCGGCGCCGAGCGGGACGTGCAGGGAGGCGGCGGCTGCCCCGAGGGATTGTTTGCCATTGAGGAAATTCTTGGCCTGGGGCGCGCCCCACACGAAGACGAGGGCACTGAGGATGAACCAAGGCGTCCAGGACCGGAGGGCCGAGACGGTGGCCCCGGCGGGGGCGGGAGCGGCGGGGTGCGTGGTGGGTGCCGGGGCGGGGCGCCGGGCCGCGGTGGCGGGCTGCCAGACGCGGAGGAGCAGGATGAGGGCGCCGATGGAGCAGAGGGAGGCGACGATGTCGACGAGCCAGGGGCCGTGGTAGTTGGAGACGAGGAACTGGGGGATGGCGAAGGAGACCCCGGCGGTGAGGGCGGCGGGCCAGACGCCGAGCATGCCGCGCCAGCCGGCCTGGGCCCACACCACCCAGAACGGGACGAGCACGGAGAAGAAGGGGAGCTGGCGGCCGACCATGCGGGAGAGGGTGAGTTCGTCGAAGCCGGTGACCCGGGCGAGGGCGAGGATGGGGGTGCCGAGGGCGCCGAAGGCGACCGGGGCGGTGTTGGCGATGAGGGACAGCCCGCAGGCCTGGAGCGGCTTGAACCCGAGTTGGATGAGGAGCGCGCCGGTCACGGCCACCGGGGTGCCGAACCCGGCCGCGCCCTCGAAAAAGGCGCCGAAGGAATAGGCGATGAGGATGACCTGCACGCGGGGGTCGGGGGTCAGGCGCCCGAGGCTTTCGCGGAGGACGGCGAACCAGCCGCGGTCGACCGTGAGCTGGTAGAGAAAGATCAGGTTGAGGATGATCCACCCGATGGGGAAGAGGCCGTAACCCGCGCCCAGCAGGGTGGTGAGCCCGGCCATCCCGGCGGGCATGCCGAAGCCGAGGATGGCCACGGCGAGGGCCACGCCGAGGCCGAGCAGGGCGGCGTAGTGGATTTGGATCTTGAGGAGGGCGATGGACCCCAGCAGCACGACGACGGGCACGGCGGCCAGGAGGGTTGAAAGCAGGACGTTGCCGAGCGGGTCGTAGACTTGGGTCCAGGTCATGGGCGGTGGGACACGGGTAGGAAAGCGGGGCGCGCGCAAATACCCAAGTGCGAAATCAGGCGTGCGTGCCTCCGGCGCGCTTGGCCCGTTTGGTCCTCCCAGAGGGCCGGGGCCAACCCCGGGCCCCCGGCTGCGGCATCGCGTCCTGCGCGGCAAGCGGGCTGGAGGCCCGCGCGCCGTTTAGTCCCAGGCGCAGAGGGACTCGACGTGGGCGGCGGAGCCGTCGCGGAGCCAGCCGTCGAGTTGGGCCTGGTCCTTGAGTTGCTGGCCGCGCTGGCGGGGGACGACGACGAAGCGGGATTCGAGTTCGGGCAGGGCGGTCATGTCGACCCAGAGCTTCTCGAACTGGGTGACGGGGAAGACGTCCTCCTGGCCGTGGCCCCAGCGTTTCTTGACGTCCTTGAGGGTGACGTAGGTGGGCATGCGGGCGGCCAGGTTGCGGATGGCGGCGGTGACCTTCTCCTCGTGGGCGAGGTCGCCGCGGCTGAGGCCGAACGCCGCCAGGAGTTGGTCGAGGTTGATCCAGCAGGTGTTGGAATTGTAGCAGGAGAGCTTGAACTCCTCCTCCTCGCGCGGCATGGCGAGCCCCTCGACGAGGCGGACCTGGCCGTTGACGCGGGCGAGGCCGCCGCCGCGGTCCTCGATGCGGCGGTGGATGACCTCGAAGGTGAGCCCGGCGCGGCTTTCCAGGTGCCAGCCGAGCAGGGCGGGGTCGACGTCGGCGCCGAGGGTGTCGATGTTGTGGAGGAGCAGGTGCTTGAGGTGGGGGCGTTCGGCGAGCAGGCGGAGGAGGACGCCGTTGCGGAAGAGGTTGGGCACCTCGTACCAGTGGCCGACCGGGTGGAGGCACTGGAGGGGGAGATTGTCGGTGTAATCGGAGGCTTCGCCGGCGGAGCGGGCCCAGTTGAGGAGGGCGGCGCGGAGGCTGTCGCGGACCTTCTGCTGCTGTTCATCGAGGCGTTGCTGGGGCATTTCCTCCCAGGCAAAGCGCAGGTCGCGCACGGTGGGGACGAGGCGGAGGCCGACGCTGCGGCCGGGGGAGAGGGCCACGATGCCCTCGTAGCCGTAGTTCCCCTGGCGGGCGAGGAAATCCGCGATGGGTTCGTGGGTGAGATAGCCGGTGGTGAAGACGTGGGGGAGCCAGGCGCCGGCGCTGCGGGAGACCCGGCGGCTCTTGGCCAGGTGGGTCTCGAGGAAGGTGCGGTGACGTCCGCCGAGCTTGCAGAACGGGTGGAGGGCCTTGACCACGCCGGCGCCCTGGGTCCAGCGGGAGCCGGCCCCGGCGGCGAGCGTGACCACGGCGATCTCGCCGCGGGCCAGGGCGGCCTGGCCGAGGGCGGCGAGGCGGCGGTGGGCGGCGGCATCGGCGGCGGGGGCACCGGGGGCGGGCGGGAGCCACGGGCGGGCGTCGGTGACATCCTCGGGGTGGACGTCCTCGATGGACACGCTGGTGGTCAGGCGGTTCTGGGCGAGGCCGATGCGGCCGTCGCGGAGGTCGGCCCGGATGTGTTCGTGCTGGGTGCGGTCGAAGCCGTTGGCGGTGAGCAGGGCCTCGAGCGAGGCGGTGCCGGTGCCCTCGGCCTTGCCGCGGGGCAGCATGGCGTCGAAGAGCGTCTGGACCATGCCCTGCAACTCCGGGCGGGTGCGGCAGGCGGCGCCGAACTTGTCGATTTCGGCGCGGCGGAGGGGGGAGAGCGACTGGCGTTCCTGGCGGAGCAGGCTGGGGAGGGTGAGGGCGTAGTAGGCGGGGGGGAGGAGGGCGGCGGGGCCCTCGAGCAGGTCGGCGCAGGTGCCCCGCTCATTGATGGCGAAGTCGTAGACCACCGGTTCCATGGCGAAGGGCAGGGCGTGCTGCAGTTCGCGGCGGGCGGTGGACATGATGTCCTGGAGGCGGCGCTGGGCCTCGGCCTTGCGGTGGGGGGCGACGATGAAGCCCATGCCGCCGCCGCTCATGCCGCCGAGCATCCAGAATCCCCAGAAATCCTGGCCGAAGGCGGCGCGGGTGCGCTCGATGAGCAGTTCGGTGTAGTGGGTGCTGGCCCAGGGAATGATGGCTTGGATGGGGCCGGCGAAGTTGCGGGTGGTGGCCTCGCCGAGGGCGCGGATGTCGCCGCGGCGCAGGCCGGCGAGGATGTCATCGAGGATGCCGAGCATGCCCTGGCGGGCGGTCCATTCCGCGGCGCAGCGGAGGAGGTATTTCTCGGTCACCATCTCGAGGATGGGCCCGACGTTCTGGGCCATGCCGCCGTGGACGAGGACGAGGCTGTCCTGGAGGGCCTGGCGGGCGGCCTCGGGGGCGTCGGTCCGGTCGAGGATGCGGTGCTGCGGCATGAGGCGGCCGCGGCTGACGCCGCACTCGGGGTCGCCCTCGGTGGCGAGCACGCCGGTGATGAGTTTCATGCCCGGCCACACGCCGCCGGAGTCCTGCCAGCCGCCGCCCGAGCCTCCCAGCCATTCGCCGAGGATGGCGCGGGCCAGGACGAGGCGGCGCTCGGGTTCCTCGAGGGGACCGGTGAGGGAGGCGGCCTGGCCGGTGGCGCGCATGCCGACGCTGATGAGGGCGGCCAGGAGGTTGGTGGAGACGGCCAGGCGGGAGCCCTTGGGGATGCCGTTGACGGAGCTGACGATTTCGAGGCCGCGGCCGGGGCCGCAGACGCGGGCGAGGAGGTCGGCGAGGCTTTGGCCGGAACCCTCGATGCCCGGGGGGACGATGCCGCTGGCGATGACGGCGGCCTTGAGCAGGCCGAGGTAGTCCTTCGCGAAGTCGAAGACGTCGGCCAGGCTGGTGAGGTCGGCGGTGGCCCCGAGATCGACGCTGGTCAGGCGGAGGAGGGGTTCCTCGATGACGCGCAGGCAGGCCTCGACGGGCGGTTGCGGGCCGGCGTCGCGGCCGTGCACGCCGAGGTCGATGGAGACGTTGAGGACCTTGGCGCCCTCGGGGTAATCCATGCCGAGGAAGAAAATGTCGCTCCACCCGCAGTGGGTGAGGTCCATGCGCACGGGCGTGCGTTCGCGCAGGATGGGGTAGCTGCCGTCAGGGCCGGGCTGCAGGAGTTCGCGCCGGAGGCGGAGCGGCTGGTCGGCCGGGTGGCCCATGCGGAACATCCACTGGTTGCCGCGGACCGAGCGCACGCTGCGCCGCACCTGGTCGGCCAGGGTCTGGAAGGCGAGCCGATGGTAGGCGGTGGCCAGCGCGCTGCAGATGGCGTCGCTGGGGCCGTCGGCCACCTGGGCGCCCAGGAACTGGTCGATGGCCTCCTCGAAGCGGCGCTGCAGGAGATGTTCATAGCCCTTGAAGGGCAGGCGCCCGGCCGCCGCCGCCGCCGGTCCCCCGGCCTGCAGGCGGGCGGGGAGATGGAACCGGTGAAGGGCGTGCAGGAAGAAGAGCGCCCGCACCCGTTCATAGAGGTTTTCGCTGCGGCGCCGGAAGGCATCCAGGGCCGACGCCTGCGCCAGCAGGTCGGCCACGCTGGCGTCGCGGCAGTGCGCCTCCAGCGACTGGTTGCGCGTCGCGGGGTCCGCCGCCGTGATCAACTCGACCAGGTTTCTCATGGGTCGCGGGGTGGCAGGGTCATGGCGCCCGTTGGGGCTGGCCTAAGGTTCGGCGGCCGGGGTCCGGACTTGAGCCCCGTCAGCGGGTGGCCCTCCCGCAGAACCGCGCAAACGCCCCGCCCAGCAGGTCCTGCGCGTCCCGCCCGATGTCCGCATCGGTCACCGTCCAGCCGGTGGCGGCCAGGTCGGCATACTTGTCGGCCAGCACGCCGCCCAGCAGGGCCCGCGTGTGGCGCCATTTGTAGATGACCTGGTCCATCACCCGCGCATCGGAGTGCTGCGGTGTCATGCTCAGCCCAATCAGTTCCAGGCGCAGCCGGGTCATCTCCTCGATGATCAGGGGCACGTTGGTGAACCACCAGCAGCCGAACACGTGCAGGTTGCGGAACTTGCGCGCCAGCACGCACAGTTCCTGCTGGTTTTCGCGGGACAGCACGGTGGCGAGGAACCGGGTGTCCGGATACCCGGCGCACAGCCGTTCCAGCGCCGGGAGGTGGCTGCGGCCCATGCCGTCGCCCGCCATGCGCAGGCCCGGGTTGACCTGGCGCTTGACCCCCAGCATCAGGGCCATGGGCAGCCCGTGCTCCCGGCAGTGCGGCAGCACCGCCTTGGCCAGCAGCCGCGCCGTCGTCGTGTCGGCCGGGTAATCGAAGTCGGGTGGCAGCGACACCATCAGGTAGCGCGCGTCAATCCGCCGGGTCCAGTCCTCCAGGAACCGCCGCACCTCCGCAATGGTCCGCTCGGTGAGGCTTACCCCCACCTGGTAACCCCACCGGCCCAGCACCGGGGCCGTGTCCCCCCAGCCCACCAGGAGCGGGTCAATCCGCAGCGCCGCCGTGAAGCGCGGATCCCGCGCGAAGCCCCGGTCCCATGCCGCCCGCTCGACGTCGTCGAAGGGGGAGTTGGTCATGCAGATGGAACTCACCCCCGCCAACTCCATGCAGCGGGTCACGTGCGCGGCCGGGTCCTGCCCGGCAAACCAGCGGCGCAAGGCCGGCAGGTCCCGGTGCCGCACGTCCAGGCCCAGCGCCTGCAGGGTGGTCAGCACCCCGCGGCACGCCTCGGACACCGGCGAGTGCTGCACGAAGAGCGCGTCCCAGACCAGGTCCGCCTGGCGCGATTTCGGCAGCGCGTAAAAGTCGTCGTAGGGCAGGTCCATCCACCGGAACGCCTCGGAGACGAGGTAATGGTAGACCAGCAGGTCATCGATGCCCCAGAGCAGCAGGTCCCCGAAGGCGGGGTCATAGAGGTGCGTGTGGATGTCCGTCGCCGGCGTGGCCGCGAGGATGCGATCGACCCGGGCCCGCAGGGCGGCGCGATCGACAGGGATGGAACTCATGCCGCGCGGACGCTAGCAGACGCGATCCGCGGGCCGCGACCCAAAAAAGTCAGCGGGTTCATGAGTTCGTGATTCAGCGAGCGGGAGCGGGTCGGTAGGGTCCGGGGCATGACGCATCTTTTGGTGGCGACGCGCAATGCGCACAAGGTTGGGGAGATGGCGGCCATCCTGGGGCCGGGTTTCACCTGTCATACCCTGGCGGGTTTCCCGGGAGCGCCGGGGGTGGTGGAGGACGCCCCGGATTTCGCGGGGAACGCCCTGAAAAAGGCGGCCACCCTGGCGGGTTGGCTGCAGGCGGCGGGGGTGGGGCCGCGGGACGGGGCGCAGCTGGACTTCGTCCTGGCCGACGACTCGGGGTTGGAGGTGGACGCGCTGCAGGGGGCGCCCGGGGTGCATTCGGCGCGGTTTGCGGCGCTGGACGATCCGGGGGCGGCGCCGGGGGTGAACGCGAGCGACGCGGCCAACAACGCCAAGCTGCTCCGGTTGCTGGAGGGGGTGCCGTTGGCCGGGCGCCGGGCCCGTTTCCGCTGCGTGCTCGCCCTGGTGCCGCTGGGCGGCGTGGCTGGCGCGGCGGGGCCGGGGCGCAAGACCTTTTCCGGGACCTGCGAGGGGCACATCGCCCTGGCGCCTGCGGGGGTGGGTGGGTTTGGCTATGACCCGCTTTTTGTGCCGGATGGCCATGCTGTGTCGTTTGCGGAACTGGGTGAGTCGGTAAAGAACCGGCTGAGCCACCGTGCGCGCGCCCTTGCCGCCCTGCTGGCGCACTTTGCCGACTCGTCCACACGCTAACCCGCCCGCGCGTCCACCTGGCCCCGAGTCGGCGCTTGAACTGGCGGGGGGTGGCCGCTAGAACACCGGCGCCGCGTAACCTGCATGATTGCCTGGACCGTTTACCTCTCCTTCCTGGGTGTGGCCTGGCTGCTCCTGCTCAAGCCGGAGGACGCGCGGTCGGCCCGGGTGGTGGCGCTCTTGACGGCGGTGGCCGGGTTGGTGGTGGCGTTGGCAGGGGCCTTCCGGTTTGACCCGGCGGGCGGGTTGCAGGAGGTCGTGCGCGTCCCGTGGATCCCGACCCTGCGCATCCAGTATCACCTCGCCATGGACGGCCTCAGCGTGGTGCTGGTGCTGTTGACGGGGTTGGCGGCGGTGACGGGGGTGCTCTTCTCGTGGAACATCCAGCATCGGGCGCGGGAGTTCTTCGCCTTTTACCTGGCCCTCATTGCCGGGGTTTACGGGGTCTTCCTGAGCTTCGACCTGTTCCTGCTCTTTGTTTTCTACGAACTGGCGATTGTGCCCAAGTATTTCCTGATCGCGATCTGGGGATCGACCCGGCGGGAGTACGCGGCCATGAAGCTGGCGCTCTATTCGTTCGTGGGCAGCGCGATGGTGCTGGTGGGGTTGCTGGCGGCCTTTGTGGTGGCGGGGGGCAAGACCTTCAGCCTGGTGGAGTTGGCGCAGTTCCCGTTCCCGCGCGACTTCCAGATGTGGGCCTTCCCGCTGGTGTTTGCGGGGTTTGCGATTCTGGCCGGGTTATGGCCGTTCCATACGTGGGCCCCGACCGGCCACGTGGCGGCGCCCACGGCGGCCTCCATGCTGCTGGCGGGCGTGATCATGAAGCTGGGCGCCTACGGGTGCCTGCGCGTGGCCATGACCCTGTTCCCGCTGGGCTTGTCCGACTGGAGCCAGCCGGTGCTGGGCCTGGGGTCATGGCGGGACGTGTTCGCGTTGCTGGCCCTGATTGGCATCCTGCACGGGGCGCTCGTGGCCTTGGTGCAGAAGGACTTCAAGTTTGTCATTGGCTACTCCAGCGTGAGCCACATGGGGTTTGTGCTGCTGGGGCTGATGACCCTGGGAATGGTCGGGCTGAGCGGGGCGGTCTTGCAGATGTTCTCGCACGGGGTGATTGCCGGGCTGCTCTTCGGCGTGGTGGGGCGGATGGTCTATGAGCGCACCCACACCCGCATGCTGGATGAGCTGGAGCCGCTGCGCCTGAACCGTTCGATGCCGTTCGTCGCGGTGACCTTTGTCGTGGCCGGCCTGGCCTCGATGGGGATGCCGGGCTTCAGCGGATTCGTGGCGGAGTTTCAGGTGCTGGCGGGGGCGTGGCGGGAGTTTCCCACCCTGACCGTGCTGGCCGGCGTGGGGGTTCTGATTGGCGTGGCCTACACCCTGCGCGCGATCCAGAAGGCCTTTTTCAGCGGCGCGCCCGAGCCGGCGGCGGCGGCGGTTCCGGTGGGCGGCGGGGCCGGGGCCATGGCGGCGGGCGGCGGCCTGGTGGCGGCGGGTGGGTCGGACGACGCGCACGCTGCGGACGTCCACGACATCACCGTGCCCGAGCGCGTGGGCGCGGTCCTGCTCATGGCCACGACGCTGCTGATTGGACTCTATCCGCGCCTGTTGCTCGACCTCATTGTGCCCGCCCTGCAGACGCCGCTGTTCGAGAAGGTTCTCCAGGCAGGAAAATAGGCCGGGCGCGCGCCCGCCGCCCGGGCGCCGGGGAGCTTCAAAGCCGGGCCGGATCCACCACCACGTGGCGGATCTTCTTCCGTTTCCAGGTGTAGGTGATGTGCACCCGCCCGTCGGCGGCCTGGATGATGGCGGGATAGGAGTATTCGCCGGGTTGATCCTCCAGCGTGAGAGCCTTGCTCCAGTCCTTGCCGTCCCGGGAAAGGCCGACGATGAGGGGGGTGCGGTCCCGGGCCGATTGTCGGGTGGGGTTGTAGACCAGGAGATGACGGCCGTCGCGCAGCGTCACGCCGTCGATGCCGGAGCTGGGATTGGGCAGGGCCGTGGCGGCCAGCGGGCTCCAGGTGAGGCCGCCGTCGGTGGACCAGCTTTCGGCCACCACATTTTGGCGGGTGCGGCAGAGGAGCTGCAGGCGGTTGCCTGGATGGAGCAGGACGGTGGGCTGGATGGCGGCGAACTTCTTCCCGTCGTTGAGCGGGCCGGTCTTGTCCCAGGTTTGGCCGAGGTCGCGCGTGCGTTCCATGACGAGGCGCCAGCCGTCGTGCTCCGTGCTGGAGGGGCAGAGCAGGGTGCCGTCGGGCAGGGGGACGGCCTTGTTTTTGATCGGGCCGAGAATGCCCTCGGGGAGCCGCTGGGGGGCGCTCCAGGTGCGGCCCTGGTCGCGGCTGGTGATCAGCATGCCCCACCAGGTCGAGGGGCTGGGGCCGACCTTGTAGAACAGGAGCAGGGGTCCGTCCTTGGGCTGGTGCAGGACCGGATTCCAGCAGGGCAGACGCGGCCGGCCGCCGGGTTGGTTGCCGTTGGCCACCTCGACCGGGGCGGTCCATGCCTGGCCCTCCTGGCGCGCGACCCAGATGGCGACGTCCGGGTTCTTCTCATGCTTGCCGCCGAACCAGGCGGCCACCAGTCCGGCCGGGGTTTCGGCGATGGTGGAGGCGTGGCAGGAGGGAAACGGGGCGGTTTCGTAGATGAACTCCGACGCGAGGACGGCCGTGGCCGGCGCCGGGGCCGCCGGGGCCGCCGCGGCGGCGAGGACGGGCAGGGCCAGCAGGGCGGCCAGGGCGGCGCGAAGCGCGGGGCTGGAGTGGCGGCAGGATGGAGTAGGGGACAGGCGCATGGTGTGGGTGGGATTCAGGGGGGCGTGGAGGGTGTCCGCGCTGGGGGGACGGCAAGGCACCCCCGATCCCGGCCGTGGTCCCCTGGAGGGGCGGCCGGGTGTGGGATGGTGCGCGGGAGCGCGTGGGTTTGCCGGGGCAACGGGGGGGTGGCGGCTCGGCTGGAGCCGCACCTGGTTGCCGGCAGTCGGTTCACGGGGACGCTATTTTTTGGGGGCCGGTTTGGGCGCGGTGATCCTGGGGAAATCATCCGTGCGGAAGGGCGAGGCGGGCAGGCCGTGGGCGTTCCAGAGGTTGGCGACGGGGAAGTCGGCCCAGCCGTAGCGGACCGCGACCGGCTTGGGGACGGAGGGGTGGGAGACCACCACGGTGTTGCCCTCGATGCTGGCGTTGGCCCAGATCCATTGGCGGTCTTTGCCACAGACGGCGAAGCCGGTGAGGGGAGGCTCAAGTCGGCCGCTGACGGCGAGGTAGTTGAGGGTGCCGCGGGGGGCATCGGTCTCGCCCACGCGCGGCGAGGCCTGGCCGACCACGAGCCCGCCCCCGGTGTGGTCGAACTTGAGGATGGCCTGGCCGTCCTTGACCTTCATGCTGCGGAAGACGGGACCGGAGTGGACGATGTCCTGGCCGTAGGCGATATGGCGGGCGGCGAGGGCGAGGCGGGCGCCGGCCGGTTCCTTGCGACGGGGGTGGATGTCCTTCTCCTCGCCCACATCGGTGATGACGGCGACGCCGACGTTGGGGAGGACGTCCATGGCGTGGTTTTGCGCCTCGCGCAGCTCGGCCCAGTCGCTGTCGCCGGGCTGGGGCTTGTAATCCTTGAAGGGGGCCAACTGGACCTGGAGGAAGGTGAAGTCGCCCTGGTCCCAGTCGTCGCGCCAGTTCTGCACCATGGTGGGGAACAGGCGGCGGTATTGGTGGGCGCGGCTGGCGTTGGATTCGCCCTGGTACCAGATGGCGCCGCGGATGGCGTAGGGGATGAGAGGGGCGATCATGCCGTTGTAGAGTTCGCTGGGTTGCCAGGGGCGGGGTTCGCGCTGGGTGAACCGGGCGCCGGTGCGGGCGGCCTCGGCCTTGGCCTCGCGCCATTTGGCGAGGGCGGCCTGGGTGGCGGGGAGATTCCTCGCGTAGGGATCCAGGATGTCCCGCTTGAACTCCTTGTCCCCGGCCAGGACGCCCTCGCGGATCCAGACCTCGCACGGGCTGCCGCCCCAGGAAGTGTGGATGATGCCGACGGGCACCTTGAGGGCGGCGGCGAGGTCGCGTGCGAAGTAGTAGGCGACCGCGGAGAAGCCCGGGGTGGTTTCCGGGTTGCAGGGCTGCCAGGAGGCCGGGACGTTGTCGACCGGTTGGTTCGACTTCAGCTTGGGCACCGTGTAGAGGCGGAGGAGCGGGTTGGTGGTCTTGGCGATTTCGTTGGTGGGGTCGTGGCTGGCGCGCATGGACCACTCCATGTTGGACTGCCCGCTGGCGATCCAGACCTCGCCGACCAGCACGTCGTTGAGGGTGAGGGTGTTCTTGCCGGTGACCTTGAGGGTGGCGGCGGGGCCGGTCTTGAGGTTCTTGAGCCGGACCATCCATTTGCCCTGCCGGGCCTTGGTGGAAACCTTCTGGCCCTGGAACTCGACGGTGACCTTCTCCCCCTCATCGGCCCAGCCCCAGATGGGAACGGAGGCGTCCCGCTGGAGGACCATGTGGTCGGTGAAGAGGCCGTGAAGCTTGACGTCGGCCAGGGCGGGGATGGCGGCGGCCAGGAGGACGAGGAGGACGGACAGCGTCCGGGGCAAACAAGGTTTCATGGGGGGCGAGTGCAACGGAACCGCGCGGGAGCGTCAATCGGGAAGTGCGCGGGCCCTGGTCCCGGGCTGTCCCGGGCGAGGCCCGGTTGACAAGCCCCGGGGGAGCCCCAGTCTTGCCCGGACCGGGGCCCGGGCGCGCCGGAAATTGACATGGACATCCTCGACGCGATCCGCGCGAACCTCCTCAGTCCGGCGGTCCTTTTCTTTGCCTTGGGCGTGCTTGCCGCGCTCGTGAAGAGCGATCTCAAGTTTCCGGAGGCACTCTACATCACGCTGACCATCTACCTGCTCACGGCCATTGGGTTCAAGGGCGGCGTGGCCATTGCCGAGGCGGGGTTGGGCAAGGTCTGGCTGCCGGCGCTGGCGGCGATGTTGCTCGGGACGTGCATCCCGCTCTGGACGTATCCGGTGCTGCGGTGGGCGGGCCGGTTGCCGGCGGTGGACGCGGCGGCGATCGCGGCGCACTACGGTTCGGTGAGCGCGGTCACGTTCATTGCGGCCACGAACTTCCTCAGGCAGGTCAACGAGCCCCATGAAAGCTACGCGGCCGCCTTCCTGGCCGTCATGGAGTCGCCGGCCATCATCGTGGGGATTCTGCTGGGCAAGGCCGCGCTGGCCGACCGGGGGGAGATCTGGGGGCAGGCCACCCGGCTGGCGCTCCGCGAGGCGGTCTTTGGCCGCAGCGTGCTGCTGCTGGTGGGCGGGTTGTTGATTGGCGCCCTCTGTGGCCGGCGCGGCATGGCCAGCGTGGAGGGCTTTTTTGTCGCGCCGTTCCAGGGCGTGCTCGCGCTGTTCCTCATGGAGATGGGCATGGTGGCCGCGCGCCGGCTGGGGGACCTGCGCAAGGTGGGCTTCTTCCTGCTGGCCTTTGGGGTGACGGCCCCGCTCTTGCACGGGGCCCTCGGCGTGCTCGCCGGCCAGGCGGTCGGCCTGAGTGTCGGGGGCATGACCCTGATGGGCGTGCTGGCCGCCAGCGCGTCCTACATCGCCGCCCCCGCCGCCATGCGCCTGTCGCTGCCGGAGGCCAATCCCACGCTCTACCTGACTTCGGCCCTCGCCATCACCTTCCCGTTCAACATTGCCCTTGGCATTCCCATCTACCTGGCCCTCGCCCGCTGGCTGCACACCGCCCCATGAACACGCACCCCATGAAGCTGGTCACGATCATCTGCGAGGCCCTCGCCCGCGAGCCCCTGCAGTCCCTGCTCAAGGAGGTGGGCGCGCACGGCTACACCCTCTTCACGGTCGAGGGCAGCGGCGCCCGGGGCCCGCGCCTGGCGGACATCGAGGAGTTTGCCAACATCCAGGTCGAAGTGATCGTCCAGCCAGCCGTGGCGGACACCCTGCTGGAGCGGCTGGGGCAGGAGTTCTTTCCGCGCTACGCCATGGTCGCCTACGAGAGCGAGGTTCGGGTCCTCCGCCGCGACAAGTTCTGACCGTCGGCGCCTTCCGCAGCCAGGGTCTAGGGGGGACTTTCCCATTTACTCCGCCGCGTTTTCCGGCGATGGTTCGGGCCGTCCCCAACTGCACCCATGGCGATTTCATTCCGCCTCCGGTCCTTCCTGCGCCGCGGCCCGGCTGCCTGGGCGGGCCTTGTAGGCTTCGTGGGCCTCGTGTCGTCCGGCCTGGCCGCGCCGGCACCGCGCGAGTTTTCCGAGGCTGAGCGCCGCCACTGGGCCTACCAACCGGTCGTGCGCCCGGGGGTGCCCCCAGTCCGGTCAACCTCCTGGCCGCGCACCCCGGTGGACGCCTTCATCCTGGCCGGGCTGGAGGCGCATGGGCTCCGGCCGGCGTCCCCGGCCGAGCCGGCCGTGCTGCTGCGCCGGGCGAGCCTGACCCTGACCGGCCTGCCGCCTTCGCCGCAGGCGTTGGAGGATTACCTGGCCGACACGGCCCCGGGCGCCTGGGCGCGGGCGGTGGATCGCCTGCTGGCGTCGCCCCAATACGGCGAGCGTTGGGCCCGGCACTGGCTGGACCTGGCGCGGTATGCGGACAGCGAGGGCTTCAAGAACGACGAGACCCGGCCCCATGCCTGGCGCTACCGCGACTACGTCATCCAATCGCTGAACGACGACAAGCCCTACGACCGTTTTGTGCAGGAGCAGATTGCCGGGGACGAACTCTGGCCCGGGGACCCCGCCGCCAGCATTGCCACCGCGTTCAATCGCCATTACGCGGACGAGAGCAACGCGCGCAACCTGATGCAGCGGCGCCAGGAGATCCTCAACGACATCACGGACACCGTGGGGTCGGTGTTCCTCGGGCTCACCTATGGCTGTGCCCGGTGCCATGACCACAAGTATGACCCCATCCGCCAGGCGGACTATTACCGTCTGCAGGCGTTCTTCGCCCACACGGCCGCGCGGGATGACCTGGTGTTGTCGTCGACCGAGGCCGTGCAGCGGCATCGCGCGCAGCTGGCGGTGTGGGAGGAGAAGACGCGGGCGATTCGGGAGCGCATGGAGGCGCTGGAAGCGCCCCGGCGCCGGGCCCTGGAGCGGGATCACCTGGAGAAGTATCCCGCCGAAGTCCAGGCGGCGTGGAACAAGCCGGAGGCGGCGCGGACGCCGTTCGAGCGCCAGATGGCGTGGAAGGCCCGGCAATACCTGGACCCGAACTCGCACGAGTATATCGCCGCGCCGGACGCGGTCGCGGGCGGGCTGAAGGCGGCGGAGAAGAAGGAATGGCAGGAATTGAAGCGGCAGCTGGACGCCTTCAAGCCGCTGCATCCCGGGTCCCTGCCGGTGGCCTCCGCCATGATGGATCTGGGTCCGGACGCGCCCGCCACGCACCTCCTGTCCCGCGGCCTCTACGACCAGCCGGCGGAGCCTGTCGCGCCCGGTCTGCTGGAGGTGGTCTATGGACGAGCCACGGTGCCGGTCGCGCGCACGGCGCAGGGGAGCACCGGGCGGCGATCCGCCCTGGCGCGCCTGCTGTCGGACCCGCGCAATCCCCTGACGGCGCGCGTGATGGTCAACCGCGTCTGGCAGCATCATTTCGGGCGCGGCTTGGTGGGGACGGCGAGCGACTTCGGGCCGCGGGGCGATCGGCCCACCCATCCGGAGCTGCTGGACTGGTTGGCGTCCGAGTTCATGGCCCGGGGCTGGAGCCTGAAGGAGCTGCACCGGCTGATCGTGAACTCGGCGGCCTACCAGCAATCGGCCGGCCTGGTTGAGGCGTCCGCCCGGGTGGACCCGCCCAACCGGCTGCTCTGGCGTTATCCGCGGCATCGGCTGGAAGGCGAGGCGATCCGGGACAGCGCGCTCTTTGTGGCGGGGCAATTGAATGGGAAGAGGGGCGGCCCCGGGGTGTTTCCGGAGTTGCCGGCGGGGATGCCGGCGCCGCGCGGCGGCTGGAAGCTCAGCGAGGACGCGCAGGAGCGGAACCGGCGCAGCGTCTATGTCTTCATCCGGCGCAACACGCGCTACCCGATGTTTGACAGTTTCGACATGCCGGACCCGCACGAGAGCTGCGCGCGGCGCAACGTCACCACCAGTCCATTGCAGGCCCTGACCCTGCTGAACAGCCGGCTGGTCTGGGGCTGGGCGCAGGGCTTCGCCAGCCGGGTGGTGGAGGCGGCGGGCCCGGACGTGGACCGGCAGGTGGAGGCGGCGTTTCGCCTGGCCTACGGGCGCGTGCCGGACAAGGCGGAGCGGCGCCTGGCGCGGGAGTTCCTGCGGGGCCAGCGCGGATTGATTGCCGCGGAGTTGGTCTCGACAGCGGGGCAGGGGGCGTCTCCCGTCCCGGAAGGTGGGGAGCCCGGAGGGGCGCGGCCGGCCGGCTTCAGCGCCTCGGTGGAACCCGCGGCCGCGCAGGCATTGGTGGACCTCTGCCACATGCTGATCAACGCCAACGAGTTCGTCTACGTGAACTAGACCGGCCTGCGTCATGTTGCCCCCCGCCCTCCAGCCCGTGGCCACGCGCCGCCGGTTCCTGCACCGGATGGGCGGGGGTTTTGGCGCGCTGGCCTTCAGCTACCTGCTGGGGCGCGACGGCCTGGCGGGGCGCGCCCAGGCGGCCGGACAGCCTGGCGCGACGGGGGCCACGCCGGTTCCCCATTTCCCCGCGCGGGCCAAGTCGGTGATCTGGCTCTTCATGGAGGGCGGTCCCAGTCACATTGACCTCTTTGATCCCAAGCCCGAGCTGGAGCGCCTGGCCGGCCAACCCATGCCGGAGTCCTTTGGGCGCCCGATCACGGCCATGGGCACGGCGGGCAACACGCTGATGCCCTCCCGGCGCGCGTGGCGTCGGCATGGGCAGAGCGGGTTGTGGGTGTCCGACTGGTATCCGCGCGTGGCGGAGCATGCGGATGACCTCTGCGTGCTGCGCTCGTGCTGGGCGGATGGGTTGAACCATGTCGGGTCGGTCTGCCAGATGAACACCGGGGACATCCTGGCCGGGCGTCCCTCGATGGGGGCGTGGTCCGTGTATGGGCTGGGCACGCGGAACGAGAACCTGCCGGCCTTTGTGGTGTTGACCGATGCGGGCGAGGTCAACGGGGGGCCGAAGAACTGGAGCAGCGGGTTCCTGCCGGCCGTCTACCAGGGCACGCCGCTGCGGTCGGAGGGCAGCCCGATTTATCATTTGGCGCCGCCGCCGGGCCTGACCCCGGAGCGGCAGCGGGCCAAGCTGGATTTCCTGGGGGAGCTGAACCGGCGTTTTTCGGCGGACAAGCCGGAGGACACCGAGTTGGCGGCGCGGCTGGCGTCCTATGAGTTGGCGTGGCGCATGCAGAGCGCGGCGCCGGAGGCGGTGGACCTGGCGGGGGAAACCGAGGCCACCCGGCGGCTGTATGGGCTGGACCAGAAGGAGACGGCCCGGTTTGGCGCCAACTGCCTGCTGGCCCGGCGGTTGGTCGAGCGCGGCGTGCCCTTTGTGCAGTGCTATTCCGGCAGCGGCAGCCTGTGGGATGCCCACAACGACCTGGAGGGCAACCACGGCAAGTATTGCCGCCAGACCGACCAACCCATTGCGGGGTTACTGACCGACCTGAAGGCGCGCGGCCTGCTGGAGAGCACGCTGGTGATCTGGGGCGGGGAGTTCGGGCGCACGCCGTTCAATGAGAAGGGGGACGGGCGGGACCACAACCCGTGGGGGTTCACGCTCTGGATGGCGGGCGGCGGGGTGAAGCGGGGCGCCGTGGTGGGCAGCACCGACGAACTTGGCCTGCGGGCGGTGGAGAACCGCGCGCACGTGCGCGATGTGCACGCCACCATCCTGCACCTGCTGGGACTGGACCATGGGCAGCTGGTCTACCTGCACAATGGCCGCGAGGAGCGGCCCACGGTCAACACCGGCGAGGTGATTCGCTCCGTGCTGGGCTAGCCGGGGCGCCCCGCCGCCTCGCGGGGGTCGTTCCCTGGGGGCAGGGGTGGCGCGGGCCGCCTTCCTGGAAATCCGTCTTCCGGTCGCGCCTGGCTCCGCTTATGTTCGCGGGCATGTCAACGTCACTGGCCGACAAGTGGGTTCTGATTACCGGCGCCTCGAGCGGGTTTGGGGCGGCGGCGGCGCGGGCGTTCGCCCGGGCGGGCGCGCGTCTGCTGCTGGGGGCGCGGCGCACGGATCGCATGGAGGCGGTGGCCGAGGAGTGCTGCCAGTTGGGGGCGCCGGATGTCCGGTTGCATCCACTGGATGTGATGCATACGGCGAGCGTGAACCGGTATGTGGAGTGGGTGCAGGGATTTGCGCCGTCCCTGGACGTGCTGGTGAACAATGCCGGTGGGGCCAAGGGGTTGGACACGGTGGCCAACGGCAAGGATGAGGACTGGGAATGGATGATGCAGACCAACGTGCTGGGCGTGCTGCGCATGACCCGGGCCTGCCTCCCGCTGCTGCTCAAGAGCCATGGGAGCAACATCATCAACATCGGGTCGGTGGCGAGCCGGTATGCCTACGAGGGGGGCTCGGCCTACTGCGGGGCCAAGGCGGCCGAGTTGCAGATCACGCGCGTGCTGCGCCTGGAACTTTGCGGGACGGGGGTGCGGGCGACGACCGTGGATCCCGGCATGGCCAACACGGAGTTTTCACTGGTGCGCTTCAGCGGGGACCAGGCCAAGGCGGACAAGGTTTACGAGGGGGTGGAGCCGCTCACGGCCGAGGACGTGGCCGAGGCGATTGTCTGGGTGGCCAACCGGCCGGCCCATGTGTGCATTGATGAACTGGTGATGAAATGCACGGACCAGGCGGCCATCCACAAGGTGCACCGCCGGGCCAAGGCCTGAGCGAGGGCGCGGGCTAGAGTTCCAGCCAGGATGTGACGACAAGGCGTCCCGGGGGGCCGAAGGTGCGGAGACCCTCATCGTAGTGGAATTTCTGGTGGCCGGTCACGGTGACGGTGCGGGTGACGCAGGCCCCGCACCAGTTGACCGCGCCACTGCCGCCGCCGGTCATGCGCAGGTCGGCGTTGGGGGCGTAGAGGGCGCCGTTGAAGTCGCCGCTGCTGGGCAGGGTGACACTGGTGAGGGTGGGGAGTCCGAAGATGACGCAGTTGGTGGAGCGCTGGGTGTTGTTCACCCCGATGCCCCCGATGTCGAGGTTGGGGCCCCTGACATACAGGGTGAGGCTGGCGCCCGGGAGGATGTCGAGGCCGCCGCTGATCACGGCGGGGCCATCGACGATCAGGGTGGCCCCGCCTCGGATGCACATTTTCTCGCCCCGGCTGAGGTTGATGGAGGACATGACGTATTTGCCGCTGTCCACGACATGGCCGTAGGCGATGCCGTTGACGGTGCCCGGGGCGGGGGTCCCGAGGCTGCCGGCGCTGGAGGGGCGCTCGATGTTGCGCATGTCGACGTTCATGTCGTCGCGGAACCATCCCGGCTGGATGCCGGACCGGCCGCCATCGACCCAGGCCTTGCTGCCGACGGATCCGTTGGGGCCGATGGCGACGGTACCGCCCGGCCCGGTGCTGACGCGGCCCTTGATGTCGGCGTTGCCGACGCTGATGGCGTTGCGGACACCGGCGATGGTGGAGACGTCCCCGTTGTCGCGGGCCTTGGCGGGGTCGTAGGTGCCCTGGGGGGTGCTGTAGAGCGGGTTGGAGCTGTCGTAGCTGTCCACGGAGATGTTGTTGCCGTTCATCTCGATCCGGTCGCGCGCGACCATGGCCTTGACGAAGAGCATCTGTTGCTCGACGAGCACCCGGACGGCGCGGTTGATGTATTGCTCGCCCTTGGCGGAGGGGGTGGCGGCGGCCAGGAGGGGTTCGCGCGCCTGGGCGACGAGGGCGGCCAGGCGCACGTAGCCGGTGCTGAGGATGATGGGGGCGGCCGGGTTGGTCATGACGAGCGCCACCCGGAAGAAGCTGTCGTTGCCCGTGCTGCGCTGGAGGAGGTAGACGGGGCCGTCCTGGATCCAGCCGTTGGCAGCGAGGGAGGACGAGGCCTGATCGTTGAGATGGGCGAGCGCCTCCTCCACGCCGGCCTCGATGGCCGGGATGCAGGCGTTCCAGGCTTGGGACCGGCTGACGGCCTGGTTCTGGCCCTGGATGAGGTTGAGGGCGGCCATGAGCACGATGCCGATGGCGGCCATGATGAAGAGGGTGACCAGGAGGACGCCGCCGGACGGGGGGCGCTGGGGGGCGGGCGACAGGTTCATGGGGCATCCTCCCGCTTGTTGCGCATCACAATACGTGCGGTCTGGGCCTGCTCGTTGTTGGCGGGCAGACCGAACAGGGAACGGGAGCAATTCCAAGTGATGCTGATCACCTTGCAGTTGGTCAGTTCGGTGGCGGGATAGAGGGCGTAGCTGTTGGTGCGGGGGGTGCGCTGGTAGATGTCGAAGCGGAGGAAGTTGCAGTCCTTGAGCAACGTGTTGGTGCGGCCGGCATGAATGCGGGTCAGCGTGCGGTCTCCGGGCGAGTAGTCAAAGGTGAGCACCTGGTTGTCGTGGTCCATGAAGGAGATGGCGTTGGTGCGGTAGTCGGAGAGATGGCGCATCTGGCGGACATCCCGGGTCATGACATCGAGGGCGATGCGGTTGTGGTGGTCGAGGTCCACGTAATGGACCATCTCGGCCAGGCTGCGGCCCGAGGACACGGAGAGGTTGACCAACACGAGGAGGATGACCCCGCAAATGCCGAGGGCGACGACCACCTCCACGAGGGTGAGGCCGGCCCGGTGGCGGCGGCGGGGGGGCTGCCTAGTAGAGGTAGTTCTGGATGCCGGACTCACTGACATAGGTGGACAGCTGGCGGGAACGCGGCAGGCCCCCGGTCTGCCAGTTGACGGTCACCCGCACGGCGCGCATGTCGGCCGAGTAGGTGGCATTGCCGGGGTGGGGTGTGATTTCGACGGTGCCCGAGTAGAGCACGCCGGAGCTCAGGTTGGTGGACAGGGGGTCGTAGGGTTCGACGAAGCTGGCGGGGATGAAGCCGGGGGTGTTGAGCTGGGACCAGGTGTAGAGTCGGATACCCTCCATCTTGTCGAGGAGGATCTGGGTGGCGCGGAGGTTTTCACGGGCCATGCGGATGCCCGAGATGCCGGCCGTGATGCCCCCGTAGATGGCCAGGACAGCCACGCCGAGGATGGCCAGGCAGACGGTGACCTCCATGAGCGTGAACGCATTGCGGGCGTTCCGCGGACCGTGGGAGCTGTGCAGTGGATCAAGGCGCATGCCGGGTCCAGCCGTGGCTGGTCCAGCATCCTATCGGCACGTTGGTTGGGGAGATTGAGGGGGGGCGGGCGGGGGCGCGGGCCGATGGCCTGGGGAGGGGCCTACACGCGACGGGCCAATTCTTCCTGGCTCGCCGAGAACACCTCGCGGTGGAGCGACTGGCCGTGGGCGTCCATGGTGACCACGGCGGGGAACCGTTCGACCTCGAGCTCCCAGATGGCCTCGGGGGCGCCGAACTTCTCCAGAAGGTAGACCCCGCGAACCGCCTTGATGCATTCGGCGAGGACCTGGGCGGCGCCGCCGACGGCGTGCAGGTAGGCGCAGCCGAACTCCTGGCAGGCGGCGAGGGTGCGGTCGCCCATGCCGCCCTTCCCGATGACGCCGCGCAGGCCGAACTTGCGAATGATGTCGGCCTGGTAGGGCTCCTCGCGGATGGAGGTGGTGGGGCCGGCGGCGGTGACCTTCCATTGCCCGGCCTCGTCCTTCAGGACGACGGGGCCGCAATGGTAGAGGATGGAGTCCTTGAGCCGCACCTCGGGCGGGAGTTCGCCGCCTTCATGGAGGTATTTATGGACGGCGTCGCGGCCGGTGTAGATGACCCCGGTGATTTCGACGGCGTCGCGGATGTGCAGCGCGCGGATTTTTTCCTCGGTCACCGGGGTGATGAGCTGAACCATGGCGGGAGCGTAGGGAGGGCGTTGCGGCAGCGTCAAGCAGGGCGGCGCCGGGGCCGGGTGGGGGTGGGCATGAAAAAGGCGGGGTGTGGTTTCCCACACCCCGCCGTGGAAGACTGACTGGCTCAGTAACGGTCGCGCCGGCCGCCGCCGCCGCCGCCGCCGAACTCACGCCGGCCGCCGCCGCCGCCGCCGCCCGGAGGACGGTCTTCGCGGGGACGCGCGATGTTGACGGTGAGGGCGCGGCCGCCGAGGTCCTTGCCGTGCATGGCGTCGATGGCCTTTTGGGCCTCATCCTGGTTGGACATGGTGACGAAGCCGAAGCCGCGCGGGCGACCGGTCATGCGATCCACCATGAGGTTCGCTTCGAGGACCGTGCCGTGAGCCGCAAAAGCATCCTGCAGGTCGTTTTCGGTGGTGTTGTAGGAAAGATTCCCCACAAACAGTTTGTTGTTCATATGATGTTGTTGACTGTCCGACTAACCGCTGCTTTCCAGAGACTGTTCCCGACCGCCGGGTCTAAAATCATCACTGAACAGAGTTCACCTGAGGATTTCCATGCCTTGAAAGAGACTAGCCATCTAACAGATCGAGGCTGATTATTCCCCCAATCCCGGGAAAAGGCAACCTGGATCCCAAAAAAAGTGCTGTCCCGCCGATCCGGCCGAGGCGGGGTAGGCTGGGGTCAGTGGGCGCGGCTGGGGGAGGGGGCCTTGCGGCGGGCGCCGTTCCGGCCTGGGGCGGCGGGGGCTTCGGGCAGCAGGGTGGCCTGATGCTTTTGCAGGAGCCTTTCGAGGTCCTCCTTGCCGGAGAGATAGACGGGCGAGGCGTTGGCGGCGCTCTTGAACTGCTTGTAGTGGACGAGGCGTTTGCCGACGAGGCCGATCTTGAGAAGAGTTTCCCCCATCTGCCAAATCTGGCCGGTTTCAAAAGGGGCCAGCGCCATCTTGGTTTTTCTCGTTTTGGTTTTCATCGTAGTGATCCAACGCCGCCGCGCGCCGCGTGCCGACGGGCGGGCCCGGAGGCCATGCCCGACCGGAAAGGAAGCCCTCCATTGCTGCCAGACACGGGTCGTCGAGGTTTTGGGATAGTGGCCGGGATGGGGCGCGGAAGCAATGAAATAGCGGGGAAAAATGGCGCCGTCGTGGCCGGGCAGTTTTAGTCCGGCGCTTGGACGAGGTCCTGCAGGGTGCAGGTCTCTGCCACGGACCGTTCGGCCTGGTGGATGCGGTCGAGGGCGGCCAAGGAGCGGGCCTGCAGGGGGTCGGTGGTGGCGGCGAAGTCCTCGCCCTGTCCGGTGCGCAGGGCTTGGAGGATGTCGTGGGCGGTGATGCGGTGGAGCGGGCGGCCGGGGACAAAGGCGGGGGAGCGGTCGGAACTTTCGACGACGATCCCGGCGCGGAGCAGGGGCTGGAGGAGTTGGCCGACCAGTTTGGAGGGGACGGACAGGGTGGCGGCGAGTTGGTTGAGGGTGGGCGGTGGGGTGCCTTGGGCGAAGGCGCGGGCCACGACCGCCATCAGGCGCAGGGCGGCCAATTCGCGCCCGCGCTGGTTGACGGACTCGGTCTGCTTGTCCTGGAGGTAGACGGCGCGGTTTTGGAAGGCGTAGGCGGCCTGGGCGCCGAAGAGGAGGATGAGCCAGCTGAGGTAGAGGCCGATCATGAGGACGGGCACCATGCCGAGGCTGCCATAGATGGCGTTGTTCTGGGTGATGCGGGCGGCGACATGGACCCCGAGGAGGCTGTTCAACTGCCAGAGAACCCCGGCCACGGCGGCGCCGGCGAGGGCGGCGGCGGGGCGGACGCGGGTGTTGGGCATGAGTTGGTAGATCATGGTGAACAGCCCGAGGAGGACCAGGAGGGGGAGGGAGCGGAAGACGAGTCCGCCGAGGACGGGCCACTGCATGAGCCAGGCGCGGGTGGTGGTGAACTGGCTGCTGCCGGTGAGGCCGAGGGCCAGCATGAGGAGGAGGGGGCCCAGGGAGATGACGGCCCAGTAGAGGATGACCTGGGTGTACCAGGAACGGCCGCGGGTGACGCCCCAGATGTCATTGAAGGTGGCCTCGATGCGGCGGAGCATGCTGATGGCGACGACGACGAGGGTGAGCATGCCGACGGTGCCGATGGTCTTGCTCTGGGTGTTGCGGATGAACTCGTAGATTTTCTGGACGGCCTCCTCGCGGCGGGCGGCGGCCAATTCGTGGGTGGCGGGGGCGGCGCCGCCGGTGTAGGGGGAGATGACCTCGAGGAGGCGGGTGACGACCCAGCGGACCTGGTCGACGCCCTGTTCCTGGTTCTTGAGGATGAGGGTGCTGATGCTGAACACGACGGCCAGCATCGGGATGAGGGCGAGGAGGGAGGAGAAGGCGAGGGCGGAGGCGCGGACGGGGCAGCGGTTGCGGGCGAAGCTGCGGCCGACGAGCACCCAGAAGTGGGCGGCGCGGAGCAGGCGTGGGGCATCCGGCGCGGTCCCGGGGGGAGGCGCCTGCTCCTGGAGGAGGGACGCGGCGAAATCCTTGAGTTTCTGGAGCCGGGCGATCACGGGGTCACCGGGGGGACCTTAGCCCGGCCCGGGGAGGGGCGGAAGGCGAAAGCGGGGTGGGGGGGCGGGGGTCAGCCGATGAAGGCCTTGTGGACGGCGCGCATGGCCTCGTCGCCGCGGGCCAGGTCGATGACGACGCTGACCTTGATTTCGCTGGTGGAGATCATGTCGATGTTGACGCCGGCCTGGGCGAGGGTTTCGAAGAGCTTGGCGGCGACGCCGGTGTGGCTGCGCATGCCGACGCCGACGATGGAGAGTTTGCCGATGTTCTCGGCGGCGATGGTTTCCTTGAAGCCGACCTCGGCGCGGATGCCGTCGAGGACGCGGCGGGTCTTGGGGAGGTCGGCCTTGTCGGTGGTGAAGCTGATGTCGGTGGCGCCGCCGGCCCCGTGGCTGGCGGTCTGGACGATCATGTCGACGTTGATGGCGGCGTCGCCGATCGCCTTGAAGATGCGGGCGGCGGCGCCGGGTTTGTCGGGCACCTGGGCCAGGGTGACCTTGGCCTGGTTCTTGTCGAGGGCGACGCCGCGGACGACGACGCCTTCCATGGACTGGGTTTCTTCTTTCACGAGGGTGCCGGGGTTGTCGTTGAGGCTGGAGCGGACTTCGAAGACCACCCCGAACTTCTTGGCGAACTCGACGGAGCGGCTTTGCATGACCTTGGCGCCGAGGCCGGCCAGTTCGAGCATTTCGTCGTAGGAGATCTCGGGCAGTTTGTGGGCGGTGGGGACGATGCGGGGGTCGGCGGTGTAGACCCCGTCGACGTCGGTGTAAATCTGGCAGAGGTCGGCCCGGAGGGCGGCGGCCAGGGCGATGGCGGTGAGGTCGGAGCCGCCGCGGCCGAGGGTGGTGATCTGCCCCTCGGAGGTCTGGCCCTGGAAACCGGCCACGATGACGACGTTGCCGGCGTCGAGGAGTTTGTGGACCTCGCGCGGGGAGATGTTCCGGATCTTGGCCTTGGTGTGGACCCCGTCGGTCACGATGCCGGCCTGCGCGCCGGTCAGGCTGACGGCGGGCAGGTTGAGGGCGTGCAGGGCCATGGCGGTGAGGGCGATCGTGGTCTGCTCCCCGGTGGCCAGGAGCATGTCCATCTCGCGCTCGGTGGGCAGCGGCATGATCTCCCGGGCCAGGCGGATGAGGTTGTCGGTCACCCCGCTCATGGCGGAGACGACGACCACGACCTGGTCGCCCTGGGCGCGGTGCCGGGCGACGCGGGCGGCGACGTTCTTGATCCGGTCAGGGTTGCCGACCGAGGTGCCGCCGTATTTCTGGACGATGAGGGCCATGCAGGCCTGCCGCCGGGGCGGCAGGGCTGGGAACAGTAGGTAAAGGCCGTCCGTGGGCAAAGCGGAAAAACGGGGCCATCCGGCTGGGGCGGTCCACCGGGGGAGGTTCCACCCCGAGGCACAGGCGGGGCAGTTCCCGGCGGGGGATGGGTTGGCCGAGCCCGAGGGGGTCAGATTTCCGGCAGGGTGTCAGCGTCCACGCAGCGGGTCCAGATGCCAGCCCGCGAGGGGATCCACGCGTCGGGCCGGCCGCAGCCGTTCCCACGCGATGAACCCAAGGACGCGGCCCAGGAAGCCGAGGGTTTCCCAGTCGGCGGGGCCCGGGCCCATGCGATTACCGGCGGAGGCGGCCGGAGGTCAGTTCGGCCGCCAGGGCCTTGGCGCCATAGATGCGGGTGAGGGACTCGAGGATGGCGGCCGCGTGGACGGAGGTGGCGCGGCCCTGTTGTTCGCTGAAGGCGTAGTCCCAGGGGAGGCTGGCGAGGTTGCCGTCGAAGATGATGCCGACGAACTGGCCGGCGCGGTTGACCACGGGACTGCCCGAGTTGCCGCCGATGATGTCGCAGGTGCTGACGAAGTTGAAGGGCGTCTTGGGGTCCAGCCGGCTGCGGCGCTGCTGCCAGGTGGCGGGCAGGTCGAAGGGCGGGTGTTGGTTCATCCCGCGGGCGCGGTCGTAGAGGGAGCCGAAGGTGGTGGAGGCGGGCACGGCCTGGCCGTCCTCGGCGTAGCCCTGGACCAGCCCGAAGCTGAGCCGGAGGGTGAAGGTGGCGTCGGGGTAGCCGGCGGTGCCGAGGAGGGCATTGCGTGCGCGGGCGATCGCGGCCTGGGCCTGCTGCTTCACCTCGCCCTGTTCCTCCGCGACCCGGCGCAGCGCGCGGGCCTCGCCGTCGACCTGCCGCGCCAGCTCAATCAGGGGATCCCGGGCGGCGGTCACCGCGGCCGCCCCGCCTTCGTAGAGGCGGCGGCGAAACGCCACGTCCCGCACGCGGGTGGCTTGGATGAGTTCCGCCGCGCGTTGCCGGGGCGATTTGCCGTCGAGCACCCGGGCTACCAGGGGGTCGGTCGCGCCCAGTTGCCCGGCCAGGAAGGTGAGGGAGTCGGCGAGGGTGAGGATTTCGAGGTCGGGATAGACCGGCTTCTCGGAGAAGAGCCCCAGTTCGAGGGACGCGCGGCCGGCGTCGGAGAACTCGCGCAGGCGCTCGCCATTGGGCTTGGGGCGCTCGTCCCCGGCGCGCAGGAGGGTGCGGGCCAGGCCGAAGCTGTCGCACTGGAAGGCCGCGCCGCCCTCGAGCAGGCCCTGGCGCACCGCCTGGGCGGCCTGGACACGGGTGGCCTCGGCGATGCGGTCATAGGCGGCGAGGGCGGCGGCGTGGGCGGGTTCGGCGCGCAGGCGATCGCGGAAGGCGTTCTCGGCGGTCCGCTTGGCCCCGAGCAGGGCCGGGTCGAGCAGGCCGGCCAGCCGGCCGTCGAGGGCCTTGCGGCCGTTCTTCACCCCAAACAGGTCATCCTTGGCGCGGCGGGCGTTTTCCTCGCTGCGCGCGCTCCACGACTCGAGCAGCACCTCGGTGCGCTTGAGTGAGGCCAGGCGCGCGGGCAGGGCCTGGTCGCGCAGGTATTCCAGTTCGGCCACCGTGAGCAGGCGGCTGGTCCGGCCGGGGTGGCCGGACACGAAGACCAGTTCGCCCTCCTTGACCCCCGCGGGGGCGAACTGAAGGTGATGCGGGATCTGGGCCGGCTTGCCGTTCTCGTAGGCGCGGAAAAAGCAGACGTCCAGGCAATGCCGCGGGAACTCGAAGTTGTCGGGGTCCCCGCCGAAGAAGGCGATGGACATCTCGGGTGCGAAGACCAGGCGGACGTCGGTGTATTTCTTGTAGCGGTAGAGATGGTAGGCGCCGCCCTGCCAGAGCGTGACGACGTCCGAGCGCAGGCCGGTCTGGTCGAGCGAGGCCTGCTCGAGGCCGGCGATGGCCTTGCGCCGGGCGGCGAAAGCCGCGGCCGGGGCGGCATCGGGGGGCACGGCGGCGTTGACGCGGGCGGTCACGTCCTCGATGGACTGCAGGACATTGATTTCGAGGTCGATGCAGCGGAGTTCCTCGGCGGGCGTGCGCGCATGGAAACCGTCGCGCAGGAGGTTGCGCTCCGGGGTGCCCAGCTTCTGGAGGGCGTCGGCGGCCACATGGTGGTTGGACACGAGCAGGCCGTCCTCGCTGACAAAGCTGCCCGACCCGCCGGAGTTGAGGCGGACGGAGGCCTTCTGGAGGTGTTGCAGCCAGGCGTCCGTGGCCTCGAAGCCGTGCCGCTCACGCAGGGTTTGGCGCGGGGGTTGGTTGAACAGCCACATTCCCTCGTCGCCCAAGGCCGCGGGCGCGAGGGTGGCCATGAGGAGGGACAGCGAAAAGCGGAGACGGTTCATGCCGCGGGACGGTAGCCAAGGGGGACGCGGACAGGCGAGCGGGAAAGCTGCCTGGTCAGGGGCCGAGGGTGCCGTAGCGCTGGGCCAGGTCGAGGGCGAGTTTGCTGCCGTGGGCCAGGCCGAGGAGGATGAGGCCGACGCCGGAGGCGCGGGCCATGCGGAGGAGGGTTTTTTCGCTGAAGCGGCCGTGCCCGAGGGCGGCGGTCCAGGCCAGCCCGAAGCACCAGGCCCCCACCCCGACGGTGACCCCGGCGGTGCAGAGGGATTTGCCGCGCCAGGAGGGATCGACCCAGCCGCGCGAGATGAAGAGGGCGCCGAGGACGATCCAGCAGAGCAGCACGCCGGGGTTGGCGAGGGTCTGGACGAAGCCGGTCATGAACGCGGAGGTGGGATGGAAGCGGCGCTCGATGCCGGCCTCGATCCTGTGCTCGAGCCGCGCCTCGAATTTTTCCACGGCGGGGACGGACTTGGTGAAGAGAAACTTGAGGCCGAGGAAGAGCATGAAGGCGAAGCTGAACATGCCGAGGGCGGCCTTGACGACGGGGCCCTGCACGAGGACGCGGAAGCTGGTGAAGGCGAGGGCGCAGTAGATGGTCTCCATCAGGGTGGCGCCGGCGGCGATGAGGGCGGCATAGCGGAAGCCGCGCCGGGCGCCCTCGTTCATGATGGTGAGGTTGATGGGGCCGACCGGGACGGACACGGCGAAGCCGGCGGCCAGCCCCCAGAGGAACGCCTCGAGATCCGGCGGCATGGGTCAGGCGGGGGACGAAGCCTCGTCGTCCTCGTCGTCGTCCTCGATTTCGTGGCGGACCCGCCGGGAAACGCGCGGCCGCACGAAGCCGTAGACCAGGTAGGCGGTGAAGAAGAGGGGCAGAACCCAGTAGAGGAGTTTCTCGCGGAGGATGAAGGCCCCGCCGAGAAAGAGCAGGGCCAGGAGGGTCTTGGTGAACGTCTTGGTCGCGCGCAGGTCGAGCTTCTTGAAACTGGGATACTTCACCTCGCTGACCATCATGAGGGAGAGGAAGACCATGAGGATGGGCAGGAAAAACCGCCAGTTGCCCTGGGCGAAGTCCTTTTCGTCCCACCAAATCATGAAGAGGGTGAGGCTGGAGACCATGCCGGCGGCGGCCGGGATGGGGAAGCCGAGGAACTCCTTGCCGCCGCCGGAGCCGGCCATGGCGGCCAGGCAGTTGAAGCGGGCCAGCCGGAAGGCGCCGCAGAGGAGGTAGACGCTGGCAATGAACCATCCGAGTTCGGGATGGTTGAGCAGGGAGTTCCAGAACTTGCCCAACTCGGGCCGGTCGACGAAGACATCCTTGAGCACGACGCGGTAGACGAGGAAGGCGGGGGCGACGCCGAAGGAGATGATGTCGGCCAGCGAGTCGAACTCGCGACCGAACGGGCTTTCCGCCCCGCCCATGCGCGCGACCCGGCCGTCCAGGAGGTCAAAGATGCAGGCCAGCAGGATGAAGAGCAGGGCGACCTTGATGTCATTGTAACTCCCGGCCCCGCTTTCCCACTGGACGATCTTGGTCAGGGCCACGAACCCGCAGAACAGGTTGGCCCCCGTCATCAGGTTGGGCAGGAAGTAGATCTTGACCCGCGCGTCGGTGTGCGAGGTCTCGGGCGGGGGCGGCGCGGGCGCGGCGGGAGGCTTCATGGGCGCCGGTTCAGAGGGTGGCGAGGAGCGTTTCGCCGACCTTCACCCTGTCCCCGAGCTTGACCGTCACCTGGGCGTCGAGGGGCAGGTAGATGTGGGCCCGGGAGCCGAACTGGATCAGGCTGATGCGTTCCCCGCGCTCGACCGTCTCGCCGGTCTGGGTCCAGACGATGATGCGGCGGGCGATGAGTCCGGCGATCAGGCGGACGCCGACCTTGCGGCCGGGGGTTTCGGAGCTGGTGAGGCCCAGCAGGACATTCTCGTTGAAGTCCCCGCAGTCGGAGCGGGTCGCGGTGAGGAACTGGCCGTCGGTGTGCTTGCTGAAGACCAGTTGGCCGGCGATGGGGCTGCGCTGGACATGGACGTCAATGACGGAGAGGAAGACGGAGATGCGGCGGCAGCGGCCGCCCATGAACTCGGGTTCGTCGGTTTCGTCGATGAGGTCCACCCGGCCCTGGGCGGGGGAGACGACGGCATTGGGCACGCGGGTGGGGGCGGGCGTGGGGTCGCGGAAGAAGTAGAACGTGAAGGCGGTGAAGAGCGCCCAGAGCGCCAGCAGCGCGCCCACGATGAACTGGATGCGCCCGGCCACGAACACGGCAATCACCCCCGCCATGATGAGGGCCAGGACCAGCACGCTGACCCAGAAGACAATGCGGAAGGCGGCGCGCCAGGCTTTGCCGGAGTGTTTCGTCATGCGCGGCGCAGAGTAGGGGAGCGCCGGGCGGATGGGAAGGGGGAAGCGCGGCCTTGCCCGGCTCGAATAGTCCGGTAAGCTTTCCCGTCTGCTGCCCGGCCCGCCTGCCCGGTCCTCCGCCCGGGTGGCCCGCGCCGGCCAACCACAAGCAAACCGCCATCCAGCCATGAACGCGCTCCACCGCCGGAAATTCCTCAAGACCGTCGGCCTCTCGGCCGCGTCGCTGCCCTTCCTCGCCGGCCTGCCCAGCCTGGGGTTGGCCGCCCCCGCCCGGCCGCGCCAGCGTTTGGTCGTCCTGTTCAGCCCGAACGGGACCATCCCCACCGCCTTCTGGCCCGACGAGGCGGGCGCGCAGTTTGCCCTGAAGGAAATTGTGTCCCCGCTGGAGGGCTTCAAGGACCGGCTTCTGTTCCTGAAGGGCCTGAGCAACCGGGTGCGCGGGGACGGCGACGGCCACATGCGGGGCATGAGCTGCCTGCTGACCGGCATTGAACTGTTCCCCGGGAACATCCAGGGCGGCTCCGACACCCCGGCCGGCTGGGCCAGCGGCATTTCCATCGACCAGGAACTGAAGAACTTTTTCCAATCCCGCGAGGAGACGCGCACGCGCTTCGGATCCCTTGAGTTCGGGGTCGGCGTGACGGACCGGGCGGACCCCTGGACGCGCATGAGCTACGCCGGCCCGAACCAGCCGGTGGCCCCCATCTCCGATCCCTACCAGATGTACCAAAAGCTCTACGGGCAGATGCGGGACAAGGAGAGCCTGAGCAGCGTGCTGGACGAGGTGCGCGATGACCTGCGGAAGGTCGGCCGCCTGGTCAGCGCGGAGGACCGCCGCCGGATCGAGGAACACGAGTCCCTGGTGCGCCGTCTGGAGAAGGAGATTGCCGACGCCGCGCGCCAGAAGCTCCAGGTCGGTCCGCCCAGCCTCGAGCAGGGCATCGCCGACCAGAACGACAATGTCCCGCGCCTGAGCCGGATGCAGATTGACCTGCTCATCAACAGCTTCGTCAATGACATGGCCCGCGTGGCCACGCTGCAGTACACCAAGTCGGTCGGCATGGCCCGCATGAAGTGGCTCGACATCAACGACGGCCACCACGCCCTTTCGCACGAGCCGGACAAGAACGCCGACGCGGTCGACAAGCTGACCCGGATCAACAAGTGGTTCTGCGGCGAGTTGAACTACCTCCTGACCCGCCTGGCCAGCACCCCGGAGCCCGGCGCGTCGGGGTCGATGCTCGACCATACGCTGGTCATCTGGACCAATGAACTGGGCAAGGGGAACTCGCACACGCTGGACAACATCCCCTTCCTGCTGGCCGGCGGCGGCTTCGGTTTCCAGATGGGACGATCCCTCCAATTCGAGCGCGTGGCGCACAACCGCCTGCACCTCGCCCTGGCCCACGCCGTGGGGCACCGCCTCCAGACCTTTGGCAAGGCCTCGCTCTGCGAGGGCGGCCCCCTCAAGCTCAGCTGAACCCGGCCCGCCCCGCCCCGGTTCCCATGTCCCGGTTCCTTTTGCCCGCCGCGTTCCCTTGCCGGGACGGCGGGCTTTTCCAAATCCCATGACCACCTCCCGCCGCCTGTTCGCCCTCGTGCCCGCCGCCGTCCTCTGGCTGTCCGCAGCCCTCGACCTGTCCGCCGCCCCGCCCCACGTGGGCGTGGGGGCCCGTCCCTTGCCCGGGGCTGAAATTATCATTGATGGCACCCGCGAAACCCTCGACGCGAAGTGGACCTACTGGCAGGGCCCGCGTTTTGCGTCCTCGCTGCCCATCAAGTGGAAGATCGTGGATGACCCGGTGGATGCGGGGACGGTCCTGATGACGGATGATCCCGCGGCCACGGGTGGCAAGTATGGCGCCGCCGACATCGTGACCAAGAAGGCCTACCGGGATTTCCGGCTGCACATCGAGTTCTGCGTCATGAACCCGCGCGGCAACAGCGGCGTCTACCTGCAGAACCGCTACGAGATTCAGATCCAGGAGGGAGTCCGGACCAAGCATGGCATGGGCGCGGTGATCAACGAGAGTGACTCCCCCTACCACGCCTTTGCCGGCCTGCGGAAATGGAACGCCTACGACATCCAGTTCCGCGCGGCCCGGTTCCGGGATGGACAGCGCGCGGAGAAAGCCCTCGTGACCATGTATTTCAACGGCCAGAAGGTGCATACCAACTTCCCGATCGACAAGGTGTGGGGCGGCCTCAATTCGGGCGTGGATGGCGGCCGCGATGGCGGGCGCGGCATCACGGACACCCCGCAGGGCCTGAAGCTGCAGGCCGAGGGTCACGACATCCGCTACCGCAACGCGTGGATTCAGGAGTTGGACCTCAAGGAACCCCAGACGGACTTCTGAGGCGCGGCCGGCATCCCGCCCCCCCCGTCCCCCCAACCGGCGGCCGCCGGGCGGTCCGGACGGCTTGATTCCCTTCGCCGATTCCCGGTCCTCCGGCGCATCAACTTCTCTTTGCGCTTTGCCGCCTGAGTTCCTAGGGTGGCGCCATGCGTGTTGTTGAGGTTCCGTTGGGTGAACGGAGCTACCGGATTGAGATTGGGACGGGCTTATTGTCCCGCGTCGGGCGTGCCTGCGCCCGGCTTGGCCTGGGTCGGCGCTGTGCGGTGATTACCGACACCAACGTGGCCCGACGGCACGCGGCCGTGGTGGAGGCCGGCCTGCGCCAGGCAGGGTTTGACCCGGTTCGCATCGTGATTCCGGCCGGGGAGGGGGCCAAGAGCCTGCGCACCGTGGCGGCCTGCCTCGATCGATTGGCCGCCCATCGCCTGGAGCGGTCCTCGTTCCTCGTCGCCGTGGGGGGCGGGGTGGTCGGCGATCTGGCCGGTTTCCTGGCGGCCGTTTACCTGCGGGGCATCCCGTTTGTCCAGGTCCCCACCACGCTGCTTGCCCAGGTGGACAGCTCCGTCGGTGGCAAGGTCGGCATCAACCTGCGGGCCGGCAAGAACCTCGTCGGCGCGTTTCACCAACCGCGCCTGGTCGTCTGCGACCTGGATGCCCTGCGCACCCTGCCGCGGCGGGAGTACCGGTCCGGGCTGGCCGAGGTCATCAAGTATGGAATCATCCGGGATGCGGCCTTCTTCCGGCGCCTGGAACGCGATCTGCCGGCCCTGCTGCGGCTGGACCCGCGCGTGCTGGCGGCGGTGGTGGCCCGCTGCTGTGAGATCAAGGCCGAGGTGGTGGGGCAGGACGAGACCGAGTCCGGCCTGCGCGCCATCCTGAACTTTGGCCACACCATCGGGCACGCCCTGGAGGCCGTCTCCGGCTACGGGCGTTACCTGCATGGCGAGGCCATCTCCATCGGGCAGGTGGCGGCCGCCCGGCTTTCCCATCGGCAACTGGGCTTTCCTGCGGCTGACGTGGACCGCGTGGCGCGCCTGTTCCAGGCGGCGGGTCTGCCCGTCGCTCTCCGTTACACCCCGGCCCTCGGGCGGCGCCTGCTGGCGGCCATGCAGCTCGACAAGAAGGTGAGTGGCGGCCAGGTGAAGTTCGTGCTCGCCGGGGTGGTCGGCCGGGTCAGCCCCGGCCATGCCGTGCCGCCCGAACTCATCCATGAGGCGCTGGCCGCCGATCCGCCCCCATCCTAGGAACCCCCGTGTCCGCCGTCAGCGAAACCATCGTCCGCGAATACCTCGAGCTGCACGGTTTCTTCGTCCGGCAACAGCGGAAGTATGTGGCCCCGTCGCGGCGCGAGGACGACGAAATCGATTTCCTGGCCATCAATCCGCGGCCCGAGGGCACCCCGGCCGGGCTGCCGTTCATCCTGGAGTCGTCCGACCTGGCCCGCATCGCCCGCGCCATCATCGTGGTCAAGGGCTGGCACACGGAGACCTTCAGCCCGGGCCTGCTGGCCAATGCCCCGGAAATCTTCCGCTTCCTCGAGCCGTCCATCTTCCAAAGCGTGGCCCGGTCCTTCGGCGGGGACGGTCCTCCGACCAAGATCCTGGTCGTGCCCGGCCTGCCGCACGGCGCGGAGGCGCGGCAGCAGAGCATCGAGCTGCTCCGGGCCAAGGGGCTGGATGCCATCATCCCGTTTCGCACCATGCTGGCGGACCTGATCCGGCAGATTGAGGTGAACCGGAACTACCAGAAGAGCGACCTGCTCCAGGTCATCCGCATCCTGAAGAACTACGACTTCTTCCCGGAACCGCAGATGGAGCTGTTCAAGGCCGGGCCGCGCCGCGCTGCCCGCCGCTCCGCCGGGGAGCCGTAAGGTCATGCGCAGGCGCCCCACACATCTGTTGCTTTCCCCGCCGCGCTTCCTATAGTGCGGCCGTTTGTAAAATGACGAACAGCGAAACCGCCCGTGAGACGCCCCCCTGGACGATCCAGGACGCCCGCGACCTGTATAATGTCCAGCGTTGGGGGGCGAAGTATTTCGACATCAACGAGGCCGGCAACGTGGTCTGCCGTCCCCTGCAGGATCTGGGGGCCGAGGTGGCCATCACCGACGTGGTTGAGGAGGCCCGTGCCCGCGGGTTGAAGTTCCCCCTGCTCATCCGGTTTCAGGACATCCTCCGGCACCGGGTGGAGGCCCTTAACCTGGCTTTCCGCGCCTCGATCAAGGAGTTCAACTACCAGGGCCAGTATCGCGGGGTGTTCCCCATCAAGGTCAACCAGCTGCGCGAGGTGGTGGAGGAGATCCTGGATGCGGGCAAGCCGTTCGCCTTTGGCCTCGAGGTCGGCAGCAAGCCCGAGCTCTTTGCCGGCCTGGCCCTGCAGAACCAGCCGGGCGGCCTCATCGTCTGCAACGGCTACAAGGACGCCGAGTTCATCCGCATGGCCCTCCTCGGCACCAAGCTGGGCAAGAAGGTCATCCTCGTGGTCGAGAAGCTCGAGGAGCTCCGGCAGATCATCACTGTCTCCAAGCAGATCGGGGTCGAGCCCATGGTGGGCATCCGCGCCCGCCTGCAGGCCAAGGGGGCCGGACGCTGGGCCGAGAGCGGCGGCGAAAACGCCAAGTTCGGCCTGAGCACCGCCGAGCTGCTGCTGGCCACGGAGATGCTCCAGGCCGAGGGCCTCGGCCATTGCTTCAAGCTGCTCCATTTCCACATCGGATCCCAGGTGCCCGACATCCTCACGGTCAAGAAAGCCGTCCAGGAGGCCGCCCGGTTCTATGCCAAGCTCCACAAGATGGGCTTCGCCATCCAGTATGTGGACGTGGGCGGCGGCCTGGGCGTGGACTACGACGGCAGCCGGTCCGCCTTCGACAGCTCGGTGAACTACACCCTGCAGGAATACACCAACGACATCGTGTATTACCTTGGCGACGTCTGCCAGGCCGAGCAGGTGCCGCACCCGGACATCATCAGTGAGAGTGGCCGGGCCATCGTGGCCCACCACAGCGTCCTCATCGTCGAGGTGTTTGGCGCCATCGAGAAGAACCGCGGCGACTCCGAGGCTGTCTGCGCCGAGACCGCCCATCCCCTGGTGCGGGAGCTCACCGACATCCGCCGGAACCTCGGCAAGCTGAACAAGCTCGAGGCCTGGCATGACGCGCTCGAACGCAAGGACGACGCCCACCACATGTTCACGCTCGGGATGCTGGAGCTGCCCGACAAGGCCCGCATCGAGACGCTCTACTGGGAAATCAGCCGGGAGGTGGTGGCCAGCTTCAAGGGCCAGGCCTACATCCCGGAGGAGATCCGCCACCTGGAGGACACCCTCGGCGACCAGTACCTCTGCAACTTCTCGGTTTTCCAGTCGCTCCTCGACCACTGGGCCCTGGGGCAGTTGTTCCCGATCATGCCCGTCCAGCGGCTGCATGAACGGCCCCTCCGGGAGGCCACCCTGGTCGACATCACCTGCGACTCGGACGGGCAGATCAACAAGTTCATCGACCTGCGCGACGTGCGGGACACCCTGCCGCTGCACGGGTTGCGCGGCAATGGCACGCCGGAACCCTATTGCCTGGGCTTCTTCCTCATGGGCGCCTACCAGGACATCATGGGCGACCTGCACAACCTGTTCGGCCGCGTCAATGAGGTGCATGTGTTCCTCGAGCCCGATGAACCGGCCGGCTACTACGTGGAGGAGGTCATCGAGGGCAGCACCATCATCCAGTGCCTCTCCTCCGTGCAGTATGATGAGAAGGAACTCCAGCGGCAGATGAAGGCCCAGATCGATGAAGCCATCAAGGCCGACCGCATGAAGCCCAGCGAGGGGATGAAGCTGCTCGATGAATACGAGCGCGGGCTGAAGGGTTACACCTACCTCAGCATCTGAGGACCGGACCCGCGCCGCCAATGCCCGAGCCCGCGTCGTCCCGCCCGGTCCTGGTGCGCGACACGACCCCGCCCCCCGAACTCCTCCGGTCCCTCGGGCACCTGGTGCGCGGGCTTTCCGTGCTCTTCTGGGGCCTGCCCCTCACCCTGGTCGCGAGCGTGCTGACCGCCAATGGCGATCTCGGCCAGTCGCTGGGTGTGCTGCCCCCCGTGGCCGGTACCGGCTTCCTCCTGTGGGGCCTCCATCTGCTCGGCGCCTTCCAGCCCCAGGAACGGCCGTGGCGCCAGGCCCTCGACCGCGCGTTCCTCATCGCCCTCGTCAACCTGGGCCTCGCTCCCTTCCTTTTTTGGTGGAGCCGGGTTCCCTCCCATCCCTTCCTCTCCGGCATCGCGCAGGCCCTGGCCCTGACCGGCCTCCTGTTCCTGCTCGCCCTCAACCCGCTCCTCGTGCGCCTGACCGCCATGCTCCCCGACGAGGCCCTGCGCCAGGAAACCCGCCTCTTCACCTCCTTCAACCGGACGCTCCTCGGCCTCATCCTGGTCCTCGTCTGCGCCTGGCTGGCCGCCGTCCGCGTCGAGCCTGGCCTGCCCGAGCGCCTCTTCGGCTGGCTGCTGCAAGCCACCCCCCTCGGCCACGCCGGCAACCTCATCCTCTTCCTTGAGCAAAGCCGGCATTTCCTCCTGCTGTTCCTCATCCTCCTCCCGTTGGCCATGACCATGGCCCTCCTCTGGAAGATCAAGGAGGTCATCCTCGCCAGCGTGTTCGGTCACGGCCACTGACCGCCTTCCTCCCCCGACCTGCCCATGAAAGCCATCCGCCTGGACCAACCCCGCCAGTTTGCGCGCATCGACATCGCCCCGCCTGCCGACCCCGGGCCCGGCCAGGCCCGCGTCCGCATCCACCGCGTCGGCATCTGCGGCAGCGACTACGGCGGTTACCTCGGCAAGATGCCGTTCTACTCCTACCCGCGCATCCCCGGCCACGAACTTGGGGTGGAAATCCTCGCTGTCGGGTCCGGCGTGGACCGCGTCCGGCCCGGTGACCGCTGCTCGGTGGAGCCCTACATGAACTGCGGCCAGTGCTTCCCCTGCCGGCGCGGGGCCGGCAACTGCTGCGAAAACCTCAAGGTGCTCGGGGTCATGACCGACGGCGGACTCTGCGAACAGATGCTCCTGCCCGCCGCCAAGCTGCACCCGTCCGCCCGGCTCACCTTCGACCAGCTGGCCCTCGTCGAGACCCTGGCCATCGGCTGCCACGCCGTCAACCGCGGCAACCCCGGCCCCGGCGACCACGTGCTGGTCATCGGCGCCGGCCCCATCGGCCTGTCCGTCATCGAGTTCGTCAAGCTGTCCGGGGCGCGCTGCCTGGTCCTCGACCTCAATGAGCAGCGACTGGCCTTTTGCCGCGAGGTCATGGGTGTGCCCGACACCATCCTGGCCCGCGGCGATGGCTCCGAACTGGCCATCCTGCAGCAGTTGACCGGGGGCGCCCTCGCCCAGGTGGTCATCGACGCCACCGGACATCACCAGTCCATGAGCCAAGCCCTCAACTATGTCGGGTTCACCGGGCGCCTTGTCTTCGTCGGCATCACCACCCAGGAAGTCGCCTTCGGCCATCCGCTCATGCATCGGCGCGAGATGACGCTGCTGGCCAGCCGCAACGCGCTTCCGCCCGACTTTTCCCGGATCATCCGCCTGATCGAGGAGGGCCGCATCGACACCCGCCCGTGGATCACCCATCACGCGGGCTTCGAGGAGGTGCCGACGGAGTTCCCCCGCTGGCTGGACCCCGCCTCGGGGGTGATCAAGGCGATGGTGCGGGTGGACTGAAGCGGGGGCGCGACGCCCTCCTGGGGTCGCCCGCTACATCCGGCCGCGCTGCCGGCAGGCCTCGTAGAGGAACACGGCGGCGGCATTGCCGACGTTGAGGGAATCGACCCCGGACGCCATCGGGATGGCCACGGCCTGGTCGCAGGCGGCGAGGGCGGCGGCGGAAAGCCCGTGGCCCTCGGCGCCGAAGAGGAGGCAGCAGTCGCCGGCCAGGTCCGTGCGGGCCAGCGTGGGGCCGGTGGCGTTGCCGTCGGCGGCCACGCAGCGCACGCCAAGGTCCCGCAATTCGGCGAGGGTGGCCAGGAGGCTGGGCGGTTCCACCACGGGCAGCTTGAAGATGGTGCCCATGGAATTGCGCACCGACCGCCGCATGAAGGGGGAACTGCACGTCTCGCCCGCGACCAGGGCGGTGACGCCGAAGGCGGCGCAGTTGCGGATGATGACGCCAAGGTTCTCCGCGTTGGCCAACGCCTCGAGGGCCACGATCAGCCAGGGGCGCGGGGCCCGCCGCAGGATCTCCGCCAGGGGTTGCGGGGTGGGAATGCGCCCGACGGCCAGCACGCCCTGGAACATCGAGAAGCCGGTCAGTTGCTCCAGCACGGGCTTGGGGGCGACAAAGACGGGAATGTCCTCCTGGCGGGCGGCCAGCAGCGGGGCCAGTTCGCGGGCCCATGGCTCGGGCATGAGGGCGGACACCACCTCAAAGTCGCTTTCCAGCAGGCGGCGCACGACCTTCTCCCCCTCGGTCACGAAGATGCGCTGGGCGACATGGCCGACGGGCCGGCGCATCGTGTGGTAGGGCGCCAGTTCCGGCCGGTCCAGGGACGCAATGGGAACGAGGTGAAACACGGCGCGCACGGCGCGGGGCAGGGGAGGGATCCCTGCAGTCCCGGGCCCATGGAGGTCTGTCCGGACCCGGCCTCAGGCCAGGTCGTTCCAGCCGTGCTTCTCGCGCACGGCAATCATGGAGCGCAGGATGTTGTTCCAGGTCTCCTGCCGCGTCATCACGTCATTGGGGAACATGCAGCCGTCCCAACAGATGTGCGCAAAGGCCTTGGTCAGCCGCTTCTTCTCGTCGCGCAGCCAGAAGCCGGCATGGTGCGGGATGTCGAGCTTGCCGTTGGGGTCGTCCACCACGCAGTGACGGCCCGTCTTGTCGTGGCCGCCGGACCCCTTCACGGTGGCGTCGTTCTGCGCGACGTGGAAATCAATCGTCCAGGGCCGCAGCGCCGCCGTCAGCTTGGTCAGGGCCTGGTCCAGGACCTTGCGGTTCTTCCAGTCGTAGCCGGCTGGCAGGATGGCGTCCTTCTCGGCGTTGTAGCCCAGCGTGTAGAGGAGGGTGTGCGCCATGTCCGCCTGGAACCCGACGGTCTGCGGCCGGTCCACCGCCTCGAGCAGGCGCACCATCTCGCGCCACGAGTGCATGGCGCCCCAGCAAATCTCGCCCTCGGCCGCCAGCCGTTCGCCGGCCGCCTCCGCCACCGTGGCCGCCTCGCGGAACGTCTGCGCGATCCGCTTGGTGTTGCCCTTCGGATCCTTGTCCCAGTCGCTCACCCCGGCGGCCGAGTCAATGCGGACGACGCCGTAAGGCCGGATGCCAAGCTGCCGCAGCCGGGCCGCGATGCGGCAGGCCTTGCGCACGGCGGTCACAAAGTTCGCCCGCTTGGTCTCATCCCCCATGGCCGACCCGTCAAACCACACCGGGGCCACCACCGACCCAACCACGAAACCCTTCGCCGCAATCTTGTCGGCCAGCGCCTTGATGCCGTCGTCGCTGATGTCAATCGAGACATGCGGGTCGTAAAGGAACAGGTCCACCCCGTCGAACTTCACCCCGTTCACCTCAGCCTTGGCCGTCAGGTCCAGCATCGTGTCGAGGTCAATGCTCGGCTCCGCGCCAGGGCTTCCCTTGCCGACCAGGCCGGGCCACATGGCATTGTGAAGTTTGGGGTAAAGATTGGCGCTCTTGCTCATGGGATTCCTGTTCAGTGCAATGGGGTTCTGATCGGCCGTTTCTCTGCCGAAAAGGGTGGGGCAGGGCAAGCCTTCTTTTGGCGGGCGGGCGTCGAGGAGCGGGGGCGGGTTCAGGGTGTGTCGCCCTGACAGGGCTCCATATGTTTGTGGGCACCGGACGCGGGCCTGCGGCCCGGGCTGTCAAATCCCGGGCTGTCAGCCCGGCCCGGCTCGCAGCGGCACCAGGTGCGAATCCGCGACAGGTTCGGCACCATGGCCGGTTTGGCACGGCGGTCGATCGGGCATGGAGATCGATCGGGCATGGAGGTCAGTGCGCCAGGGCTGCAAGCCCGTCATTTGATAGCCCGGCCTGCAGGGCCGGGTAAACCGGCCCCCACCAGCCCATCGAGCCCTGTCAGGGCGAGACAGCCGTGGGAACGACGCAGGGTTGGCAAGGTTTTGGTGCATCCTTAATCCCAGGCGTAGCGCTCATCCAGCGGCCTCGCATTCCTCTCACAAAACCGCCGATACTCAGTCTGGAAATCCTCCCTGGCATGATGTTCCGGCTGCCGGCGGATGTAATGGCGGATCATTTGCACATGGGTCGGGCTAACGCTGAACTCACCGTAGCCCGCCTGCCATGCAAAATCGCCATACCAAGCGTGCTGCGCCTTCAGCCAGGCAGAGGATGAGGCCTTGACCTGTTCCACCACCCGGGCGGGGGCGTGCGCCTTGGATTGGGCAAACAGGATGTGAATGTGGTCCTGCACCGAGTTCACCTCGATCAGGGGTGACCGGTGGTTCTCCAGAATCCCAGCAATGTAGGCGTGCAGGCGGTTGCGTTCCGCGTCCCGCAATAGAGGGCGTCGTTCCTTGGTGCTGAACACGAGGTGAACGACGATGTTGGCAAGGGATTGCGACATGGTGTGTCGCCCTGACAGGGCTTGTTTTTTGTGGGGCCCTCCTACCCGGGCCTGCGGCCCGGGCTGTCAAATCCCGGGCTGTCAGCCCGGCTGGCGGGGGTTGGCCGCTCCCATCGAAATGGCCGCCCGCACCAGGTTCGGCCAGTTTATTTCGGGACCTCCTCCAACCCAACACCCCTCAACCCGCCAACGCCCAGCGGCACCGCCGTGGTCCTGCTGAAGTGCCCCCGCCTCTCCCGCTCAGCGGGGAGCCGGGGCCTCGCCCTTGCCCAGCTTCTCGTAGTAACGGCGCACCAAATCGTTGAACTGGTTGGGGACCGGGTCGCGGTCGATGGGCACCAAGGCGTCCGGTTTCTCGCGGCGCGCCAGTTCCTCGGCCACCCGGTTGCGCAATTCCATCAGGGGATTGCGAATGTCGCTCTGCACCACGGGCCACTGCGGGTTGACCCCGTGGCGCTTCAGGTCCGCGCGCATGGCCCGCGCCCGCTCACGCACCCGCGACACCTCGTTGCGCAGGTCCGGTTGGTCCAGCATCTCTTCCACGTTCCGCAGGCGGTCCGACCAGTTGGAAAACTCCGGCCCGGTAATCGGACCATTTGGTCCGCCGGCACCTCCCTGGTTTTGCTGCGTGGTGGGGGTGCGCGTGGCGGCGTCCAGGAAACTCCCCCGGCCACCACGCCCTTGCGGTTGCTGAGCCGTGTCCTGCTCAGATGGGGTGCGGCCTTCTCCTCCAGGCTGACCAGGTTGTTGCCCCTGTTGCCCCTGTTGCCCCTGTTGCCCCTGTTGCCCCTGTTGACCCTGTTGCCCCTGCTGACCCTGTTGACCCTGTTGACCCTGTTGACCCTGTTGACCCTGCTGACCCTGCTGACCCTGCTGACCCTGCTGACCCTGTTGACCCTGTTGACCCTGTTGACCCTGTTGACCCTGTTGACCCTGTTGACCCTGTTGACCCTGCTGACCCTGTTGACCCTGTTGACCCTGCTGACCCTGTTGACCCTGTTGACCCTGTTGACCCTGCTGACCCTGCTGACCCTGTTGGCCCTGTTGGCCCTGTTGGCCGGGCTGCCCTTGTTGTTCCTGCGGTTGGCCGGCTTGGGCTTGGTTGGATTGGTTGCCGGGTTGTTGTCCGCCCGGTTGACCTTGGGCGGTGGCGTTGGTGTCGGAACCGCGGGTGGCTTGGGCCATTTCCCGGTCGAGTTCCTGGGTGAGGGTGTCGAGTTCGCGGCGGGCCATGCGGAGGGCCTCGGTGTCATCGCCGAGGACGCTTTGCGCGGCGCGCTCGACGCCTTGGCGGAGATCCTCGATGTCGGAGCGGGCGCGTTGCTCGAACTCGGCGGCCTGCTGGGTGAGGCTGCGCTTGGAAAGTTCGCTGGCGATGAACAGGTTGGTGTCGGTGTTGCCCTGCGAGTTCTTGCGCAGGGTGTCGTAGAGCTGGCGGGCGAGGAGCGGTTCGGTGGCCTCGGCGCGCTCGGTGAGGTCGCGCATGTTTCCGAGGAGGTTGGTGAGGCCCTCGCGCTGGCGGGCGAGGGAATCGCCCAGTTGGCGGCCGGGTGATTCCTCGGAGAGCGAACGGGGTTGGGTGGCGGCGGTGGACTCGAGTTGACGGCCGAGTTCCTCCTGTTTGCGGGCGAGGTCGCGGGCGTCGTTGCGCAGGCGGCGCATTTCCTCGGAGAACTGGCTGGCGCTGCGCTGGCGGAAGTCATCGCGGAGCTTCTGCAGGTCCTGTTCGGCGCGCTTGCCGCTGGCGAGGGCCTGGGAGGGGGACTCCTTCTCGAGGGCCTCGGCGGCGCGCTGGACGTCCTGGCGGGTCTGCTCCAGCTGCTGGCGCGCCTCGGCCATGCGCGCCTGGTTCTCCTCGCGGTTCATGCGTTGCTGGAGCTCGTCGACGTCGGCGAGCATTTCCTGCTGCTCCTCGCGGAGGCGCTTGAGGCGGCGCTGGATCTCCTCGCGTTCGGCGTCGGTCTGGGCCTCGGCGAGGGCGGACTGGAGTTCCTTGATGCGCTCGTTGAGATCCTGCTGGCGCTGGGCGAGTTCCTTGAGCCGGTTGGCGACCTGGAGATCCTCGCGCTGCTCGGCGTCCTGGGGGGACTGGGCCTGGCTTTGCGTCTCGTAGCGGTCCTCCTGTTCCTTGAGGTCGAGCTGGTCGAGTTGCTGTTGTTGCTGCTGCGACTGCTGGCCCTGGCGCTGCTGGCGGCTGCGGCTGCGGGCGACCTGGTATTCGCGCTCGGAGAGCTTGAGGAGGGCGGCGTAGGCGGCCTGCTCGGCGGCGAGGGCCTTGGGGAGGGCGCCAGGGTCCTTGGCGGCATCCTCGAGGGCGTCGACGGCCTTGTTCATGTGCTCGATGACGTTGTCGGCGAGCAGTTGGGCGCGCGGTTCGTTGGCGAGGGTCTTGAGGGCCTCGGCCTGTTCGAGCGCGCCCTGCTGGCTCTCGAGGAGGACGGGGGCGTCCTTGAGGTATTGCGGGGAAGCCTTGGGACCGGGCTCGGAGCGTTGGAGCTTCCAGGTGGCGTTGATGATTTGCTTTTGCAGTTCGGCCAGCTTGGCGGCCTGCTCGCCGCCGCCCTGCTGTTGTTGCTGCTGCTGTTCCTGCTGCTGGCTGTCGGCCGACTCGCCTTGGCGGAAGATTTCCTCGAAGGCGCGGACCTCGGCGAAGAACATGTCGCTGGCGGTGCGGCGGACCTGGCCGTCGGGCCCGATGTCATCGGCCCAGACGTGCCAGGTGACGAGGTCGTCGGGCTTCACGCCGGAGTCCTCGAGCTTGAGCAGGTGGGCGAGCCCGCGTTTCTCGTTGGGGCCGGAGGCGTTGGTGGCGAGGGAGAGGGTGGTGGCCGGGCCGCCGCTGATGCTGTAGGCGAGTCCGTAATCCCGCAGGCTGAAGTCATCCCAGGCCTCGGCGTTGAAGGCGACCTCCTGGAGGGCGGAGACCTTTTGGTCGCCGCGCGGGGCGAGGATCTTCAGCTCGGGCGTGCGGTTCTTGAGGGCCTCGACGACGAAGGTGGCCTTGAGCTTGTTGGTGCGGCCGTCGGCATCGACGAGCTGGAGTTCATAGCTGCCGCTGGAGGCGACGGGGAAGTTGGTGAGGACGGCCCGCGCCTGGGCGGGGTCGGTGGCGAGGGGGATGACGGACTGGTCCTTGGCGACGAACTGGGCGTTCGTGACCGGTTTGTTGAGCTGGAGGGTCCAGGCGAGCGCCGAGCCCTCGACGGCGCTGACGCGGCGGGTTTCGGGGATGTGCTTGGGCGGCAGTCCGGTGTAGGTGGGATAGCGCAGGTCGGCGTCGGCGCGCTGGAGGGCGGGGTAATCGAAGACCCGGACCTGGTAATCACGGGTCTGGCCGCCGGGGAACTCGACGCGGTAGGCCAGGTTGCTGCGCACCTCGGGGAGGCTGCCGCCGAAGACCGGGTCGGCGAGGCTGCGGGTGAGGGGGACTTTGCGGGGGGCGGCCGACGCGGGGTCGAGGACGAGGGTGGCCTCGGGGGGCGGGTTGCCCTCGAAGCGGGCGAGGACGACGAGGCCGCTGCCGCGCTCGAGGGTGATGTCGCCGGGGGAGACCGTGATGCCGGAACCGGCGGGGCCCTGGGCGGTGCCGGCCGTGGCGCGCGGGTGGGGGAAGGGCCGGTGCAGCAGGCCGAGGGTGACGAGGAGGAGGGCGAGGGTGGCGGCCTGGGCCAGGCGGGCGGCGCGCAGGCGTCCCGCGGGCACGGCCTCGAGCCAGTCATGGCGGCGGCTTTCGGTGATGGCCTCGTTGACCACCCGTTGCTGGAGGAAGCTGAGCTGGCCGGTGGCGGGGTCGGGCTTTTGCTCCACGGCGGTGAGGAGAAGGGCGTGGAGGCCGGGGTGTTGGGATTCGATGCGGCGGGCGATCTCGCGGTAATCCGGCTGCCATTGGCGGGCGCGGCGCCAGGCCAGCAGGGTGGCGGCGGCGGTGACGACGGCGAAGGCGGGCATGAGGCCCGGGGAAGCCCAGGCCCCGGCGCGCTGGAGCAAAACGAGGAGGAAGCCCGCGGCGAGGCAGAGGAGCCAGCAGGCGGCGAGGGTGCGGGCGAGGCGCCAGCGCCGCTGGCGTTCGGCCACCGGGGCCAGCTGGTTCTGGAGGAGCGATTCGATCATAAGGACGGCTCCGGCGCGGTCAGGCACGGTTCTACACTCCCACGGGGGAAAAGCAATCGCCACTTCCGGGCTGAACCGGCGCTTGTCAGTGGCCGGCAGGCGGTGTCTCAATGCGGGTCATCACCATGAAGCAGTCCCCGCCATCCCGCCCCGCCGCATGGACGTCGCGCCTCAGCCGCCGGGCCGTGCTCCGGGCCGCGGCCGGCCTGGGCGTGGCCGCGGTGTTGCCGCGCCGGGCGGCCGGGGCGGACGCGCGGGATCCCGACCGCATCCGCCGCGAGAACGATCGCCGGGGCACGCGCGACTGGATGCTGGGCCGGACCGGGGTCGATCCCGCCACGCGCTATCGGTGTCCCTGGATCGAGGGCTACTGCTCGCGCACCAGCGTCCGCGCGGGCGAGACGATCCATTTTTTTGTCAGCACCAACCCGCCGGCGCGCTACACGATCGACCTCTACCGGATGGGCCACTACGGCGGGGACGGCGCGCGCCATGTGCTGCGGCTGGGGCCGCTCCAGGGGCAGGCGCAGCCGGATCCCGTGGTGGGGCCCAAGCGCGTGCGCGACTGCCGCTGGGCGGCGGGCGCCGCGGTGTCGATCCCGGGGGACTGGGTGAGCGGGGTTTACCTGGGGCTGCTCACCGCCGAGCCCGGGGGGTGGCAGAGCTACGTGATCTTCATCGTGCGGGACGATCGCCCGGCCGATTTTCTCCTGCAGTGTTCCGACAACACGTGGCAGGCCTACAACCGGTGGCCGTCGCAGTTCTCGCTCTACGATGACGGGAAGGAGCAGTGGTACTGGGGCGGCGGGGTGCAGGTGAGCGCCAACCGGCCCTACGGGAAATACTGCCAGATCCTCAACGCGCCGCTCTCGCAGGGATCGGGCGAGTGGTTCCTGTGGGAGTTTCCGTTTGCCCACTGGATGGAGCAGCAGGGCTACGACGTGACGTATCTGTCCAACCTCGACACCCACGCCGACCCGCGCGGGTTGCGGCGCGGGCGCGGGTTCCTGTCGGTGGGACACGACGAGTACTGGACAATCGAGATGTTCCGCAACGTGCAGCGCGCCATCCGCGAGGGGTTGAGCGCCGGGTTCTTTTCCGGCAACGCCGTCTGCGGGCGCATCCGGCTGGCACCGGACGCGGCCGGGGTTCCTGACCGGGCCTTTGAGCGCGTGGGCGTGTTTGGTCCGCCCGGCGGCACGATCGAGTTCAAGTCCATGAGCACCCTGCGGCATGAGCGTCCCTACGCCAACGAGTTGATGGGGGCGCACAGCACGGGGCCGGTGACGGGCGGGGCGGACTGGACCTGTGTGGCGCCGGACCACTGGGTGTTTGCGGGCACGGGGATGAAGGCGGGCGAGGGGATCCCGGGGTTGGTGGGTTGGGAATGGCACGGGGATCCGGCGCCCATCCCGGGCCTCGAGGTGGTGGCGCGGGCGGGGACGCAGTCCGCGCCGGGCAAGCCCAACGGCGGCGTGTTCACGGCCACGGTGTATCCGGGCCCGCGGGGGAATGTGGTCTTCAACGCCGGCACCTGCTGGTGGGCGGACGGGTTGAGCGCGCCGCCGGGCTATGTGCGGCCGAGGGTTTACACCGAGCCGAAGGGTCCGGACGCGCGCTGCCAGGCCATCACGCGCAACGTGCTGGAGCGGATGCGGGCAGGGTGGCGCGGCTAGGCCGGGGCGGCGGCGCGCAGGAGGAGTTCGATGTAGGGAAGGTCGGCGGGGACGGTGACCTTGGGATTGGGGTCGGCGGCCTCGACCAGTTGGACGGCCTGCTGGATGAGGGCGCACGCGGCGGTGTCATCCGTCACGCTGAGACCCTGCTGGCGGACGGCGGCGAGGGCGCGGCGGATGACCTCGACGCGGAACGCCTGGGGGGTTTGCACGGCCCACAGGCGGGAACGATCGAGGTGGGCGGCGATGGTGCGGCCGTCGGCGGATTCCTTGATGGTGTCGGTGACGCGCTGGGCGGCCACGGCGGCGCCGGTGGCGCGGGCGGCGGCGAAGGTGGCGGTGATGAGGGCGGGGGTGACGCAGGGGCGGGCGCCGTCATGGATGGCGACGAGTTCGGCGGCGGGGTTGAGGGCCTGCAGTCCGTTCCAGACGGAGTCCTGCCGTTCCTGCCCTCCGGGGGTGAGGCGCCAGGGTTTGGCGGGGCGGAGTTCGCGGGCGAGTTCCTCGAAGTGCGCCTGCTGGCCGTCGCGCACGACGAGGATGAGTTCGTGGACATCGGTGGCGCGATCGAAGGCCGCCCAGGTGTGGGTGACGACGGGGCGCCCGGCGGCCTCGAGGAAAAGCTTGTCCACGCCCGGTCCCATGCGGGTGCCGCGGCCGGCGGCGACGATGACGACGCTGTTCATGGCGGCGGATGGTGCCGCAGGCGGGCGGGGTGGCCAACCCTTAATGCGGGTGCGCCGGCGGGTGGGGCGGCCTCAGTGCCGGCGCAGGATGAGCTGGTGCTCGATGCGCCGGGACTGGGCGTAGTCGAGCGGGGGCAGTTCGGTGAGGGTGGGGGATTCCGTCTCGTTGAGGATGCCGCGGGCCATGGCCTGCAGGGCGGTCCAGCGGGGCCAGTCCAGGGCGGGGGCCTTGGCGATTTGGCGGAGGAGGCTGCGCCACTCGATGATGGCGCGGTCGATGTCCCCGGCGCCGAGGAGTTCGGTGATCCAGCCGGTCTTGTTGAGGGGATTCTTGTGGATGCTGGCGACGACCTGTTCGGCGCCGCTGCCGTAGCCGGGCGGCACGCCGTTCTCGAGGTAGCCGGTGATGGACTGCAGCCCGAAGAGGGTGTGGCAGGCGACCGGGATGCGGCCGGCGTAGCGGTTTTCCTCGCCGCAGAAGCGGAACCCGGCGTCGAGGTTGGCCAGTTCATAGACCAGCTCGTCGAGCGGCAGGGATTCGTCCTCCAGGGCGGCGGCGATGGCGAGGCCGTCCTGCTGGTGGAAGAAGCTGACCAGACGCCCGCGCCGGGTGGGCACGCCGCCGACATCGACCAGGCCCAGCCGGCGCCAGAGCGAGGCCACGCCGGAGCCGGGGGGCAGGTTGCGGCAGGTGGAGACCAGGTGGCACCGTGCGCAGTCCTCGGGGAACACGTCGCGCTCGACGGGCTTCCAGAGGGCGACCCCGTGGCGGTCCACCGGCACGCGCAGGACGTGCCCGGCGAGGCTGACCAGCGCGCGGATCTTGTGGCCCTGCTGCTCGAAGCGGAGCACGGGGGTCTTCTGGGTGGCGGCCAGCCGGGCGGCGATGAGCGGCTCGATCCGCTGCTGCCAAAGCGCGCGGGGAGCCTGGCGGCCGTTCCAGTTGGTCAGGCGGCGGACCCACTTGGCCAGCAGGATGCGGTCCTCCGGCAGCACCTCGGCCACCGTGATGGCGCGGCCGTGGACGGGGCGCCCGTTTTCCTCGCCCACCGGGACGAGGTCGCCCTGGCCAATTTTTTCGAGGGCGGCCGGCACGGTGAGGAGCGGCACGAGAGCCGGGGCGGGGGGGATGATGGCCGGGTCGGCGGGGCCGGCCGCGGCGTCGGCCGGTGGGGGGAGGAGGGCCTGGACCTGGGCGGCGGTGCGCTCGACCGGCGGGGCGCTGCGTTCCCAGTCGCCAAAGCTGTTGCGGAATTCGCGGACCCGCTTGCGCACGTGGCGGGCCCGTTCGCTGTCGGTTTTCAGGCCGCAGGGCGTCTCGGGATGCTTGAGGGATTCCTCGACGCCGAGGAAGATGGGCTTGGTGGTGAAGAGTCGCTGCTGGATTTGGACGGCGGCGGGGAAGGGGTCGCGGCCCTGGTCGGCGGCGGCGGCCATGATGCCGAGGAGGGCGCTCCAGTCGACGAGGCCGCTGCGGGCGAGGTGGGCGGGGTAGCCCTCGCGCAGGCGGACCCCCTCGCCGGTGACGAGCACGTAGCCGACCTCATCGATGCCGCGGCGGCCGGCGCGGCCGAACATTTGGAGGATTTCGTCGGGGCGCAGGGGAATCTCGAGACCGTCGCGCCGGTAGCTCTCGGCGGCGAGGGCGACGCTGCGGAGGCTGAAGTTGATCCCGGCGGCCAGGCCCATGGTCGCGACGACGACGCGGAGCTGGCCGGCCTTGGCCAGGGGCTCGATGACGCCGGCGCGGGCGGCGTAGCTCAGCCCGCTGTGGTGGTAGGCGATGCGGTTCTTCAGCATGCGGGCGAGCGACTCGCCGATGAGCTGCTTCTGGTCCTGCCGGAGGGTGAGGGGGTTGGGGGTGGGCAGTTGGCGGGTCAGCTCGGCGGCGAGCGTCTCGGCGCCCTGGCGGCGCGGGGCGAAGATGAGGATGGGGCCGAGCCCCTCGGCCAGGGCCTTGGCAACGAAGCGCGGCCAGTAACCGCGAATCTCGGAAGGGACGTGGTAGTTGAGGTTGTTGGCGTGGATCTCCTCCAGGGGGACGGGTCGCTCCTCGTGCTTGACCAGGCGGGCGCGGCGGCCGAGGCGGGTGAGCCACTTCACGATGTCCTGGGGGTTGGACACGCTGCCGCTGAGGAGGAGGAGTTGGGTGGAGGGCGGGGCCAGGGCGATGGCCAGCTCGTAATTCAGGCCGCGGTCGGGGTCGCCCAGCATCTGGTATTCATCGACGACCAGCAGGGAGGGGCCGTCGCCGGCGATCAGGCGGTTCTTCTGGGTTTCGAGGGTGGCGACGAGGACGGGGGCATCGAGGTTCTCGGCCAGGTCACCGGTGGCGATGCCGACGTTCCAGCCGCGGGCCCGCCATTCGGCGAGCTTGTCGTTGGCGAGGGCGCGGGTGGGGACGGTGTAGATGGCCTGGCCGCGGGGTTTGCCCTGGTGGGACCACAACTCGAAGATCAGCGTCTTGCCGGAGCCGGTGGGGGCCTGCACGACGACGTCCTCGCCGCCGCGCAGGGCGCTCACGGCCTCCTGCTGCCACAGGTCAGGCACGGTCACCTGCTGGAGCGAGGCCAGCGCGTCGAGTCCATGGCCGGGCGATTGCACACCCGCACCTTAGTCGATGGGGGCGAATCGGAAACCGGAAATCTGCGCGGCTCCCCGGCGGGTCGGGCGGTCATTGCATCCGGAAGGGATTCGGTTACACTCGCCGCACATGCATCGCGTCCCCCACACCGGGAAGCCGCGCCGGGCCCTGGGCCTGGGCCTGTGGGTCCTGGCCATCCTGCTGGGCGGCGCGGCGCCGTTGCGCCTGGCGGCCCAGCCCGGCACCCTCCAGTTCAAGTCGCTGGCCTTTGCCGGCAAGGAGGGAGGGGCGCCCGTCAGCATCACGGTCACCCGCGTCAATGGCAGCGCGGGGACCGTCACGGTCGATTTCTTCACCGAGGACGGCACGGCCATGGCCGGGCTGGATTATGTGCCGACCAACGGGACGCTGGAGTTTGGCCCGGGCGTGAGCAGCCGCACCTTCACGGTGGCGGTCCTGAATGACCTGCGGCATGAGCCGGCGGAGACCGTCACGCTGCAGCTCGTCAACGCGGGCGGCGGGGCCATCGTGGGGCCGGGCGGCCAGAACGCCACCCTGACCCTGGCGGACAATGACCCCTGTGTCTTCACCCTGGCGCCCTTGTCGCGCAGCCATGGACCGGAGGGGGGCTCGGGAACGGTGGTGGTGAATGCCACCGCCGGCTGCCTGTGGACGGTCGACCGCTCGGCCAATTGGCTGGGGGCCACCCCGCCGGGCGGCGAGGGCAGCAACGTGGTGACCTACTTCGTCGATCCCAACCCCGGCACGGCCCCGCGTTCCGCCACCCTGCGGGTCGGCGGACGGACGTTCACCGTGACCCAGGCGGGGCAGCCGCCGCCGGACGTGACGAAGCCGGTGGCGTCGGTGACGGTCCCGGCCAGCGGCGCGCGCGTGACCAACCTGCCGCTGGTGGTCACGGGGCGGGCCACCGACGCCGGCGGGGTCGCATTGGTCGAGTACCGGCTGGAGAACAGCCTGGGCACCAACGCGTGGCTGCCCGCGGACGGCACCACCAACTGGTCGGTCACCCTCCCCGTGCTGCCGCCCGGCGCCAATACCGTCCGGGTGCGGGCCACGGATGCCGCGGGCAATCTGGGCCTGGAGGTGTTTCGATCCTTCCAGCATGTGGTGGTGTCGCCCCTGACGCTGTTGGTGCTGGGCGAGGGCAGCGTGACGCCCAACCTGAATGGCCAGTTGCTTGAGGTGGGCCGGACCTACACGGTGACGGCGGCGCCGCGCACGGCCAATCTCTTCTCCAACTGGACGGGCGGCGTTGCCACCAATCACCCGACCCTGTCCTTCCGGATGCAGGCCAACCTGCAGTTGGAGGCCAACTTCGTGCCCAACCCTTTCCTGCCGCGGCGCGGGGCCTACAACGGCCTGTTCCTGAACGCGGGGCCGGCCCGGCATGAAAGCGCGGGGTTCCTCACCGCCAGCACCACCGACGCCGGCGCCTACTCGGCCAAGCTGACCCTGGCCGGCCAGGTCATTCCCCTCAGCGGACGCTTCGCGTTGGATGGCCGGGCAACCAACCTCATCGCCCGGACCGGACTGAATCCCGTGAGCGTCCAGTGGCAGCTCGATTTGGCCGACCCGCACGGGCTCATCGTCGGCACCGTGGGAGACGGCAACTGGTCCGCGCAGTTGCGGGCGCACCGGGCCCTCTACAGCGCGACCACCAACCCGGCGCCCCAGGCGGGCCGCTACACGCTCTTGTTCCCCGGGGACGCCGATCCGGCGCGCGCTCCGGCCGGCACGTCCGTGGGGTCGGTCACCGTGGATTCCTCCGGCCGGGTCAGCCTGAGCGGGACCTTGGCCGACGGCACCCCGGTCGTCCAGAAGACCACGCTGTCGCAGGATGGCGAGTGGCCATTGCATGTGCGGCTTTACCAGGGGGCGGGGGAATGGCTCGGCTGGGCCAGTTTCTCCGAGGCGGTGGACCGGGATCTCGACGGCGTTCTCTGGTGGAATCGCCCGGCCCAGGCCGGCGGCCTGCTCTACCCCAACGGCTTCGCCCACGCCGCCTCGCTGACGGGGGCCCGGCATCAGCCCCCAACCGGGCCGACGGATTACCTCCTGAACGACACCAACCTGGTGGCGGTCTTCAGTGCCGGCAACCTGCAGGAGCCCTTCGCCAATCCCCTCGTGCTCAAACCGGGCAACCTCGTGGCCAACCTGGGCACCAACCGGTTGACCCTCTCCATCGTCCCGTCCACCGGCCTGTTCAGCGGCAGCGTCGCCGTGCCCGGCTCCAGCCGCACGCTGCTCTTCAAGGGCGCCCTGCAGGCCAAGGGCAACTATGGCGCCGGCTTCTTCACCGGGACCAACGAGGGTGGCCGCGTCAACCTGACCCCGGCCCCTTGAACTGCATCGGAAAGACTCCCGCCAACCTTCCCCCAAACGACGCCCCCTCATGGAACGCCCCTCTTCTCCCTCCCAAGGTGTCCGCCCCGGTCTGCTGCTCCTCGTGGTGGGCATCGCCGCGATCCTGGTCGGTGTCATTGTCCTGCGGCCGCTGTTGGCTCCGCCCAAGCCGGCGGAGTCCGCCTCGACAACTTCCGCCGCCGGCCCCGCGGAAGTCGCTTCCCCCGACCCCGCCCCGGCCCGGCCCGGCCCGCGGCCCATGCCCTCCGCCCAAAGACCGCCGCCCCTGACCCCGCGTCCGGTGGCGCCCGTGACGCCGCCCGTGGCGGCGCCGGTGCCGGCGGAGACCGTGGCGGACTGGGGCGGCAAACTGGACGACGTGCTGGGCTCGGCCGAGCCCGAGGCGGCCAAGGCGGATCGCCTGCTCGCCATCTGGCCGAGCCTGCCCGCCGATGGCCAGATCGAGGTCATGCAGCACATCGCCAACCTGCTGCCCGACGATCGCTTCGGCCAATTGCACAACACGTTCACCAACGCCCAGACCCGCGAGGAGGTCCTGGATGTCATCATGACCGACGCCCTCAATCGCCCCAACGGCATCAAGCTCCCGGCCCTGCTGGACGTGGCGCGGATCGAGGGTCACCCCAAGGCTGCCGAGGCCCGGGAAATCCTGGAGGTGTTCGTCGATGAGAATTACGGCGCCGACTGGGCCAAGTGGGAACAGGCGGTGCAGAAGTTCCTCAAGGAAAACCCCGACGAGGGCGAACCGCTGAAGCCGGCCGGGCAATAGGGCAGGGGGGCACGCGGGTTGCGTGGTCACCTCGACTGGAGCCGCAGGCGGAGGAAACGGGGCGTCGCGGTCCCTGCCGGGGTGAGGTCCCGCACGGTCACGCTTTCCAAGCCCGTCCCGGCCCGGCTGACCTCGGTGGTCAGTCCGCTGTCGGCGGGGCTGTTGGTGCCGGCGTAGGTGGAACCGGCGGCCCACTGGAGAAGGTTGGAGGAGGTTTCCACCATGTAACTCAGGTCCGTGGCCAGCATGACCCGGGTGAAGGTCAGGGCGAGAAACCGGTTGTTGTTCGTCTGCACGGCCGCAGGGCGGGGCAGCCCCGTCCGCGCGGGTGACCATGGATCCAAGCCCAGCCCATACTCCACCAGGTTCGGCAACCCGTCCCCGTCGGGATCCGCCTCCGGGGCCCCGGCGGTCTCTGCACCCCAGAAATGGATCGAGCGCCACTCGGCCATCGGCGAGGCGGGCGGCGTCTCCGCATAGGTGATCCGGTTGGCCGCGCGGTCCGCCGCCACCGCGCTGCCCGGCAGGGGGAAAACCCAGGGTGCGGCGGCGGCCTCGCCCTTGAGGTAATAATCGAACCACCCGGTCACGTAGCGACGGTAGAGCGCCTGGCGGTTGGTGTTGGCCGACCCGCAGGTGAGGCCGCTCAGGAAACTAACCGGATCCTGGGGGTCGCTATGGTTGGCCCCGATAATCTTGATGCCCCGCTTCCGGCCGGTCGCCGCACCATAGAGCGTGGCAGCACTCCCGCTGGCGTTGCAACTGGAGGGTTCCGAGTAGGTGATGGCCACCGGAACGGCCAGGTTCGCAAGCGCCGCGGTTCCCAACCCGCCGTTGTCCACCGGGTCCATCGGGGCCACGGCGCGAATCCGTCCGTCGCGCGAGGCGGCCACGATGGCGCTCAGGCCGCCCGCCGAATGGCCGGTCGCCCCCACCCGATCCAGGCGCATCCGCTGGTGAAAGATCGAGGCAGGGTCGGCGTGCCGCGCCACCATCCAGTCGATGCAGCGGACCAGGTCGTCCGCATTGCGGCTGTGGTCGCTGCCGCCATTGAAGGATGGGATGATGGCCACGTAGCCCCGCGAGGCCCAGTGCAGGCCCTGGTTCACGTGCTGTTCCTTGGCCTGGGAAAAGCCATGCCCAAGCACCAGCACGGGGCAGGGGGCGGCGGCCGCCTCCACGCCCCCGGTGGCGTGCCGGGGATAATACACATCCGCCGACAGGTTGGCCCCGCCGGTGCCGGGAATCGAGAAGGCCTGGCGCTGCGGCGTGAACGGGCCCCGGGCGGCGGGGTCGGTTCCCGGGGCCATGGCCTGCACCCACGTGTCCCCCCACGGGATCACCAACAGCAGCCCAAGCAGGGCCGGGCGACCATTGAAGGGGGAGGGGACCACGCCCGCAGTTTAGCCCTGCGCGGGCGTCCTGCAAGCCGACGGCGGTGGCCCCTGCACCCCCCCTGGCCAAGCAAAAATTTGGGCTGGGCACGGGGGGGGCGTCTGCTACGGTGCGGCCTCCGAAACTCCATGATGGGATTCGTCATCCGGGCATGGCTTTTGCCCCGTCCCGCCGCCCGCCTTGTCCTCGCGACGCGGCTGGGTTGGCTGGCCTGCCTGCCCGCCATGGGGGCCGCCCTCCCGGTGGTCCCCGAGGTGGAATGGCAACCCTTCTCGGCCCAGGCGCGGCGGGTGCTGGAGGCCTTGGAGTTCATCGGGGAACCCCTGCCGGCCCCGCAGCGCGCGGCGGTGGAGGCGGCCCTGGCCGCCCGCGACCCTGCGGGTCTGCAGGCCGCCTTGGATGCCCGCTGCCTGTTCGGCGTGCATATCAACGGGGAGATGCGCGTGAAGGTGCAGGCCGGGCCTGCGCGGCCGGAACTCATGGAGCAGGGGTGGCGCAGCTTCCTCGTCAAGGTCCACAACGAGGCTGCCACCACGGCCGCCCTCGAGGCCATCAGCCCGAATGCCCTCAGCCTGTGGCAGCGCGAGGGGCGCCGGGACGCCACCCCTTCCGGCCGCGCCTATCGCCAGCCGGCGGCCATGGCGGACCCCGACCAACTCTGGCTGGACCTCTCCATGTATGATCGCCCGCCGCTCCGGGAGACCCTGGGCGGCCTCAACCTGGAGTATCGCATCGTGCAGTTGTTCAGCCGGGACGCCGGGCGTCGTGAGGCCAAGGTTTCCTTCCATGTCGGCCAGGGCACCCAGGACCTCGGATTCCGCAGCGAGACGGACATCCTGTTTGAGTGCCGGCCCGCCCGCCCCATCACTCTGCGGGTGCGCGACGAGAACGGGCGCCCGACCATGGCCGCATTCGAGATTCGTGACGCCCTCGGCCGGGTGTATCCCCTCCCGTCCAAGCGGCTCGAGCCGGACTTTTTCTTCCATCCCCAGGTCTACCGGGCGGACGGCGAGACGGTCCGGTTGCCGGCCGGCCGCTACTCCATCCACCTCTCGCGCGGTCCGGAGTCAGTGCCTTCCGTCACCGCCCTCGAGGTTTCGGAGCGCACCACCGAGGCCACCTTCCAAGTCCAGCGCTGGATTGATCCCTCCCTGTCCGGTTGGTGGTCCGGCGACCACCACATCCATGCGGCCGGCTGCGCCCACTATGTGAAGCCCACCGAGGGCGTTCGTCCCGAGGCCATGATCCGGCACGTCAAGGGCGAGGACCTAAAGGTCGGCGCCAATCTCACCTGGGGCCCGGGGTTCGATTTCCAAAAGCAGTTCTTCTGCGGCACGGTCGACAAGGTCTCCGAATACCCCCACCTCCTGCGCTATGATGTCGAGGTCAGCCAGTTCGGCTCCCACGAAAGCGGGCACCTCGTTCTCCTGCGGCTGAAGGACCAGATCTATCCGGGGGGCGATTCCAAGCATCACTGGCCCAAGCTGGGTCTCAACACCCTCAAATGGGCCAAGGCCCAGGGTGCCATCACCGGCCCCGCCCACAGCGGCTGGGGCCTCACCCAGTCCAAGGCCGACCTGCCCACCTTCGAGCTCCCCCCCTTCAATGGCATCGGGGCCAATGAATACATCGTGGATGTCACCCACCAGGTTCCCGGCCCCGACGGCCTCCCCGTCCCCGCCGTGGACTTCCTCAGCACCGTCGATACGCCCTACGTTTACGAACTCAACATCTGGTACCACACCCTCAATGCCGGGTTCCGCACCCGCATCAGCGGTGAGACGGATTTTCCCTGCATCTATGGCGAGCGCGTCGGGTTGGGCCGCAGTTATGTCAAACTCGACGGCAAGCTCGATTACGACGCGTGGTGCGAAGGGATCCGCCTGGGGCGCGCCTACGTCGGCGACGGCCGAAGTCACCTGATGGAATTCTCCGCCCGCCCGGCGGGCGCCGGGGCTGGGGCCGCCGCGGTGGCCGCGGTCCGAATGGGGGAGCAGGGGAGCGAGTTGCGCCTGGCCCGGCCGGGCCCGGTCCGGTTCACCGTCCGGGCCGCCGCCCGTCTCCATGCGACCCCCGACCCCGGTCTCCAGCAGCGCCCCTACCACAACCCGCCCTACTGGCACCTCGAGCGGGCCCGCCTTGGCCAGGGCCGGGAGGTGCCGGTTGAGTTGGTCGTCAATGGTTGGCCGGTCGCCCGCACCAACCTCCTGGCGGACGGCCAGGTCCAGGACCTCGCCTTCGAGGTCGAGGTGCCCCGCAGCAGTTGGGTCGCCCTGCGCATCCTGCCCAGTTCCCATACCAACCCCATTTTTGTCCTCGTGGACGGCAAGCCGGTTCGGGCCTCCCGCCGGAGCGTGGACTGGTGCCTGCGCGCCGTCGACCGCTGTTGGTCGGAGAAGGAGCGGTTCTACCGGGCCGAGGTCGACCAAGCCCGGGCCGCCTACGAGCATGCCCGGGTCACCTACCGCCGGATCCTGCAGGAATGCGAGGTGGAATGAGCCGCCCCCCCTCCAGAGCCAACAGGCAGCCCCCCCGGACCCGCTGGGGTCGGGGAGGGCGGGTCATGGACCCTCGGTCGGGCCCATGGCGGCAAAAAATGTCCGGATATGGCCCGCCCAGCGGCCCGATGGGTCGCCACCCCCTGCGGGGCGAGGGATGCCGCGCGGACGGTGAAGTGGGGTTCCCGCCTCACGAAGGCGGCCCTGAGGCACATTTTCCTTGCCCGAGGCACCCCTGTTTGCTATGCAATGCCTCGCCCCATCAACAGATTACATCGCCCTCAAGATGTGATTCGCGGCCCTTGAGGATCGATGGTGGGCTTGGTCTATTGCGTTTCCGGGGACCGGAACGGCGTTACTTATGAGTCGGTGCACTGAAAAGAAATGGATTTTACGGATTGGTGACCTTCGGTTCCCCCACGTCCACATGCCTTGTCCGACCGCTTCCTCCGGCCGCCGCCCCTTCGCCGCAATCCCGGTTTCTTCGGCTTCGTGCCCGTCCGCGTTTCCTGGTGCCTCCACAACTGCTCGTGCCTGAACATCCCATGAACCACCAGTCCCAGCCCTCCCGTTCCACCCCGGCACCGCGTTCCTTTTCCGCTTCGTCCCAACGTTCCAGTGTGATTCCACCCATGAATGTTCCCAACCATTCCGCCCTGCGCGTTTCGTTCCTCACCGCAGCGGCGCTTGTCGTCGCCGGCCTGCTCGCCGGTGCGCTCCCGCTCCAGGCCCAACTTGGGTCGGTCGCCCAGATTGGCGGCAACAAGGCCGGCAGCGTCACCGACAACGGCGGCGGCTCCTACACCGTCGTCGGCGGCGGCGAGGACATCTGGGATGGGCGCGACCAGTTCACCTTCAGTTACACCGAGGTGACGGGCGACTTCGACGTGCGCGTGCGCGTGGAGTCCCTCGAACTGGGCACCGCGTGGACCAAGGCCGGCATCATGGCCCGCGAGTCCCTCTCCGAGTTCAGCCGCATGGCCTTCCCGCGCGTCACCCCCGACGCCGGCGCCAACGACGCGCGCTACGCCTACCGCACCGGCCTCGACAACAACGCGGGCATGAGCGGCGGCCAGCACGAGGACTGCACCAACTGCGAGGCCCAGCGCCCCGGCAACGGTCACAAGTGGCTGCGCCTGGTTCGCACCGGGTCGGTCTTCGATGCCTACAGCAGCACCGATGGCAATGCCTGGGTCAGCCTCGGCAGCCAGAACAGTTCCGGTTGGGGTGGCGGCAACATGGCCAACACCCTGTTCGTCGGCCTGGCCGTCAGTCGCAGCGGCACCCTGCCCACCACCACCGCCCAGTTCCGCAATCTCACCTTTGCCTATGGCGCAACCTTCAAGGTCTCCGGCGCCTCCTCCCGCGGCAATCCCAACGGCATTCGCATCACCTTCTCCAAGCCCCCCGGGGCCGGCGCCCTCACCGCCGCCAACTACACGGTCAGCGGCGGGGTCACCGTCTCCGGCGTCTCCACCGGCGCCACCCTCAACTCCGTTCAGCTCGTCACCTCCGGCATGACGGAGGGCACCTCCTACACTGTCACCGTGGCCAACGTCCAGGCGGCCGACACCTCCGCCCTCTCCGCTCCCACCAGCGCCACCTTCACCCATGGCGCCGGCTACGAGGCCCGCTCCATCCGGATCGCCCACAACAAGACCGATGACGGCGGCTACTACCGCAGCAGCGATGCGGTGTTGAATGGCATTGGGGACGTGGTGCACATGGCCAATGGCAACGTCTTCCCCGCCTACCAGACCAACAGCGTCTTTGAGGATCCCATCCCGGACAACGGCGGGCACGAGCGCTTTTCCTCCACCATCGGCGGCGTCTTCGTTCCCCCCACCACCGGCAACTACACCTTCTATTGCAGCTCGGACGACAACGGCTATCTCTTCCTCAGCACGGATGACTACCCGGCCAGCCGCGTGCTCATCGCCAGTGAGCCGCAGTGGAACGGCAGCCGCGAATACATCAACGGCAGCAACCAGGGCAGCCGCGGTTTCCCGGCCTCGAATGTCTCCTCGCCCCAGGGCCTGATTGGCGGCCGCAAGTATTACCTGGAATACGTCTACACCGAGGGCGGCGGCGGCAATAACGGCTCTGCCGCGGTGCTCCTCCCCGGTGGCCCGGCCATCGTCAATGGCTCCACGCCCATCGCGGCCTCGCTCTTCACCCCCTCCCGCCTCTGGAACGGCGAAACCTACTACAACATCGGCGTGGCACGCGTCCTCCAGCAGCCCACCAACACCACCGTGCAGTCCCCGAACCCGGCCACCTTCACCGTGCGGGCCGATGGCACGCCGGGCTGGACCTATCAGTGGCAGCGCAAGGCCTCCGGGGACCCGTCCTTCGCGGATGTCCCCGGCGCCACCAGCCGCTCCTTCACCCTCGCCACCACCAGCCCGGTCGATAACCAGGCGCAATACCGTTGCGTGGTCCGCAATGAGTTCAGCGAGACCAACAGCGCCGCCGCCATCCTCACGGTCGAGACCGACACCACCCCGCCGACTCTCCTCACCGCCATCAATGTGCCGGGCAGTTCCACCTCCTTCGACCTCACGTTCTCGGAGCCCGTCAACCCGGCGGATGCGGTCGATCTCGCCAACTACACCACCAGCGGCGGCATCACCCTGCTCACGGCGACCCTGCAGCCGGGCAACCGGGTTGTCCGCTTCACCTGCTCGTCCCTCGTCACCTTCAACTGCACCACCATCAGCGCCAGCAACGTGCGCGACGCCTCCAACCAGGCCAACCCCATCGCCCCCGGTTCCACCGTCGGCATCACCTACGCCGCCGGCAACGTCCTCGTCCACCGCTTCGATGGCATCAGCGGCGGTTCGCCCAGCGACCTGATTAACAATGCCGCCTTCCCCAACTCGCCCTCCGTCGTGACGACGGTGAACCAGTTTGAGTACACGACCAGCGGCTTGGACAATTACGGCGCGCGCCTGATGGCCTTCCTCAGCCCGCCGGTCACGGGGCCCTACACGTTCTATGTCGCCGCGGACGACGGCGCCACCCTCTGGCTGAGCACCGACATTAACCCCGCCAACAAGGTGGCCCTTGCCAATGAGCCCGTCTGGGCGGGTTCCCGCCAGTGGACCGGCCAGGCCTCCGGCGGC